>NZ_VIGB01000003.1:601000-1202000 GCF_006636205.1 Kitasatospora acidiphila | reverse complement strand
TTGCCAGATTCTGTCTGCTCTGGAGACCGCTGACGGTAACGCAGGCGGGCCTGTAGCGGGCCTTCCTCGTCCGCATAGTCGGTCGCGGGTACTACGCGGAACTGGCACCGGTCCTTGCGGAGGCTACCCCGCGACAGCACCCGACATGACGCATGACGTCATGTCATCGTGCCGAAGTTGCTTCCCCCCAACGGATTTGACGTCGGAATGTCTGGCAAGGTTGCTGCGGTTCGCCAGCAGATCCGGCGCTCTTCCGAGTATCATCGGCGAGTGCTCACCAACCCCGATGCGCTTACCGTGCTTTGCTTCGGTGACTCCAACACCTACGGACAGCGCTCCGAGCAGGTCGAGCTCGGACGATGGCCCGTCGACATGCGCTGGACGGGTCAGTTGCAGCGCCTGTTGGGAGACGAGTACAGCGTCATCGAGGAGGGGCTGAGCGGGCGTACGACCGACTTGGACGATTGCGAGCAAATCGGCGCCAATGGTCGCGAATACCTACGGCCGTGCCTGGAGACGCATCTGCCGCTGGATATCGTGGTATTGATGTTGGGTACGAACGACCTCAAGGTCCGCTTCGAACGCTCTTCAGCTCAGATTGTCTCTGCAGTATCCGAACTCGTGGATGACATCCTGGTCACGGCAAGTAGCCGCGACGGTGCCCAAAGTCACATTGTCCTGCTGGCCCCAGTGCCTCCGGACAATCGTAGGCCGAAGTTCGCCGAACTCTATGGTGCCGACTTTGATCGTCAATCAATCGATAAGTCACAGGAGTTGGCTGGCGGACTTCGCGCTTTGGCGGTGAGTCGTGGATTGGCGTTCGTTAGCCTCGGCGATGTGGCCAGCGTGGGTGAAGACGGGTTGCACCTCGATCGCGACTCGCACGCTCCTGTCGCCGAACTTGTGGCGCAAGCAATCAAGGGGAAGGTGGCGGTCTGAACCCGCCAGCCGCCGGTATCGCCCTGCCACGCCTGTACGACCGCTACCACCTCTACGGGCATCTGCGAGCGATTGCCAGGGCGGCCGACTCGGCGAAGTTCCTGACGCCATCGACCGGTTCAGGAGACCAGTCGGCTGATGCCGAGAGGCCCGTGTTCCATCCGGGCAGGGGAGGAACGGTTCCTCAGACGGCAACAGCTTCAAGAGCCTCGCGGACATCCTCACGCCCAAGTACCGCGGCGCACCAGGAGAAATGTCCGTCGGCCCCATTCGGGTCGTACGCGTTGGACGCTGCGATCCCGTACGCGGCGCGATATCCGAGCAGCAGCTCAACGGGGTAACCGAACTCTCGCGCCACCCGGTGAGTAAGCCGGTCATCGACCTCTCGAGCGTGAGGCCCGTACATGTCGACGATCCCCGCAGCGATGCTCGCATCCCATGCAGGATCGCCCGCGCCAGATAGGAAACCGAAGTCCAGCAAGGCAGTCAGCCGCAGATCGTCGCCCACGAGGATGTTCTCCAAGCACACGTCACCGTGCACCACTGACTGCGGCCGCTCAGCCTGCCGAGACACAAGCTCGGCAACTTGGCTGAAGACAACGTCGAAGCCATCGACCACCAAGCGCAGTTGGTCTCCGAACGACGCAACCCGACGCTGCAGCAACCCGTTAAGGGCGGCCGCCCAGTTCTCCGCGCCTTCCCACAACGGCGTCGGCTCATCCAGTACCGCCAGCTGACGCATTGCTGCCGTCGCTGGCACCATGGCCAATCCCCGCAGTACCTCTATGACGGCAGCGTCCGCCTCTGGTGGCACGCCGGCACCCACGAACTGTTTGAGCGGCCGACCCATCAGCTCTCTCTCGATCGTTACAGCATTCCCATCGACCTCGCGGACTTCGAGGATCTGCGGTGTCGCAAACGACAGGCCCGCCCGAGAGATGTCCGAGTAGAACTTCTGCAGGCGCTTCAACTCCGCAGCTTCGCGCCGACCCCAGACCTTGGCGACCAGCCCCTGGCCGAGGCGGTAGACCGCACCCTCCATCCCGGCGGCCAGCGGGACCACGTCACGGTATCCGCCAGAGCTGAAGTACTCGATCCAGTTCGTCTCGTGCGACTGCATGTGCGACCTCGAGGGAGCTTCGACAGATCGGCCATCGCCGGACACCCCACGCAGAGTAGCGCTTTGCTACACAGAAGGACTACACAGCTGCCTGCGGGAGTGCATGCGACTTTGAACGACTGAACCAAAAGAGAATTGGCACTCCATCTTCCTTTACGGACAGCGGTTTACCGCGGGAGTGTGCTTGGCTGGGGGCGTGATCGATGACTTCCTGACCCACCGCCTGGGCGCCGTCGAGGAGGCCGTGCACGAGGCCGCGGCCGCGGAGATCATGCCTCGCTTCCGCAAACTGGCAGACCACGAAGTGGAGTCCAAGGCCGGCGCGCACGACTTGGTCACCGTCGCGGACCGGCTCGCCGAGGAGTACCTGACCGCCGCGCTCACGGGGCTGCTGCCGGGTTCGGTCGTGGTTGGCGAGGAGGCGGTGCACGCCGACCCTGGCGTGTACGGGGCGCTGCGTGGAAGCGTGCCGGTGTGGATCGTTGACCCGGTCGACGGCACCCGTCAGTTTGTGCACGGGGACCCGGCGTTCTGCACCCTGGTGGCGCTGGCACACCACGGTGAACTGCTCGCTTCTTGGACGTACGCACCCGCGCTGGGGGAGTTCGCCACCGCCGTGCGTGGTGAGGGGGCGTACCTCAACGGGCGGCGCCTGGTGAGCGGTTCGCCCGAGTCGGGCTCCGAGCTGAGGGTGGCCATCACGCACCCGGACTACACCAGTCCTGAGGAGAAGGCGGTGCTGGCCCGCCTTGAGGTGCCCGGCGTGCGGCTCCGGTATTGCGGCGCGGCCGGGCTGGAGTACCTGCGGGTGGCACAGGGCGACATGGATGCCCTGGCGTTCAGCTGGCCTGCAGCCTGGGACCACGCGGCAGGCCTGCTGCTGGTCGCGGAAGCCGGCGGTGCCCAGTACACGGTGGCCGGGGAGCCATTTCGGGTGGACTGGGACAACGCGCTGCCCTTCGCGATCGCGCGTGACGACGCAACCGCCATCCGCGTCCGTGACCTACTGGCGGGCACCGCATAGAGGTACCTGGCGGGGGCGCCGCCGGCAGAAGTCAGCGTTGGACGCGAGCCGAGGCGTCCTCGCGCAGGTGGGCTACCGCGGCGGCGTGGTCGGGGTCGGTGATGGAATGGTTGCCTGACCGTGACCGGGAAGCGGGAGTACCGACGCGAGTCCCACTCGTCGCCGGCGGCCTCATCCAGCCTGAGGTGGGGCGACCATGTCGCTCAGTGTCCCGATCGGGACGAAAGCCCCTCAGGCTGATCATTCAGCCGACTAGAGTGGTCCGGGACAAGAGTGCCGATCGGATGGGCGCGGCTGGAAAGGTGAGTCGGTACGGATGAGTGGGGTGCCCACGCGGATTGGCCGGTACACGGTGGCGCGGGAGCTCGGCTCGGGCGGGATGGGCGAGGTCTACCTCGCCTACACGCCGGCGGGTGATCCGGTCGCTGTGAAGGTCATCCGCAGCGACAAGCTTGATCCACTGACGCGTGCGCGCTTCGAGAAGGAAGCGCTGATCGCCCGCACTGTGATCGGCACGAACCGCGTGGCCCGCTTCCTGGACGCCGACCCTTACGCGGACCGGCCGTGGTTGGCCATGGAGTACGTGGCCGGTCGCACGCTGCTGGCCTGTGTGGACAGCGACGGTGTGCTGCCGCTGCCACTGGTGGCCAGCCTAGGGGCGTTGCTCGCGGAGGGCTTGTCGGCAGTGCACGCCGCGGGGCTGCTTCATCGGGATCTCAAGCCGCAGAACGTCGTCATGGGCGACGACGGTCCGATGATCATCGACTTCGGACTGGGTGCGTTCATGGACGCCTCGCAGGAGACGCTGTCGCACAGCGGGATGATCATCGGCACTGTGCGGTGCATGCCGCCGGAGCAGGCCGGCGGTCATCCGCAGGTGTCGCCCGCGGCGGATGTGTATGCGCTGGGGACGGTTCTGCTGTACGCGGCGGCTCGCCACTATCCGTATGACGGATCACGTTGGGAGGCGATCGCGGCGCAGGTCACCAACCCCGAGATCGCTCCCGATCTCTCTGGTGTGCCCTCGCCGCTGGTTCCCCTGTTGGAGTCGATGCTCGCTCACGCGCCGGAGGAGCGGCTGGCTCTGGAAGCGGTCTCCGATGCGTGTGCGCAGGTCCTTACCGACTGCAGGATGACCCCTGCTGCGGCTCGGCTCGCGCTGATCGCCCACACCAGGGTGGGCCAAGCCCCGGCAGCCCCCAGCGAGCCACTGACGGTGTCGTTCGAGAAGCTCCTCCAGGAGCGGGCTGACCTCGTCGAGGACAACGGGCCGGCGAGCCCGCTCGACGACCCCGCACGTGCATCACAGTCCGGCATCGACGAAGCGGAGCCGGTGGCGGAACCGGAAGAGCCGCAGGTCCTCCTGCCCGGGCCGTCTGCGGATACCGGGCGGCGGAACGAGCAGCCGAAGGCCGGTCCGGCGAGGGGGCGGCCCCCGGCGTCGAAGCGGATCGCGGACGAGCTGCGTGTGTTGTATGCGGCCGATCCGGTTCTGTGACTCCTCCGCCGACACCACCGGCTGAGAGCTCTGTTCGAGTAGTGCGTAGGACGACGCAGTCCGTCGTTAAAAGACACGCAGGATGTGAGTGGCCGCCAAGGCCACTGGTGAGGGATCGGAGCGGACGTTGAGCGTCGAGGCGGAAGCCGTTGGCGGCCAGGGCGATGCGGTATGGGAGGCCTGGAAGCCGGAGGATGCTCCGGCTGTGCGGCCGACTACCGGCTCCGCAGGCTACGCTCCGGGGTCCCAGGTCCTGATCCGCGACGAGCTATGGCTCGTCCGGAAGTCCGAGGACGTCGGCAAGGACGGCTGGATGGTGGAGGTCACCGGGATCTCGTCCTTCGTGCGGGGAACAGACGCGGTCTTCTACAGTGTGCTTGACGCCATCCAGGTGCTGGACCCGCGGGAGACCCGGCTTGTCCCGGACGACTCACCGAATCACCGGCGGGGCCGCCTGTTCCTTGAAGCGGTGATGCGCAAGACGTTCCTGCCGCAGAGCGAGCACGGGCTGGCGCTGGCTGACCGGTTCCTCATGGACCATCAGGTCCACCAACTGCGGCCAGCCGAGTTGGCGCTGTCGTTGGAGAAGAACCCCCAACCGCGGATCCTGATTGCGGACGTGGTGGGCCTGGGCAAGACCCTGGAGATCGGGGTGCTGCTGGCCGAGCTGATCCGGCGGGGGCGCGGCGAGCGGATCCTGGTTGTGACCCCCCAGCACGTGCTGGAGCAGTTCCAGCGGGAGTTGTGGACCCGGTTCGCGATCCCGCTGGTCCGACTGGACTCCACCGGTATTCAGCGCATCCAACAGGACATTCCGGCCGGGCGGAACCCGTTCGCGTACTTCAAGCGGGCGATCATCTCCGTGGACACCCTCAAGAGCGACGTCTACGCACACCACCTGGAGCACACCAACTGGGACGCCGTCGTCATCGACGAGTCCCACAACCTGGTCAACCGGGGCACCAAGAACAACGAGCTCGCCCGACTGCTGGCAAGGAAGACCGACGCGCTGGTGCTGGCGTCCGCCACACCCCACAACGGTCGAACGGAGTCGTTCGCTGAGCTGGTCAAGATGCTGGACGAGGCGGCCATCGCCAACCCGTCGCAGTACGAGGTGAAGGACCTGGAGCACCTCTACATCCGGCGTACGAAGACCACGCCGGAGGTCCGTGACTCCTTGAAAGGTGCCTGGGCGGACCGTGGACCATCTCTGCCGATCCGCGTTCCGGCGAGGGAGAAGGAGCTCGCCGTCTTCCAGGAGCTCGCTACGCGTTGGATCCCGGCCGATCCGGACCAGCCGTCGGTCAGCCGGCACCAGCTGGTGCCCTACCAACTGCTGAAGTCCTTTCTGTCCTCGCACAAGGCGCTCCTGGAAACCGTCAAAACGCGGCTGACGACGTTGGACAAGCAGCCGGCTACAGAGCCCGCACGGCCCGGACAGCGAAAGGCACGCCCGCTCGACCCGGCGGTCCGAGAGGAAGCAAGGAAGATCGAGCGAGCGGCCCTCCTGGATCTCCGGGCCCTGGCCGAACAGATCCAGGACGAGGATTCGGCGAAGCTGACGGCCCTCCTGGAGGAGCTGCGTGCGATGGGCGTCGGCCCAGGCTCGGAGACCCGCGTGGTCGTGTTCTCCGAGCGCATCCCCACGCTGAAGTGGCTCGCGCAGGCCGTCCCGGCCGCGCTCGGCTTTCCACGCGGTGCCAGCCCCGACGACAACAAGCCCTGGCTGGACTTCGGCGGCGTGGTGCAGGTCATGCACGGGGAGGCCACCAGCGACGAGGAACAGCAGGCGCTCGTCGAGAAGTTCGGGCTGCGCGACGACCCGATCCGCATCCTGTTCACGGGCGATGTCGCCTCCGAGGGCGTCAACCTCCACCAGCAGTGTCACCGGCTGATCCACTTCGACCTGCCCTGGTCCCTGATCCGCATCGAGCAGCGCAACGGCCGTATCGACCGCTACGGCCAGAAGCACCAGCCCGAGTTCCGCGCGCTGATCCTTACCAGCGACGTCCCTTGGCGGACGGACGAGACCACGGGGGAGCCCCGCACGCTCGACGACCGTCTCGTGGGTGAGAAGCTGCTGAAGCGTGAGGAGGAAGCGCACAAGATCGAGGGCTCGGCGGAGGCTGTCACTGGTCTGTACCGGGCGAAGGAAGAGGAGAGTCGCCTCACCCAGGATCTCATCGCCGGCCGGACTGTCGAGGAGTCCATCAAGCAGTCTCAACAGGGCGGAGCCGCATTCCTATCCGGATTGCTCGGCCAGGTGGGCGCCGTCCCCGAGCACCCCGAGGTACGACGGGCTAACGTGCCGCAGCTCTTCGCCTCCACCGCCGACTACTTCGACGAGGCGTTGCGCCAGGTCTGCCGGCCCAATCCCGAGGACCAGCTCTCGCTGCGCCGCGACGACGACGGCACGATCGCCTTCGAACCCCCGCGTGACCTCCTGTACCGGCTGAAGGCACTGCCTAAGTCGTATCTCGACGAGCAGCGGATCATGCCCAGGAAGGGTGAACCGGGCCGGATTCGGATCACCTTCTCCAAGGACCTCGCGGACCGGCGGCTCAAGGCGGCTCGGGAGTCGTCCAAGTCGCAGTGGCCGAACGTCTCCTACGTCACCGACGTCCACCCGGTCCTGGACTGGCTGACCGACAAGGTGCTTGTCGAGGTCGGCCGCCATCAGGCGCCCGTGCTCGCTGCCTCCGTCAGCTCGCCGACCTTCCTGGTCCAGGGCATCTGCTCTAATGCCCTGGGGCGGCCCACCATCGTCGAGTGGATGGCCGTCCACGGCGAACCGGACGCCCTTCAGGTGACCTCGCTGACCCCGGAGGCCCTCGACGACTACGGCGTGGGTCCGACGATGCCCGGCCGTGCCGCACCGCGCGATCTCGACGGCCTGACAGAGCTCGTGCCCGCTGCAATCGACCGAGCAGAACAGCACCTGCAAGGCTTGAGGAAGCGGCACGAGGAGGAGATCGAGGCAATCTTGACCCCGTACCGCAAGCGCGTCGTGCACTGGCAACAGGAAGCCCTGTTCTCATCTGACGGAACGGGCAAGCGCGGAGTGGACCGCAGCGCCAGCACGCGGCTGACACTGCTCAAGTCCCTGCAGACGACGGGCAAGCCGATGCTGCGCCTGCTCGCTGTCCTGGAACCGCTCACCGCCGCTGAGGGAGGCAACAACCGATGAGCACCGACTTCGACTCCTTCAGTAACCGCGGCGAATACCTCGCCGCGCACTACTTCGCCGAGCAGCTCGGCACGGACCTGAAGAAGGGACTGTTCGCCACCTGGGCCATGCGCGAAGGCGACGAAAACGACCCGCGCAAGACCCCGCGCGAGCAGCTCCGCTCCCTGCGCGGCGCCTATCTCTCCGAGGACGTACGCGGGTACTTCGCCGATGCAGCCGAGCGCGATACCGGAGACGAGTTCCGCCCGAACACCCACAACAACACCGAGTGGCGCAAGCGCGTATCTGAGTGGCATCGAACGGTTCTGAGTGCCCTCGGCTACGAGGACACCCCGACCGAGGTCACCGTCCACCGCGCCGGACGCGAACACGCTCTGCCCGTTGCGTACCACGGCCACGGGATCATCGCCCTCGACTGCGGCTGGGCCGCCGACAACGACGCCGCCCTCGACGGCACCGGCCCCGGCCGACTGCTGCACACGCTGCGAGTGAGCGCGAGCGAGACCTACGAGACCGGCGCCGCCCTCGCTTCGTGGTTGTTCCAGAGCGAGCTCGGCGAGGCTGGCGGACCCCATCCCCGCTTCGTCCTGCTGTTGTGCGGTGGGGTACTCGTTCTTGCTGACCGCCAGTCCTGGAGCGAGGGCCGCTACCTCGCCGTCAACCTCGACGCGGCGCTGGAACGAAACGACCGCACCCAGCAGGGCGAACTCGCCACCATCGCCGCTCTGTTCAGTCTGGACATGCTCCGCCCGGGTGAGAACGACCAGAGCCGGGCCATCGATGCCCTGCTGAAGTCCTCCAGTGCCAACGCCGCCGGCGTCTCCGGTGAACTGCGCCATGGCCTCCAGCGCTCGGTGGAGATCATCGCCAACGAAGTCCTGGCACGGATGGCCGAACCGAAGAACGACGTCACCCCGGCCGACATCGAAAGCCCCAAGATCCCCTTCGCTCGGGAACTCACCCGCGAGTCCCTGCGCTACCTCTACCGCATTCTGTTCCTCCTCTACGCCGAGGCCCGCCCCGAACTCGGTATCCTTCCCGCCGACGACGGCAGCTACGAGGCTGGCTACTCCGTGGCCCGCCTGCGCGAGCTCGTCGAACGCGACGAAGAACTCGTCGAGGAAGAGGCCCGGAACGGCTTCCACCTCCACGAATCCCTGGACGTCCTCTTCAACAAGGTCAACTTCGGCCACCGTCCGTACGGAACCGAGACCGACGACGACCAGCCCGGCGATGACGAGAACACCCGCAAGGCCAAGGCCGAGCGCCGCAGCGAGGACCGCGGCCTGCGCTTCGAACCCCTGCGCAGCGAACTCTTCGAACCCGGCGCGGTGCGCCTGATCGGCCGGAACGTCGTCGACCCCCGCAGCGATGAGGACGATGCCCCGAGCTGGCTCGACCTGCGCCTGCGCAACGTCGCTCTGCATGAAGTGCTGCGCCTGCTCACGATGAAGAAAGGCAAGCGCGGCGAGCGAGGTGGCTTCATCTCGTACCGTAACCTCGGCATCAACCAACTCGGCGCCGTGTACGAGGGCCTGATGTCGTACACCGGCATCATCGCCGAGGAGGAGCTCTGCGAGGTCGCCAAGGGTGGCGACCCAGAGAAGGGCTCGTGGCTCATCCCCTCCCACAAGCAGGATCAGTACCCTGACAACACGCTCGTCCAGTACGACGAGGATGACGCCCGCAAGGGCCTGCGCGGCGTCAAGAAGTACGAGAAGGGCTCCTTCGTCTACCGCCTCGCCGGCCGCGACCGCGAGACCAGCGCCTCCTACTACACCCCCGAGTCGCTCACCCAGGTCACGGTCGAGCTCACCCTCAAGCACCGCCTCGACCAGGAACGCGACGCCGACGGCAACGTCATCAAGACCCGTGCGGCCGACCTGCTCAAGTACAAGATCTGCGAGCCCGCCCTCGGCTCGGGAGCCTTCCTCAACGAGGCGATCAACCAAGTCGCTGAGGAGTACCTGCGCCGCAGGCAGGACGAACTGGGCGTCACGATCCCGACCGCCGACACCCTTACTGAGAAGCAGAAGGCCAAGGCGTACATCGCCCTCCACAACGCGTATGGCGTCGACCTCAACGCCACCGGCGTCGAACTTGCCGAGGTGTCACTGTGGCTGAACACCATGCACCCCGGTATGCGAGCCCCCTGGTTCGGACTCCACTTGCGCCGGGGCAACAGCCTCATCGGCGCCCGCCGCGCCGTCTACGCGGCCGACGACGTTACCGGCAGGGAATGGCTCAAGGCCAAGGGCGCGCTGGCTCCCACTCCGCTGCCCTTCCTCAAGGAAAGCGAGTCCCAGCTGCTGCCCCAGGACTCGGTGCACCAGTTCCTGCTGCCGAGCCCCGGTTGGGCTGCCGTTGCGGGCTCGAAGGAGGCAAAGGAACTCGCGAAGGAAGGTGTCGAACAGCTCGCTGCCTGGAAGAAGGGCATCCTCCAACGCCCCAAGCGCAGTAAGGTCGGCAAGGCGAAGAAGGAGCCGGTCTCCCAGTTCACCCGCCTCCGGGACGCCGCCCGGCGGACTGAGTTCCTCTGGTCCCTCGTCGTCAAGCGCATGGAGCTCTCCGAGCGGGCGATCGCTCGGCGGATAGACGTCTGGGGCGCCGATCCGGCCGATCCCGAGTACGCCTTCCTGCGCCACCCGGATCAGGCGGTGACCAAGGAGCAGGTCCTCGAAGACCTGTTTAATGCTGCGGACACCCCGTACTGGCGCCTGAAGAAGATCATGGACGCCTGGTGTGCGCTGTGGTTCTGGCCCGTCGATAAGGCCGGGCTGCTCGACGGCACGGCCAGTGATTACGTGACGTGCCATCAGGTGACGGGAGTGGACAGCCTTAGCCGCTTGCTCGACGGCGTGCCGCTGGCGACGGAGCCACCCGCCTCCCTCGCCGAACCGGAACCGTTGGCTGCCCCCATGCTCCGGCCCATGCCGCGATTCGTCGAAGCGCCAGCCCTGTTTGCACTCGGCCCGGAGCAGACCAGCTTCGGGGACCTTGAACTGAGCGCGGACGACGCCAATGTGGAGATCAAGCAGATTACGTCGCGAGGCAGGGCGCAGGTGACAGCGCCGAAGCCGAAGACCCCGGAACGCCGACCGACCGTCCCGCTCAACGACCTCGACGATTGGCTGGAGTTCCTGGAGGCCATGCTCGGCACGGCCGACGTGCCCGAAGGCACCCTCATCGACAGCTTCAAGGACCTCGACGCACTTAAGACCTTCGAGGAGACACTGCCCGGCTTTATGGGCATGGACGCTGGCAACCCGGAGGACCGCTTTCCATGGCTGCGGGAAGTGCATGATATCGCGGAGGATCAGGGATTTCTTCACTGGGAGTTGGAGTTCGCTCTCGTATTCGCTGGCGGCGGCGGGTTCGACCTCCAAGTGGGGAATCCGCCGTGGGTGCGACCCCGCTGGAATGATTCGGCTGTGCTCGCGGAGCATGAGCCATGGTTCGAGCTGGAGGACAAGGCGCCAGCGATTGAGAAGGACCGTCGGCGTCGAAAGCTGCTGGCATCCGAGGTCGCAAATCGATATGTACGCGGCGAGCTGACGAGCACTACCGCCCAAGTCGCCGTGTTCGGATCAGCGCAGATGTACCCACTGTTGACAGGTACTCAGCCTGACCTGTACCGCGCATTCATGTCGCAGGTTTGGGAGCATACATCGGCCGCCGGTACGGCGGGGATGATTCACCCTGACACCCATTTCACAGGTGACACGGAAGGTCGACTTCGCGCGGAAGCCTATTCGCGCCTAAAGGTCCATGGCGACTTTGCGAATGTTGCTAATCGCTTCTTCCCTCCCCCCGTTAGTCGAGCAAAGCATTTCGGTGTCCATATCTATGGGAAATGCGGCGAAATCTCTTTCGATCACCTTTCTTGGCTTTTCTCCGTCGAAGTCCTGCGTCGTTCCCCGAGTGATGACGGGAGCCAGTCGGACCCAGGAGTGAAGTATGGCGACTCCTGGGATGAGAGGCCGCACAGGAAGCGAGTCATTCGTGTCACCGAAGAAATTCTCGCTCGATGGCAGAAGTTGACCGGTGACTTTGAAATGCCTGTCGAGCAGGCGCGTCTGCTCTCACCTGTCAGTACGGCGGAAGCTGACGCCATGGAGGCGCTCGCCGAATATCCAATTCGCCTCGGGCAGCGCACTGATCAATTTTCTCGCGGATTCCGTGAGACCGAGGCAAAATTGGCCGGGATTATCGGCCATAACCCCAAGGGTGAGGATTGCAAGCCCCGGAGGTGGGGTGATGTGATTCTTTCGGGTCCCCAGATTGGTGTTTCGAATCCGATGTTTAAGCAGCCCAGTCAGGGGGCTGGCGAGGTGCTTGGATTGAATCTTGCAACCCTTGCAGTGGATGCCATCCCTGAAACCTCGTTTCTGTATTCAGCTGACAGCGATAGGGTCGCGGATGTTATCGACCGCTGGGTCGCCCCCGGCTTCGATGATTCCCGAGGGAAGCCATTCACTGAATTCTATAGGATTGCCTGGCGTGAATTCATTGCGCTTGATACTGAGCGTGCACTGTATTCCGCCCTGCTTCCCCCTGGACCCGCGCATGTCAATTCCATCTTCAGCTCTCCCATGCGGGGCGCCCTCGATGTGGCGCTGACGGTCGGTTTCTGGAGTGCACTGCCTACGGACTACTTGTTGCGTATCACGGGAACCAGGCATTTGCAGCCGGGTGCAGTAAAGCGCATCCCGGTACCTGTTCCCGAACATCCGCTTGCCTCGGCGTTGCTACTCCGGGCGCTCCGTCTTAACTGCTTGACGCAGGCGTACGCTGATCTCTGGATGGAACTCTTTGATCCCGCTTGGTTGACACACGAAACGTGGGCGTGCGGCTGGCCGGAACTGCAGCCGCTCCATGCGGTGGCTCCTATCTGGACGAGTGCTACTCCGTTGCGAAGTGAACGCTCACGACGAGCTGCCCTTGTTGAGCTGGACGCTTTGGTTGCTGTATGGCTCGGAGTTTCTGCAGATGCGCTAATTGCAATGTATAAGGCGCGCTTCCCTGTGCTGCAAGATTTCGAATCAGTCATGTGGTTCGATGGTAACGAACGGAAGATCGCCGGAAACCGTTACACGTTTGGCCATGGTCAAAGTAAGGAGCATTACGAGCAGCTCCAAGCTCACCTAGCCACTCCCTCCGTAGTGCCTCCACCCGCGGGCTATGTGCCACCGTTCCACAAGGTCGACCGCGAGGCGGAGATGCGCGAAGCTCACGCTTACTTCCAGAAGCGGCTCGATGAGGCTGTCGCCCGTGGCGAGTGGGACCCAGTGAAGCAGGAGGTGCCGAAGCCGTGAGGCCGACGCTTCAAGCGCGCGGGCTCAAGGAGAGCCTGCTGCAGTATCTGTCGACGACGTACGCACTCACCGACGAGGGCGCACGCGAGGCGTTGCACCGGTTCCTCGGGGACGAGACGTCGGGGATGTTCCGTGGTCCGTACCTGCGGATCCGGACGCCGTTCACCGTGGCCGGCGAGGAGTGGCGCAAGCACCTGGGGTGGCAGCGCGAGGGCTTCAGGCCGTATGCACACCAGGCGGTCGCGTTCGCGCGGTTGAGCTCGGCGCACGGCCACACTCCACAGCCGACGTTGGTCACCACGGGTACTGGGTCCGGTAAGACGGAGTCATTCCTGTACCCCGTGCTGGACCACTGCCGGCGCGAGCGGGCAGCAGGCAAGACCGGGGTGAAGGCGGTTTTCCTGTACCCGATGAATGCCCTGGCGACCGATCAGGCGCAGCGCATCAACGAGTTGCTCACGCAGAACGCCGAGTTGGAGAGGCTGTCGGCGGGCCTGTACATCGGTGAGCGCGCGGCGACGCAGTACGAGAAGGTGCGGACCCGGCGGTCGGACATGCAGCTGTCCCCGCCGGACATTCTGATCACCAACTACAAGATGCTGGACCTCCTCCTCCAGCGCGCGGACGATGCCGCCCTGTGGCGGGAGTCGGACATCCGCTACGTCGTCGTCGACGAGTTCCACACGTACGACGGCGCCCAAGGCACGGACGTCGGGATTCTGCTGCGTCGGCTCGCCGCCGCCGTGGGCGCGACCGAGGACGGCCGTCCGCTCGGAAAGATCTGTCCGGTGGCGACGTCGGCGACACTCGCTTCAGGCACGGGCGAGGACGGCACGGCACAGCTGTTGGAGGTGGCCTCCCACGTCTTCGGCACGGAGTTCACGAAGGACTCCATCGTGGGGGAGAACCGGCTCACGGTCGAGGAGTTCATCCCCCTCGGCAAAGTGACCATGCAGCCGATGCCGACCCCCGACGAGCTGCTGGCACTGCCTGATCCGGCCACCGGCGACGAGGCGCTGCTGGATCTGATCGAGAAGGTGACGGACGTCCGGGATCTCGACCCGTTCGCGCTCGGCGGGAACCTCAGGCGGCATCTGTTCACCCGTGCGGTGATGCAGGCCCTCGGCGGCGGGGTGAAGACCAGCGCCGAGGTGCTGGACGTGATGTGGCGGGCCGGCGCAGCCGGTTGGTCCGAGGCCGTGGCGCGGCAGCCCGAGAAGGCGGCCGAGGCGCTCGCGCGGTTCGTCGCGCTGCTCTCGTACGCTCGGGATCCGGAATCCTCCCCGGCGGAGCCCCGGCCCTTCGTCCATGTTGAGGTTCATCAGTGGGCGCGTTCGGTGTCGCGGCTGCTGCGTGGGGTGCTGCCGTGGCCGAAGGCGGAGTTCCGCTGGGACGCGGCCGGCATGGCCGACGCGAGCGCGGCCGACGGTGGGCGTACAGCGCCGGTGACGACCGCGACCTCGGGGCAGAGCGCGAACCTGTTCCTGCCGGCGATCTACTGCCGTGACTGCGGGCGGTCGGGCTGGGCGGTGTTCTCTCCTGAGAGCGACGACCACGACGTTCAGTTCGACACGTACAAGATCAGGCGGGCGTCACTTGGCCAGGACAAGGCGCGGGTGCGGAACCTGATCACCGCGACGGAGCAGCAAGCCCGGGAGGGTTCGGGTGCCGCGCCGCTCACGGCGGCCAGCGGCAAGGCGGGCTCGGCCGCGTCCCAAGGCGCCGGCGGCGTGCTGATGGTGCTGGACGGCACCCGCAAGCGGCTGCGACTGCCCGATCCGCTGAACGACTACGACCGGGAGACCAAGGAGCCCCGGCTGACGGCCCGTGACTCGGCGTTCGTCCTCGTGAACTTCGGGGAGACGGCGAACACCGCAGCCAAGGAGGACTGGTGCCCGGCGTGCGGTGAGCGCAACGCGATCCGCTACCTCGGTACGGGTGCTGCCGCGATGGCCGCGGCGTCGATCACGCAGCTGTTCACGGGCGGAGAGCTCGACGAGGAGCTGCACGAGGACAAGACGCTGATGTTCAACGACTCGGTGCAGGATGCCGCGCACCGGGCCGGGTTCGTCGCCAACCGCTCGTACACCTTCTCGCTCCGTGCGCTCCTCGCCGACCACTTGCGGCACGACGAGCCGACCGCACTGAACGATCTGATCGCCAACGTCGTCACCGCCACGACGGACAAGGACACCCTCTCAGCGGTGGTGCCGCCGGACCTGCACGGCTTCAAAGGCGTGGACCGGCTCCTGTCCGGCCAGGGCCGCGGTGGAGACCTGAAGACGTGGCGGCTGATCGGGCAGCGACTGGCGTTCGAGGCGCTGATGGAGTTCGGCTTCAGGTCCCGCAACGGCCGTACGTTGGAGCTGACCCGCACGGCTGCCGCTCAGGTGCGCATCGACGACCCGGCGGCCGTGATCGCGCTGGTCAAGCGACTGCACGAGGAGTGCGTGCGGGACGGGCTGCCGCTGGTGGTGCAGGACGATGTCCGGTACCTGGCGTTCGTGCGGATCTTCCTGGAGCGGCTGCGCACGCGCGGTGCGGTCGCGCACCAGTGGCTGGACAAGTACATCGACGAGGCAGGCACCAGCCGGTACTTCGTCTGGGGCAAGCGGGCTCCGGGCATGCGGGCGTTCCCGAGGGGGATCGCCGCCCCCGTCTTCCTGCTCGGACAGGCCAAGAACGGCAGCGAGTTCGACTTCGCTACCGGCCGACTGTCCTGGTACGAGCGGTGGGTGCGCCGGTGCCTCGGACTGCCACGCGAGCTGGCGCCCGAGCTGTGGAGCCGGCTACTGCCCGAACTAGCCTCGATGGGGCTGCTATCGGTGCGCACCCCGAACGACACCTCGGTGCGGGTGTACGGACTCAAGCCCGGCAACATCGAGGCCAGGCTGCTGGACGACGACCAGGTGCGGGTCTCGTACGTGCGGTGTCCGGTGTGTTTCTGGGAGCAGACGGTCCACCCGTCGCTGCTTGACCAGTGGCACGATCAGCCGTGTCCCTCCTACCGCTGCCGAAAGGGCCACCTGGTGGCCGGCGACCGGCCCGAGGGCCTGGGGATACACCACCGTGACCGCGACTACCGGCAGGACTACTACCGGCGGCTGTACCTCGGCGCGGGCACCTACCAGGTGGTCACTGCCGAGCACACCGGCATGCTGACGCGCCATCAGCGGGAGCGGGTGGAGGAAGCTTTCAAGCGCGGTGGCGGGTTCAAGGACCCCAACGTGCTGTCCTGCACGCCGACGCTCGAGATGGGTATCGACATCGGCGACCTGTCCGCCGTCGTGCTTGCCGCACTGCCGCGCCGTCCTGCCTCGTATGCGCAGCAGGTCGGCCGCGCCGGCCGCCGCACCGGCAACGCGTTCCTGCTGACTATCCCGGACCGGCGGCGCCGCGACCTGTACTTCCTTGAGCGGCCGAAGGACCTGATCGCCGGCACGATCGTGCCGCCCGGGTGCTACCTGTCGGCCGTCGAGATCCTGCGGCGCCAGTACTTGGCGCACCTGCTGGACCTTGCCGCAGCAGGCCGTCTCGTCCGGGCGGATGGCATCGTGCTGCGCGCGCTGCCGCACAAGGCGCCACGCCTGTTCGGCCCGTCCGGCTATCTGGCCGACCTCGTAGAGCTGGCCCTCGACCAGGGCGAGGAACTGGCCAAGGGGTTCCTGCGGCTCTTCCCGACCGGTGTCAGCGAGCAGACCCAGGAGGACCTGAAGGCATACGCGAGCCACGGCCTGCGCAGCGCCGTGGAGAAGGCGGAGCACGAGTGGCGCCGCGCCGAGGAAGCCCTGCGGGGGCGCCTGCGCGAGATCGACGAAGCCCACGGCGAGCTGCACGACAGCGATCCCGACCAGGCTCGCCAGAAGGCCGAGTTGGACGCCGAGCGCCGCGGAGTGGGCCGGCAGCTGCTCCACCTGGGCGACACCTCGGCACAGAGCGCCCTGTGCGACCTGGGACTACTACCCAACTACGCCCTGATCGACTCCTCGACCACGCTGTCGGCGACCCTGTACGGAGAGGACGGTATCGACCCGAAGACGGGCAAGACCGTCTTCACGTCCGAGACCCTCTCCTACGAGCGGCCACGCCGCTACGCGATCCAGGAACTGGCGCCGGGCAACACCTTCTACGTCAACGGCTACCGCCATGAGGTCACGGGGCTGGAACTGTCCACGGGTGGACGCCAGGAGTGGCACACCTGGCGGGTGTGCCCGGGCTGCGGGTACGTGCGCACCGAGGACGCTACCAACGACCGTTCGTCGTGCCCCCGGTGCAAGACGAGCCAGATTGCCGACGACGGCTCCTGCCTGTTCCAGGTGGTCGAACCGGCCACCGTGACGTCGCGGGACAAGCGCGAGGACGCCCGGATCCGCGACGACAAGGACGACCGCGAGCGCCGCTCGTACACCGTCGTTGACGCGGTGGACATCCCTGTCGAGAGCATCGCACCGGGATCCTGGCGGCACGACCGCGAGACCTTCGGCGTGGACTTTTGCCGCACGGCCGTGATCCGCCGGATCAACGTCGGGCCGGTCCGCTACGACGCTCCCGCCCGTGACGACTTCGCCGGCCATCTGGTCCGGTTGAACCCGTTCCATGTGTGCACGGCCTGCGGAGCCGCGACCGCAGACGGGCGACCCGTTTTCGACCACGACACCGATGCCCTGGAATCGGCTGCGGCCCGCTCCCCGGAGCTCAAGCACCACCGCCCGTGGTGCCCGCTGCGCCGCGGCAAGAAGGAGGGCGTCACGCAGGAGCGGGTGCTGCTCGCCCACCAGTTGCAGACCGAGGCGCTCCGGATCCTCATCCCGGCCGCGACGGCGGATGTGGACGCACGGGTGCACTCTTTCCGGGCCGCTCTGCGGCTGGGTGTGGACCTGCACTTCGGCGGCGACCCGCAGCACCTGGACACCACGGTGGCCTCCATGCCGGACAACGGCAGCGGCGAGCGCCGTTGGTTCCTGGTGCTGTTCGATTCGCTCCCCGGAGGTACCGGCTACCTGGACCGGCTCACCGACCGCCAAGCGTTCCGGGACACCCTCCTTCGGGCGTACGAACAGCTGGAGGCGTGTCCCTGCGCTGAGGAGCAGCGGCGAGCCTGCCACCGTTGCCTGCACCGCTACACCCCCGAGCAGTTCCAGGACGTCGTCTCCCGGCAGGCCGCGCTCAGCATGCTGAAGTCGCTGCTCTTCAAGGAGGACGGTGAGGACGGCTGGGACATCAGCGACGTGGAGCACACTGGCCTGGTCGGGCTGGACGCCCAGGTCGAATCCGACCTTGAGGCCCGCTTCCTGACTGCCCTTCGGGGCTGGGTGAAGGACACTGGCGACGCGTCGCTGGACGAGGACGGCCATGCCAGCGGGCACCTGCGGTTCACCGACGGCTCGGACGTGATGCACTGGCGGCTCACCGCTCAGCGCCGACTGGGGGGCACCCGCACGGACTTCACCTTCAGTCGCGTCGGTGGTCCGGCGCAGAACGTGCACGTCTACACGGAGGGCTTCCGCTTCCACGCCAGCGGCGAGCACAACCTCATCGCCAAGAACGCGGCCCAGCGCACTCGGCTCCGCGCCGACGGCAAGATCGTCTTCCAGGTCACCTGGGCCGACGTCGAGTTGTTCGAGCAGCGTCAGGGGCGCGCCCGGCCTGTCTGGCCGCCTTACCGCGGCACTGCCCAGGAGCAGGCCAGGGCTGCCTACGAGCAGTATGGGGGCCACCGGGCGCACTTTGGCGAAGCCGTCTTCGTGAACCCGATCGACACCCTCATCGCGTACCTCCGGGATCCAGATGCCACCCGGTGGGCGCGCAGAGCCCGTGCCCTGGTCACTGGTCTCACCGCTGTCCCTGCCACGACCGCCGTGGTCGCGACTGGAAGACGGAGCGAGCTCGTAGCCGCGCTCCGTGAGCAGCTCGCTTCCCTCGGAGCCGGCCGGGGGCAGGACAAGCCGATCACAGCCGATGCCGGTGGCATCGGCCCCGTCCACGTCTTCAGCACCCAGGACGAGCACGGTCTGCCGATCGTGTTTGCCCTGGACGCCGCCAACCCCGACGAACTGCGGTGGACCGCCCTGGCAGTCCTTGACGACAGCGACGCCGTCCTGGACACCGACGAGCACAAGCTGCGGTGGCGGTCCTGGCTGTACTGGACCAACATCACCCAGTTCCTGTCCCTCGCCGGCGGTGACGGCGTCCAGCTCGCGGCCAGCAGCGCCGAAGACTTCGAGGTCGAGGTCCTCGCCGTGTGCGGCGGTCTGGGCGAACTCGACTCGCTCACTGCGGCACTCGCCCCCGCATCGGCTCCCGTGCCCGAGTCCGCCCGACCGAGTGCCGCCTCGACCCCGAGTACGGACTCGCCGCTGGAGGCCAGCCTCAGGAAGATCATCCGAGACGCTGCCTGGGACGAGGACATCTTGGAGATCCTCCGCGAGGACGCTGAGGAAGCACCAGATCTGCTCCGCCTCGCCGAGACGCTCGCCGAACGCGGCAAGCGGGCTCCGGTCTTCGGATACGAACTCGGGCTGAGTCTCTGGCCTGCCGACTTCGCCTGGCAGACTCCGGACGTCAAGATCGTCGTCGTTGCCGCCCACCACGGCGACAACGACATCGAGGCCCAGCGACGCGACGCGGCCTACGCCCAGGATGGCTGGACGGTCCGGACCGCCGCCGCGTGGCTCGACCACCTCGACGACCTGCTCGACCAGCTCCCCGACACGGAAGGCACCACCCGATGACCGCCCGGCTCAGCCTGTACCGCAAGGCCGAACAGGAGCTGTACAAGCTCGACCGCTCGGTCAAGGCCCAGTTCTACGACTTCTGCCACGTCTTCCGGAACAAGCCGGACCAGCCCGGCCTCAAGAAGAAGAAGCTCAAGGGCGATTCCCGTATCTGGTCCGCACGGGTCAACGACTCCTACCGCGCCCTGCTGACACCGACCGGGGTCGACGCCGACGGTACCGAGAGCTGGCTGGTCATCGCCGTCCGGCATCGCAAGGACGTCTACGAAGAACTCCAGGTCGCCGTCAACCGCGTCACCGGCGAGATCGAGTTCGTCGACCTCGCTGTCGTTGGTGACAGTGCTCTCCGCCGCGCCGGCATCACCCTCACGCCGGCCGAGCCGGACCAGGCCGTAACCCGCACCGAAGCCGAGCCGGAGCCGCAGGGACCTCTCCCGGTCCAGGCAGCGCTCTTGGCCGCGTACAGCGCTGATCAGCTGCGCGAGTTGGGCGTTGCCGACCAGCTGGTCGAACTGGCCCTCGCCGTCACCGACAGTGCAGAGCTGGACCAGCTCCTTGAGGGTGCCCCTCTGCTGTCCAAGGACGTCCTCTACGGTCTCGCCGCCGGCATGTCCATCGATGAGGTCCGCCAGGAGATCACCCAGCCCGTCGAGCTCGGCCAAGAACCCGATCTCGGCGACTTCGCCGCGGCCTTGATCCGTACTAAGGTCACTGCCGTCGATGACGACGTTCAGGCTGCCATCGACCAAGGCGACTTCCGCGCCTGGAAGGTGTTCCTCCACCCCACCCAGGAACGGATCGTCCGCCGCCACAACAACGGTCCTGCCCGGGTCTCAGGCGGTCCCGGCACCGGCAAGACCATCGTCGCCCTGCACCGGGTCAAGTACCTCGCCGAGCAGCTGCCGCCCGGCAACAACAAGGCGATCCTGCTGACCACGTTCACCAAGAACCTCACCACTGACCTGCGTCTGCGCTTGGCCTCCCTGGTCGAACCCGAGCTTCTCGCTCGCGTCGAAATCGCTCACATCGACCAGCTCGCCGCCAGGGTGATGGGCGAGAACACCGCCCCCGGTCGTGGCCGCCAGCGTGTCTACGACCACGTGGCACTGAACGAGATGCGGCAGCTCCTCGCCGAACTCGGCGACCACCGCTGGGAGCCCGAGTTCCTCATCGAGGAGTGGGAGCAGGTCATCCTCGGGCAGTCCGTTCCCACCCGCTCCGCCTACTTCCAGGCTCGCAGGGCGGGCCGGGGTCGCTCGCTCACCCGGCCGGAGCGCAACCACATCTGGAAGCTCCTCGAGCAGTTCACCGCCCGACTCGACAAGCTCGGTGTGGAAACCTGGGGACAGGTCTCCGAGCGTGCAGCCCGGTTCGAGATGGAACGCGCAGCGAAGATCAAGGCCCGGAGCGAGTACAAGGAGGAAGTCGGCGGCAAGGACCTCATCCACCGCGACAACAGCTCCGGCATGCGCTACATCAACTACCGCTACCGGCACATCATCGTCGACGAGGCCCAGGACCTCAGCCCTGCGCATTGGAAGATGCTCCGGGCCATGGTCGACCCGAAGCTTCCCAACGACATGTTCATCGCGGGGGACACCCACCAGCGCATCTACGATCACCAGGTCGCCCTCAGCGCCCTCGGCATCCACATCCGGGGCCGGTCTTCCCGCTTGACCCTCAGCTACCGCACCACTAAGGAGATCCTCACCGAGGCCCTCCGTGTGGTCGACCCCAGCGCGCCCGGTCAGAAGGTCAGCTACGACGACCTGGACGACGGCGCCGACAACCTCGCCGGCTACCGCTCCGTCCTCCATGGTCCTGCTCCCACCTTCACGCCCTATATCAGCTGGGACGACGAACTCGCCGGCCTCGCTGCCACCCTGACTGCATGGCGTGCGGAGCTCTCCACGGACGAGAACGGATCGCCTAGGGATCCGAGCGGTCACATCGCCGTCTGCGTCGCCGACCGTGACCTGGTCAACCAGGCCATGTACTACCTGGAGACCAAGGCCGGCATCACGTGCGCTGAGCTCACGAAGGAAGGCCCCAAGGGCGATGGCGAGGTCCACGTCGGCACTATGCACCGCTTCAAGGGCCTTGAGTACCAGCGTCTCGCTATCGTGGCCGCCAGCGATGGCATCATTCCCCGCACCCACGTCATCGACCGGTACCGCACCGAAGACCCGCCGCGCTATGAGCGCGAGCAGCGAAAGGCCCGGTCCCTGCTATTCGTGGCCACCACCCGGGCCCGCGATGCACTGAACATCAGCTGGCACGGCAAGCCCAGCCCCTATCTGCCGGTCTGACACCGTGGTCGGCCTCCTCGAGCGGGGAGGCCGACCACTATGCTTCGCCAGCTCAGGAACGCGAGAGGGAACTGGGCTCGTAGCGCAGCTGGTATGCCCGCACGCCACCGCCGTTCATCCGGTAGATCGTGATCGTGGAAAGGAACTGCTCCTTCACCTCCACGGTGCGCCGTCGCTCCTTCTCCTCGACGTCGCTGATCCACTCCTCCACCTGCTCCGGCAGCTTGAAAGCGAGCTCGTAGGCACCCTCTTGGCCAAGCGGTGACAAGGTCCACTCCGCCGACCCGCCGCTGCCCCGTCGCCGGATTCGTACTGCATGGTCCGGCTGGGCGTCCGCGTACGAGGTGAATGCCAGGTGATTGTTGACAGCCAGCGGCAGGATGAACGGCGCTGAAGGGAAGCCCAGTAGCAGCTCGGCACCGCCGTTTCGCCGCAGCGCGTCAGCGAAGTCAGCGATCACCGCCGCGGCCTCTTTTCGGAACCTGTCGTCCGTCGGCACCGCCGACGACAGCAAGCTCGGAGACGCGGTCCAGGTCCCCAGCCTCTTGCGCAGTTCGGTGCGCAACCACGTCACCGGGAACGTCGCCGACTTCCCGAGACCGCCCTGTGCCTGCTCCAGGGTCCAGGCCGTCGTGCCGATCGTTCCCAGCAGCCAGGCGAATGAGGCACCCGACATGTCTACCAGCGAGATCTGGTGGGCCACGGCGTACTTCTGAGCATCCGGCGTGAACCCACTGGTCGAGAACAGGGCGTACGCGTAGTGGTACCGCTGCCGTGGTCTCCTGCCGGCGTGTGTCATGAAGTTCTCGTTGACGTCATGCAGCACACCGTGAGCGTTGCGAACGATCTCCAGTCCGCAACGATCCTGCTTGAACTTCGCTTCCAGGAAGAGCCGCACGGGCATCGAGAAGGCCGGCGTGAAAGCGAATTCCCCCAACGCGTCCACTTGGTGCAGCGCACCCCGGCCCCGGACCCGAAGTGTGTTCCCGTCGGTCACCAGTTCATCGGGATCCTGGCTCGCATGCACCAGCAGGCGATAGCCGGAGGAGCGTAGGAGCCAGGCAAGCGCCTCCTCCAGGAGGTACCCCTGCAGTACGGCACCCTTAACCATGGTCAACCCCCGCACACTGCCAAGACAGTGTCCGGGTCACCGGCCGTCCTCGAGTACTGCAGCGAGCGGCAACCCGTCCTCTGCCCATCGCTGCAGCTTCTTACGGTCGACCAGGTGCACGAATGCGTTCTCCCTCGCCGCCCAATCCCGCGCCGGCTGTGTGATGTGACGATTCGTCACCACCATAGCGATTGAGGACGGGTGCATGACTCGCGATGCCCCCGCGATGTCCCGGATTACCCCCTCATCAACCTTGCCGTTGCCGCCCTCGGAGTGCTTCACCTGGACGACGACGGGTTGCCCCAACTCGCCGAGAGCAATCACATCCATGCCGTGGTCCCCAGCCTTACCACCGCGCTGAGTGACACGGTAGCCATCGCGGTCGAGCAGGTCGGCCACCAGGTGCTCGAACTCGCTGAAGTGCATGGTGTCGATGTAGTCGAGGTAGGCGGCGGTTCGGGGAGCGAACGCTTGTGACTCTTCGAGCTCGCTCAGTGCCCGCTTCAGCTCCAGAGTGACCTCTCGGGACCGATCGAACCGGTCCAGGCATAGCTGAGCCTCCTGTCCGTAGCGGAAAAGGAGCTTTCGCGACGGAGCGTAGAACTCGGACTCCAGGATCGGGGAGGCGGCATGGATGAAGACAGACTTTGCACGTTCCATGCCCCGCGGGTCGATACCCGGATTGACGGCCTCCGCTTCACCGTTCTGGTCCAGCTTCGCTTCCGTGTAGACGGACAGGCCGTGGAACCAGTCAGCGAAGTAGTGAACCAGCGCTTTCCGTCGCGAGGATTTGGGGTCCAACGCCAGAGCGGCCAGAAGGTTCGAGCGTAGCTGAATGGAAGCCCGCTCGACGGCATCCGCCCACTCCTGGAACTGGTTCGCCATGTCGAGATACAGCAGGGCCTCGCGGCGCTCGATCGAGTTCTCGCGCAGTCCAGCCTTCATCTGCGGCATCCCGAGCGTGAATCGGCCCAGGAGTTCATCAGGGGGGACGATGTCATCCCGTCGCGTTAACGCCTGTGTCAGATTTCCCGCGGCCTTCGCCAGGTCGGCCATCTGATCAGCCCCGGCTGCTGGTGGAAGCCTGCGTTCCGTTGTCCCCAGGCCAGCCGTGCCCGCCTCGTTCATCTACGCCCCTCCGTCGTTCCCTACGGCACGAGAGGCTACCGGCGGGGAGTGACAAGAGGGGCCTTGGAACGTCCGATACGGCCCTGACCTGCGCGGTTCGGACTGGCGCAGTCAGGCGTCCCGTGCGATCGCTGGGGCCAAGTGGCTCGAGTAGAACCGAGGTATGACCAGGCAATCCACCCGATGGGGCGCAGGCCTCTTACCGGATCAGGGCGGCGGCGCCAAGTTTGCGCCTTCTTGGATGATCTCGGGCAGATCTGTTGATCGAGAAGGAGGATGCATTGCCCGAGCAGTTCATGAGCGTTAAACAAACCGCAGAGTATCTGAATATGTCTGTGGCCTGGGTCTACCGCGAAGCCGCTGATGTCGGACTTGTGCCGTACCGCTTCGGGACGGGCAGGAACGCCAAGCTGCAGTTCAAGATCTCGGAAGTACAGGCGTGGGTCAACCAGCAAAGGATCTCTGCTGGTTGACTGTGCTGACGAGGGTGGGCCAGCCCAACCGGGCTGGCCCACCGCGGTGTTCAGGCGGCCAGGTCGAGGACCTGGGCCGCGCGACCGATGGAACCGGGCATCAGGTGGCGGTAGATCTTGAAGGTGACGTCGATGCTGCGGTGCCCCATCCACTCGGCGACGTCGGTGATCGGGATGTTGTTGCCGAGGCAGTTCGAGGCGAAGAAGTGGCGCAGGCCGTACATGACCATGCCCTCGGGGATGTCGACCAGGCCGGAGTCCTTGATCCTCCGCCACTGGTTCTCGATGGTCCACCACTGCATCGGCTTTGAGATGTCTGTAGGGCGGCGGAGGAGGTACCCGTCGACGGTCCCGTAGGTGTCGGCGTACCACTCGATGGTCTGCCTGGTGTAGGCGGGCAGCGGGACATCGCGGTACTCGCCATCCTTGCGGTGCTTCAGGCGTGCGAATGTGTGGGTGGTGTGGTTGACCTGTTCGTGGACTCGATAAATGTCGTCCGCGACGATGTTTTTGACGTTGACGGCATACGCCTCGCCGTTGCGGAGGCCGCACCCGCTCATCAGGTCGGCCACCACGCGGAACGCGTCGTCTCCTGCGGTGCGGAGCTCCTTCACCTGGCCGATCGACGGGATCACTGCCCGCTTGGGGTCGTACTGGGGCGGCTTGACGCCGTCGAGTGGGTTGTCTTCGTAGAGGCCGAGTCGATGCGCGTCCAGCAGGATGGCCTTCAGCTTGTCGAAGGTATTGGCCTGTGTGGCGAGGCCGGTGCCGTTGCGCTCCATGGTCCGGATGAATGCGTCTACGACCTTGTGATCGAAGGTGCCCATCCGACGACTTCCGAACTCCGGGAGCAGATGATGCGTCAGGAGCGAGTCGAGGTGTTGTAGCGAGCTCGGGCTCAGGTGCCGCTGGCCCTTCTTCCAGTCCGCGACGTACTCCGAGAACTGCATGCTGCCGTACTTCTGGATGCGCTCCGCCTTGCGCTGGCTCATCGGTGAGTTCTTCCGAGCCTGGTACACCTCGGCGAGCCGGGCCTTCGCCTTGTCCTGGGTGGTGAAGCCGCCCTCTTCGGTCTGGCGGCCGGCCGCGTTGCGGTAGCGGATCTTGTACTCGTGCGGGCACCTGCTCCACCGCGACTCGGGGTGCTCGCACTCCTTGAAGAACGTGCCCATGCCGCGGATGAGGTTGGTGGTTGCCATGATCGGTTCGAACCCCCGGGAGTCTTGCTGACCTTTTGCTGACTCTGGAGGGTCCACCGAGGCTCTGAGCTGGGAAGAACCGCCAAATACGTGGTATGTGGTGGAACTTCGTGGGCCGCTCCAGCGAGGAGATCGCCCAGGCGCGGGAGGAGTGGGAGCGGGGGGACCGGTTCGGCGAGGTGCACGGGTACGCGGGGGAGCGGCTGCGGGCGCCGGAGCTGCCGGCGGTGGGGCTGAAGCCGCGGGGGAGGGCGCGCTGACCCCGGCGGCGTGCTGGTCCCGCTTGGCAGCTGCCGCCGGAGGTTCCCAGAACCCGCTGCCCGCCTCGCAGGCGTGAGTGCCGCCTCACGGCTACTGGCAGGGGGTTATCCCCATGGCAGAAGGGGGACTTGCCCCAGTCCCCGCCGGCCGGCCGGGCGGGAGACTGGCGTTCGACGCCGAGGACGCCAACTCTGAGGGGTAGTAGTCATGTTCGAGCAATTTCGGGCGGCGCGTCGCCGGTCGGCCGCAGTGCTCGCCCTCGCCGGTCTGCTCGGCGGCTCCCTGGCGGTGTGCGCGGGGACGGCGCAGGCCTCCCCCGCGCACACCGCCGCGGAGCCGCGGGCCGCCGCGGACCCCATGGGCCTGGCGGCCCTCGCGCAGCAGGTCGTGGACGCGGGCGCGCCGGGCGTCGTCGTGCGCGTCGAGGACGGCCACGGCCGGGTGACCGAGATCGTCCGCCAGGCGGCCTGGGCCCGCTTCGACCGGGCCCTGCTGTTCGGCAGGCTGCTGCCCGCCGCCCAGCTCGGCGAGATGAAGACCACGGTCCCCGAGGACCCGAACGACCCGTCCGGGAACGGCTACGGGCTCGGGCTGCGCAAGGTCGTCTTCCCCTGCGGCACGGTGTGGGGCCACGACGGCCAGGCGGCCGGCTACAGCAGCGTCGCCTACACCGACGCGGCGGGGCGGGGCACGGTGACGATCCTGGTCCCCACCATCTTCGGACTGGCCGCCCCGGCGGCAGCCGCTGCCGAACGGGCCCTGGAGCAGGCGGCGGTCTGCACGGTGCTCGGCGAACCGGGCCCTCGGGCGTAGCCGCGCACCGGGTCCGTTGCCGCTGCGGGGGCGGCCTGGGGCAGTGGGTCAGCTCAGGTCGGAGCCCAGGGCGACGCGGGTGAGCGTGGTGGCGGTGTGGACGGCGCTGGCGATGGCCTCCTCCGCATCGAGGCGGAGCAGGTCGGTGAGGGTGAACAGGGTCTCGGCGCTCAGCACGACGGCGAGGTCCCGCTTCAGCTGCGCCAGCGCGGCGGGGTCGGTGCCGGGGGCGTCCGCGACGGGGGCGAGTGCGTGCTCGATGAGCCCGATCCGCAGGGCGGGGCGGGTGGCGGCGGCCTCGGGGCGGGTGATGGTGGCCGCGATCATGGCACGGGTGGCGCCCTGGTAGGCCAGGACGTGCCGCAGCAGGTGCTCCGTCGCGGCGGCGACGCGCGCCACCGGGTCGGTGGAGCCGGCAACGGCGCTGAGCGCCTGTTCCGGGGTGGGCCACTGGTCCGCCATCGACTCCCGGAGCAGGCTGGCCAGATCGGGGAAGTAGCGGTAGGCGGTGGCCTCGGAGACCAGGGCCGCCTTGGCGACCTCGGGCATGGTCACCTCGTGCCCGGTGCGCATCAGCTCGGCCGCGGCCGACACGATCGCCGCGCGGGTCCGCAGCTTCTGGTTGGTGCGGCCCTTCGCGCCCTGGCGTGTCTTCGGTTCCGTCTCCTGCATGACGCCACTCTAGCAAGTGGACTCCAATGATGAGAGAGCACTTGCACGATGAGATGCGACCGCCCTACAGTCATGAGAGTCAGCTCTCACAAAGGATCGACCATGACACCAGACGTCTCCGTCGTCGCTCCCGGCGGCGGCGAGGTGATCGACCTCGGGCAGGCTCGGATCCGCATCCTGGAAGACGGCACCACGACCGCGCATCGGCTCGGGATCGCCGAGATCACGATCCCCGCGCACACCCAAGGGCCGCCCCAGCACCGCCACGCCCAGCACGACGAGGGCTTCTACGTGGTCTCCGGCACCGCCCGCTTCACCGTCGGCCGCGATGTGCACGAGGCGCCGGCCGGAACGCTGGTCATGGTCCCCCCGGGCGCTCCGCACACCTTCGCCAACCCGGGCGACCAGCCGCTGGTCATGATCAACACCTTCACCCCGGACCTGTACGTCCAGTACTTCCGCGACCTGCGGGACATGATCACCGGCGGCCGGGCCATGACCGCGCAGAACATCGCCGAAGTGATGGACCGCTACGCCACGACCGCCGTCCCCGATGCCGACGGCCCGCTCGCCACGCCCACGATCGAGCAGAAGGAAGCCAACCCCATGACCGTCTCCGCCCCGACCGGCACCACCCGCACCATCGAGCTGCACCACGGCCCGAGCGTCACCGTCCAGGAGTTCGGCGAGCACCGGCACGGCACCGGCGTGCTGATGCTGCACGGCGGCGCCGGACCGCGCTCGATGGCCGGCTTCGCCGCCGGCATGTCCCAGCACGCCCACGTGCTCGTCCCGACCCACCCCGGCTTCGACGGCACGCCCCGCCCGGAGGGGACCGACACCGTCGCCGACCTGGCCTGCGCCTACCTCGACCTGCTCGACGAACTCGGCCTGGACGAGGTGATGGTCGTCGGCAGCTCGGCCGGTGGCTGGATCGCCGCCGAGATGGCACTGCGCGACAACCGCGGCAGGATCAGCGCGCTGGTCCTGCTCGGCGCCACCGGCATCACCCCCGAACCCCCGCTGGCCATCGCCGACCCGGCCGACCTCGGCCCGGTCCGTACCGGCGAACTGGCCTTCCACAACCCCGACTTGCGCCCCAACCCGGCCGCGCTCAGCGACCAGCAGAAGGCCGCCATGGCCGCCAACCGGCGCACCCTGGCCGTGTACGCCGGCGACCCGTTCTGCCACGACCCGAAGCTGCGCGGCCGCCTGCACCGGGTCGGCGTCCCGGTGCTGGTGCTCGCCGGCGAGCAGGACGGCATCGTCCCGCTGGAGTACGAGCGCGCCCTGGCCGACTCCTTCCCCCGCGCCACCTTCCGCCCGATCCCCGAGGCCGGGCACTTCCCCCACCTCGAGCAGCCGGACGCGGTCTTCGGCGCCATCGGCGACTTCGTGGCCACCGAGCTCAAGCCCGAAGGCAACTGACGGCCAACCGTCGCGGCCGTCCGCCCGCTCGACGTCACGAGCTGGTTCGTGGGCGCGGCGATCCTGCACGAGGACGGGCCGTCCCGCACGGGCTCAGGCCCCGTGGAGCACCAGGGGGCGGGTTCGTCCCAGTGGACGCGGACGCGCGCCTGGTCGGCCGCATCGACTCGCTGGTCGTGCCCGGTGCGGAACTCGCGATCGCCGTCCACCGCGGGCCCCTGAACACCATCGACCTCACCTTCGGTGACCTGGGCGTCTACGCCGCGCGCCACGAGATCGGCGTCGACGGCCCGCTGCGCGAGTACTACCTGCGAAGTCCCCTCGACGTGCCCGACGAGGACGACCTGGTCACCGAGGTCGGCTGGCCCATCTTCCGCTCCAACGGCTAGCGTCCGTGCCGCGGTGGCGGCCAGGACGCCGCGGCCCGCAGCACGGTCGCGTTGTCACTGGTGGCCCGTACTGTCGGCGGCATGGCAATCGTGATGTTCGTCGACGAGACGACGGCGGGGGACCGCAGCGACGGCTGGGGCCTGGAGATCGCCGAGGAGCGGCTCACCGTGGGTGAGTTGATCCGGCGTCGGGTGTTCCAGGAGGTCGCTGAGTACAACGCGCGCACACCGCAGGTGTTCCAGGGGCTCGTGCAGCCCGAGGACGCCGAGCGCGTGCTCAACGGCTATGTGCTGCGCACCCCCCGTCGGATCGACCCCGAGGCGCAGGCCGAGCTGGCGCTCAAGGCCTTCGCGGGCAATGGCTTCCTCGTCCTGGTGGGGGACCGTCAGGTCACCGACCCGGCCGAGGAGATCGAGCTCGCGCTCGGCACGGAGGTCACGTTCCTGAAGCTCGTCGCGCTGGTGGGGGATGACGATGGGGCAGGCCGAAAAGCTCAGGATGCTGATCCGGCAGCGCGCCGCCGCGGGGGAGTCGACCGAGCTCGCCGTCGAGCTGCTGAAGGCCGCGGCCGTCAACGGGGGCAGCTGGACCGGGGTGCTGGCCGACGTGCCCGAGGAGCTGCGCGCGCTGCCGCCCGAGGCCCGCACGGCGCTCGCCGACGCCCTGGTGGCGCAGTACCACTCGGCCGAGGCGGGCCCGATCGCCCGCGGCAACGCCCTGACCCTGGTCGGTGTCGTCACGCGTGGCCTGCCCGGCGACCGGCTCCCGGTGGAGCGCCTGGAGGCGCTCGACGAACTCGGCCGCCAGAACTCCTTCTGGTACGGCATGCGCTACGAGGCCCTCGCCGAGGCCGAACTCGCCGCCGGGCGCGCCCTCGCGCCCGCCGTCGTGGCCGCCTTCCGGCGCTCGGCCCTGGACGCCTACCGGGACGAGTCGGTCGCCGCGCTGGCCCGGAAGCTCACCGAGCCCGTGCTCAACGTCGGCGAGGAGTGGGCCGAGCAGGCCATGCGGGACACCCGGGGCGCCCCCGGCTGGCAGGCCCTGCTGCGGCACGCGACGACCGCCACCGCGGCCAAGCCCACCCGCACCTGGGAGCAGCAGGCCCGCGCCCTGATCGAGCCCCTCGGCGCCGACCTGGTCCGCTCCACCCTGCTGCCCTGGCTCACGCTGGTCGGCCGCCGCACGTTCCAGCTGGAGCGGCGGCAGTACGAGGCCGACATCAACAACGCCTACGACCCCTGCAACGCCAATGCCCTGCGCGGACTGACCTGGCTGCTCGCCCTGCTGCCGCCGCACCCGGACACCGCCCGCGCGCTCGGAGCGCTGGTCGAGACCTCGCTCAAGAAGGTCGCCGGGCTCGGCCCGCGCAACCCGAAGGTCGCCAACGCCGGCGTCACCGCGCTCTCCCGCATCGACGGCGAACCCGCCCTCGCCGAACTCGCCCGCCTGGCCACCCGGGTGACCTACAAGGGCACGGCCAAGCTGCTCGACACCGCCCTGGAGAGCCGGGCCGAGGCGCTGGGCCTGTCCCGCGAGGAGATCGAGGAACTCGCCGTCCCCGCCTACGGATTGACCGAGGTCGGCCGCGCCGAGCGGCAACTGGGCGAGGCCACCGCCGTCCTGGAGGTCCAGGGCGGCAAGGCGGTCGTCGGCTGGCGCAACGCGGCGGGCAAGGTGACCAAGAGCGTGCCCGCCGCCGTGAAGCGCGACCACGCCGAGGAGCTCAAGGAGTTGAAGGCGGCGGTCAAGGACATCGACAAGATGCTCGCCGCCCAGAGCGAGCGCCTCGACCGCCAGTTCCTCGCCCGCCGCAGCTGGCCGTACGCCGCCTGGCGCGAGCGCTACCTCGACCACCCCCTGATCGGCACCCTGGTCCGCCGGCTGCTGTGGACGGTCGACGGCACGACCGTCGGATTCGCCGACGGCGAGCTGCGCACCCTCACCGACGACCCGGTGCGCGAAGGGGCCGAGGTCCGGCTCTGGCACCCGGTGGGCCACGAGCCCGCCGCGATCGTGGCCTGGCGTGACTGGTTGGAGCGGCACGGGATCACCCAGCCGTTCAAGCAGGCCCACCGCGAGGTGTACCTGCTGACCGACGCCGAGCGGGCGACGGGCAGCTACTCCAACCGCTTCGCCGCCCACATCCTGCGCCAGCACCAGTTCAACTCACTGGCCGCGATCCGGGGTTGGCGCAACCGGCTGCGGCTGATGGTCGACGACTCGGCCCCGCCCGCCACCCGCGAGCTGCCGCAGTGGGGGCTGCGCGCCGAGTACTGGATCCACGGGGAGGGCGACGGCTACGGTGAGGACACCACCGAATCCGGCAGCTATCTGCGCCTGAGCACCGACCAGGTCCGCTTCTACCCGATCGACGCCCCGGAGAACTCGGCGCACTGCTCCGGCGGCGAGTACCAGATGTGGCTGGGCACCGGTGCCGCCCCGGTGGAGTCCCTCCCGCTCGCCGACATCCCGCCCCTGGTGCTGTCCGAAGTCCTGCGCGACGTCGACCTGTTCGTGGGTGTGGCCAGCGTCGGCAACGACCCCACCTGGCAGGACGGCGGGCCCGAGGGCCGCTTCCGGGAGTACTGGACGCGCTACGGCTTCGGGGAGCTCAACCAGAGCGCCGAGACCCGCCGCGGGCTGCTGGAGCGGCTGGTACCCCGGCTGGCGATCGCCGACCGCTGCACCATCGAGGGCCGCTTCCTGCACGTGACGGGCGAGCGCCACACGTACAAGATCCACCTCGGCTCGGGCAACATCCTGATGACGCCGGACGACCGGTACCTGTGCATCGTTCCGAAGGCCGACCCGGGCGCCGCGCAGACCGGGTACCTCCCCTTCGAGGGCGACCGGACGCTGGCGGTGATCCTCAGCAAGGCGATGCTGCTGGCCGCTGACACGAAGATCGCGGACCCGACGATCCTCAGCCAGCTGTAGCGGGTCGCGGCGGCCGTCGCGGGCCGGCGGCGGTGGGACGCCGGCGGCCCGCAGGCCCGGTGCCGGGCGGTCAGACCCGGCGGATGGTGGCGATCGGCATGGCGTCGGCCGGCATGGTCCGCACATCGGCGCCGCTGTGCGGCGCGTGCACCACCATGCCGTTGCCGATGTACATGCCCACGTGGCCCTCCGGGCCGTCCTCGGCGTTGTAGATCACCAGGTCGCCGGGCTGGGCCTGGGCGAGGCTCGGCACCGCGCTGCCCACCGTGGCCTGCTCCTGGGAGGTGCGAGGCAGCGAGACGCCGGCCTGCGCGTAGGCCCACTGCATCAGACCCGAGCAGTCGAAGGTGGTCGGGCCGTTGTGACCCCAGACGTAGGCGTCGCCGATCCGGGTCAGCGCCTGCTGCACCGCGACCCCCGCCTGGCCGGAGGCAGGCGGCGGGTTTCCGAGGTCGGCCCGGTTGCTGCTGCGGGAGGCCGCGCCGCCGTCGGCCTGGTCCTGCGCCGCCTGCAGGGCTGCCCGCTGGCTCGCGGTGAGGGAGTCGAGCAGCGTCTGGGACTGCTGGAGCTTGGCCTGCACCTGGGCCTTGGCGTTGTTCAGCGCGGTGGTGTTGGTGTCCAGTTGGGCGAGCGTGCTCGCGGCGTCCTGCTTCTGCTGGTCCAGGGTGCGCTCGGCCTGCTGCAGGGCCTTCAGTGCCTCGGCCTCGCTGATGTTCGCCTGGCGCTGGGTGGTGGCCTGGTCGAGGTAGCCGTCCGGGTTGGAGCTGAACATCAGCTCGACCGACGGGTCGAGCCCGTCCTGCATGTACTGCTGACCGGCCACCGCGCCCAGCCCCTCCTCCAGCTGGGTCACCTGGGCCTGGGTGCGGGCCACCTGGTCCTGGAGCTGGGAGGCCTGCTGGCGCAGCGCGTCCGCCTTCTCCTTGGCGCCGTCGTACTGCTCGGTGGCGTGCTCCGCCTGCGCGTTCAGGCCGTCTATCTGCGTCTTGACGTCGTCGACGGACGGCTTCGGATCGGCCCATGCGCTCTGCGCGGACAGGGCGACCGTGGCAGCGGCCGCAGCAGTGAGCACCAGGACCCGGGCCTGGCTCGGCTGCTTCGGACGGCGGTGGGACGCCACGGCGGCTCCTTCTTCCCGAGGGGTCGCTCGGTCGAGTGAGTCGGCCGGACGAGCGGTTTGACGTCAGACCATACTGCTCCTGTGATGATCGGGCCAGCTCGCCCCCGGGGAACTCACCGGTCGAACGAGTCTGCTGAGTTCGCGTCAGCAGCCGCCGGATTGAGCTGTCCGGGCGGATCAGCCGGACCTCGCGGTGAGCCTGCTCATCGGGGCACGCCCCTGGACCAACACTGGGCCGATGCGAGAGATCCGCCTGCCGTTGTCCCGCCGCCGCTTCCTTGCCGTGGGTGCCACGGCCCTGCTGGGCCTCGGCGGTCCGCCGGGCCGGGCCGCCGCCAGGACCGTCCAGGTCCCGCAGCCTGAGTACGAGGTCCACGCCGGCCCGAACGTGATGGCCCTCACCTTCGACGACGGCCCCAGCCCGCAGTACACGCCGCAGGTGCTGGACGTGCTGCGCGAGCACCGCGTCAAAGCGACGTTCTTCGTGTGCGGCGACAACGTCGTGGAGTATCCCGCCGTCATCCGCCGGATGGTTTCCGAGGGACACACGATCGGCAACCACACCTGGTCCCACCCCGACCTCCCGGGCCTGTCCGCCGCCGACATCCGCGACCAGATCCAGCGCACCCAGGACGCCGTCAACGACGCCTGCGGCCGGACGCCGGTGCTGTTCCGCGCCCCCTACGGCGACTTCTCCGACTCCACGCTGGCCGTCTGCGCCGACATGGGCCTGCGTCCGATCTCCTGGTCGGTGGACCCGGAGGACTGGGCCAACCCCGGCACCGACACCATCGTCGACCGGGTCCTGGCCGGCGCCGCGACGGGTGCCATCGTGCTGGACCACGACGGCACCGAGGGCGGTGACTCCGACCCCGCTCCCGGCAGCGGGGGCGACCGCTCCCAGACCGTGGCCGCCCTGGGCACCTACCTGCCGAAGCTGCTCGCGGCCGGCTACACGTTCACCACACCCGACGCCCACCCACCGCTCCCGGCCAAGCACCAGCACCGCAGCGCCTGAACCGCGCCTCGCCGACCGGCCGCAAACCTGACGGAGTCCCCGGGTGCGGGCGGTGCGGGGGGATCGGCGAGGCGGGCTTCCGGAGACAATGCCGTGCGGGTGAGCGGCAGGGTTCCGGGAGCAGGGGAGCTGGTGCGGGATGGGCTGGTCGGGGGAGCTGGTCGACCTTCGGAGTGACACCGTCACCAAGCCGTCGCCGGGCATGCGGGCGGCGATGGCCGAGGCGGAGGTGGGGGAGGACGTCTACGGCGAGGACCCCACCGTCAACGCGCTGCTGGCCGAGGTCAAGGAGCTGCTCGGCTTCTCCGGGGCGCTCTTCATGCCGTCCGGGATCATGGCCAACCAGATCGCCGTGCGGCTGCTGGTGCAGCCCGGGCAGGAGCTGGTCTGCGACTCCGAGGCGCACCTCGTCTCCCACGAGGGCGCCGGACTGGCCTGGCACGGCGGGATCCAGACCCGCACGGTCTTCGCCGAGCGCGGCCTGATCGAGCCCGGGGACCTCCGCAAGGTGCTGCGGGTCGGCAACCCCTACACCGTCGGAACCACGGCGGTCGCGCTGGAGCAGACCCACAACCGGGGTGGCGGCTCGGTCTACCCGCTCGACACCCTGCGCCGGATCCGGGCGGCCGCCGCCGAGGTCGGGGCCGCCGTGCACATCGACGGCGCCCGGATCTGGAACGCCCACATCGCCAACGGCGTGCCGCTCGCGGAGTACGGCGCGCTGGCGGACACCATGTCCGTCAGCTTCTCCAAGGCGCTGGGCGCGCCGATCGGTTCGGTGCTCCTCGCCGATGCCGATCGCATCGACACCGCGCGGTGGCTGCGGCAGCGGCTGGGCGGCGGGATGCACCAGTCCGGGCTGCTCGCCGCCGCCGCCCGGTACGCCCTCGCCCACCACCTGCCGAGCATCGCCGCCGATCACGCCAATGCGGCGCTGCTGGCGGAGCGGCTGGCTGGGGCGGGCTGCCGGGTCCGTCCGGTGGAGACCAACATCGTGCTGCTGGACGTCCCCGGCGCGCCCGAGCTGGCGGCCCGGGCCGCCGAACACGGGGTCCTGGTCTCGGCGTTCGGGCCGGAGCTGATCCGCCTGGTGACGCATCGCGACGTCCGGCGGCGGGCCTGCGAGCGGGCCGCCGAGGTGCTGCTGGCCGCCGGCGCCGCCGGCCCCGAGTAGCGGGACCGCGCGCGCCGGCGGTTCAGCGCCTCAGTGCTCGTTCAGCAACTCGGCCAGCAGGTCGGCGACTTCCTCGTCGCTCAGCTCTGCCACCTGCCTACCGAGGTCGGCCAGCTCCTCGGGCGGCAGGGCGGTGTCGAGCAGCTCCGCCAGTGCGGCGATGGTCGGGGCGGCGAAGAACGCGTCGAGCGGCACCTCCACCCCGAACTCGTCGCGCACCCGGTGCAGCAGCCGTACCGCGAGCAGGGAGTGGCCGCCGGCGGTGAAGAAGTCCTCCCGCACCCCGATCCGGCTGCGGCCCAGCAGGTCGTGCCACGCGGTGGCCAGCTGCGCCTGGGTGGGTGTCGCCGGGGCCTCGTAGTGCTCGCCGGGCTCGTCCTCGGTGAGCGGCAGGGCGGCCAGCGCCTTGCGGTCCACCTTGCCGCTGCCGTTCAGCGGGAAGTCGGGCAGCAGGACCACCCGGGACGGCATCAGGTACTCGGGCAGCAGGCCCCGGGCCGCCGACTTGAGTTCGGTCTCGGTCACGTCCGCACCGCAGCGCACATAGGCCACCAGCCGCCGGTCGTCCTCGGCGAAGGTCTTGGGCAGCACCACCGCCTCCCGGACGGCGGGGTGGCGGGCCAGGACGCTCTCGATCTCGCCCGGCTCGATCCGGTGGCCGCGCAGCTTGACCTGGTGGTCGACCCGGCCGTGGAAGGTGAGGGTGCCGTCGGCCCGCTCGCGGAACAGGTCCCCGGTGCGGTACAGCCGCTCGCCGGTCACGGGATGGGTGACGAACCGGGCGGCGGTCAGCTCGGGCAGGTTCAGATAGCCCTGGGCGAGCCCGGCGCCGCCGATGTGGAGCTCACCGAGCACGCCCGGGGGTACCGGGCGGAGCCGCTCGTCCAGCACCTGCACGGTGGTGCCCGCGATCGGCCGGCCGATCAGCGGGGTGTCATCGGCCGTCAGCCGTCGGGCCAGCGAGTAGACGGTGGTCTCGGCCGGGCCGTACAGGTTCCACACCTCGGGGATCCGGGCCCGCAACTCCCGGGCGAGGCCCGGCGGGAGGGCCTCACCCCCGGACAGCGCCGCCCGCAGCCCCGGATCCGCCCCGGTGTCCAGCAGTAGCCGCCAGGTGGACGGCGTGCCGTGCAGCACGGTCACCCGGTGGTCGGTGAGCAGTTTGCGCAGCCTGGCACCGTCCCGGGCGTCTGCGCGCTGGCCGACCACCACGGCGGCGCCGACCGCGAGCGGGAGGAAGAGCTCGATCACCGAGCCGTCGAACGGCAGGCTGGCGAGCGCCAGGGTGGTGTCCCCGTCCCGCATGACCCGCAGCTCGGCCATCGAGGCCAGGAAGTTGCCGAGGGCATGGTGCTGCACCGCGACGCCCTTGGGCCGTCCGGTCGACCCGGAGGTGTACATCACATAGGCCAGCCGGTCGAGATCCGGCCGGGCCGGTACCGGGCCGCCCGGACCGCCGTCGGGGTCACCGAGCTCCGCCACGGACAGGACGGCCGGCAGCAGTGCGGTGAGCTGCGGCTGCGGTTCGCTGCCGGTGATCAGCAGCTCGGCGCCGCTGTCGGCCATCATGTACGCCAACCGGTCTGCCGGGTACTCGAGTTCGAGCGGGAGGTAGACGCCGCCCGCCTTGAGGATGCCGACGATCGCGGGGAGCAGGTCGATGGTCCGGCCGGTGCCGACCGCGACCACCGGGGCCGGTGAGTGGGTGCGGGCCAGGACGGCGCGGGCGATCCGGTCCGCCAGGGTGTCCAACTGCCGGTAGGTCAGGCGCCGTCCGTCGCAGTGGACGGCGACCGCGTCCGGGCGGTCGCGGACCTGGCGGGCGAAGAGGTCGAGGAACCCGGTGCGGATCGCGGGCCGTTCCGGGCGGGCCGACGCCGCCAGGGTGCGCAGCTCCTCGTCCTCGCCCAGCAGCGGGTACCGGGATACCGGCAGCTCGGGATCGGCGGCGATCGCTCCGAGCAGCACGGTGAACTGGTCGATCAGGCGCTGGGCCGTGCGCCGCTCGTAGAGGTCGGTGTTGTAGTCGAGCCGCCCGGCGAGGCTCTCGCCGGTCTGCTCCATGGTGAACTCCAGGTCCAGCCGGGAGGTGCCGTTGGGCAGGCCGACCGGCACCAGCGTGAGCCCGGGCGCGAGTTGCGTCCCACCGGAGCCGCGGGGCAGGCTGCCCATGCTGAACAGCACCTGGTAGAGCGGGTTGCGGCTGGTGTCCCGGCCGACACCGAGTTCCTTGACCAGGTGGCCGAACGGCAGCTCCTGATCGGTCATACCGTCCAGCACGGTGTCCCGCACCTGGGCCAGCAGTTCGGGAAAGGCGGGGTCGGCGGAGGCGTCGATCCGCAGCGGCAGGGTGTTCGCGAACGGGCCGATCAGGGGCTCCGTCTCGCGCCGCGCCCGGCCGGCCAGCACCGCGCCGGTGACCGCGTCCGGCTCGCCGCCGTGCCGGGCCACCAGCACGTGCAGCGCGGCCAGCAGCACCGGGTACAGCGTGGCGCCGTACTGGCGGCCGAGCGTGGTCAGGGCGGCCGTGGTCGAGTCCGGGAGCGTGAAGTCCAGGGACTCGCCGCGGAAGGTCTGCACCGGTGGGCGCGGGTGGTCGGTGGGCACGGCCGCCGCCGGAGCACCCGCCAGCCGGGCCCGCCAGCGGCCGATCAGCTCGGCCGCCCCGGGGCCTTCGAGCCGCTCCCGCTGCCACTCGGCGAAATCCGCGAACTGGATGGGCAGGTCCGGCAGTTCGGCGGCGGTACCGGCGAGCTCGGCCCGGTACGCGGCGGACAGCTCCTCGATCAGCACACCGACCGACCAGCCGTCGGCCACGGCGTGGTGGGCGATCCAGAGCAGGACGTGGTCCTGCGGGCCGAGCACCAGGAGCCGGGTGCGCAGCAGCGGGCCGGTGCGCAGGTCGAACTTGGCCCGGGCCTGCGCCACCGCGTACCGCAGCGCTGCCTGCTCCCGCCCGGCCGGCGTCGCACCGTCGACCGTCTCCACAGGGAGCTCGAACTTCCGTCCTTGGTGGGTTAGTTGCTGCAGCACGCCGTCCTCGAAGTCGAAGGTGGCACCCAGCACCTGGTGCCGCTCGACCACCGTGCGCATCGCTGCGGCCAGCGCGTCGGTGCGCAGCGGCCCGCGCAGGCGGAGCGTGAACGGCACCAGGTAGGCGGCGTCCCCCGACCAGAGCTGGTCCAGGAACCAGTGCTGCTCCTGCCCGTATGAGGCGACCGAGCGACCGTCCGGGCGCTCGTGGGCCGTCGGACCCTCGGGGCCGGCGGCCGGTGCGGTCCGCGTCCGAGCCAGGAACGCGGCGCGCTCCTGGTCCGACATGGCGGCCAGCTTGGCCAGGACCTCGCGCATGAGTGTGCTCCTCCGGTTCGGGGGACGCTGCTGCGGATCAGATGGTGCTCGGCTCGGCCGACTCAGCGGCCGGGGCGGGCTTGCGGAGCAGTGCCAGGCAGGCGACCGAGCCGACCAGCAGCACCACGGTGGCGATTTCCAGGGCGAGTTGGCGCCCCTGGGTGTTGGCCGACGCCGCCGAGATCCCGGCCTTGAGCAGGGAGCGCTGGTGGCTGAACCCGATCGCCACGATGGCCGACAGGCCGAGCGCCTGGCTGACCTGCTGGACGGTGGTCAGCACACCGGAGCCGAGACCCGCGTCCGCGTCCGAGACCCCGTGCAGGGCCACCACCTGCATCGCCGGTGCAACGACGCCGCTGCCGAAGGCGGCCAGTGCCATCGCGGGCAGCAGTCCGGTCAGGAACGAGCTGTCCGGACCCAGCCGGCTGAACAGGAACATGCCCGCCGCGATCACGGCGAGGCCGATCGCCAGTTCGCCGCGGTAGCCGAGCTTCGGCATCGTCTTGGTCGAGAACACCAGGCCGGGCATGAACGCCACCGTGAACGGCAGCCAGGACAGCCCGCTGCGCAGCGGCGAGTAGTGCAGGGTGTCCTGCATGTAGAGCACGATCAGGAAGAACATCGCGGCGGTCGCGGTGGCCATGAACAACTGGGCCGCGTAACCGGTCGCCCGGGTACGGCTGGTGAAGAAGCCGAGCGGGATCAGCGGCGCGGCGGAGCGCGCCTGGACGGCCAGGAAGACCGCGAGCGCGACCACCCCGGCCGCCACCGGGCCGAGCACCGCGGCGCTGGTCCAGGCGTGGTCGGTGGCGCCGAGCAGGCCGTCGATCACCGCGACCAGTCCGGCCGTCAGCAGCAGCGCGCTCCCCAGGCTGCGCCGCCTGGACTCCGGCACCCGGCTCTCTGGCACCAGCCGGAAGACCAGCAGGACCGAGGCGACGCACGGCGGGATGCCGATGAAGAACACCCAGTGCCAGCTGAGGAGATCGGTGAGCACCCCGGACAGCAGCACGCCCGCGGCCGCGCCCAGGCCGGCCAGGCCGCCCCAGATGCCGAAGGCCTTGGCCCGCTCCTTCTCGTCGGTGAACAGCAGGGCCACCATCGACATGGCGGCCGGCGCCGCCAGTGCCTCTCCGGTGCCCTGGGCGAAGCGGCTGGCGATCAGCATCGCCGGGTTCTGCGCCAGCGCGGCGGTGAGCGACGCCACCGCGAACAGGGCGGCACCGAGGCTGAACATCCGGCGCCGGCCGAGCAGGTCGGAGAGCCGGCCGCCGAGCAGCAGCAGACCGCCGGCGGCCAGCAGGTAGCCGTTGACGACCCAGGCCAGCCCGCCCTCGGAGAACCCCAGGTCGCGCCGGATCGACGGAAGCGCGACGTTCACGATGGTCGCGTCCAGGAAGATGACGAACTGCACCAGGGCCAGCGCGCCCAGCGCCTTCCAGCGCCTCGGGTCGGGCGCGGCGGCACCGGCCGCCGCACCGTCCGGTGGGGCGGCGGCCGAGTCCGGGTCAGCCTCGCTGTCCCGCTGCACGATGATCTCGGACATGAAAGGTCGACGCTCCTCATTCGATCTGGGACGGGGAATCTGGTGCGACGCTAGAAGCGGGCGGTTATGCGCCGGTTACCCTGCGGCCTGGAGTTCTTCCAGCAGCGCGGCGAGCCTGCGGACGGTGGAGTGGACGTACGTCTGACGCAGGCTCGGCTTCGGCAGGCCCAGCTCGGGCAGCCGCCTGACCAGGCGGCCGACCAGCATGGAGTTGCCGCCGGTGTCGAAGAAGTTGTCGTCCAGGCCGATCGGCCTGCCGACGATCGACTGCCAGGCGTGGTGCACCCGTTCCTGCACCGACTGGCCGGCCGGGGCGTGCGGCGCCAGGGCCGGCTGGGGCAGCAGGCTTCGATCCAGCTTGCCGTTCACGGTCAGCGGCAGGGCGGGCAGCGCGGTCACCGTCGAGGGCATCATGTAGCCCGGCAGCAGGCGGGCGGCCCGCTCGCGCACCGCCGCCGGATCGCCGTCGCCGAGCACCACGTACGCGTCCAGCCGGTCGGTGGCCGGATCGCCCGGATCGGGCCGGTTCAGCACCACCGCGGCGGCGAGCACCGCGGGGTCCTCCAGCAGCACGGCCCGGACCTCGTCCAACTCGATCCGGTAGCCGCGCAGTTTCACCTGGCCGTCCAGCCGGCCGAGGTGCTCCAGCCGGCCGCTCGGCAGCAGCCGGCCCTGGTCGCCGCTGCGGTACATCCGGCCGCCCCGGTCCGGGTCGGGCAGGAAGCGCTCGGCGTTGAGCTCGGGCCGGTTGAGGTAGCCCGCGGCCACGCCCGCGCCGCCGACGTAGATCTCACCGGCCACTCCCGGCGGGAGCAGCCTGCCGTGCCGGTCGCGGACGTACAGGTGCTCGCCCGGCAGGGCGGTGCCCACCGAGCGGGAGGCCGCCAGGGCCTCCGCCCGGCCGACGACCTGCCAGGTGCTGTGCACGGTGGTCTCGGTGATCCCGTAGAGGTTGACCATCCGGCAGTCCGTCTCCGGGTGGCGGTCGAACCAGGGCAGCAGCATCCGGGTGTCCAGCGGTTCGCCGCCGAACGACACCAACCGCAGGGCCAGCGCCCGGGGTTCGGCCTGGTCGGCCTCGATCAGCTGGGCGAAGGCCGACGGGGTCTGGTTGAGCACGGTCACCCGCTCGGCTGCCAGCTGGGCGTGGAACTCCCCGGGGGCGCGGCAGACCAGGGAGGGGACGACCACCAGCCGCCCGCCCGTGGTGAGCGCGCCCCAGATCTCCCAGACGGACATGTCGAAGGCGACCGAGTGGAAGAGCGCCCAGACGTCGGCCGGGCCGAACCGGAAGTCCTGGGACGTTCCGGCGATCAGCGAGGTGACGTTGCGGTGGGTCACCACCACGCCCTTGGGGCGCCCGGTCGAGCCCGAGGTGTAGATGACGTACGCGGGGTCGTCCGGGCTGCCGTGCCGCGGTACCGGGCCGGCGTCGAAGCGGTCGGCCAGGGCGGCCAGCTCGGCCGGGTGGAGCAGGCGTGCCCGGCCGGCCGGGAAGTCGGCAAGCTCGGTCACCACCAGCGCCAGGCCGGCGTCGGCGGCGGTGTGGGCGAGCCGCTCGGCCGGGTAGCCGGGCTCCATGGGGACGTACACCCCGCCGGCCCGCAGCACGCCGAGCAGCAGGGTGATCAGTTCGGCCGAGCGCTCCAGGCAGACTCCGACCCGGTCCCCGGGCCGCAGACCCTCCCACCCCAGGGCCTTGGCGATCTGATCGGCCCTGGCGTCGAGTTGACGGTACGTCAGATCCCGTTCGCCGCAGCGGACCGCGACCGCCGACGGGCGTTCGGCGGCCCGGGCGCGGACCAGCTGGTCGATGCGGTCCCGCTGCTCGGGCACGGACCGTCCGGGGGCGCACAGTGCCACCACCCGGCCGCGCTCGGACTCGTCCAGCAAGGCGATCGCGGACAGCGGCGTGTCCGGGCCGGCGGCGGCGAGCTGCCTGCTCACCCGGGCCAGGTGGCGGGCGAACTGGGCCACCATGACGGGGGAGAAGGCCTCCCGCCGGTAGTCGCAGCGCAGTCGGCCGCGCTCCACGGTGACGGTCAGCGGGAACCGCCCGTTCCCCACCGCCCGCTCCGCCCGGCCGTGGGTGGGAAGGCGGAGCTGGACGGACACCGCGCCACCGCCGTCGGCCCGGGCCAGCCGCGCGGCCAGCTCGGGGGTGTCGGCGGGGCCGGGGCGGGCCAGTCGGTCCTCGGCGGCCCGCAGCAGCTCGGCCACCGGCTGGTCCTCGCCGACCGGGAGGGCGGCCAGGCTGTCCGGGGCGCCGCCTCGGGCCAGGCCGAGCACCGCCAGCCGGTCGAGGTGGTCGTACCGGGACAGCACCACGGCGGCCGCAGCCAGGACCGCCGCGGGTTCGGCACCGTCCAGCGGCTCCCGGTGGACTCCGGCACCCGAGCCGTCGCCCAGGCCCCAGTCGGGCCGGACGTACTCGGCGGCCAGCAGGTCGGCGATCCGGGCTTCCCGTTCGGCCGGGGAGATCGCGGTCTGCGGCACGGCGACGGTCACGACAGCTCCCGTGAGATCAGGTCCAGCACCTCGCCGGCACGGTCGGTCAGGTACATGTGGCCGCCCGGGAATTCGCGCGAGTCGAGCGGGGCAGCGGTGGCGGCCTGCCACTGGGCCACCTCGGCGGCGCTCACCAGTGCGTCCTGTGCGCCGCGCAGCGTGGTGATCGGCACGTCCAGCGGAGCGGGCTCGGTGCGGCAGTAGCCCTCGTACATCTCCTGGTCGGCCCGCAGCACCGGGAGCAGCAGCTCGACCATGTCCGGGTCGTCCAGGGCCGGGTGCCGGTAGCCGGCCAACTCCTCCAGCCGGGCCAGGAACTCGTCGTCCGGCAGGCCGGTGGCCTTGCGCACCCTGGGCACCAGCGGGCCGGGCGCGCCGCTGACCAGGATCCGGGCCACCTCGATGTCGGTGCTGGTGACCAGCCGGTGCGCCAGCTCGTACGCCAGCACCCCGCCCAGGCAGTGCCCGAAGACCACCACGCGCTTCGCGGCGCCCGCGGCCCGCAGCGCCTGCGGCAGCAGGTCGTCGACGGCGGCCGCCACGGTGCGGCAGGGCTCCTCGGCGATCCGCTTCTCCCGGCCCGGCAGCTCCAGCGGCACCGGGAGGAACCGGTCGCCGGCCGCCTCCAGCCACGGGTGGAAGAAGGACGCGCCCGCGCCGGTGTGCGGCAGGCAGAGCACCGGGATCCGGTCGTCGGCGAGGCCGGTGCGGCTCTCGATGATCGCCGCCAACTCGGCGGCGCGGTCCCGGAGGAAGTAGTGACCGGCACCCGGCAGCACGTCCAGGGAGACCGATTCGGCGAACACCTGCCAGCCCAGGTACCGCGTGCCGAACTCCGGGGTGGCCGGGTCGGCGTCGCCGAGCACGCAGTGCACCGGGGCGCGCAGCCGGCGTGGCGGGGCGGCGTGGGTGTCCCGCTGGAACCGGGTCGCGTCCACCATGTCGTGCCGCAGCACTCGCAGCACCTGCCGCAGGTCCGCCTCGTCCAGTGCGCCGTCGAAGCCGCCGATCGCCTTGATGTAGCCGTGCAGCTCGTCGTCGGGGCTGTCGGTGGCCCGGGACAGGTTGGCGGCCGCCTCCGGGTCGGTCAGGCTGGCGCCGATGAAGACGGCCCGGACGGGGACTCCCCGGTCCTCCAACTCGCGGGCCAGGTCGATGGCCTGGGAGGCGCCCGCGCAGTGGCCGTACACCACCACCGGCCCGCTGACCCGCTCCTGGAGCTCGTCGGCCAGCCGCTGGGTGGCCTCGGGCAGCGGGAGCAGGTCCGCCGCGGCTCCGCCGCCCTCGTGGCCCGGCAGGTTCGCCGCCCACAGTGCGATCCGGGACGGCAGCCGCTCGGCCAGCGGCTGGTAGGCGGCGGCGTTCCCGCCCGCGTACGGAACGCAGATCAGCGACACCTCGGCAGAGGGGCCTGGCGTGGTCAACTCGCTCCACAGTCCTGCCGGTTCGGCGGTGCGGTCGGACAACCCACCGAGGTGGGCGGCGAGTTGGTGGACGGTGCGGAAGCGGAACAGGTCGACCATCGGCACCCGGCCGCCGAGCAGCCGGCGCACCTTGATGGCGGCGAAGGAGTTGCCGCCCAGATCGAAGAAGTCCTCGTGCGGGCCGAAGTCCTCCAGGCCGAGTGCGCTTTGCCAGGCCTGGCGCACCTGCGCGGTCAACTCCTCGCTCACCGCCTGCTGTTGTGCTCCCGTGCCGCCGCTCGGTGCCGGCTGCGGCGCGGCCGGGCGCGGCAGTTCGGGGATCGGCAGCTCCGCGATGCCGCGGTCGGGCTCGGCGACCAGGGCGGCCAGCACGGTCCGCAGCTGCGCCACCAGGCGGTCAGCCGTGGCGGCGTCGAACAGGTCGGCGCTGTACACCAGATCGACCAGTCCGCCGTCCGCCGCCGAGCGCAGGGTGAAGCTCAGGTCGAACTTGGCGGCGACGAACTCGGGGACCAGGCCCTCGGCCGACAGCCCCTGGTAGGCCGGGAGTTCCTCGTAGGCGGACAGCGTGCCCGCGGCCTCCTCGACCTGGAAGTGGACCCGGAAGAACGGCGTGCGGTTGCCGACCCGGCGCGGCTGCAGGTGGTCGACCAGCAGATCGAACGGCAGGCCGGCGTGGGTGTAGTCGCCGACCGCCCGCTCCCTGGTGCGCTGCAGCAGTTCGCGGAAGCCCGGTTTGCCGGAGAGGTCGGTGCGGAGCACGAAGGTGTTGGTGAAGAAGCCGATGACGGAGTGCAGTTCGGACCGGTCGCGGTCGGCGTAGGTGGTGCCGAAGCAGATGTCCTGCCCGCCGGTGTGACGGGAGAACATCACGCCGAGCGCGGCGGCCATCGCCATGAACAGCGAGGCGCCCTGGCTGCGCGCCAACTCCGCCAGATCGGCCATGAGTTCGCGCGGGATGGCGACCCTGGCGGTGCCGCCGCGGGTCGACCTGACCTCCTGCACCGGGCGGTCGGTGGGCAGCTCCAGCTCCACGGCGCCGGCCAGCCGCTCGGACCAGTAGTCGAGCAGCCGGTCCAGCCGGGCCCCGGTCAACTGCCGCCGCTGCCATGCCGAGTAGTCCGCGTACTGCAGTTCGGGCGCGGGCAGTCGCGGCAGCTCCCCCCGCACCCGGGCGTTGTAGCCGGCCGCCAGCTCCCGGTGGAACAGCGGAACCGACCAGCCGTCGAAGCCGATGTGGTGGGCACCGGCCAGCAGCACGTGGTGGTCCGGGGCGAGCCGGAGCAGCCGCGCCCGCAGCAGCCGGCCCTCGGCCAGGTCGAAGGGCGCGGCCTGGTCCTCGGCCAGGTGCTCCCGGACGGCGGCCTGCTGCTGCGGCTCGGACAGGCCGGCCAGGTCGGTGACCGGCAGCGTGATCGGCTGCGGCGGCCGGACCACCTGCAGCAGCCCGTCGGCGTCGTCCTCCCGGAAGGCGGTGCGCAGCGCTTCGTGCCGGCCGATCAGGTCGGTGAGGGAGCCGGCCAGCGCATCGATGTCGAGCACACCGCGCAACCGCACCGGCAGCGGCACCTGGTAGGCCGAGGCGCCCTGTTCCAGCTGGTCCACCAGCCACAGCCGGGCCTGGGCGAAGGAGGCCCGCAGCGGTCCGCCGCCGTCACGGCGCGGGATCCGCACCGGTGCGGCCCGCCTGCGGGCGAGTTCACCGAGCAGCGCCCGGCGCTGCGGGGAGAGTCGGGAGCCGAGTTCCTCGAGCTGGGTCATCTGTGATCGCTCCTCGGTCGTCCGGGCCGGCGCCAGGCCGGGGCCGTGGCGCAGCAGCGTCGTCGTCCAGAAGCCAATGACGGCTCGGTTAGGGACCGGTTACGTGTTCGAACCCAGGAACCTCATGACGTCGGCCTCCTCGGCGGCGATCCCCGCCCTGACCTCGGGGGAGAGCTCTTGGAACGCCGCCACGGCCACCGTCCGACCGCCCGTCTTCCGGCTCCAGGTGGCGCAGGCCAGCCCGTCGGCCGTCACCGTGGCCCGGATCTGGCCGCCGCCGGGCCAGACCTGGCGCTCGTCGGAGGCGGCCACCGAGAGGGCGCGGGTGCGGTAGCCCACCAGGTAGTTGTCGTAGGCGGGCAGCAGCCGGACATCCGGCTCGCCGGGAGCAGCGACCGGCGGCCGGTCGGCGGGCAGCAGGCAGGGCTGTCCGGCCACCTCGTACTCGACGGCCTCGCCGCCCTCGATCAGGGCCCGCCAGGCCCCGCGCGCCACCGTGACCGGAAGCCCGGACCAGGTGGCGAAGTCCTCCAGCGCGGCGGGGCCGTGGGCGGACAGGTAGCGCCGGGCCAACTCGGCGGCGGCGTCGGCCTGATCGAGGGTGCGCCCGGGCGGCAGCCAGTCGTCGAGCAGCACGAAGCAGGGCTCCTTGTCCCGGGTCGGCCCGTGGCAGATCTGGCCGAGCAGCGCACTGCGCCGCAGCACGTGGAACGGGACCTGGCCGCTCGGATCCAGACCGGCCCCCGCCAGCCGCTCGGCCAACTCGGCGCGGGTGAGCGGGCCTTCGGCAGCCAGCGCACTCGTGACCACCTGCTCGGCGCGGGCCAGGGCGGCCGCGTCCAGACCCAGCTCCCGGTAGCGGCGGGCGCTGAGTTTGAGGAAGACCGGACCGAGCAGGCCGGTCAACCAGCGCAGGTCGGCGGCCGGCACCAGGTACAGCGTGCCGCGCATGAACCAACCGCGCACCATGCTGCGGTCCGTCTCCAGCGCGTGCACCACGTCGGCCGCCGTCAGGCCGGTGGCACGGACCCGGAGCCCGAGCGCGGCGGCCGACTGGTCCTGGGCCTGCACGGCGAAGGCGCGGTCGAGGGCGGCGGCGGCGGAGGCGGCGCGCACGCCGCCGCCGATGCCCTGGGCACCGGCACGGAGCCGCCGGGCTGTGGCGGTGTCAAGGCTCTGCATGTCTGGTCATCCTAGGTCGCGGCAGCTCGGGGCACGCGGCGCTGCGCCGAACCGGACGCAGCGCCCCGTCCCCCGGGCCGTTCAGCCGTTCAGCCGAGCAGTTCGACGGTCGCCGGGTGCCGGGACGCGACGCAGCCGATGGCCCGGCCGTCGGGGTCGTACCAGTGCGCCAGCCGCCAGCCGTGCCAGTCGATCGGCGAGCGGTCCGCGATCGGGAGGTCGACCGAGGCCATCTCGTCCAGGGTGGTGACCCCGACCTTCACCAGCGCCTCCTTGCGCACCCACTGCCGGAGGAACGAGCGCTGCGGCCGCTCGGCCCGCCGCAGCGCGGCGAACTCCGCCGCCGAGGCGGCTAGTTCGACGACCCGCCAGTCCAGCGGCTGGTCGCCCATCGCCTCGACGTCCACGCCGATCGGACCGGCGCTCGCGGCCGCCGCCACCAGCCCCCGGGTGTGCGACAGGCTGACCGTCAGCGACGGCGCCTCCAGCAGCGACGGGACGCCGTGCGGGCGGGTGCACGAGCCGCAGTGCTGCACCAGGGTCAGCGCACCCGGCGGCACCCCGAGGAGCCGCCCGGCGCAGACCCGGACCAGCGCGTGCGCGGCCACGAAATCGGCCCGGTCCGCCTCGTCCCGGATCGCGGCGGCGCGGTCGAGCTCGGTGGCGCTCAGTGCGTGAGCGCCCTCGATCCGGTCGAGCAGCAGCGACGTCGGGCCGCTCAGGACCAGGCCGCCCATCGAACCTCCCTCCTCAGCCGGGGGCTTCTCACTTGCCGGCGCCTTCTCACCTGCCGGCGCCTTCTCACTGGCCGGGGATCCGCTCATTTGCCGCGGGTCCGCCGCAGGACCGCGAAGTGGCCGGGCAGCCGCAGCGCTCCGGCGTCGGTCCGCGGGTCGATGGCGTGCAGCGTGACCTCCTCGTCGGCCAGCACCTCCCAGCGGTCGCCGGGGAAGAACCGGCGCAGCTCCGCCGAGGCGAACGTGGCGGAGTGCCGCACGCCGGCCGCCTCCAGCGGACCGACCAGGTCGGCCGCCCGGCCCTTGCTGCCGCCGACGAAGCCGACGTAACCGAAGGAGCCGGCCGAGTAGTCGGGCTCGTGCACGATCAGCACCCCGTCCGGCCCGAGCAGTTCCTCGACCACCTCGGCCAGGGCCGCCCGTCCGGCGTCGTCCAGGATGTGGAGGACACCGCGCACGAAGATGTTGTACGGCCCGGAACCCAGGTCCGCCGCCTGCCGGCGGTCCGTCATGTCGAGGGCGTGGTAGGAGACGTTGTCCAGGCCGGCGCCCTCGGCGATCGCGTGCTCGATCGCGCTGCGCGACACGTCCACGCCGACCACCCGCGGGTAGCTCTCGGCGAGGGCCCGGCTGTACCGGCCGTTGCCGCAGCCCAGGTCGATGACCGGCAGGCCCGGCCGGAAGTAGCGCTCCGCCACCGCGGCGCACCAGGCCAGCTCCTCGGGATCGTCCGCATCCCACAGCACGTCGCCGCCGCGCCCGGTCCGCTCGATGCCGGCCCAGTACGCCTCCCAGGCGTCGGAGGTGTCACGCTCGGCGGGCGGCCCGGCAACCGGCGCGGTGGTGGCGAGCAGGGCGCCCGCGCCGACCACCGACGGCAGCAGCCCGAACTCCTCGCGCTGCCAGGCGCGCGGATCGGCCAACCCCTCCAGCAGCGAGACGAAGGCGTCGAACATCTCCTCGATCAGGCCGTCGGGGTAGAGCGAGGGGAGGTAGTCCCAGTTGAAGGCCAGCCCGCCGGAGCGCTCGAAGACCTGGAAGTCCAGCGAGACCTGCGGGGTCTGGGAGATGCCGTACACCGGCACGCCGAGGGCGGTCTCGGTGAGCCCGGCCGGATGGCCGGCCAGGCTGGTCATCACGATCGGCATCGCCGGAGCCAGGCTGCCGCGCAGTTTGGTGAGCTCCCGCAGCACCTGGACGCCGCTGAAGTAGCGGTGTTCCAGGTCCGCCCAGAGCCGGCGCTGCAGCTCCTGCGCCCGTCCCGCGAAGGTCGGCTCGGTGCGTTCCACGGCCAGCAGCAGTGTCGTGGTGGTGTCGCCGAGCAGCGAGTTGACCTGCGGATGCAGCGGAAGCCGGTTGAACAGCGGGAAGTTGATGGTGAACCGGGACTGCCCGCTCCAGGCGCTCAGCACCTCCGCGAACGCCGCGGCCAGGGCGCCGGACGGGGTGACCTCCAGCTCGTTCGCGTGCTGCTGGACCAGCCGCCACTGCTGCGACTCCAGGACGTGGCTGCGGCGTTGGAACCGCACCGGCCCGCCGTCCGCGCCGTCCGGGCCGGCCGCGCGCTCCGGCAGCGCCGGTGCCGGCGGCAGGGTGGCGAGGCGGTCCTTCCAGTACCACTGCGAGCGGCGGTACAGCTCGGTCTCCCGGATGCCGACCTGGGTGCCCAGTACGTAGTCCCGGAATGTCAGCTCCAACGGCGGCAGTTCGGCGTCCGGGTCCTCGTAGAGGGCGATCAGATCCGGGATCAGCACCTGGAAGTAGCTCCAGGCGTCGGCGATCAGGAAGTCCAGGCTCAGGTGGATCCGGGCCCGCAGCGCGCCCTCGGCGACCGTGGGCAGCAGGCTCACCCGGACGTCGAACAGCGGCCACCGGTCGCTGTCCAGCACCTGGTGCGAGAGCCGCTCGCGCAGCGCGGCGAGCCGCTGCCCGGCGTCCTCCTCGCTGTGCCCGGTGAGGTCGAGCGACTCGATCGCGTAGTCCGGCGGGCTGACCAGCACCTGCTGGGTGCCGTCGGGGTTGATCACGGTGCGCAGCGCGTCGTGCCGCTCGACCAGCCGCCGCCACGCCAGGGCGAACCGGTCCGGCCGGAAGTCCTGGCTCTCCCACTCGAAGTAGCCGTGGCAGCCCACGTTTCCGAGCTCGACCAGGCCGCCGCGCCCGATCCACATCGCCTGCTGGCTCTCCGTCAGCGGGAACGGGTCGAAGCGGTGCTCCGGGTCGGGCGTGATCGGCGGCAGGCCGGCGAACGCCGCGGTGCCGGTCCGCCGCCCGGAGGCGATCAGCTCGGCCAGCTCGGCCACGGTCGGGTGCGCGGACAGGTCCGGAAGGCTCAGCTCGGTGGCGTAGCCGCGCCGGACGGCGTCGATCAGCTGGAAGGCGAGCAGCGAATGCCCGCCCAGCTCGAAGAAGTTGTCGTGGATGCCGATCTGCGGCGCGCGGAACAGTGCGGACCAGATCCGGCACAGCCCGTCCTCGAGTTCGTCGCGCGGCGCGGCATAGCCGGTCTGCACGGCCTCCCGGGCCTGCGGGGGCGGCGGCAGCTGCTTGCGGTCCACCTTGCCGTTGGCCAGCCTGGGTAGCGCCGCCACCACCAGCACGGCGCTGGGCACCATGTAGTACGGCAGGTGGCGGGCCACCCGGGCCCGGATGTCACCGGGCTCCAGCGCGCCGTCCGGCTCGGCGGCGACGTACGCGATCAGCCGCAGGTCGCCCGGTGCCTCCTCGTGGGCCAGCACCACGGCCTCGCGCACCCCGGCCAGCCGGGCGACCACGGTCTCCACCTCGCCGAGCTCCACCCGGAAGCCGCGGACCTTGACCTGGGCGTCGCCCCGCCCGAGGAGTTCCACGGCGCCGTCCGGCCGGTAGCGGGCCAGGTCGCCGGTGTCGTAGAGGACCTCCTCGCCCAGTTCGGGGGCGGGGTTGCGGCGGAACTTCGCCGTGGTGAGCTCGGGCCGGTCGTGGTAGCCGAGCGCCAGCCCGGCACCGGCCACGTGCAGCCGGCCGACCTCCCCCACCGGCACCGGGCGGTCCTGCTCGTCCAGCAGGTGGACCCGCAGGTTGGCGATCGGACGGCCGACCGGAACGGGACGCTCGGCGCGCACCGCCGGGTCGGTGGCCCGGGTCGTGAAGTCGATGCCCGCGCCGAGGTCCAGGCAGGACAGCACATTGGTGGTCTCGGTGGTGCCGTAGGTCATCACCACGGTGAACGGCAGGTCGCCCGGCGGCCAGCTGTGCACCCGCTCGGCGGTGGTGACCATGATCCGCAGCGCCGTGTCGGCCGGCCAGTCGAGCCCCCAGGCGCGCTCGGCCAGGGCCGCGACCAGCATGGTGTGCGTGATGCCCGCGCCGACCAGCCAGTCCCGGATCTGCTCGGGCGTCTGCGCCTGGCCCGCCTCGGGGACGTGCACCGCGGCACCGATCGCCAGGTAGGGCAGCCACTCCATGATCTGCACCGCGAACCCGGGCGTGGACAGCCAGGAGGCGCGGTCGCCCGGGCGGACCCCGTACGCCCGTCGGGTCCAGTGCACCAGGTTGACGATCGCGCCGTGCCGCTCCAGCACGGCCTTCGGGGTGCCGGTCGAGCCGGAGGTGTAGATCAGGTGGCTCACCGTGTCGGCGGTCAGCGGGACGGGTGCGGGCCTGGTCCCCGGTACCGCCAGGTCCGTGCCCACATCGAGGACCGGGCAGCCGCCGGGCAGCCGGTCCGCCACCGGGGCGGGCGCCAGCACGGCCAGCGGTGCGGCGTCCCGCAGCATGAAGGCGAGCCGCTCGTCCGGGTTCACCGGGTCGAGGGCCACGATGGCGGCGCCGGTCTTGAGGATGGCGACCGCGCCGATCAGGTAGTCGGCGCCGCGGGGGTAGCAGAGCCCGATCCGGTGGCCCGGCGCCGCGCCCACGGTCTGCAGCAGTGCGGCCAACCGGTCGGTCTCGGCGGCGAGTTCCCGGTAGCTGAGGACGCGCGCGCCCTGCACCACGGCAGGCGCGTCCGGGGTGCGGGCGGTCTGCTCGGCGAGGAGTTCGGGGTAGGCGGCGGTGGGCCAGACGGCCTCGGTGCGGTTCCACTCCGCGGCCGGCCGCACGGCGGAGTCCGGGCTAGGGAGCACGGTATCGGTCACGGTATGACCTCCTTGGCGGTCTTCGGACGCGGGCCGGCCACCCCTCGGCGGGGTGCCCGGCCCACGGGGGTCAGATGGCGTTGGCGACCGGACGGGCGAGCCAGGTCCCGTAGGACCGGTGGCGGTGGAGCAGCGGGAAGCCGCCGCCACCCTGCAGACGGGTCACCCGGCCCAGGACGACGGTGTGGTCGCCGACCTCGGCGGTGCCCGACACCTCGCACTCGGCGTAGCCGAACGCTTCACCGGCCAGCTGCGGCAGGCCGGTGGCCGAGGGACGCCAGTCCACCTCGGCGAAGCGGTCGGCGACCGGGGAGGCGAACAGCTCGGCCGCCCGCTGGGCGTCGTCGTGCAGCAGGTTGACCGCGAACGCCCCGCGCTGCTCGATCACCCGCCAGGTCAGCGCGTCGGTGCGCAGGCAGACGGCGAGGGTCGGCGGCTCCAGGGCGACGCTGGTGAGCGAGGAGCAGGTCATGCCGTACGGCTTCCCGGCGCGGTCCGCGGTGGTGACCACCGTGACCCCGGTCGGGTACCAGCTCATCCAGGATCTGAACGCCTGGGGCGTGGCCGCGGCCTGGTCCCAGCTCACGGCCGGGTCCCGTGCAGCTGCTTGAGGTACTCGAGGTTGGTCGGCAGGGTCTCGGTGAGCTCCCGCTGCCGCTGCTTCACCCGGTCGAAGAGCCGCTGGCTGCCCTGGACCGACTCCGGGCGGTAGGTCAGCGCGGGCAGCGGGTGGTCCGGGCTCAGGCCGAGGCCGCTGAAGATGCAGTAGTAGCTGCCGTTGGTCCAGAAGTTGCGGAACTCGGCGTCGAAGTTGCCGTAGTAGTTTGACTCGTCGGTGGCCGGCGGGTTGATCGGCACCCCGGCCCGGAACATGGCGATCTTCTCCCGGATGTTGTCCGGCAGGGCCAACTCCTTGTTGGCGCGCCAGAATTCCGAGTCCGTCCGGGGTGCGAGGTAGAAGTGCGCCTGCAGGAAGTCCCGGGTGTCGTCGAACATCTCCTGGATCTCGCGGTTGAAGCGGTCCACCAGGGTCTGGTCGAAGCCCCGGTCCGGGAAGTGCTTGGCGAGCTGGTGGATCGCGGCGTAGGTGAAGTAGATCCCGGTGGACTCCAGCGGCTCCAGGAAGCAGGAGGCGAGGCCCACGCTGACGCAGTTCTTGACCCAGGCCCGCCGGTTGCGGCCGACCCGGAACCGGATGTGGTTGAACTTGGCGTTCGAGTCGAGGCCCCACATCCGGCAGAACTCCTCGGTGGCCTCGCCCTGTTCGGTGAACTTGCTGGAGTACACGTAGCCGCTGCCGAACCGGCCGGGCATCGGGATCTTCCAGCTCCAACCGTGGCGCATCGCGATCGACGAGGTGTACGGCTCCACCCCGTTGGCCTCGTCGTCGTGCGGGACGGCGGTGGCCACCGCGCTGTCGCACAGCAGGTGGTCGCTCATGTCGAGGAACGGCTCGGCCATCGCCTGGTTGATCAGCAGGCCGCGGAAGCCGGAGCAGTCCACGAACAGGTCGCCCTCGACCAGCCGGCCCGCCTTGGTGCGCAGTCCGGTGATGAACCCCCGGCCGTCCTTGAGCACGTCGGTCATCTCGTCGGAGAGGTGGTGCACGCCCTGCTTGTCCGTGGCGAACCGGCGCAGGTAGTCGGCGACCAGCGCGGCGTCGAAGTGCCAGGCGTAGTTGACGGCCTTGCGGCCGTCCGGATACCGGGGGGCGAGGTTGCCGTCCATCACCGCGGTGTCGGTGAAGCAGGCGTAGTCGAAGGGCTCGTCGGTCTCGCCCTGGAGCCGGCGGTACTCCCAGTAGTGCGACAGCGGCACGTTGTCGTGCGAGGGCAGCAGCCCGAACGGGTGGAAGAAGTGGTCGGGACGGCCCTGGTAGCTCCGGGCGGTGGCCTGGCCGGGGCCGGGGGTGCGCCAGTTGAGGAACTTGACCGCCACCTTGAAGCTGGCGTTGCACTCGCGCATCCACTCGTCCTCCGGGATGCCGAGGAAGTCGAAGAACGCGCGCTGCAGGTTGGGTACGGTGGCCTCGCCGACCCCGATCCGGGGGATCGTCGGGGCCTCCAGCACCGTGATGTCCACGGTGCCCTGCAGGGCTTTGCCGAGGTAGGCCGCGGTCATCCAGCCCGCGGTGCCGCCGCCCAGAATGACGACCTTGTTGATGCGGTTGCTCACGTGAGTCCTCCAACTGGCTTGTGGCTCTTGTTGATTGGCGCTTATGAGTCAAGCGGTGCGCAGTCATGCCCCGGTTACGGCGGGCGCGCGGAGCAGCCGGACGGGCAGGCTGCGGACTCCCCAGGTGAAGTTGGACGCGTTGAACAGCGCCGGGCCGGTCAGCTCGAACCCGTCGAGGTGGGCCAGCAGTTCGCCGAGCAGGGCGGAGAGCTCCAGTCGGGCCAGCCGGGCACCCAGGCACAGGTGCCGGCCGTGGCCGAAGGCGATGTGGCGGTTGGGACGCCGGTCCACCCGGAACTGCTCGGGGTGGTCGAAGAGTTCCTCGTCCCGGTTGGCCGAGACGTTCCACAGCGTGACCTGGTCGCCGGCCGCGATGGGGACGCCCGCGATCTCGGTGTCGCGGGTCGCGGTGCGCAGCGCGTGCACGCCCGGCGTGGTCCAGCGCAGGATCTCCTCCACCGCCGAATCGATCCCGGCCGGGCCCAGTCGGCGCAGCAGCGCCCACTGGTCGGGCAGTCGGGCGAACATGTTGACCGCGCCGGCGGCCGAGTAGCGGGTGGTCTCGTTGGCCCCGGAGAGGATGCCGTTGCAGTTGAAGACGATCTCCTCGTCGGTGAGCATCCGTTCGGTGCCGGACTCCTGCACCGGGACGTCGAAGGCGATCTGGCTGATCAGGTCGTCGCCCGGGTCGGCGCGGCGCTGCCGCAGCAGTTCGATGAAGTACAGGAAGATCTCGGAGTGCGCGTGGCTGCGGACCACCTCGTCCGGTGAGTCGAAGGCCTCGGTGGTGAGGTCGCCGATCCAGGACCAGTCGCCGCGCGGAATGCCCATCATGGCGCACACCACCCGGTTGGGCAGCTGCTTGGCGAGCTCGATGAAGTCGAACTCGGCGCGGTCCACCGCCTCGGCCACCAGGTCGCCCACCACCTGGGCCACCATCCGTTCCAGCTTCGGCAGTTGGGCCGGCCCGAAGGCCTTGCTCAGCGCTCGCTTGACGTTGGTGTGCTCGGGCGGGTCGGAGACGATCAGCATCTGCTGCGCGACCGAGGCCACCGCGGCCGGATCGCTGCCGAGCCGCATCCCGTGCCGGGAGCTGAAGGTGTCGCTGTCGCCGTACACCTGGACGATGTCCCGGTACCGGCTCAGCACCCAGAAGCCGGGGCCCTGCGGCTCCGGGTGCCGGTGGACCGGGGCGTTCGCCCGCAGCCAGGCGAAGACGGGCCAGAACTCGTTGCGGCTGAACGGACCCGGGTCCAGCAGGTCGATGTGCATGGTCACTCCTCCAGGGCTCGCCGCAGGCTCAGCGGACGCAGGTCGGTCCACCGCGCGTCGACGTGGTCGATGCATTCGGCTTCGGTACCGAGGAATCCGGTGTCGGACCACCGGGCCGGGACGGGCACGGTGGCCGGGAGCAGGGCGTGCTGCCCCTCGTGGTTGGTCAGGACGCGGTAGCGCGGTGCGTCGGTGCTGGTCATGGCCGTCCTCCTGCGGTCGATCCGGCGGCGAGCAGTTCGGCGAGCAGCGGCAGCACCAACTCCGGTGTGTGCAGGGCGAAATGGTGACCGCCGGGGAACTGCCGCCGGTGGCAGGCGAGTTCGCTGTACCGGGGCCAGCCGTCCAGCTGCTCCGGGGTGACGGTGTCGTCCCCGTCGCCGCCCCAGGCGTGGATCGGGACGTCCAGCACCGGGGTGCCGTCGTGGCGGTAGCCGAGCGACAACCGGGCGTCCCGCCGGAGCACCTCAAGCAGCAGCTCGCGGGTGTCCGGGTCCAGGGCGGCGACATCCGGACCGCCGGTGTCGAACAGGCGGTTGAGTGCGGCCTCGTCCTCGGCGATGCCGCGTCCGGCCCCGTGCCAGTGCGCGGGCGGGCGGCAGGCGCTCACCACCAGGGCGGTGACCCGGGCGGTGCGCTCGGCCCGGAGGGTGCGGGCCAGCTCGTAGCCGAGCAGTCCGCCGAAGCTGTGGCCGAAGACCACCACCGGGCGGGCCGGGCCGACGTACTCGGCGACCTGGGCCGACAGCTCAGCGACGGCCTCGGCCACGCTCTCCGGCATCGGGTCGAGCCAGCGGTTCTCCCGCCCGGGCGGCTGGATGCCGATCACCTGGGCGACGCCTGCCAAGGTCTGCTGCCAGGACCGGAACCGTCCGCAGCCGGCCCCGGCCGGCGGCACGCAGAGCAGCACGGGGACGGCCGGCGGGGCGGGCCAGTCCATCAGCCAGGAGCCGCCCATCTCAGCGCACACCCACCGACTCGGCGGTGGCCAGCGCGTCGAGTTCCGCCGCCAGCGCCGCCGCCGTGGGGTTGGCCAGCAGCATCCCGAGGCTGACCGGCAGACCGGTCCGCCGGCGCAGCTCGGCCACCATCCGGGCGGCGAGCAGCGAGTGGCCGCCGAGCTCGAAGAAGTCGGCTGACGCACCGTCGATCTGACGGTCCAGCAGCTCGCTCCAGAGTGCGAGCAGTTCACGCTCCCGCTCGGTGGCGGGCGGCCGTCCGGTGCCGACCGCCACGGGCGCCGACGCCGCCTCGCTCGCCAGTGCGGCCCGGTCGGCCTTGCCGGTGGCCAGGGTGGGGATGCCGTCCCGGACCTGGACGGTCTGCGGCACCGCGGCGGCCGGCAGCAGCGTGGCGCAGTGCGCCGCCACCCGCTCGGCCAGGCCCGCCGCGGCCGCGCCGGGCGCCGGCACCACGGCCAGCCCGAGGGCGTCGCCGGAGCCGACCACGAACGCCGCGGACGCCGCGACCTGGGGCAGTTCCCGGGCGGCCCGCTCCACCTCGCCCAGCTCGACCCGGAAGCCCCGGACCTTCACCTGGTCGTCCCGGCGACCCCGGTACTCCAACTCCCCGCTGGGGAGTTCGCGCACCACGTCCCCGGTCCGGTACATCCGCGAGCCGTCCGCCCGGAACACATCGGGGATGAACCGGGCCGCCGTGAGCCCGGCCCGCCCGCGGTAGCCGCGGGCCAGCGCCGGACCGCCGAGGAACAGCTCGCCCTCGGTCCCCGGCGGCACCGGGCGCAGCTCGGCGTCCAGGACGTAGGCCCGGTAGCCGGGCAGCGGACGGCCGATGGTGTGCACGTCGTCGCCCCGGACGCTGTCCGACCAGGTGGCCGCGATGGTCGCCTCGGTCGGCCCGTACACGTTGAGGAAGCGCCGGCCCGGGGCGAACCGGTCCGCCAGCGCGGGTGGGCAGGGCTCCCCGGCGACCACGATCACCTCCGCGCCGGTCACCTGGTCGCCGTGGGCGGCGAGCAGCGACGGGGTGAGCGAGACGGTGCGCACGGCGGCGGCCCGGATCGGCTCCGGGCCCTGGTGCGCGGGCGCCTCCAGGGTCAGGTCGACCATCGCCACGCCCTGGCCGTGCAGCAGGTAGAGCAGCGAGCACCAGAGCCAGCCGTCGAAGGCCGGCGAGACGGCGTTCAGGCCGAGCCCGGTACTGGGCAGACCGATCCCGCCGAGCGCGTCGGCGAAGGCCGCGAGGCCGCCGTAGGTGACTTCGACTCCCTTGGGGCGCCCGGTGGTTCCGGAGGTGTAGATCAGATAGGCGGCGCCGTCCGGGTACGGCCGCACCGGGAGGGCTGCCGGCGCGGCCGGGGCGGGCTGCTCGGGATGCAGGATGGCCAGCTCGGGCGGGAGCCAGTCCGGGGCCTGCGCGGTGACCACGAGTTCCACGCCGCCGTCCCGCAGGATGTAGCGCAGGCGCTCCGCGGGGTGCCCCGGGTCCAGCGGCACGGCGGTGGCACCCAGCCACCACACCGCCAGCAGGGCGGCCAGGCTGTCGCGCGAACGGCCGAGCAGCAGCGCCACCCGGCGCTCGGGACCGATCCCGCGGGTGGCCATGGCGGCGGCCAAGCGGCGGGTGCGATCGGCCAGTTGGACGTAGTCGAAGGCACCGTCCGGTGCGCTGACCGCGGTGCTCAGCGGCAGCTCTTCGGCCCAGCGGAGCAGGGCGGCGAGCACCGGGCCGGCGGTCCGCGCGTCGGTTGTGGCGCTGGTACTCATCGTGAGGTCCTCTCCTCGGTCCGAGGTGCGGTGTCCTTGAGCCGGGGCCCGAGCGGGCCACCGGAATCCTGCGGAAACTGCAGGGACTTGACTTCCAGGAACGCCTCCAGGCCGGCCGTGCCGCACTCGCGGCCCAGGCCGGACTGCTTGAAGCCGCCGAACGGCGCCGCGGGGTTGAACGGTCCGCCGTTGAGGTCGACCAGGCCGGTCCGCAGCCGCCGGGCGAACCGCTCGGCCCGCCGGTCCCGCCCGGCCCAGACCGAGCTGTGCAACCCGTACCTGGTGCCGTTGGCGATCCGCACCGCGTCGTCCTCGTCCTGGTAGGGGAGCACGCAGAGCACCGGCCCGAAGACCTCCTCCTGCGCGAGAGCCGCATCGGGACAGACCCCGGCGAACACGGTCGGCCGCACGAAGTAGCCCCGGTCCAGGCCGTCCGGTCGGCCGGGCCCGCCCGCCACCAGCCGGGCGCCGTCCGCGAGGCCCCGGCTGATGTGGCCGGTGACGCGTGCCAAGGCCGCCGCGCTGACCAGCGGGCCCAGGTCGGTCGACTCGTCCCGGGGATCGCCGACCCGGTAGTCGGCGATCGCCTCGACCGCGAGCGCCAGGGCCTCGTCCTCGAGCCGGGCGGGGACCAGCAGACGACTCCACTGCAGGCACGACTGCCCCGAGTTGAAGCAGACCTGGTCCACGGTGGCCCGGACGGCGTCCTCCAGGCTCTCCTCGTCGAGCACGACGCTGGCGCCCTTGCCGCCCAGCTCCAGGTGCACCCGCTTGACGGTCGCGGCGCCCAGCGCGGCCACGTCCCGCCCGGCCCTGGTCGACCCGGTCAGCGAGACGGTGTCCACCAGCGGGTGGCCGGCGAGGGCGGCGCCCGCCTCGGGGCCCGTTCCCACCACCAGGTTGAACACCCCCGGCGGCAGGTCGGCCTCGGCGATCAGCTCGGTGAGCAGGTAGGCGTGCAGCGGTGTGATCTCACTGGGCTTCAGGACCACCGTGCAGCCGGCGGCCAGGGCGGGCAGCACCTTCTGCACGGTCAGCAGCAGCGGCATGTTCCACGGGGTGATGCAGGCCGCCACCCCGGCCGGCTCGTGCACCACCAGCGAGTTGCCGATCCGGCGCTCGAACGCGAAGCCGTCCAGCAGGTCGAGGCTGTGCGCCGCCATGCCGATCGCCAGGCCCACCTGGGTGCGGCGGGCGACCCGGACCGGCGCACCCACCTCCGCCGTGATCAGCTCGGCGAAACGGTCCGCCCGCCGGGTCAGGCCCTCGACGATCCGGCGCAGGGCCTTGGCCCGGACGGGCACCGGGGTCGCCGCCCAGCCGTCGAACGCGGCGGCCGCGGCCCGGGCCGCCCGATCGGCGTCGGCCGCGGTGCCGGCCGGCACGGTGGCGATGCGCAGTTCGGTGCTCGGGTCGACCACCTCGATCCCGGCCTCCGCGGTGGATGCCTGCCAGCGTCCGCCGATCCACTGGTCTGTCAACTGCTGCTCCGGCACCGGCGGCCGGCTGCGCGCGGTCATGGTCTGCCTCCTAGCCGGCCAGGCGCACCGGGGCGAGCCTGGCGCGCGGAATGATCGTCTGAAGGGTGCGTTCGGTCTCCCGGTCCGGTGCCACCGCGAGGTCCTCCATGAGCCGGCGGGAGCACAGCTCGTACCAGCTGCGCGCCCGGTCGAACTCGCCCCGGCGGCCGTGCGCCGCCATCAGCACCCGGTAGGTCTCCTCGTGGTACCGGTCGATGCCGAGGGTCTGCCGGCACACCTGGATCAGGTCGTCGAAGTCGTCCCGGGTCACCGCGGCCGCCCGCACCACATCGAGGGCGCGCATGGCCAGCGACTTGAGGTACTCGCGCTGCTCGACCACCCACGCGGCCGACTCGCCGGGCAGGAACTCACCCGAGTACAGCCCGAGTGCCGCCCGCAGGCTCCGGTCGGTGCGCTCCGCGTCCCCCGCCCGGTGCGCGCGCAGGCCGTCGGACACCAGCCGCTGGAACTCCTCGACGTCCGACCAGAAGTCCTCGATGTGGATCGAGTAGCCGAAGTCGCGGTAGACGATGCTGATTCCGGTGTCACCCGGCCGGTCCGGATGGGCCTGCAGCACCCGGCGCAGCGCATGGGCCGCGACCTTGAGCGAACTGCCGCCCGGGAACTCGGACTCGGGCCAGAGCGCGTCGTACAGCTGGTCCCGGGTGACGAGTTGGTCCTTGTTCAGCACCAGGTACTGGAAGAGGTTACGGGCCTTGCCCGCCCGCCACTGCCGGATCGGCGAGCCGTTGACAGTGAGTGAGAAGCACCCAAGGAACCGGACTTCCACGGAGTGCCGTGCCCCGTCATCCAACGGACCACTCCTTTGACGTGGGTGGGATGGGATTCCTCATCGAGCGTGCCACCGGGCCGAGGGCGGACCGGCCCGGCCAAGGTGTCGTGTTGTCGCCGCTGCGCCATACGACAGCCGCACAAAGCTGACGAACTTCCTGCTATGGGACATAGCGCACCAGCCGTAACCCCCGGGTAACCCCCGCTGCGGAGCCTTCAACTGCCGAGGTGGCCACCCAGCGAGCGGAGAAGGACGTGACTGATCTCTTGCAACACGCGCTCAGCGTCGATCCGAACGGCCGGTATCACCCCTTTCCGATGACCGAGACCCAGCAGGCGCTGATGATCGGCCGGGGCGACGCCGTCGAGTTCGGCAACATCGGCTGCCACGGCTACTTCGAGTGGGAGCGCGACGACCTGGACGCCGAACGGTTCGCCACGGCCTGGCGCCGGCTGGTGGACCGGCACGACATGCTGCGCACCGTGGCCCGGCCGGACGGCACCCAGCAGGTCCTGGCCGATCCCGGCGACTACCGGATCCCGGTGCGCCGACTCGCGGCGCTCACACCGGACCGGGAGCAGCGCGAACTCGCGGAGATCCGGGCCGAGATGAGCCACGCGGTGTTCCCGGTCGGCAGCTGGCCGCTGTTCGACCTGCGGATCACCGAGCTGGCCGACGGGGTCTCCCGGATCCACCTCGGGATCGACCTGCAAGTCCTCGACGCCTCCAGTGCGTTCCAGGTGCTCTTCCCCGACCTCGTCGACCTGTACGAACACCCGCAGGCCCGACTCCCGGACCCCGGCCTGGGCTTCCGCGACTACGCGATCTGGCGGCGGCAGGAACTCCCGCACACCGAGGCGTACCAGCGGGCCCGGGCCTACTGGCTGGACCGGGTACCGCAGTTGCCCCCGGCCCCCGGGCTGCCGGCCGGGACGTCGCAACCGGGCCCGGTCCGCTTCGACCGCCGGGAACGCCGACTGCCGCAGCAGCACACGGCCCGCCTGGCCGAGCTCGCGGCCGAGCACGGGCTCACCCTGTCCACCCTGCTCACCGCGGCCTTCGCCGAGGTGGTTCGGGACTGGTCGGACACCCCCGACTTCACCATCAACTACCCGGTGTTCCACCGCCCTTCGGTCCATCCGGGCATCGGCCGGGTCCTCGGCGACTTCACCAACGCCGTCCTGCTCACCGCGCGTTCGACCGGTGACACCTTCCTGGACCGCGCCCGCGCCCTCCACCAGCAGCTCGAACTCGACACGGAACACGGCGCGTTCAACGGAATCGAGGTGCTGCGCGAGCTGACCCGGGTGCACGGCGCCGGCATGCAGGCCGCCATGCCGGTGGTGGTCACCAGCCTGCTCGACTACCCGACCCGCCGCCCGGTCTCCGACCTCGGCCGCGAGGTGTACTCGATCTCACAGACCCCGCAGGTCTCACTGGATGTCCAACTTCGGGAGTTGGACGACGAGTTGCGCGTCATCTGGGACTTCGTGGACGGTGCCTTCGCGCCGGGCGTGCTGGACGCCATGTTCGCCGCCTACGGTGCGCTCCTCGACCTCCTCGCCGAGGACCGGGACGTCTGGCACACCGACCGGTTCAACCTGATCCCGGCCGACCAGCAGGCGCTGCGGTTCTCGGTGAACGCGACCGACGGCGAAGTCCGGGACGCGCTGCTCCACGAGCTGCTGTCCGCGCAGATCACCCGCACCCCCGAGGCCGAGGCCGTGGTGGACGGCCGACGGCGGCTCAGCTACGCCGAGTTGGGCGGGTACGCCAACCGGATCGCCCGGCGGCTGCGCGCCGCCGGTGCCGGTCCGGGAGAACTGGTCGCCGTGGTGATGGAGAAGGGCTGGGAGCAGTACGCGGCCGTCTACGGCGTCCTCGCCTCGGGCGCGGCGTACCTCCCGGTGGACGCCACCGTCCCGGCGGAGCGGCTGCACCGGCTGCTGGCCGGCGGGCAGGTCCGCACCGTCCTCACCCAGGCCCGACTGGACCAGAAGCTCGACTGGCCGGCCGGCGTCGTCCGCCACCGGGTGGACGAGGACTTCGAGACCGGTGACACCACCGCGCTGCCCACGGTCCAGCGGCAGACCGATCCGGCTTACGTGATCTACACCTCCGGCTCCACCGGGGAACCCAAGGGCGTGGTGGTGGACCACCGCGGCGTGGTGAACCTGATCGACGACGTCAACACCCGCTTCCGAGTCACCGCGGCGGACCGGCTGCTGGCCATCTCCGGGCTGCACTTCGACGCCTCGATCTACGACGTGTTCGGCGTCCTGGCCGTCGGCGGCACGGTGGTGCTGCCCGACCAGTTCGAGCAGGCCGAGCCGGACGCCTGGGCGGACCGGGTGGCGGCCGAGTCGATCACGGTCTGGAACTCCGTCCCGGTGCTGATGGAACTGCTGATCGGCGAGGCCGAGACCCGCACCGACCGCCCGCTCGCCTCGCTGCGCCTGGCGGTGCTGTCCGGTGACTGGATCCCGCTCACCCTGCCCGCCCGGATGCGGGCGCAGAGCAGCCGGGTGCAGGTGGTCGGATCCGGTGGGCCCACCGAGACCATCTGCTGGTCGCTGTTCCAGCCGATCGGCGAGGTCGACCCGGCCTGGGCGAGCATCCCGTACGGCACGCCGATCACCAACCAGGCGTACCACATCCTCGACGAGGAGCTGCGGGAGCGTCCGATCGGCGTGCCGGGCCAGATGGTGGTCGCCTCCGAGGTCGGCCTGGCCCACGGGTACTGGCGGGATCCGGAGCGGACGGCCGCCAAGTTCGTCCGGCTGCCCGGGAGCGGGCGGCGGGCCTATCTGACCGGCGACCTCGGCCGCTACCTGCCGGACGGCAGCATCGAGATCCTGGGCCGGGACGACTTCCAGGTGAAGATCCAGGGCCAGCGGGTGGAGCTGGGCGAGATCGAGGCGGCCCTGCGACAGGACCCAGGCGTGCGAGCGGCCGTGGTGGTGGCGCCGCGCAGCGAGCACGGCGTCCGCCGGCTGCACGGCTTCCTGGTGACCGCGGACGGCTGCCCGGCCGACGAGATCCGATCCCGGCTGGCGCAGCGGCTCCCCAAGCACCTCGTCCCCTCCGGGTGGACCGTGCTCGACACGCTGCCGCTCACCCGCAACGGCAAGGTGGACCGGCTGGCGCTGGTCGAGTCGGCCGGCCGCCAGAGTGACCGGGCGCCCGCGCCGACCGAGGGCGGGCCGCTGGAGCAGGTGGTCTGCGCGGCCGCCGCCCAAATCCTCGGACTGGCCGACGCGGTGCCCGCCGACAACTTCTTCCGGCTCGGTGGCGACTCGCTCAGCGGCACCCGGCTGGCGTCGCTGCTGCGTGAACTGCTCGGCGTGCCGATCCCGATCAGGACCGTCTTCGGCCACCCGGTGCTCGGCGAGCTGGCCGACCGGCTGGCGGCCGACGAAGCGATCGGCGCGCAGGCGGTGAGTGCCGCCGAGGCCCTCAGCCGACTCGCCTGAGCCACCCGGTGGGGCCGGCCCGGCCGCACCTCGGCCCTCGGCCCCACCTCGGCCCCCGGCCGCACCTCGGCCCCCGGCCGCACCTCGGCCCCCGGCCCCACCCAGGCCCCACCCGGTTCCGCAACCCCAGGGAGCGTCAGATGACCATCGCGATCCAGCCGGAGACCTGGTCGCCGGCCAAGGGCGGTCTGATCGGTTTCGCCGCCCATGCGGCGGCCCGGCTGCAGCAGACCGATCCCGACCTGTACGACCTGCTCGAACAGGAGAACACCCGCCAGGACGAGACGCTGATGATGGTGGCGGCCTCCAGCATCGCGGACCCGTCCGTGCTGGCCTGCTCGGGGACCGCGCTCGGCAACCTCACCGCCGAGGGCTTCCCCGGTGCCCGCTACCACGGCGGCTGCTCGGTCGCCGACGAGATCGAGCGGCTCGCCATCGCCCGGGCGTGCGCGGCCTTCGGGGCCCGGGACGCGATCGTCCAGCCGCACTCCGGAACCTCCGCCAACCTGGCCGTCCTCAGCGCCCTTCTGAAGCCGGGAGACACCCTGCTCGGGCTGGACCTGGACTGCGGCGGCCACCTCACCCACGGCTCGCCGGCGTCCATCACCGGACGGTGGTTCAGATCGGTGGGCTACCGGGTGACGCCCGACGGCTACCTGGACTACCGGCAGATCCGCCGGCTGGCCAGGGAGCACCGGCCCAAGGTGCTGATCTGCGGCGCCAGCGCGTATCCACGGACGATCGACTTCCGACGGTTCCGCGACATCGCCGACGAGGTCGGCGCATACCTGGTCGCGGACATCTCACACATCGCCGGCCTGGTCGCGGCCGGCCTGCACCCCAGCCCGATCGACCACGCGCACGCCGTCACCACCAGCACCTACAAGCAGCTGTACGGCCCGCGCGGCGGACTGATCCTGCTCGGCAAGGACGCCGACGCGGCCGGCCCGAACGGCGGCTCGCTGGCCGGGGCGCTGCGCCGCGCGGTCTTCCCGGCCACCCAGGGCACGCCCGATCTCGCGTCGGTGGCGGCCAAGGCCCGAGCCCTCGGCTTCGTCGCGGGAGGGGAGTTCGCCGAGCTGGCGAAGCGCCTGGTCGACGTCGCGGCGAGCCTGGCGACCACGCTGGACCTGCGGGGGCTGCGACTCGTCACCGGCGGCACCGACACCCACATGGTGCTGCTTGACCTGCGCGGCACCGGTCTCACCGGGGACCTCGCGGAACGGGCCCTGGAGTCGTGCGGGATCGTGGTGAACCGCAACCGGGTGCCCGGTGACACCACCCCCGCCAGGGTGACCGGCGGACTGCGGCTCGGCAGCAACACCCTGGCCGCCCGCGGCCTCGGGCCGGCCGAGGCGGCCGAATGCGCCCACCTGGTGGCCGACGTCATCGGCGCCCTCCGGCCGGACGCCGACCAGCCGCTCGATCCGGCGCTGCGTTCGGCGGTCCGTCGCCAGGTGGCGGAGATCTGCCGCCGGCACCCGATGCCGGGGTACCGCTTCTAATCTGCTTGCGGGGTAGTGCTGTTAACGGATGCCGTGCTGGTGGGCGAGGTATCCGGCCTGCATCCTGGTCCTGGCGCCGAGCCGGTCCAGGATGTCGGCGATGTGGCGCTGGCAGGTCCGCTCGGAGATGCCCAACTGCTGGGCGATCTCCCGGTCCTTGCCACCGGCGATCAGAGCCCTGAGGATGGCGACCTTCAACTCCTCCGTCACCTCCGAGAGTTCGGGTCGGCTGGCGCCGCCGTCGAACGGCGTCGCCAGCCCCCAGTCGCGGTCGAACAGGTCGGCGAGGAAAGCCACCAGTGCCGGGTCGCGGACCAGCAGGCCGCCGACCGCCGGATCCTGATGGGGGATCAGCGCGGCCCGCTGGTCGAAGGCCGCGAACTCCGGCAGCGTGTTCGGCAGCGTGCGGACCACGGCCCCGAGCGGGGTCAGCTGCTCCGCCAGCGCACCGGCCGCCGGGGTGAACCTGGCCGCGTAGGGATACAGCACGCGCATCTCCGCTTCCCGCGCGAGCAGTTGGGAGACCCAGGGCAGCGGCCAGGCCGTGTCGGCGGTTCCGAGCAGGACGGCCGGCCGGCACAGCAGGACCTCCGACCGGGCCTGGCTGCCCAGTTCGGCGGCGGACCGCCGCAGTGACTCGGGCCCGGGCAGCCGGACCACCGGCCGGACCCAATCGGTCCTGGACTCGTACAGCGGCAGCAGGTCGTCGAACTCGGCGCGCACCCGGTCCACTTCGTCCCGGAGCTGGTCGATCTCCCGGACCACCGGGCCGAGGAGGAGGTCCCGCGCGGTCTGAGGAGGGATCACCCGGTACCGGTCCGACGCCCCCGGGACGGCCTCCAGCAGGCCGAGCCCGAGGAGTTCGGCGATGCCGTCCCGGACCGACCGCTCCGGCAGGCCCGCCCTGCCGCTGAGTTCGGTGACGGACACCGCTTCACGTTGGACCGCGTGCGTGTAGACCAGCAGACCACCGGTGCCGAGGCTGGGCAGGCGGGTCGGCCCGGGGGCGTCCGAAGCGTCCAAGGCAGTTCTCCTCCCGGTCGGTACCACGATGGCGGACGGGAGCGCCGGCCCGAAGCCGCCCGGGGGTTCGGCATCGCGCCGGGCGGGAACCCGCCAGCGGACCAAAACCCGTGAAAGCGGGACGGATACCGTGAAACCGATGAAATGGTCGACCGTGCGCGGCAGTTGAACGCCACCGGAGCCGTTGGTTCACCTGGATTCGGTCCGGTTTTCACCCTTGTGTCCCCAGGTCGTCAAGTCGCCAGGCGGCTTTACGAGGCCCAGGGCTCCTTTGTCGCCCCCCGGCCGCGGCGCATCGTGGAGAGCGCCCCGGGGAGGTCGGCCGAGTGGACGAACTCCCAGCCATCCTCGCGATCCGCAAGCCTCCCGACTCGACTACAGGAGCCAAAGGTGACACGTACCAGGATCGTCATCGCCGTCGCCGCCGCCGTGCTCGCCGCCGCGATGTCCGCCGGACCGGTCGGCATCCTCGCCGGCCCCTCGGACACCGGCTGGGGAGGACCGGCCCCGGCCCCGGTGGCCGCGGCGCAGAGCACCTCGTCCCCGACCGGCACCGTCCTCGCCGGCGACACCGGCTGGGGCTGACCCCCAACAGCATCCACCTGGAAGGCTGCCATGCGCGGAAGCAACAGTCCGGACCGGCGCCCCGGGGCCGGACGCGCCCCCACCCTGCTCGCCCATCTGGCCCTGGTGGCCGTCACCGCTGCGGCGATCGCCCTGCTGCTCCACGCGATCGGCGGCGACGGCGGCCCGCGGGCACCCGGCGGGGCCGCGAAGTCGACCAGCGTGTTCGGTACCTTCCTGGTCGCCATGCCGCTGATCCTGCTCTGTGCCCAACTGGCCGGCCGGTGCTGCCGAAGGCTCGGGCAGCCGGCGGTGATCGGCGAGATCCTGGCCGGCATCCTGCTCGGCCCCTCGCTGCTCGGACGGCTGTCGCCGGGGACCGAGCGCTGGCTCTTCACGGCGCACCTCGCCCCCGTCCTCGACACGCTCTCCCAACTCGGCCTGGTGGCCTTCATGTTCCTGATCGGCTACGAACTGGACCTCGGCCAGCTGCGCCGCCACCGGTCGTCGGCCGTGCTGATCAGCCACGCCGGGATCGCCCTGCCCGCGCTGGCCGGCATCCTGCTGGCCGTCCCGATGTACACCCGGTTCGCCGAACCCGGCGTCGGTTTCCCGGTGTTCGCGCTCTTCATCGGGGTGGCGATGAGCGTCACCGCGTTCCCGGTACTGGCCCGGGTGCTGACCGACCGCGGCCTGGACCGCACCCCGCTCGGCGCGTTGGCCCTCACCAGCGCGGCGGTGGGCGACGTGATCGCCTGGTGCCTGCTCGCCCTGGTCACCGCGCTGGCCGGACACCACGGCCCGGCGCGGGTGCTGGTGACGATCGGACTCTCGGGCGCCTTCTTCCTCGTCATGCGGTACGGCGTGCGGCCCCTGCTGGTACGGGTCGGCCGCGCGGATGCGTCCAGGCCCGTCCCCGTGGCAGCGGTCCTGCCGCTGCTCCTCGGCGGCGTCCTGCTCAGCTCGTACGCCACCGACCGGATCGGCGTCCATCCGATCTTCGGCGCCTTCCTGTTCGGTGCGGTCATGCCCCGGAACCTGCCGCCCGTCAACGCGGCGGTCGAGCACCTGCGCGGCGTCGCCGGCCTGCTGCTCCCGCTGTTCTTCGTCTCCGCCGGGCTGAACATCCGGCTGGACCTGCTGGGGTCCGATCCCACCAGATGGGTCTGGTGCCTGCTGATCACGGCCGTCGCGATGCTCGCCAAGTGGGGAGCGAGCTCGGCCGCGGCCCGGGTCGACGGTATCGGCTGGCCGCAGGCGCTGTCGCTGGGCGCGCTGATGAACTGCCGGGGGCTGACCGAGCTGGTCATCCTGAGCATCGGCTACCAGCTCGGTGTCATCAGCTCCCTGGTCTACTCGCTGCTGGTGGTGATGACGCTGATCAGCACGGCGGTCACCGCGCCCGCCCTGTCCGGCATCGCCCGGGTGTTCGCCGGGCGGCGTCCGGCACCCGTGCCGCCCCCCGAGCTGGCCACGGTGTCGAGCACCAGCGGCACGGCGTTCTGAGCCGGCAGGCAGGCCGGTCTACCCGGCCTGCCCGGTCTACCCGGGCACGTCGGCGGTCGGCGGGTCCTGCGGTCGGCGCGATTCCTCCAGCAGCCCCTGCTGGGCGATCAGATAGCCGGCCTGCAAGCGGCTGCGCGCGCCCAGACCCTCCATGATCGTGGAGATGTGGCGCTGGCAGGTCCGCAGCGCCATGCCGAGCCGGCGGGAGATCGCGCGATCGTCCAGACCCGCCACCAGCAACTGGACGATGTCCTTGCGGATCTCGGCGGAGAGGGCCTGCACCTCGCGCTGGGAGTAGCTGGTCGGGTAGGGGGCCGCCTCGACCCAGGCCCGCTCGAACGAGGTCAGCATGAAGTCGAGCAGACTGGCATCGTGCACCAGCACCGCGCCGTACGGCTCGTCGTGCAGGGAGACCACGCCGACCCGGCGGTCGAAGACGATCATCCGGGCGAACCCGTCGCTCAGCGTGCGGACTTCGGCGCCGAGCCTGGTCACCCGCTCCACGTAGGCCGCGGTCGGCGGGTCGTAGCGAGCGGTGTGCTGGTAGAGCGTCCGGATCCGGACGCCCCGGCGCAGCATCTCCTCGTCGCGGCCGATCGCCTCCTCCAGCACGGGCGTGGCCCGCCCGCCGCCCGGCTGCGAGGTCAGCACCTCCTCGACGCAGGAGTCGGCGAGTTGACGCAGCATCGAGCGGACCGCCTCCAGGCCGGGCAGGATCTCGATCGCGGCCGCTCCCCGGCACTGCTTGCGGTGCTCCGTGTAGAACTGTTCGAGCTCCTCCAGCTCCGCCCGGGCCCTAGCCAGCTCCTGCTGGCGCTTGCGCAGGTCCCGTTCCTCCGGGAACAGCGTCTGCGCCACCGCCACGGCCGGGTTCACCGCCACCAGCCGCTGCTCGTCGTCCGGCGCGGTGCGCACCAGGCCCAGGACGCGCAGCTCGTCGACCAGCGCCCGGGCCGCCTCCTCGGTCAGCCCCAGGGCCGCGGCTGCGCTGGCGACACGGGATCGGGGCTCGGACAGCAACTGCCGGTAGAGCGCGACCGTCTGACTGGTGAGTGCTGGTAAGTCCACCCGTCCTCCTCCACGGCGGTTGTTCCGAGAAGCACGACGATAGCCCCGGCACTCGCCACCCCACCCTTCTCACGCGGACGTTCCCACGGCACTTCCACAGTTTGCCGCCGCCGGCGCGGCGTTCCGGCGGCGTCCCGGCGGCGTCCCGGCAGTGGTCAGGCAGCGGTCAGGCGACCGCGGCGTGCAGGACGTCGGCCAGCTCGGCGGGCACCGACAGCATCGGCCAGTGCCCCGTGTGCAGGTCGAAGCGCCGCCACGGCGGCTGGTTCAGGAAGGCCAGCATCGGCACCTCGGCGTCCATGAGCGCCCGGAAGTCGTTGCAGGCGACCAGCACCCGGTCCACGCCGGGGTCGGCCTGGTCCGGGCCGGTGAGCCGCTGCACGAAGGTGCCGAACGGCTGGGGTGCGGCCAGGGCGCGCACCCGGCCGCGCTGCTCCTCGCCGAGCCCGTCGAGGCTGCCGAAGGAGCCGAGGGCCTCGAAGGGCGGCATCGACAGGCGCCACCCCTCCCCGTGGTCGGCGACCTGCCGGCTCAGCTGCTCCGCCACGTCCGACGGCATGAGGTCCAGCATCCGCATGCCCTCGGCGAACGGGGCACTGTCGAGGTAGACCAGGCGCTTCAGCCGTGATCCCAGCCGCCCGGCGGCCGCGGTGACGGGGGCCGCGGCGTAGCTGTGCGCCACCAGCGTGACATCGCGCAGGTCCGCCTGCTCGACGGAGGCGACGATGTCGTCGACGTGGGTGTCCAGGTCGGTGTCCCGGGTCGCCTGGTCGGCGCGCTCGCCCAGGCCGGTGAGCGTCAGGGCCAGCACCGTGTGGCCGAGCTCCTGCAGGGCACGGGCGGTCTCCTCCCAAGCCCAGGCTCCCAGCCAGGCACCGGGAACGAGTACGAAAGTAGCCATTGCGGATCTTCTCCCTTTCGAGGTGACACAGGGAGCGTAGGATCAATGCAGGACAGATTCCGCCCTGGTATCACGAGTTGACGATGTCTCACCCCTTGACACGCGTACTGGCCCTGCTCGAACTGCTCCAGACGGACGCCGGGCTCACCGGCACCCAGCTGGCCGACCGCCTGGGCACCGATGTCCGTACCATCCGCCGGTACATGGCGCGGTTACGCGAGCTGGGCATCCCCGTGGAGTCCGAAGGCGGCCGCTACGGCGGCTACTGGCTGGCCCACGGCTACCAGATGCCACCCCTGGTGCTCACCAACGACGAGGCCCTGGCGGTCGTCCTCGGCCTGATCGCCGGCGAGCGGCTGGGCCTGAGCAGTACCGCGACGGCCCGGGCCAGCGCCCTGGCCAAGATCGAACGAGTGCTGCCCAAACCCCTGCGGGAACCGCTGGCCGCCATGCGCGACACCCTCTCCTTCACCGCCGGCACGGTGATCGCGCAAGCACCCGAGACAGGCGTGCTGCTGTCCCTGGCCCAGGCGTCCCGCTCCGGTCGCACCGTCGACCTGCGCTACCGGTCCTGGCGCGAGGAGCAGAGCGAACGCGCCCTAGACCCGTACGGTGTGGTCTTCCACGCCGGGCGCTGGTACGTGATCGGCCACGACCACCTCCGCGGCGGTCTGCGCACCTTCCGCATCGACCGCATCGCCTCGGTCGAGCCCCGGGCGGAGGGCTTCACCACCCCGGCCGGCTTCGACCCGGTCGGCCACCTCACCGCCGCGCTCGCGCAGGCGCCCTACCGCTGGCAGGTCGAGGTCCTCATCGACGGGCCCATCGAGGAGATCGCGCGCCGCCTGCCGGACTCCGCCGCCGTCCTCACCGCCCATCCCGGCGGGGTGCTGATGTGCACGCGGGCCGAACAGCTCGACGGCGTGGCCCGCCTCCTGGCCTCCCTGGAATGGCCCTTCACCATCCACAGCCCCGACGAACTGCGGGACAGCCTCAGGGTGCTCGCGGGTCGGCTCACCGCGGCCGCCGAACGGCTGCCGGAGCGCCTGCCGGGGTGACCGGCGGACGAACGGGGGCGGGGCCGGGGGAGCCGGGTGGGGCCGTGCCGACGAGGGCGGCGCCGCTCACAGCTCCTTGAAACTCACAGGTCGTTGAAGCGCACGCGGATGTCCTGCTCCGGGCGCCGTTCCTCCTGGCGGGCGATGGCCGTGAGCACCTTGCGGTCCGCGCCGGTCAGGGGCGGCTGGATGAGGCTGCGCGGCCACAGGCGCCGGGCCAGCACGACGTTGGTCTCGGCGGCGTAGACGGTCAGTACGGCGCCGAGGTAGAGCCATGACAGCAGGCCGATGACCGTGCCGAAGAAGCCGTAGATCTGGTCCGCGTGCCGTAGTTGGTGCGCCACCAGGGCGCCGCCGAGGGCCTGGAGCACGGTCCACCCCGGCCCGGCGAACAGGCAGCCGGGCACCAGGCGGCGCCAGGTGACGTCGCGTGGGGTGAGGGTCCGGAAGCAGACCAGGTAGAGGCCGGTGTTGAGGAGTGCGGACAGCACCAGGCCGCCCACGCCCGCGGCCGGTCCGCCGACCGTGGCGACGGTCAGCTGGGCGGCGGCGGTGCTCACCGCGAGGCCGCTGCCCAGGATCACGAAGAGCAGCAGGCCCCGGCCGAGTCGGGGCAGGTAGCCGGGGCGGCGCCGGCCGGGGACGTTCCAGACCTGTGCCATGGCGAACTGGAGGGTCTGGGCGACGCCGAGCGCGCCGTACAGCAGGCCGAGCACGCCGATGGCCACGGCGAGCCCGTTGCCCTGGACGGAGTGCACGTTCTGGCGCAACTGGCTGCCGATGATCGGGAAGTCGGCGAGCGCCGAGTCGAGCACGGCCCGCTGGGCGTCCGGGTGTCCGTGCAGCGCGAAGCCCAGCGCGGTGCTGAGCAGGAGCAGCAGCGGGATCAGCGACACGAAGCCGAAGTACGTGATGAGCACCGCGAGTTGGCCGCCGCGGTCGTCGCCGTACTTCCGCACCACGGCGACCGCGAAGGCGGGCGCCGTGCTGCGCTGCTGGGCCCGGTCAAGCGCTCGCACAGCTCGTTCGAAGACGTTCACCGGTCGCTCACCTCCATAGCCAGTGGGTCTACCCGGATGACCGGGTCCGTAAAAGGGTCCTGGTGTCGATGGGGTGTGAGGCGATTATCGGCGCGGTTGTTGCCATCGAGATTCCGCTCGCGGTAGAAAATCCGATAGTCTCGCTTGTCGGGTCCAATTCAGGTAGCCTCGCTTGCCGAGGCCGCCCGCGCGGGAACGGCGGTGCGCGTGGTGCGGCCATTCGGCTTGCGGACCAGGGGCTTCCATGATTCTTTCGAGTTCCACCGGTACCGTCCCGGGCCCGGCGGAAACGTCACGCCGACTGCTCGGCGAGCTCACCAATAGCGGACGCGTTTCGTTCCGGCTGGCCTGTTCCAGGTTGACGGTCTGGGAATCCCTGCTGATGCAGCACCTGCTCGGTCGAGACGATATCGAACTCATCGAGCAGCCGACGCCCGGTGAGGAGCTGATCCGGGTCACCAGATCGGCGCTGTCCGGGCTGGCCTTCTGGCGGCCCAGGGAGGTGGCGGACCCTCGGGCCGAGCCGCTGGGCTGGTTGCGGGTCCCGCCCCAGGTCGTGGACATGGTGGCCGAGGAGGCGGCCGCGCTGGAGGCCAGGGAGGCCGCGGAGCTCCTCGAGGTCGAGGCCGTGCTCCGGGCCTGGGCGCGGGGCGGCGAACTCGACCGCCGGCTGGTGCAGCTCGCCGACTGGGTGGAGCGGGTGGAGACGGTCTACGTCTTCGTCGGCCGCGACGTGTTCTCGAAATCCGACGCCGGCAGCAACACCCTGACTCGCGACGGATTATTGGCGGGCCTGCGGGAACGTCCGGTGGAAACCTGGCGGCCGGCCGACCGGTTGTTCGTCGTGCTGGCGTCCTGCCTGTTCCTCAGCGGCCGTTCGGTGCGATTCGAGGAGTTCAACGGAAGGCAGCTCTCGGCCACCCGGCTCCGCGATTACCTGATGGACCGCTATGTCAATTACTGCGCGGCGGTGGGGCGGGTTCCGGACAATCCGCACGGCATTCCGCTGCTCGAATTGGCGGGCCGGGTCAGAAATCTCCTGGCCGAGGTCGACCGCTCCGAAATGATGCGTTACCGCCGAATCAACGGCCTGACGTTCGCCAAGAACGAGTACCTCACCGACTTCCCGCTGCCCCGCGATCCCGAGACGATGCCGGAACTGGTGGCCGAGTTCGGCCGGACCGTCCTCGGCGTGGCCGGGTCGGGGAAGGTCCGCAGGGATCTGCGGGCCATGACGCTGGCCGCCGCCGAACTCGACGCGAAGGCGGGCCCGGACGGCACCGCACCCGGCACCGGGGAGCAGAGTGCCATCGGTGAACTGCTCGGCGCGATCGTCCTGTCGGCGATCCTGGCAACCGATTCCGACTACGGCATGAGCAGTTCGATCAGAGACCTGGCGTCGTTGCGCGGTGCCAGCCCGGGAGGCCCCGAGGGCGTCCTGGCGCTCAAGAAGGGCGACTTCTTCTGCTGCTGCCTGCCGCACACCACGCGGATGGCCGCGACCGGTGACGAGACCGTGCCGATCCTCTGGCGGGCGGCGCAACGGATGATGTTCAACCGCTGGCACTTCGTCCCCGGCGAATTCGACCGGGCCGAGATCCCCGCGAACCGCCACTACTTCTTCCCGCCGCAGATTCCCGACATCGCGGAACACGCCGAGCACCACCACGGCGGCCACGTCGCCTCGCGAGTGCGCTACACGATCCGCGCCCCCGGAGCCCAGGTGTGGCACCCTCCGTTCACCGCCTTCGGGCACGGCTTCCGCGGCTGCTACGACATCCGGCTGGTCCGGATGGAGAGCCCGCCCTACACCCGGGCGGAACTGGTCGAGGCGGTCCGGCACTGCTCCCTGGTGGACGAGATGTGGCGAACGCTGGTCGAGGGGCTGGAGTTCGGCACCCTCTCGGTCGCTCCGGTGCGCGGATTCGGCCGGGACTGGTACGAGTCGCGAGCGTGGGAGCGGCTGCGGCCGTACACCATGGCGACCGGCGCGCCGGCGGAAGTCGCACCCGCATGACCACAACTCCCAGTCCGCACACCGAGGAGGGCACACACCCCGTGGCTGACCAGATCCCGGACCCCACCCGCAGTCCCGTCGTGCCGGTCACCGACGCGATCAACACGATCGCCCTGACGGAGTGTCAGGACAGCGAGCACCGGATCCACTTCCGGCACGCGGAGCGCGTCGAGTCGCTGACCCTGGCCGAACTCGACGGCCGTGCCCGCCGGGTGGCCGGGCGGCTGTACGAGCTGGGAGTGCGGGCCCGCGACCGGGTCGGCATCATGGCGCCCAACCGGATCGAGTGGGTGCTGCTCGACCTCGCCGTGCTCAAGCTCGGCGCGGTGACGGCCGGCATCGAGCCCGGCCGCTACCGACCGGAGCAGATCCTCGACGAGTTCGGCCTGACCCTCCTCTTCGTCGAGGGCGGGGCGCGGGGGCAGGTCCGCGACATCGCCGAGGTCATGGACTGGGCCGAGGAGACGGACCTTGCGGGCGGCGGGTTCGAGGCGTCCGGCCTCGGCGAGGGCTACGACCCGGCGGACATCTGCGCGATCAAGCAGACCTCGGGAAGCACCGGTGTCCCCAAGGGGATCGAGGCCACCACCGCGAGCGTCAACCAGTCCATCGCCGCCGTCCAGGAGATGTTCGACCACCGCCACGGGGACAACCTGATGGTCTTCCTCCCGGTGCGGTTCCTCCAGCAGCGGTACTGGATCTACTCGGCGCTGGTGCACGGCCACGACGTCACGCTGGCCGACCGGATCACCGTGCTGGAAGTCGCCAAGGCCACCGTGCCGACCGTGGTGATGGGCGTACCCGGCTTCTACGAGCAGCTCAAGGCACGCGTCGAGGCGGCCGGCCCGGTGGCGGACCCGCAAGCGCGGCGCGCGGCGGTCCAGGCGGAACTGGGCGGCCGGATCCGGTACTTGTGGACCGGCTCGGCCCCGGCCGGGCGGGCCATGCTCGACTTCTTCAACGACTGCGGCGTGCCGCTGTACGAGGGGTACGGGCTCAACGAGACCTGCATCGTCTCGAAGAACCACCCCGGTGCGGCCCGGGTCGGCAGCGTCGGCAAGGTCCTGCCGCACAAGCGGATCCGCTTCGACAAGGACGGGATCCTGATCGTCGGCACCACCCACCCGGTCAACACCCGCTACACCTGGTGCGGACCCGGGGCCAACGAGAAGACCTACCTGCCGACCGGCGAGGTCAGGACCTTCGACATCGGCCATGTCGACGAGGACGGCTTCCTCTACATCGACGGCCGGGTCGACGACATCGTGACGCTGAGCGGCGCCCTCAACATCCTGGTGCCGCTGGTCGAGGAGCCCCTGCGCGAGCTGCCCGGGATCCACGACTGCGCGGTGTTCGGTGACGGAAAGCCGTACCTGACGGCTGTCGTGTCACCCGCGGCCCCCGGCACCGATCACCAGGCGCTGGCCCGCAGCGTGTCCGAGCTGAACGACCGGCTCCGGTACGAACAGCGGATCTACGGCGTCGTGGTGGCAGCCGAGCAGTTCTCCATCGAGAACGGTCTGCTGAACGCGCAGTACAAGCTGGTCCGGTCGCAGCTGGCCAAGCGCTACGGCGACGACCTGGACCTCGTCTACCAGAAGCAAAAAGTCTACAACGACGGAACCGTCACCGGCGTGGACGTCCTGGTGACCGCAGCGGCCGAAGGCACGGAGGAAGCATGAGCTGGGAGAAACTGCCGCAACTCGAACTCGCCAACGACCGGGTCAGCCTGCGTCGGATCCGGATCTCGGACATCGGGGGATTCCGGGAGATCGCCTTCGAACCGGACACCTGGCGCTACTTCGTGAGCAGCATCGCGACGGAGCAGGACCTCGAGGAGTTCATCGAGACGGCCGTCAGGGACACCCTCACCGGCACCCGGATCGTGTTCGCCATCATCGACAACCGCAGCGGCCGGATCGTCGGCAGCTCCGCCTACGGCAACCTGACCAAGGCCGAGCGCCGCTTGGAGATCGGGTGGTCCTGGGTCTGCGAGGCGGCCCGGCGGACCGGGATCAACCGGGCCGCGAAGCTGGCGCTGATCGAACACGCCTTTACCGAACTCGACTGCGAGCGCGTCGAGTTCAAGACCGATGTGCTGAACACCGGTGCCCGCGAAGGGCTGCGCGGCATCGGGGCTCGGGAGGAGGGCGTGCTGCGCAGCTTCAACTACATGCCGGGCGGGCGCCGTCGCGACGTCGTCTACTACAGCATCCTGCGCGGCGAGTGGCCGACCGTGCGGCAGCAGCGCTTCGGCACGCTCACGGCGGGGGAGCGCGGCTGAGCCGCGCGGCGCACCAACGCCGAAAGCCCGCACACCACCTGAGGCCCGCACACCACCAGAGGGGAGCGAACACATGCGACACGAGGACTTCGCGTTCGACGTGGACGGTGAGCGGCTGGCCGCGACCAGAACGGTGACCGCCGAGCAGCCGGAGCCGAGCATCCTGGCCCTGCACGGCTTCGGCACCACCTCGACCCGGCACCGGATCAGCTACCTGCTGGACGCCTTCGCCGAGCACGGCCACGCCTCGTTGACCTTCGAGTTCTCCGGCAACGGCGACAGCACCGGGGTGCTCACCGATGCCACCCTGCGGCGGCGCCGGAACGAGGCCCTCGCCGCGGCCGACCGGCTCGGCCGGGCCGTGGCGCCGGTGCTGCTCGGCACCAGCATGGGCGCGCACCTGGCGGCGTCCATCGTCCCCGAGGTGCGGCCACGCGCGCTGGTGCTCTTCTGCCCGGCCGCCTACCCGGAGCACGCCGCCGACCTCCCGTTCGACGGCAGCCTCCCCAAACCGGGCAACTACCCGGACTCGCCCGCCTACGCGGGCCTGCGCGACTTCGACGGGGACCTCCTCATCATCGGCGCCGGACAGGACCAGGTCGTCCACCCGGCGGTGATCGACGGATACCTGGACAGCGCCGGCCGGGCCCGCTCGGCCGAGGTCCTCTGGCTCAAGGACAGCGACCACTTCGTCCACCGCTGGCTGCCCGGGCAGCAGGCCCGGCTCGCCGAGGTCCAAGGCGCCATCCTGCGCCTGCTGCCCACCGCGCCGGCTGCACCGCCCAGGAGCTGACCCACATGGCCATCGAGCAGAACTACCTGAAACGACGCGACCTCGACAGCCTCAAGGCCGTGGAGGCGGCCTTCCAGGCCGGACCGCTCGCCGAGGCGCTGGACGCGGCCCCGGACATCGAGCGCCGCCGCGGGCTGAGTCTGGCGGAGTTCGAGCGCGACTACCGGAGCCAGGGGCGTCCCGTCGTCCTGGAGGGCCGTGCCGCCGACTGGCCGGCCGTGCGGACCTGGTCGTTCGCAGCGCTCGCCGAGCGCTGCGGCACGGTGCCCGTGGTCGTCGACAGCTACAGCAGCAGGGCGGCCCGCAAGACCACGTTCGGCGAGTTCGCGGACGCGCTGCGGCAGACCGCCGGAACCGGGGCCCCGCCGATCTGCCTCCAGGAATGGTACTACAAGACGGTGAGTCCCGAGCTCGCCGACGACCTGCCCGAACTCGACATCGCGCACTACGACTTCCGGCGCGACCTGTACGGCGACGCGGCCGCCACCAACCACCAGCTGTGGTTGGGCCAGCGCGGCGGGATCACCCGGCTGCACCAGGACTCGTACTCCGTCGATGTGATGCACATCCAGATCGTCGGCGAGAAGCGCTGGTCCATCATGGGTCCGGATGCCGAGCTGTTGGCGGACCCGACCGGGCAGTTGGAGCTGGACGCCCTGCTCGCCTCCCCGGACACCCGGCTGACCCGCTTCGTGCTGCGCCCCGGCGACGTGCTCTACCTGCCGGCCTGGTGGTTCCACCGGATCGAGCTGCTGACCGACTCGATCGGCCTCGGCCGCAAGGCACTTGACCAGGTCAACCTGCGTCGGCACGTCCACCAGCGGATCGGCGAGCTGCTGGCGCTGGCCCTCAACCCGGACGAACTCCGGCAGACCCACTCGGAGTTGTTCGACGTGGTGATGACCCGCGGCCGGGCCCTGGCGCACCAGATGGACGTCGACCTGTCCAGGCTGCGCCAGTGAGCGGGCCGTCGCACGTCCTGTTCATCGGCGGGCGCGGCCACGAGCTGCCCAAGGCGCAGCGCCTCGGCCTGCGTTACTCGATGATCCAGATCCCGGAACGGGTCGACGAGCAGCAGGCCGCCGGCGCGCGGCACTACGCCGTCCTGGACTACACCCGGCTGGACCGGATCCTCCCGGTGGTGCGCGCCTGGCACGCAGCGGATCCGTTCGACGCGGTGGTCTCGTTCACCGAGTACGGCTTGGAACCGGCGTCGAGGTGCGCCATCGAGCTCGGGCTGCCGGGTGACAACCTCACCGCCGTGCTCCGCACCCGCGACAAGACCAGGACCAGGGAGCTGCTGAACCGCCGCGGCCTGTCCACGGTGCGTCATCGGATCTGCGAACAGCCATCGGACGCACGGGAGTTCATGGCCGAGCTGGCAGGCGTCCCGGTGGTGCTCAAGCCGCCTGCCGGCGGGCTGAGCGAGGGGGTGTTCCTCGTCGAGACCGAGGCCCAGCTGGCCGAACGCTGGTCCTGGACGTGCCGGTTCGCCGACGGCCCGCTACTGGTCGAGGAGTTCCTGACCGGCCCCGAGTACAGCGTCGAGTCCATCTCACGGGACGGCAAGCACGAGGTGGCCGTGGTCACCGAGAAGCTGACCACCACGACCCCGGGCTTCATCGAGCTCGGGCACCAGCAGCCGGCCCGGCTCACCCCCGCCGACCGCGCCGGGATCGACGAACTGACGCACGCCTTCCTTGGCTTGATCGAGCAGCGGACCGGCCCGGTGCACACCGAACTGCGGCTGACCCCGTCCGGCCCCCGGCTGATCGAGGCCCAGACCAGGGTCGGCGGCGACCAGATCTGGGAGCTGTGCGAGCGGGTGAGCGGCATCGACATGATCGCCGAAACCCTCGCCCACCTGCTCGACCTGCCCGTCCCGGCCCGCACCCCGGTGGCGCCCGCCGCGGCGATCCGCTTCTTCTGCTACGAGAACGCCCTGGTCCGCGGCGTTCGGGGCCGCGCGGAGGCACAACGGGCGCCGGGCGTCGTCAGATTGCAGTGCACCTTGCGGCCCGGGCAGCGGCTCGGCCCGCTCTCCTCCTCCAACTCCCGCCAGGGATACGTGATCTGCGACGGCACCGACACCGAGGACGCCGTCCGGAACGCCGAGACGGCGCGCGACCTGGTGCGCGTGGACCGGGAGCCGCTCGGTTGACCGCCACCACGGCCGAGAGGCCCGGCCGCACGGCCCACTACATCACCCTGCACTACCTCCTCACCAACATGGGCCTGTTCGGCCTGCTGTCCACGCTGGCCGTCTCGCTCACGGCGGCCGGCTTCAACGGCGCCCAGACCGGTCTGCTGATCCTCGTCTTCACGATCGCCAACAAGACCGCCAAGGTGCCGCTGGCCCGCTGGCTGGACCGGATCCCGGCGGCCTCCTCGGTGCTCCTCGGGTGCTTCACGGCGGCCGTCGGCTTCGCGGTGCTGCGGGCGGTCGGCGGCCTGCTGCCCACGGCGGCGGCGCTGGCGCTGGCCGGCCTGGGCGTCTCCGTCAACGCGCTGGCCAGCAAGCAGCTCGCCGCCGACGCCAGCGACCGGAGCGGCAACCGCGCCAAGCTGTTCTCGGTGATCAACATCGCGGTGAACACGGCCTCCGCCGTGGCCTCGCCGGTGGCCCTGTTGTTCGTCGACCGCCACCAGCACGGCGACGTGCTCACCGGCGTCGCCGTGCTCTACTGCGTGGCCGGCCTGGTGACCTACCTGAACTACTCGCGCAGCGGCAGCCGGGTCCGGGCGGTCGACTCGTCGCTGCGCGACTACCTCACCATCCTGCGGCTGCCCGGCATGCGGTCGTTCATGCTGATCAACCTGCTGGGCTGGTGCTGCTACGGCCAGCTCTTCAACGCCCTTGCCCTGCACGTCTCCTCGACGCTCAAGGCGCCGGACCGGCTCGGCCTGCTGTACACGCTGAACGCGCTGCTGATCGTGGTGGCGCAACTGGGCGTCACCCGGCTCACCGCGTCGCTGACCGGCGGCCGGCACGTGGTCACGGCGATCACCGCCTACCTGGCCTTCGCGCTGGCCTTCGCCTCGATCTTCCTGGTGCCCGGATATGCGGGCGCGGTGGTCGGCGTCGTGCTGTTCACGATGGCCGAGATGATGTTCGTGCCGACCATGGACGTGCTGCTGCTGGGGCTGCTCGGCGGCCAGAGCCGGGCCATCGGGTACGGGATGTTCTCGATCGGCAACGCCATCGGGGAGGGCCTGGGCGGCGCGGTCGGCGTCGCCACCTACCGCTGGCTGGCCGGCCGCGGCGACGGGCCCGTCTTCTGGCTGTGCGCGGCGGGCCTCGCCCTGGTCTCCGCGGTGCTCACCCACCGGCTGCGGGCCGGCAGCGCCGCGCTGCGCGGCCTGGCGGCATAGGGACTCGCCTATGGATCACGCCGGGCGCGCGACGCCGGGAGCACGCACACCCCCAGCCGCGCGCCCCGCGGCGCCGGCCGCAGGTGTCACAGCCGACCTGATCCACAAGAGAGGCCCTGGGGCCGCCCCCGTCGATCTGGAGGACGGAAGATGCGAGTACTGGTTGTCGGCACCAACCGGATGTGCCATGACCGGCTGCGAGACCTCGGCCACGAGATGGTGCTCTTCGTGCCGCGCGGCCGGGCCAGACGCGAGGACGCCGTCGGCCCCTACCGGCACGTGGTGGTGCTGGACGACCAGGCGGTCCCCGAGGACTGGGTCGGGATCGCCCGGGTGCTGCACCGCGGCGCGCCCTTCGACGCCGTGGTCGCGTACAACGAGCACACCTATCGGATCGTGCGGGCGGTCAGCGACGCCCTGGACGTCCCGACCGTGGTGGACCTCGAGCTGTTCGGCCGGGTGCTCGACAAGGCCCGGATGCGCGAACTGCTGGAGAAGCACGGCATTCCCAGCTGCCGCCACCGGTACGCGCGGGGCCGGGACGCCGTGCTCGCGGCCGTCGAGGAGATCGGGCTGCCCTGCATCGTCAAGCCGGTGGACGGCGAGGCCAGCGAAGGCGTGGCCCGGATCGAGTCCGCGGCCGAGCTGGACGCCGCGCTGCTGCGGGTGGGCGCCCGGCACCTCGACCGCGGGGTGCTGGTCGAGGAGTTCCTGGCCGGGCCGGAGTACAGCGTGGAGGCGCTGTCGGTGGGCAGCCGCCACCACATCGTGGCCGTCACCAGGAAGTTCAGCGACCACCGGACCTTCGTGGAGCGCGGCCACCTCGTCCCGGCCCCGCTGGATGCGGCCGACCACCAGGCCGTCGCGGCGTACACCACCCGGGTGCTGGACGCCTTCGGCTTCCATGACTGCCCGTCACACACCGAAATCGTGCTGACCGAACGCGGCCCGCGGATCATCGAGACCCACAACCGGATCGGCGGCGACTCCATCATGGACCTGGTGCGGCTGGCCACCGGCGTCGACATGTACGACCTGGTCGCCCGGCAGAGCCTGGGCCAGGACGTGACCGCGCTGCTGCCCGACCCGGTCGCCCACCACCAGAGCGCCGCGGTCTGGTTCGCCGACCCGGACGGCCCGACCAGCAGCACCCTGCTGGAGGTGCGCGGCGTCGACCGGGTCCGCGGACTCCCGCACGTGCACCGCCTGGAACTCCTCAAGGAGCCGGGCTCCCCGCTGGTCCCGGTCCGGCAGAGCTCCGACCGCTCCGCCCTGGCGATCACCGTGGGAGCCTCCCCGGAGGAGGCGCTCGCCCGGGCCCGCGAAGCGATCGGGTCGCTGCGCTTCGTCTACGCCTGGACGTCCGCGGAGCCGCTGGACTGACAGCGCGCACCAGCCGCCGGACCCCGTCGTTCTTATACCCTGGGGGGTGTCGACAGGCGGGCGCCGACCGAGCAGCGGCCGGGGCCGGCGGGGAGCCGTGATCGTCTGTGCTCCCCGCTCTGCCCGGATACCCGCCGGGGTACAGTGGCTGGCCGAAGGAGGCAGACATGCAGGTGGACGAGGCAGCCGTGACGCCCGTGCTGAACCGGCTGCGCCGCGCGCAGGGTCAGCTGGCCGGGGTCATCGCGATGATCGAAGCCGGCCGTGACTGCAAGGATGTGGTGACCCAGCTCGCCGCCGTCTCCCGGGCGCTGGACCGGGCCGGGTTCAAGATCGTGGCCAGCGGCATGCGGCAGTGCCTGGCCGTGTCGGAGGAGGGCACCGCTCCGATGAGCGAGGAGGAGCTGGAGAAGCTGTTCCTCGCGCTCGCCTGAGGCTGAGCCTCCTGCGCTTGAGCCCGAGCCTGCGCGCTTGAGCCCGAGCCTGCGCGCCTGAGGTCGAGCCTGCGCGCCTGAGGTCGAGCCTGCGCGCCTGAGGTCGAGCCTGCGCGCCTGAGCCCGAGCTTGCGCCCGGGTGTCCGACTTGTCGCGCCTGTCCGGGTATCCGAGTCGGCGTACCTGGGTATCCAAAGGGAAGGAGCGACGCTCTGCCGGGGGAGTAAGGAGTGACCCGGTGCCCCACAACGACCTCATGGACCGGTTGGCCGCACAGCACGAGCGCCTGCGGAACCAGGCCAGCGGACTCACCGGCCTGCAACTGGGCGACGAACGCCGCCGCACGGCGCTGGACGAACTGTCCGCCGAGCTGATGCGGCACTTGCGGACCGAGGAGGAGACCCTCTACCCACTGGTTCGGCGCCTGCCGGGCGGTGTGGAACTGGCGGACCTCGAACTGTCCGCACACGCCTCACTGGAGGCGCTGATCGGCAGCCTGGCGCGGCTCCCGGTGGCCTCGCCGGAGTTCCACCGCCAGGTGGCGCAGCTGGTGGAACTGATCACCGGGCATCTCGGGGAGGAGGAGGCCAGGGTCTTCTCGCTCGTCAGGGCGGCTGCCCCGGAGCGCGAGTTGGCGGCGCTGGGGCCACGGGCCGACTGGCTGCACGAGCACGCCTCCACGGTGCCCAAGGCGGTCGGCCGCGGGCTGCTGCCGCCGGACGACCTGATGCCGCCCGAGCGGGGACCGGCCAAGCGGGTGCGTGAGTTCTTCCACCGGTCGAGCGAGGGCTACCGGCAGCCCGATTCCATGATCCCGGCACCCCACGGCGGGCCGATCCAGCGGATCCGCAAGCAGTTCAGCCGCGCCGGCGACCAGCGGCAGTGAGCGCGGGCCCCTCGACGAGAGGCCCTGGGGTCGCCGACCGGGCCGAGCAGCGCGAGGATCGCCAGCTCAGCGACCGATTTCCGACGATCGAGTGCAACCGGATCACCCTGCCAATGCGTTCATAAGAAAGGAGTTCAATAAGACAGGTTTAGGATCAGACGCGTTCAGAACGTGGGGGGATGCATGCCGGCGACCAGTCGGAGCCTGGCCAGTGGCGGGGGCCTGCTCAGGGCGGCCGGACTGCGGATGCGGCGCCTGACGCTGCTCCGGGTCAGCCCCGCGCTGCGCAAGCGCAAGCGGCGGCCCAAGGGCTACCCACGCCCCGACCGCACCGGGCTGCGCCGCTGGCTGCCGTCCTGGCGGCACCTGCTGCGGATCGCGCTGCTCGGCACCGCCTGCCTGGTCGGCCTGGTGGGCTACGCCTACTCGCAGACCAAGATCCCCACCGACCTCAAGGCCTTCGCCACCCAGCAGAACAACGTCTACTTCTGGGCCGACGGCACCGAGATGGCCCGCACCGGAGAGGTCAACCGGCAGGACATCCCGCTCGCCCAGATCCCCCAGGGCGTGCAGTGGGCGGCGCTCGCCGCCGAGAACGAGAGCTTCTACACCGACCACGGCGTCTCGCCGCGCGGCATGCTCCGCGCCGTCTACAACATGGCCTCCGGCGGGGACACCCAGGGCGGTTCCACCATCACCCAGCAGTATGTGAAGAACGCCTACCTGAACCAGCAGCAGACCATGAGCCGCAAGCTCACCGAGATCTTCATGGCGGTCAAGCTCGACCAGAAGCTGAGCAAGCAGCAGATCCTGGAGGGCTACCTCAACACCAGCTGGTACGGCCGCGGCGCCTACGGCATCGAGCGCGCCGCGCAGGCCTACTACGGAGTGGACGCCTCCCAGCTCAACCCCAGCCAGGGCGCCTTCCTGGCCGCGCTGCTCAAGGGCGCCGGCATGTACGACCCGGCCGGCGGCCCGGAGAACCACCAGCGGGCGGTGGAGCGGTGGAGCTGGATCCTGGACCGGATGGTCGTGATCGGCAAGCTCACCCCGGCCGAGCGCGCCACCTACACCACGTTCCCCGAGCCGCTGGCCCCGCCGAAGCAGGCCGGACTCAGCGGCCAGACCGGCTACCTGGTGGACATGGCCAGGGGGTACGCGACCGCGCACACCGGCATCACCGACGCTCAGTTCGACCTCGGCGGCTACCAGATCTACACCACCTTCGAGAAGCCGAAGGAGCAGGCGCTGACCGCCTCGGTGCAGGCCGCGGCCGGCCGGCTGAAGGCCGACGACCAACTGCGGGTGGGAGCGGCCTCGGTGGCCACCGACGGCCGGGTACTCGCCGTCTACGGCGGCCCCGACTACCTCAAACAGGGCTATGACAACGCCAACGCGGCGATCGTTCCCGTCGGTTCGGCCTTCACACCGTTCGTCTACGCCGCCGCGCTCAGCCAGGGCGTGCAGAAGCAGCTGAACGGCGGCCGCACCCAGGTCTCACCCGGCAGCACCTACAACGGCAACGACCAGGCGCCGATGATGACTCCGGAGGGCCCGTACTGGGACCGCAACGGGAAGATCGTCAAGAGCGTCAACGACGGCGGCAAGTCCTGGGGGACGATCAGCCTGCAACAGGCGGTGGCGCAGTCGGTGAACAGCCCGATGGAGCAACTCGGCCTGGACGTCGGCCTGGACCAGGTCCGGCAGACGGCGGTCGGCCTGGGGCTGCTCCCCGAGAGCATGGGCGCCCAGGTGCCGGCCTTCTCGATCGGCAACTCCACCCCGAGCGCGGTCCGGATGGCCGACGCCTACGGTGCGTTCGACGCCGGCGGCATGCACACCGATCCCTACTCCGTCGTGCGGATCACTCGGGACGGCGCCAAGGTCGGCGTGGCAAGGCCGGCCGCCGCCCGGGTGCTGAGCGCCCCGGTGGCGCAGCAGGTGGACGCGGCGCTGACCGACGCGGTGCAGCACGGCAACGCGCAGGCGGCCCAGCTGCCGGGCCGGCCGGCGGCGGGCAAGACCGGCACCACGCAGGACAACACGGCGGGCTGGTTCGTCGGCTACAGCGGCCAAATCGCGACGGCCGTCTCGGTGTTCCGGCTCGACGCGAAGAGCGTGCAGACCCTGCCGCTGGACGGCCAGGGCGACCCGGCCAAGTCCGCGGCCGCCACCGCGTATCCGCTGGACATCTGGAGCAGCTACCAGAAGAGCCTGCCGACCGAGTGAACTCGGTCGGCAGGCAGGCCGGTTGACGACTCAGGTCACCGAACGACTCAGGTCACAGGGCGGGGCTGGTCACTTGATGAAGGTCGACCAGTCCGGCGCCTGGCCCGGGTCGAGCTGGCGCAACTGGGCGAGCACGTTGGGGTCCTGGGCGTCCAGCCAGTCGGCGAGCTCCTTGAAGGACACGCACTGCACCTGCGGCTTGGTGCAGGCGTTGCGCATCACGTCCTCGACGGCCTTCATGTAGATGCCGCCGTTCCAGGTCTCGAAGTGGTTCCCGATGAACAGCGGTGCCCGGCTGCCGTTGTAGGCGCGCTCGAAGCCGTTCAGGTAGCCGTCCCGGGCGGTCTTCTCCCACTGCGCGTACTTGGACGGATCGCCGTTCGGGTCGCCGCCCGACTGGTTCGCCAGGAAGTTGAAGTCCATCGAGAGGACCTGGAAGTTCTGTCCGGGGTAGGGGAGTTCCTGCAGCGGGAAGTTCCAGATCCCGTTGGTCTTGGCCGGCCAGATCTGGAAGTCGCCGGGGGAGCTGGCGTCGTAGCGCCAGCCGAGCTGCTTCTCCACCGGCAGCAGGGTCTTCTGCCCCTCCAGGCACGGCGCGCGGCCGCCGACCAGCTCCTTCTGGTAGTCGAAGGGCAGCGGCGGGATGTCCTTGTAGCCGGTGTTGGTCTTCCAGTTCTCCACGAAGGAGTAGGCCTGCTGGGTCTCGCTGAGCCAGTCGGCGCTGCTCCAGTCGTTGCCGCCGCCGGATCCGCAGAAGTGGCCGTTGAAGTGGGTGCCGATCTCGTCGCCGTCCGCCCAGGCCTGTCGCAACTGCTCCAGGGTGTCCTTGATGTGCTGGTCGGTCGCGAGGTCGATGGCCGAGGTGCCCACCGGGTGCTGGGGCGGGTGGTAGAGGTAGCGCTTGGAGTTGGGCAGCAGGTAGATGCCGGTCAGGAAGAACGTCATCTGGGCGTTGCTCTCCTTGGCCACCTCGCGGAAGTGCGAGAACAGGTGCTCGTCGCCCTCCAGTCCGCCGTCCCAGGAGAAGACCACGAACTGCGGCGGCTTCTCGCCCGGCTTGAGCTTCTGCGGCACCAACTGCTTGGGCTCCGGGCCGGTTTCGGAGGTCGAGCCGTCGCCGATCACCTTGACCTTGCCGTCCCAGGGCGTCGGAGAGCTCGACGGCGCGCCGACCGGCGGGCTGCTGCTCGCGGTCGCGGCGGCGCCCGGCGAGTCGCTCGGCGCGGTCGCCGTCGCCACCTTGCCGCCACCGCTCGGTGCCATGGGGATGAGCGCGAGTGCGGCGGCGACTCCCATGCCTCCGGTCAGCAGCACGGTCGTACGCCGAGTGGCTTTCACCATCAACCTCGTTCTCGTTTAAGAAGCACGCCGCACACGGCTGGGCCTGGGCTGTGCGACTGGGTGACAAAACATCTGATTTCCCCCATGAAGAGAGACGTGCGCGATGGCCGGATCCGTTGCTCCGCACGGGCGGTGACGATGATCACTCGTAGGGATCGCGCGGCTGGGGAACCGGCACCACCTGGGACGCGTTGAGGGCCGGCACCGCGTCGGACTGGGCGGCGTTCCCGTCGGGTTGCCACACCCCGGTCACCGACACCCAGCTGTTCGCGGGCGGCATCTGCGCGCCCCGGACCTCGACCTTGTAGGTCACCGCGTCGGCCGCGCAGCAGCTGATCACCAGTCGGGTGACGTACCAGCCGCCGCCGCTCTTCGGCGTGACGAAGCCGAGCAGCTTGACCCGGCGGCCGAGCAGCGGCTTGGCGGTGTCCCAGTCGGCCCGCACCTCGAACTCGGCCAGCGGCAGCGGCAGCGGATCGCCGGCGGGCAGCGCCGGGAAGCCGGCCGCAGTGTCCGGCTTCGCCACGGTGTTCCCGGCGTGCTGCGCGGTGTAGGAGCCGAGCGCGGGCGGCGCGACCAGCAGGATGACGACCGCCGGGAGCGCCAACAGCCAGGCGATCCGCGGGCCGTGGGCATGGCTGTGGCCGTGCCCGTCGTCGTGCTCGTCGTCGTGTTCCGCCGGCTGCCGGCCGCGCAGTGCGGCCAGCGCGGTCAGCACGCCGAGCACCACGACCAGCACCCCGGCGGTGATCAGATACGGCCGCAACGCCGCCCGGACGTACCGCAGATAGGTGTCGCTGAACAGCGAGATCCGCAGCACCGCGGACCCCAGCAGCACCAGCAGGATCGCCTGGACCTCGCGCCTCATCGCAGCCACCACCCCGCCACCGCCGAGGCCGCCACCGCGACCGTGAGGGTGGTGGCTGAGAACCGCCAAGCGAAGGACCAGCCGAAGGTGCCGGCCTGCATCGCCACCAGCTTCACGTCCACCATCGGACCGACCACCATGAAGGCCAGCCGGGCCGCGAGCGGAAAGGCCGTCAGACTGGCCGCCACGAACGCGTCCGCCTCCGAGCAGACCGCCAGCACCACCGCCAGCAGCGCCAGCACCAGCACCGAGACGCCCGGCAGCCCCGCGAGGTGGCCGAGCCACTGCCGCGGCACCGCCACGTTCAGCGTGGCCGCGGTGATCCCGCCGATCACCAGGAACCCGGCGGCGTGCAGGAACTCGTGCACGAAGGCGCCCCGGAACGCCGTCCACCGCCCCTCGCCGGCCGGCCGCTCCCGCCGCGCCGAGGGCCGCAGCCACTCGGGCCGCCCGAACCGCGCCCACAGCCAGCCCACCACCACAGCGGTCACCAGCGAGGCGGCGAACCGGGCCAGCACCACCTCCGGGCGGCCGGGAAAGGCGACCGCCGTCGCCGTGAGCACCACCGGGTTGATCGCCGGTGCGGAGAGCAGGAACGCCAGCGCGGCGGCGGGCGCCACCCCGCGCGCCATCAGCCCGTCCGCCACCGGCACCGACGCGCACTCGCACCCCGGCAGCACCGCACCGGCCAGCCCCGCCGCCGGCACCGCGAGCGCCGTCCGCCGGGGCAGCGCCCGCTGCAGGAAGGAGGCCGGCACCAGCGCGGTGATGGCCGCGGACAGCAGCGTGCCCAGGACCAGGAACGGGACCGCCTGCACGCAGATCGCCACGAAGACCGTGGCCCAGGCCTGCACGCCGGGCGCCGTGAACCAGTCGGCCAGCCACTGCCGCCCCGCCATCAGCAGCACCAGGCCGACCACCAGCAGTTCGAGCGACCCGATCCGCCTTCGGCCCGCTCGTGGTGGCCCCGCACCCTCCGCCGGCCCGGCTTGGGCGGGCCGGTCCGCGGTGATGGTGCTCTGGCTCTGCTCCGCCATGACTGTCCGCCGCCCCCTGATATCACCGATCGATATTCATCTTCTGATCGGACGATAAACCGTCAGTTCGACTGGCATGACGGGAGGTGGGTGGCTGGCGCGGTGGACACCCCGCCGGCCGACGCTCCCACGCGCGGCCGACGCCCGGCTGGCCCGGCCCGCGTCCCGATATGCCACTGCCGTCGCGGTCGATGCCTGGACATGCGACCGCCGGCCCGGTCGACGGAGGCAGTGCTCCGTCGGCCGGGCCGGCAGTGTGCGTGTGCGGGCCCGCTGCCTGGCAGCGGGTCCGGGGGTCACGCCTTGGTGAGCTCCGCCTCGTCGGCCGACTCCGCCTCGGCGGCCTCGGCCATCTCGGCCTTCACCTGGTCGAGCGAGGGGTTCGACCAGGCGCTGCGCACGCCCCAGAAGTAGAAGGCCAGGGCGAGCAGCGCGACGACCACCAGGTCCAGCGGCTCCTTCAGGTGGTTGTGGCCGCCGTAGCTCTTGCTGCCCGCCCAGGAGACGCCCGCCATCACCACCAGGTAGGCGATCATCCAGACGCCCGCCTTCAGGTGCGGCTTGAGCACCTCCCACGGCTTGCGCAGCTCGTACCAGGCCCAGACCGGCAGGCCGGCGGCCATCAGCAAGATCACCTTGCCGGTGAGCGGCCACTTGGCCCAGTAGAGCACCAGCGAGCCGAACACCATCGCGACCGGGGCGATCACCGGCATGGCGCGCAGCCGGACCGGCCGCGCCAGCTCGGGGGCGAGCTTGCGCAGCGACATCACGGCGACCGGGCCGGTGATGTAGGAGATCACGGTGGCCACCGAGACGATCGAGGCCAGCGAGCCCCAGCCGCGGAAGACGGCCAGGAAGAGGAACGCGATGAACAGGTTGAGCAGCAGCGCCGGACGCGGCACACCGGTCTTCTTGTCCACCCGGCCGAAGATCGACGGCAGCTGGCCGTTCTCCTGGACACCGTGGATCATGCGCGAGGTGGTCGCGGCGTAGATCATGCCGGTGCCGCTCGGCGAGATGAACGCGTCCGAGTAGAGCAGCAGCGCCAGCCAGTTCAGGCCCCAGGCGGTGGCCAGGTCGGCCAGCGGGGACTTGTAGCTGAGCGAACTCCAGCCGTGCGCCAGGGCGTCGTGCGGCAGCGCGCCGAGGAAGGCGGTCTGCAGGGCCAGGTAGATCACCAGCGCGATCAGGATCGAGCTGATCACCGCCTTGGGCAGCGACTTGCCCGGGTTGCGCGCCTCGCCGGCCAGGTTCAGCGGCGACTGGAAGCCGTTGTAGGCCCAGACGATGCCGGAGGTGGCGACGGCGGTGAAGACCGCGTTCCAGCCGTGCGGGGCGAAGCCGCCCTGGGCGGTCAGGTTGTGCTTGTCGAAGTGCGACAGCAGCAGGGCGCTGGCGGTGAGCACCGGGACGACCACCTTGAACACCGTGATCGCGGTGTTCGTCTTCGCGAAGAGCGTGATGGCGAACCAGTTGAGCACGAAGTAGACGACCAGCAGCACGCTGGCCAGCGCCACACCGCTGGTGGTGAGCTCTTCGCCGTTGTACAGCGCGTGGGCCCAGCCGAAGCTCCACGAACTCATGTACTGCACCGAGGCGGTCGCCTCACCGGGGATCACGGAGACGATCGCGATCCAGTTGGCCCAAGCGGCCAGGTAGCCGGCCAGCGAGCCGTGCGAGTACTGGCCGTAGCGGACCATGCCGCCGGCCTTCGGGAACATCGAGCCGAGCTCGCTGTAGGTCAGCGCGATGACCAGGGCCACCGCCGCACCGATCACCCAGGCGAGCAGAGCCGCCGGGCCGGCCAGCCTGGCAGCGCGCTCGGCGCCGAACAGCCAGCCGGAGCCGATGATCGAACCGAGACCGACGGCGGTCAGGCTGATCGTGCCGAGGGTGCGGCGGTAGTTGTGATGCGAAGCCGTCGTCGGCTCAGGCGCACTCAACGTGTCTAGTCCTCTCTTCCGGGTCGTCCGGCCCGATCGCGGGGCCTGGCGGCCGCCACGGCCTAGGCCAAGGCAATCCGCGGTGCAGACTAGGCCCCGAAATGGGGCATAAACCTCAGAAGAAGCTCAGATCGTTCGATTGTTGTACGTTCGTGTCCGGATTTCGCGATCTTTTGTGTTGCTTCTAACAGGGAAAACGGGATATCTGAGACCGGTGTCACAAGGGGCTGCAAAGCCTTCCGCACGACCCGCTCAGCCGCCGAGCTGCGTGCGCAACGCCGACTGGAAGGCGAGCAGATTCGGGTTCGCGGAGTTGCGGTCCAGCCAGCTCATGGTCACCTTGGCGCGCAGATCGGCGTCCCCGACCTCGACCACGGCCACCTCGCCGCGGTCGGCCTGGGCCCGCACCGAGACCAGTGGCAGCAGCGCGCTGCCCATCCCGGCCGCCACGCAGGCGCCGAGGGTGGCGATGCTCGACACCTCGGCGACCGGTTCCTTCTCGCCCGCGAAGGCGGAGTCGAACATCTCGCGGAAACTGCAGCCCTTCTCGGTGGCGAGGAAGGCCTCCGGGGCGAGCTCCGCCAAGCGGGCCCGGCCGGACCCGGCCAGCGGATGCTCCGGCGGCACGATCACCACCAGCGGCTCCTCGACCAGGGTCTCCGAACGCAGTGCGGGATCGTCAGGCACGCTGCCGAACGCCAGGCAGAGGTCCAGATCTGTCCGGAGCACCCCGCGGTACAACCCGCCGCGGCTGTCCAGCCCGACCCGTACCCGCGCCTGCGGGTACGCCGAGCGGAAGTGCCTGAGCACCGGCGGCAGCAGGTGCTGGCTCACCGCCTCCTGGGCGCCGACCGCCAGCTCCAGGCCGGGCCGGGTGACCGCGAACCTCGCCTCCTCGACCAGCTTGAAGATGCGCTCGGCGTACTCGGACAGCACCACTCCCTCCGGGGTCAGCCGCACCCCGCGCTGCGAACGGTTCAGCAGGCTCACGCCCAGTTCGCGTTCCAGCGATTGGATTTGGTCACTGACGCTTGATTGCGCGTAATGCAGTTCCTTGGCCGCCTGCGTCACGCTGAGCGTCCGCGCGACCGTCTCGAACGCCCTGAGCTGCCTCAACTCCACGAATCCCCGCCCCTCTTGAGTATCCATCGGCTGAACCGATGGCACCCATCGGCTATTCCCGTGGGCACGGCGCCCAATTCGGCTTCCGGCGGCGGTTGAATGGATTGCACCGCCGCCCGGGAAACCGGATGCCAGGCGGTCCGAGCGTTTCTCGAATCCTCCCGAATCCTCTCGATACCAGGAGCACTCCATGGCAACGCAGACGGCGCCACAGCCCGTCGTCGAACCGACCAGTGGGAGCAGGCCGTCCCGCATGCTGCTGATCGGGCTCTCGCTGGGCTACTTCATGGTCCTGCTGGACATGACGATCGTCTCGGTGGCGCTCCCCGCCATCTCCACGTCGCTGCACGTCGGCCTGAGCGGGCTGCAGTGGGTCATCAACGGATACACCATCACCTTCGCCGCGCTGCTGCTCACCGCGGGCTGGCTGTCGGACCGGTTCGGCGGACGCCGCGTCTTCCTCTGGGGGCTGGTCGCGTTCGGGGCGCTGTCCGGTCTGTCCGCCGCCGCCGACGGCCTCACCATGCTGGTGGTGCTGCGGCTGGCGCTGGGCATCCCCGGTGCGCTGCTGCTCCCGTCCTCGCTGGCGGTGATCACCAACGCCTACACCAACCCCGCCGAGCGGGCCCGGGCGGTCGGCTCCTGGGCGGCGATCACGGGCGCGGCGCTGGCCGCCGGCCCGGTGGTGGGCGGTGTGCTCACCGAGACCGTCGGCTGGCGGGCGATCTTCCTGGTCAATGTGCCGCTGGCCCTGATCAGCCTGGTCATCACGGCTCGTCGGGCGCCGGAGACCGCGCGCAAGCCGCGCCGCGGGCTCGACCTGACCGGCCAGCTCAGCAGCATCGTGTCGCTGGCCGCCCTGGTCTATGCCCTGATCGAGGGACCGACCAACGGCTGGAGCGCCGTTGACGTGGTAGTCGCGTTCGCGGTGGCGGTGGTCGCGGCGGTGGTGTTCGTCGCGGCCGAACGGCGTGCCGGGGATGCGGCGATGCTGCCGCCGCGGATGTTCGGCAACCGCGGGTTCTCGGCCGCGCTGGTGGCCGGGCTGCTGGCCAACTTCGGGCTGTCCGGGCTGCTGTTCGTGCTGTCGCTGTTCTTCCAGGACGGCCGCCACTACTCCTCGTTCGGCGCCGGCCTGGCGTTCCTGCCGCTGACCCTGCCCACCGCCATCAACCCGATCTTCACCGGGCGGCTGGTCGGCCGGATCGGACCGCGTCGCCCGGCCACCATCGGCTTCGCCCTGATGGCCGCCGGTGCGCTGCTGCAGGCGCCGTTCACCGGCAACTCGGGCCTGGCTCTGGCGGCCACCGTGGTGGGTCTGGTGCTCTTCGGGTTCGGCGTCTCGTTCGCGATGCCGGCCCTGGTCGCCGGGATGGCCGGCTCGGTTCCGGCCGAGTTCGCCGGCATCGGCGCCGGGACCCTCAACTCGGCTCGCCAGGTGGGTGCTTCGCTCGGCGTCGCGGTGCTCGGCGTGGTGCTCGGCCAGGCCTCCAGTAACCCCGGCGGCACCCGGATCGCGCTGATCATCGCCGGAGTGGCGCTGCTGGCCGGGGTCCTGGTCTCCAGCACCTCGCTGCGCGGGCGCAGCTGAGCGGGCGGCAAGCGGGGCCCCGGACCGCGTGCCGCGCACCGGACGGGGCCCGCCCGCTGACTACCGTGAACCGACCAGCAATCGGAAGGAGGCTCCCGATGAGCATCCCCGGCCCGGAACCCCGACCGGACGGCGGGGCCGGCGCCATCGCGGCGGCGGGCGGACTGCACACCTACCAGCTGTGGCTGCACCGCAGCTACGGACCGGTGGTGCGGTTCCAACTCCCGGGTGCTGACACCGCGGTGTCGATCGCCGACCCGGTGCTTCTGGAGGCCACGGCCCACCTCGACAAGCGGCCAGGGCAGCTGTTCGCCTTCCTCGACCCGCTGTTCGAGTCGGGCAATCCGCAAGTGATGCCGGCCGACGAACACGGGCCCTGGCGCCGCCTGCTGCTCTGGGTGCTCGCCGGACGCCCGTCGCACGAACGGCAGTTCGCCCAGCTCGCCGCGCTGGCGAACGAACTCGCGGACCGCTGGGCCGAGTTGCCCGCAGCCGAGCCCATCGCCCTGCAGCACGAGCTCACCGCGCTGTCGCTCCGGATGATCTGCGAATACGCCCTGGGCGGCGACACCGTGGCACCGGACGGTGTCGTCGCCGCCTTCGAGCAGGTGCTCGCCGACTACCTGGGCCGGCTCTACCAGGTGTCGACTCCGGGCTCCCCGCAGGACCAGGCCGAGCGGACCGAACGGGCCCTCGCCTACCTGCGCGCCACGGTCGACCAGGTGATCGCGGCCCACCGCTCGGGCAGCCGCGCCGAGCGCAGCGATCTGGTCGGCGCCCTACTGGAGGCCGGCGAGCACCCCGCCCGGATCCGCGACACCGTGCTGGCCGTGCTGCTCGCCGCCCACCACACCACCGGGGTCGCGGTCTCCTGGACGCTGCACCTGCTGGGCGGGCATCCCGAGGTCGCCGACCGCGTCGCGGCGGAGCTCGACCGGGTGCTGGGCGACCGCGCGGTGCCCGACTACGCCGACCTGCGCCGGCTGCCGTACCTGGAGATGGTCCTCAAGGAGTCGATGCGGCTCTACCCACCCGGCCCGTACGGCGCCCGGGAGACCACCGAACCGCTGGCGCTCGGCCCGTACCGGATCCCGGCCGGTGCGGTGGTCTTCTATCCGATCTGGGCCGTCCATCTCAACCCGGACGTCTGGCCGGAGCCCGAGCTGTTCCGGCCGGAGCGGTTCACCCCGGAGCGGGTCGCGAGGCGTCCGCGGCTGGCCTGGCTCCCGTTCGGGCTCGGTCCGCGCGCCTGCGAGGGCGCGGCCCTGGCCATGGTCGAGGCCCAACTGCTGCTAGCGGTGCTGCTGCGGCGCTTCCGTTTCCGTCCGGTGCCCGGCCAACTGGTCACCCCCATCGAGCGGTTCGTCCTCTGGGCGGCCGAAGACATCCACCTGACGGCGAGCCCGCGCGGTATCCGATGATGCGTCGAGATGGTTCAGTAAACGCAACACCGCCGTGGAGGCGGCTGCTGCGGCCGACATCCAGATGACCGTGAGCTGCACATGATTTGACGAGTCGTCAATGAAGTGCAGCAGGCGCAGGGTCGCGGTGGCTGCCGCCGCGACGGCCGACAGCCACAGGACCGTGAGCTGCACGCAGGCCGACGACATGTCAGGACACGTGCAACAGGCGCAGGATCGCGGTGGTCGCCGCCGCGGCGATCACCACCACCGGGAACGGCGTCCTGCGGACCGCCAGCACGCCGCCGACCAGCACGCCGGCCGGGCGGGCGAAGCCGCTGAAGCCGTGCCCGGTGGTCAGCCCGGTGGTCGCCACCAGGGAGGCGAGCAGCACGATGGCCGCCGTGCTCAGCAGGTCCTCGGCGCGCTTGGGAAAGGCGAACCGGGCGCGCAGCGCGGGGCCGGCGAAGCGGAAGGCGAAGGTGCCCGCGGAGAGCACCAGCAGGGCGACCATGACGGTCGGGCGGGATGTCACGAGCCGACCTCCTCAGGGCTCGGCGTGTGGTCCTGCTGGGCGTCCCGGGCGTCCCGGGTGCCTCGGGAGCCCCGGGCGTTCCGGCCGGGGCGCAGCTGGAGCGCGACCGCGCACAGGGCCAGCAGCTCGGGCAGCCCGGAGGGCGTGAACGGGGCGCTGACCAGCGCGATGGCGCAGCCGGCGAGGGCGGTGTTGCGCGTCCTCGGGTCCTTCAACGCCGGCAGGATGAGCGCCAGGATCACCGCCGGGAACATCGCGTCCAGGCCGAGCGCGTCGGTGTTGTGCACCAGGTTTCCGGCCAGTGCGCCGACCAGGGCGCCGCCGGGCCAGCAGACCAGCATCCCGAGGCCGCAGGCCCAGTAGGCCGCGCGCTGGCGGGGCAGGTCCGGTTCGGCGAGGGCGAGCACCACGCTCTCGTCGTTCATCAGGTGGGTGGCGAGGAAGCGCCGCCAGCCCGGCTGGAGCACGCCGGGCGGCAGGGCGAGGCCGTACGGCAGATGGCGGGCGTTGACCAGCAGGCCGACCAGCATCGCGGCGATCGGGTTGCCGCCCGCGGCGATGATGCCGACGAACAGGAACTCCGAGGAGGCGGCCAGCACCAGCAGCGCGCTGAGTACCGGAAACCAGAGCGGGAAGCCTTTGGTGACGGTGATCGCGCCGTAGGAGACGCCGATCGCACCCACGGAGAGGCAGACCAGGGCGATCCCGCGCACCAGGCCCGGATCGAGTGTTCGCCAGATCGAACGCATGATGATTATAATGAACATCCAGCAGGACGTTGGTCAAGCCGGGACGGTGGGCAGATGGACGCAGACGGTACGGGCCAGGGCCCGGCGGCCCCGATCGCGCCGATGCAGGTCATCTCGGCCGCGCTGCGCCGCGAGCGGCGCCGCGCCGAGCTGACGCTCAGTGAGGTCGCCCGGCGGGCCGGGGTCTCCAAGTCCACGCTCTCCCAGCTGGAATCCGGCGTGGGCAACCCCAGCCTGGAGACCCTGTGGGCGCTCTGCAACGCACTGGAGATCCCGTTCTCCCGGCTGATCGACCTGCCCACCAGGCGAGTTCGGGTGGTCCGGGCCGGCGACGGCCCCGTGCTCTCCGCCTCGGAGTCGTCCTACCAGGCCACTCTGCTCGCCGCCTGCCCGCCGGCCGCGCGCCGCGACATCTACACCATCGCCGCCGAGCCGGGCAGCCAGCGCACCTCCGATCCGCACATGCCCGGGGCCGTGGAGCATGTCGTCGTCTGCCAAGGGCGGGCGCTGGTCGGCATCGAGGACGAACCGCAGGAACTCCGGCCGGGCGACTACATCGCCTACCCGGCCGACGTGCCGCATGTGTTCCGGGCGCTCGAACCGGGCACCTGGGCCGTCCTGGTCCTGGAGAACGTCTGACCGGTCCAGCCCCCGGTCAGCCGTGCGGACCTTCGATCCTTGCGGGCCTCCAACCGCTCAGCGCAGGAAGGCGACCCCGCCGTAGCAGGAGGCCTCGGCGTCGGTGACCGGATCGCCGTCCGAGTCCGGGTTCGGGCGCCAGCGGGGGGTGGAGACGATGCCGGGCTCCACCAGCTCCCAGCCGTCGAAGAGAGCGGCCATCTCCTCAAGGGTGCGGGCCTGGAGGTCGGTTCCGGAGGACCGGTACACCTGCTCCAGCCGCTGCGCCTCCGCGGCGGCGAAGTCGGGTGTGAGATGGCTGATGGCCAGCGAACTCCCGCTCGGAAGCTGGGACTTGAACGCTTCGGCAATGTCGGCCGCGGTCCGGTCGGGTTTGTCGGCGATGAAGTGCAGCAGCGCGTTCATGCTGAGCCCGATGGGCCGCGAGAAGTCGAGCACCTCGCGCGCTCCGGCGAGCACCTTCTCGGGGTCGCGAACATCCCCCTGCACATACGCGGTGCGGCCCTCGGGGGTGCTGCGCAGCAGTGCTTCGGCGTGGGTGAGGACGATCGGGTCGTTGTCGGCGTAGACGATCCGCGCGGCCGGGTTCACGCCCTGCGCGACCTCGTGCAGGTTCGGCGAGGTGGGAATGCCGGTGCCGATGTCGAGGAACTGGTCGATGCCCTGCTGGGCGAGGAACCGGATCGAGCGGTGCATGAACGCCCGGTTGGCGCGCGCCGCGGCCCTGGCGAACGGGAACACCGCCAACGCCCGGCCGGCAGCCTCCCGGTCGGCCGGGAAGTTGGTGACGCCACCGAGGTAGTAGTCGTACATGCGGGCGGAGTGCGGTATGTGGATGTCGAGATTGATGCTGAACTCGTCGTTCGCCTCGCCCGAGTGGGTATCCTCTGCGGTCATCGCGTCCCCCTGGTTCCGTGCCGGTTCCCGTGTCCTGGTGCCCGTTGACCCCGGGCGGAACCCCGGAGCGGCAACCCATCAGATCATGCCCGGCACCTGGCTGGAAGCGAGCGATCCACCGATTGGTGGGCATCGCAGCCCATCTGGTTCCGAACGGGAGCGACCACCGGCGCGCATGTTCGTCACGCGCCCCAGAAGTGCTACCAGAGCCCGCAGGCACTCCCCACTGACGCGCCGACTCGCCGGCGCCGACCCCGGTGGTTGGGGCTCGCGGGTGCACTAGCAGGCGCGAGTCGGCTGCTGGGTTCGGTGCTGAACTCCGGCCTCGCGGGGCGCAGTCTCCGGGACGGGTTCGCCGCCGCCGAGGGCAGCTGCTGGTGGATCGCGGCGGGCTGTGGTGCGGCCATCGTCGTCCTCGGGTTCGTGACGTCGAGCCGCTGGGCGCGGGGGACAGCGGAGCGGGTGCGCGTGGAGGAGGCACCAACGGCGCGGGATGCGCGGGTGGTTGCCTCGTGACCCCGACCGCCGTGCCGATAGCCTCGCGCCATGGCCATAGATGAGGACAGTGGGCGCGACGGCGATGATTTCGGGGCGCCAGGCTGGGCCGCCACGCGAGCGTGGGTGGAGAAGCGACTCGGCGCTGGGGAGCGCCTGGCGGGCGCCGAGCGGCTGCACGGCGGTTGGACCTCGCAGATGCGCCGCCTGCACATCTCGGGCCCGGACGGCCGACGTGCCCTGGTGCTGCGGTCGTTCGTGAAGCCCTTCTTCGTCCAGCACGCGGATGGCCTGCTGTCACGCGAAGCCGCGGTCCTGCGCCTGCTCGGCGGCGCGGACGTGCCGGCGGCCGCACTCGTGGACGTGGACTCGACTGCGATGCACTGCGACCACCCGTCCCTGCTGATGTCGCTGCTGCCCGGCATCGTCCGCGTGCACGACCGCGGTGCTGACCAGCGTGCCGATCTGCTGGCGGCGCAGTTGCTGCGCATCCATCAGGTCGAGTTCAACACGGAGACGAGGCCACGGACTTGGCAGGCCTGGACGTCGCCGGAGCGGGTGCGGCTGCCCGGGTCCACGGCACGGCCGGACCTCTGGCAGCGGGCCGTCGATGTCATCCGGCAGGATCCGCCCGCCTACCAAGCCTGTTTCCTGCACCGGGACTTCCACCCGGGCAACGTCCTCTTCGAAGGCGACGAGGACGAAGTCCGGATCAGCGGCGTCGTCGACTGGGTGGAGACCTCCTGGGGACCGGCCGACCTGGACGTGGCCCACTGCTCAACAGCTCTGGCGCTGCTCCATGGTGTGCCCATGGGACTGAGCTTCGCGGACCGCTACCTCGCCGCCGGCGGGCGACTCGCCGAGCAGCGCGCGGCGCAGCTGTACTGGCGGCTGATCGACGCCCTGGCGTTCGCCCCCGACGCGGAGAAGGTCGCCGTCCCCTGGCGCGAACTCGGCCGCACTGATCTGACACCCGCCCTCCTGGCCAGCCGACTTGAGGAATACGTCCTGGCCATCTTCGAGCGCTACTCATAGGTTGGACCCGATCGATCCCCGCCAGCCCGGCGGCCCGCTCGGATCGGCACCTCGTCGCTCGCCCCGAGATGGAGTGTTATGGCTGACATGAGAGCGTTCCGCGAGGCGGTCACGGCCTGGGCAGCAGGTGGCGACGGCCGGGAGCTGGCCCACGAGTTGGCCGAGCGGCTGCCGGTCCGGACGATCGTGCTGCTCGAAGGGCCGAGCGACGTCGCCGCCGTCGACGCGCTCGCCGCGGCCTGCGGCCGGGACCTGTCGGCCGAGGGGATCTGCGTGCTGCCGATGGGCGGCGCTATGAGCGTCGGCCGCTTCGCCGAGCTTCTCGGACCAACCGGCCTGGGCCTCCACCTGACGGGACTGTGCGATGTGCAGGAGCGGGACTACTACGTGCGCGGCTGGGCGCGGGCCGGAGCGGACCCGCAGGACTTCCTGGTGTGCGAGGCGGACCTGGAGGACGAGTTGATCCGCGCGCTGGGTTTGGAGCTGGTGCGGGAGCTCATCCGGGCGGAGGGCGACCTGCGCGCCCTGGAGGTGTTCCTGCAGCAGCCCGCCCAGCGGAACCGCACCGCGCAGCAGCAACTGCGGCGGTTCTTCGGCACCAAGAAGGGACGCAAGATCCACTACGGCCGCGTCCTCGCCGAGGCCCTCACCCCCGAGCGGACACCCGCTCCACTCTCCGGCCTGTTCGCCATCCTCTGAGAGCCGGGCGATGCGCTGCACTGGGCGGAACCCTCGTGCACGAGCAGGAGGTTGCTGAGGGGTGGGGGAGGGCATGGCCTGGCGCTGTACCGCCGGGCCATGCCCCACTCATGCTGACCGGTGTCAGTTCACCGGGACCAGGGTGTCGGAGCCGACGGCCGACACGAACTGCTGGGCAGCGTCGACCGAGTAGCGGTGGGCGGGGCCGGTCGGGTTCTTGCTGTCGCGCACCGCGATTTCACCGGGCAGGCCGGCGGCCAGCTCGACGCAGTTCCCATCGTGGCTGCTGCAGGTCGACTTGACGAAGGTGAAGCCGGTCTCATCGGCGTTGGGGTGGTAGCTCACGTGAGACTGGCTCCCTGGTCGGGTTGGCAGGGGACTCGGCTCGGAATGATGACGTCAGTTCACCGCAACGAGGGCGTTGTTACCCACGGCGGCGGTGAACTCGGCGAAGGCGGAAGGGCTGTAAACGTGCGCCGGGCCGGTCGGGTTCTTGCTGTCTCGCACCGCGACTTGGCCGGGCAGGCTGGCAGCTTCGACGCAGTTGGTGGACTGGTTGCTCTTGGTGGACTTCGTCCATGTGACACCCAGGGCTGCTGCGTTGGGGCGGAACGTCATCTCAGTTTGTCCCTCTGTTCGGTGATAAGCGCTACGGAGTCGTCCGGCCCGAGGGCCACAGCCCTGATCAGGTCAAACTTCTTGGCATACAGCTCCACGTCGCGAGCATCTTCGATCCAGATGCTGGAGTGGACCCCGTCGATAAGGACCACGTCGAGGTCGGTCCTCTGCGGAAAACCGAGGATGGTGAAGGCACCGTTCATACCATGGTGTGCTGGCGCACCAAGGGGCATCACCTGGATGTTTACATTGGGGCGCTTCGCTCGTTCGATCAGCAAGGTCAGTTGCTCGGCCATGACAGCTTGGCCGCCGACGCCTGAGCGGATGGCCTGCTCATCAATGACAGCCCACACTTCGAGCGGGATCTCGCGGATCAGGGCGCCCTGACGGGCGAGGCGCACGTCCACGATGGCATCGACGTTGACTTCGGCCTGCAAGGCGAGTTTGGTGATGATCTCGCGTGCGTAGGCGGGGGTTTGAAGTAACCCTGGGATGAACGATGCCTCATAAGCTCGTATTGACGTCGCGTCGGCCTCCAACGTCACCAAGTCTCCCAGAGCGTCGCTGAGGTATTCGCCGTAGTTCTGCCACCACATGCCGCGCTTGGAACTGTTCTTCGCCACCCCGACCAGCGCTTCGACCAGGCCGGTATCCTCACTTATAGAGCGCGAGGAGTGCCCGGACCTCGTCCGGTTTGATGGCTCCTCGACCGTTCTCGATTCGGCTCAGCTTCGGCTGAGACATGCCCGGCATGGCCCCGGCGACATCGTCGTGACTGAGACCGGCCGTGACGCGGCTCCTTTTGAGAAGTGCGCCGAGCTGACGGCGACGGACGGTCGCCCCAGCCTCTCCTGCCATTCCCCTGCCCTTCTGACGTGCTGGTGGTCCAGTCTGCCCTGCTGCGGACCGCATTCGCCAGCACAGTCAGCGCCAACAGTGGACCGAATTCGGGTTCGAATTGGATATATCCAATTTTTCGTGACCAGCTTGCACTCCTAAGCTACCAGGCCTCATGCTGAGCGTGACGAGCTGAATGCCCTCGGTGATTAGGCGTCGATGGCTCGTGCTGCTCTGCTCGTCAACAGCACATTGACCGACCGTCAGACCCGGTCCGCCCTCTCGTGAGCCCCCGTGGCCGCAGCCCTGGGCGTGTACCGCGCCGTGACGATCGCCGCGACCGTCACGGCCGCTTACCTCAGCCGCTTACGCACCTCTCCGGCCAGGGGCAGTGGTGATCGCCGATGCCGTCCACTCGGGTGTGCAGGCCGTGCGGGATGGCGTCACCGCCCGGCTGGTGGAGTTCGGCGGGATCGCAGTCATCGTCGTCGGCGCAGGCCTCGGGATGGTTGGGCTCGCCTGGGTCTGAACACGCCTGGCCCGCCGGGGCAGGCGTGTTCAGTGCGGTGCAGCCCAGTTCAATAGATTGTCAGCGGTAGAACCCGTGCGGGCCGCTCCTCGGTGTCCTAGGGTCGATCTTCATGACGAAGCCGATTCGGACTGTTCGCCTGGAACCGATGACCGAGGACGAGTTCAGCCCCTGGGCAGAGCCGCAGATCGCGCGCTATGCGCAGGCGAAGACCAGGGCGGGGGCCTGGAATCCGGAGGAAGCGCTGGCGAATTCCCACGAGAACTTCGACCGGATGCTGCCGAAGGGACTCGCGACTCCCGGGCATCACGTGTGGGTTGCGCGTGACGAGAAGACGAGCGAGCGGGTCGGGACGCTGTGGATCGAAATGCGCTCCTCCGCGGCCCACTCGGAGGCTTATGTCTGCTTCGTCGAGGTGGACGAGGCGCAGCGGGGCAAGGGCTACGGCCGCGCCATCATGGACGCCGGGGCAACGGCCGCTCGGCGGCTCGGGGTGGCGTCCATGGCCTTGAACGTCTTCGAGGACAACACGACGGCCTACAACCTCTACAGCAGTCTCGGCTACCGCACCGCGAACCGGACCATGCGACTGGAGCTGTGAGGAGCCCGGCAACGCCCGGGAATTGGCGCCGGCGGGTGCACGGCATACGGAAGAGGAGCACAGATGTCGCAATCGAAGCGTGTGTTCAGCGCACAGGAGTTGGCGGCCGTGCAGTGGTACGCGGCGCCGGGTGACACCGACGGGCCGCAGGTCGCGTTCATGGCGGATGGCTACGTCGTGTGGCGCCATGGCGGTGATCCGCAGGCGCCTGTGCTGGTGTTCGACCAGGGGGAGTGGGAGGCGTTCCAGGCGGGTGCCGCCGCTGGGGAGTTCCAGGATTTGGTGGGCTGTAGCCTCGCCGCTGACGTGACCAGTTCTCAGGATTGATGGCCACTGGGTGGCCACTTGGACGTGTAGGTGACCATAGGGCCTGTGAGCCTGTGCGGTTCACGGCCCCTCTGTCCCTGGCGTCGACGGGGTACCTGACACAGCAGGCGCCCCTGGCGCAGAGTGCCAGGGGCGCCTGACCTGGGCGGTCGGCGTGCTGGGCGTTACCAGGCGATGACCATCAGCCCGGGGCCGCCGGCTGTGCCGGGCTGGCCTGCCTCGCCGGCTCCGCCGGTGTAGCCGCCCTGGAAGCCGGTGCCGCCGTATCCGCCCGCGCCGCCGTTTCCGCCAAGGCCGCCGTTGCCTCCGACACCGACGTTGGCGGGGACCGTGTAGGTGCCGTCGGGGAGCTTCAGGGTGGTGGGGCCGACGCCCTTGGCACCTGTCCCGCTGGTGGTGGGCCAGCCGCCGCGGCCCGCGTAGTGGTGGGACTGGTCCGCGCCCCGGATGCCGGGGGCGCCCTGACCGCCGACCTGGCCGACGGTCGGAGTCACCTCACTGTTGCCGCAGAGCAGTTGATCGGCCGCCCCGCCCGCACCGCCGGGGCTGGCACCGGAGGGCTGCCCGCCGGTGGCCCCGCTCTCGGTGCCGCCGGCTCCGCCTCCGGCGCCCCCGGTGCTCGTGCCGCCCGATCCCGGGTGCACGTAGAGCGGTGGCATCTGGTCGGTGATCCCCGTCAGACCGGTCTGAAGGGGGCCGGAGTTGCCGGTGCCGCCGCCCTGCCCGTTCCAGCCGTTCGACCCGTTGCCCCGGAAGGTCCAGCCGCCCGCGCCGCCGGCGACCGAGCCGCCGCCCTGCCCGCCGGCGCCACCGCCGCCGACCTGGACGGCGAAGAGCTCCCCGGGACGGACGTCCATGGTGCACTGCACGAAGGCGCCGGACCCGCCGCCCGCGCCGCTCGTGCCGCCCGCACCACCCGCACCCCCGCCGCCGGTGTAGTTCCCGGTGACCCCGCCGCCGCTCTCGCCGCCCTCTCCACCACCGCCGCCGCCACCGCTCGCCCCGCCGGCGCCGCCGCCGCCACCGCTCCACAGGTACACGGTGATCGAGTTGATCCCGTCCGGGACGAGCCACTGCTGCTCCTGCTCATCCAGGAACTGCTCGTGCCCGTGATACGGGTTCCCCTGCGCGGTGGCGGCGTGGACCGTGCCGGGCACGGCGGTCAGCGTGGTAGCGGCCATCGCGGTGAGCGCGGCGATGCGGAGCGCGAAAGAGCGAGTTGTCATGCACTCAGATTATGGAGCTGTCAGCACAATTGAGAGTGCATCATTCCGGATCACTCGAAGGAGTGAATGGGTCGGCGCCCGGAGAGTGGGACTGACGATCAGTCAAGTGAGCGAGTGGCGTGGCGTAATCGGGCCAGACGACTACAGATGGAGGGGACACCCATGAAGATCCTGGTGCTCGGCGCCACCGGTTACATCGGCGCGGCGGCGGTCGCACGGCTCACGCAGGACGGTCACGAGATCGTCCGCCTGGTCCGCGACGCCTCCCGCGTCGCGTCCGAACTCCCGCACCGGGTCGGCGACCTGAGCGACCCCGAATCGCTGAGCGCCGCCGTGACCGATGACATCGACGCGGTGGTGCACATCGCCAGCCCCATCGGGGACCAGGCGGCGGACACCGCGGCCGTCGACGCGCTGCTGGCGCCGCTGCGGGGTACCGGGCGGGCGTTCGTGTACACCAGCGGTGTCTGGGTGCTCGGTGCCACCGATGACGCGCCGGTTGACGAGGAGGCGGCCACCAACCCGATCCCGCTGGTCGGCTACCGCCCGCTGATCGAGCAGCGGGTGCTGGCCGCCGCGGCGGACGGGGTGCGGGCGACGGTGCTGCGCCCCGGCATCGTCTACGGGGACGGCGGCGGCATCCCGGCGATGATGGTCGGCTGGGCCCGTGAGCACGGCACCGGCCGGTACGTGGGCGCCGCCGACACCCGCTGGCCGATGGTGCACGTGGCGGACCTCGCCGACCTGTACGCGCTGGCACTGGGCAAGGACGCGCCCGGCGGCGTGCTGCACGCCGTGGCGCTGGCGGAGGTGCCGGTAGCCGGGTTGGCCGCGGTCGCGGATGTCGCTGCGGGCGGCACCGGTCGCGCCGAGCCGTGGCCGGGCGAGGCCGCCGCCGCGGCCTTCGGCGCCCTGTTCGCCGAGGCCCTGGGGCTGAACCAGGTGGTCTCGGCTCGCCGGACCGTCACCGAACTGGGCTGGCAGCCGAGCCGTCCGCATCCGTTCACCGCGCTGCTGTCGGACGTGCGCGGAAGCTGAGCGTTTCACCAGCGTTCTGTCGGATCCATTGAGTGGTGGTTGGCCGCGCCCGTACACTCGCGCCGCAAGTCCCCCAACCATCCCTCATGGAGGACTACTTGAAGGCCATCACCGTACGCCGGCTGCTGCTCGCGGGAGTCAGCAGCCTGGCCCTCGCCGCGACCGGCGTGCTCGCCGCTCCGGGCGGCAGTGCCACCGTGTCCGCCGCCTACCCGGCAGTGCACCCCACGGTCGCCGACTACCTCCAGCTGTCGGCCGGCGCCACACCGCCCACCCAGGCCCAGTGCGCGGCGGCCGGCCGGCGCTGCTTCAGCCCGCAGGCGGTCCGCGCTGCCTACAACCTCGGCCCGCTGTACGCCAACGGGGACGACGGTCGCGGTCAGACCATCGCGATCATCGACTCCTACGGCAGCGACACCATGGCGCACGACCTGCACGTCTTCGACCAGGCCTTCGGCGTCGCCGCGATGTGCGGCGAGGAGGGTGCGGCTTGCCAGCCCGGCATGCCGAGCTTCAGCGAGCTGCACCTGCAGGGTTCGCCCGCCACCGTCGCACCGCCGCCCACCAGCCAGGGCACCGGCCAGGAGGACAAGGCGGCTTGGGACCTGGAGGTCTCGCTCGACGTGGAGACCGCGCACGCGATGGCCCCCGGCGCCAACATCCTGCTGGTCACCACCCCCACCGCCGAGACCCTGGGCGTGCAGGGCATGCCGCAGATGATGGACGCCGAGCAGTACGTGGTCGACCACCACCTGGCGAACGTCATCTCGCAGTCCTTCTCCAGCGACGAGGGGGCGTTCCACAGCGAGGCGTCCCTGGAGAACCTGCGGCACGCCTTCAAGTCGGCGGCGCAGAACGGCGTCACGATGCTCAGCTCGTCCGGTGACAGCGGCTCGGCCGGCGCCACCAAGACCCCGGTGAAGTCCGGCGGCACCACCCTGCCCTACCCGTCGGTGGGTTGGCCGGCCTCCGACCCGCTGGTCACCGCCGTCGGCGGCACGTACCTGTGCACCGACCCGGGCGCGGTCAGCGGACGGACCACGGACAGCAGTGACAACCCGGCCGCCTGCCAGTCCAACCCCGGTGCGGCCGAGGTGGGTTGGACCGGCTCCGGGGGCGGGTACAGCCAGTACTTCGCCAAGCCCGCCTACCAGTCGTCGCTGCCGGCCGGCTCCACCGCGATCGGTGCGATGCGCGGTGTCCCGGACGTCTCGCTGCAGGCCGCGCCCGGCACCGGTGCGCTGATCTACGTCTCGCTGCCGCCGGACGGCTCCTCGGGCCTCAAGTGTGGTGCCACGGCGTGTAGTTCGGGCTGGTACGACATCGGCGGCACCTCGCTGGCCTGCCCGGAGACGGCTGGCCTGGTGTCGATCGCCGACCAGCTGAACGGCGGCGGGCTGGGTCAGATCAACCCGGCGCTGTACAAGCTGAGCACCGACCCGGCCAAGTACGCCGCGGACTTCAACGACGTGACCCTCGGCAACAACACCACCGACCCGACCGTGCCGGGCTACCCCGCCACCACCGGCTGGGACCCGATCACCGGGCTCGGCACCCCCAACGCCGCCGCCCTGCTGCCCGACCTGGTCAGCGCGGTCCACGCGGGCTGAGTTCCGAACAGCTGAAGGCCCGCCCGAATCCCCGGGCGGGCCTTCGGCATCAGCGAAGCGTCAGCGGGCCGACATCCGCAGCGCGCCGTCCATCCGGATCGTCTCGCCGTTGAGGTAGTCGTGCTCGGCGACCATGGTGACCAGGCGGGCGTACTCCGTCGGGTCGGCCAGCCGCTGCGGGAAGGTGACGCTGGCGGCGAGCCCGGCCTTCACCTCGTCGCCGAAGCCGGCCATCATCGGAGTGTCCACGATGCCGGGCGCGATGGTGACGACGCGGATGCCGTACTGCGCCAGGTCGCGGGCGGCGGTGATGGTCATGCCGGCCACACCCGCCTTGGAGGCGGCGTAGGCGATCTGGCCGACCTGGCCCTCGAAGGCCGCGATCGAGGCGGTGTTGACGATCAGGCCGCGCTGGCCGTTGTCGTCCGGCTCGTGCTGGGCGATGGCCTCGGCGGCCAGCCGCATCACGTTGAAGGTGCCGATCAGGTTGACGTCGATCACCGTGCGGAACAGGTCGAGGTCGTGGGCGCCCTTGCGGCCGAGGATCCGGGCGGAGGGGGCGATGCCGGCGCAGTTGACGGCCACCCGCAGCTGGGCGCCGTCGGCGTCGATCCGGGCCAGCGCCTCGCGGACCGGCGCCTCGTGGGTGACGTCGGCGGCCAGCAGGGTGACGCCGTCGAGCTGGTCGCCGGCGGCCTCGATCGCCTTCTCGAGGTCGAGGCCGTAGACGGTGGCGCCGCGGGCCGCCAGGGCGGCGGCGGTGGCGGCACCGAGGCCGGAGGCGGCGCCGGTGACCAGTGCAGCGGATCCGGTGAGGTCCATATCAGGTTCCTTGGGGGAGTTCCTTGGGCGAAGACTGGAGGTGACGGGCCGTCAGTGGGACAGCCCGCGGCTGATAACGAGCCGCTGAATCTGGTTGGTTCCCTCGAAGATCTGGGTGATCTTGGCTTCACGCATATAACGTTCAACCGGGAAGTCCCGGGTGTAGCCGTAGCCGCCGAGCACCTGGACGGCGTCGGTGGTGACCTTCATGGCGGCGTCGGTGGCGACCAGCTTGGCCACGCTGGCCTGGCGGCTGAACGGCCGGCCGGCGTCGCGGCGGCGGGCCGCGTCCAGGTAGGTGGCCCGGGCCGAGTCGACGGCGGCGGCCATGTCGGCCAGCATGAAGCCGAGTCCCTGGTGGTCGATGATCTTCTTGCCGAAGGTGGTGCGCTCGTTGGCGTAGTCGACCGCGGCGTCCAGGGCGGCCTGGGCCAGGCCGGTGGCGCAGGCGGCGATGCCGAGTCGGCCGCCGTCCAGGGCGCTGAACGCGATCTGCAGCCCCTGGCCCTCGGTGCCGATCAGCCGGTCGGTCTCCAGCACCGCGCCGTCCCAGTAGGCCGCGGTGGTGGGCACCGCCTGCAGGCCCATCTTACGCTCGGGGGCGCCGAAGCTGAGGCCCTCGGCGGTGCCGGGCGCCAGGAAGCAGGAGACGCCCTTGCTGCCGGGCGCGGTGCGGGCGAACAGCGAGTAGAAGTCGGCCCGGCCGCCGTGGGTGATCCAGGCCTTGGTGCCGGTGATCCGGTAGCCGTCCGGGGTGAGCTCCGCCTTGCAGTTGAGCGAGGCGGCGTCAGAGCCGGCCTGCGGCTCGGAGAGGCTGTAGCCGCCGACCATGGCGCCGGCCAGCATGTCGGGCAGCCAGCGCTGCTTCTGCTCGTCGGTGCCGAAGGTGTACAGCGGGTGGCAGGCCAGGGTGTGCACGCTGGTGGCGACCGCGATGGCGGCCCAGCGGGCGGCGAGCTCCTCCAGTACCTGGAGGTAGACCTCGTACGGCTGGCCACCGCCGCCGAACTCCTCGGGGTAGGGGAGGCTCAGCAGGCCGGCCTGGCCGAGGATGCCGAACAGGCCCTCGGGGTAGGTCTCGGTGCTCTCGTGCTCTTCGACTCGTGTGGCGAGCTCGCGATCGGCGATCTCGCGGACAAGGGCGATCAGATCCTCTGCGTCCTGGGTGGGGAGCATGCGGTCGACGGCCACGGCGACTCCAAAACGGTACTTTAGGAGGTACGTCAGTACCGCTTAGCGTAGCGCATAGGCTGACCTGCGGATACGCGGTGCAGCAGGCGGCCTGTAATACTGGCCGCATGATCGAGTCCTCCGCCGTGGGCGCGCCCAGGCTGACCGGCCGCGGTGCGGCCCGCCGGTCGGAGCTGTTCGACGAACTGGTGGCCCTGGTGATCGCCGAGGGCTTCGCCGGATTCACCCTGGACGAGCTGGCCGCCCGGCTGCACTGCTCCAAGCGCACCCTCTACGGGCTCGCGGGCAGCAAGGAGCAGCTGGTCCGGGGCGTGGTGGTGCACTTCTTCCGGCGCGCCACCGGCCGGGTGGAGGGCGCGCTGGCCGCCGAGAGAGACCCGGTGGCCCGGCTCGAGGCCTACCTGCGCGCGGTGGCCGATGAACTGGCGCCCGCCGCACCGGTCTTCTTCGACGACGTGGCCGCGTTCGGGCCGGCCGCCGAGGTCTATGAGCGCAACACCCGCGCGGCGGCGGGCCGGATCCAGCAGCTGATCGAGGAGGGCGTGGCGGCCGGTGTGTTCCGCGAGGTCCATGTCGCGTTCGCCGCCGAGGTCATCAGCTCGGTGATGGTGCGCATCCAGCAGCGCCAAGTCGCGGTCGCCACCGGCCTGGCCGACGCCGAGGCCTACGCCCAGCTCGCCGAGCTGCTGCTGCGCGGGCTCACTCGCTGACGTTGAGCAGGCTCACTTGCTGACGCTGCGTGGGTTCACGCGCTGACGTTGAGCGGGCTCACTTGCTGACGCTGCGTGGGTTCACGCGCTGACGTTGAGCGGGCTCACTTGCTGACGCTGCGTGGGTTCACGCGCTGACGTTGAGCGGGCTCACTCGCTGACGCTGCGTGGGTTCACTCGCTGTTGACCGGTGGTCAGCTGAGGAGGCGGCGGGCCTCCTCAGTGATGGCCTGGTCGTTGATGCTCGCGTAGCGGCGCGACATCAGGCCGTTGGCGGCGAACTCCCACTGCTCGTTGCCGTAACTGCGCCACCACTGGCCGGTGTTGTCGTGCCACTCGTACGCGAAGCGCACCGAGATCCGGTTGCCGGTGAACGCCCACAGCTCCTTGCGGAGCCGGTAGTCCAGCTCGCGGGACCACTTCTCGCGCAGGAAGGCGGTGATCTCGCCGCGGCCGTGCAGGAACCTGTCCCGGTTGCGCCACTCGCAGTCCGGCGTGTAGGCGAGGGCGACGCGTTCCGGATCCCTGGTGTTCCAGGCGTCCTCGGCGGCCTGCACCTTCAGGCGGGCCGACTCCGCGGTGAACGGCGGGAGCGGCGGCCGGTTGTAGGGGAACGACAGCTGGCTCATCGGGCCTCGCAAACGGGGAGCGGTGTCAGGAGCGGACCAGGCGGGCGATCGCGTCATTGGCCTCCTTGAGCTTGGCGGCGGCCTCCTCGCCGCCCTCCGCCATCGCGTCCCGCACGCAGCAGGCGATGTGCTCGTCGAGCAGCTGGAGCGCGAACGCCTGCAGGGCGCGGGTGGTGGCCGACACCTGGGTGAGGATGTCGATGCAGTAGGTGTCCTGTTCGACCATGCGCTGGAGGCCGCGGACCTGGCCCTCGACTCGGCGGAGCCGCTTGAGGACGTCATCCTTGTGAGTGCTGTAGCTGGCCATGTCCGTCTCCGGTTTCTGCCGTCCGGTTCGGGGGACCCGAGGGGGGTGGGGGCTTTCTTCTACTGTACCCGGGGAGGGTATGGAATCCGAGGGGCCGCCGTTCGGCGACCCCTCGGGACTTCGGCCGGTGCTGCGGTGCTGTTCGAGTGCTGAGCGGCTGGTCGGCCCGCTGCGCGATCAGCCGTCCAGGCGGGCGGTGAGGTCGTAGCCGGCCTCGTCGATGGCGGCCGCGACGTCGGTGCCGCTGAGCGGCGCGGTGCTGTCGACGGTGACCTTGCCGGTGGCCAGGTCGACGGCGACCTCGGTGACGCCGGCGATCTTCTTGAGCTCGGCGGTCACCGAGCTGACGCAGTGGCCGCAGGTCATGCCGGTCACCTCGAAGACGGCGCGGTTGGCGGCCTCGCCCTGGGGGCGGCTGCGGCGCCGGTGCCGCAGGAGCCGCAGCAGGAGGAGGTGGCCGACTCGGCGGCGGTCGGCTCGGCGTTGATGGTGACGTCGGTCATGGCGGTGCTCCTGTCATCGATACCCGAAGTGAGGCCGACCCACGGATCGGCCCGACCACTTGAAAGTACCATACCCCCTAGGGTAAGGAAACGCGCAGGGCGGACCGGCTCGACGGTGCTCCGGTCAGCGCGGAATCGGCCCGCAGGTCAGCAGATACGGCACGGTCGGCCCCAGCGCGATGGCGACCAGCACCGCCAGCCGGACCGGCAGCCGCAGCGGCGGCGCCGGGCGCAGCAGGCGGCGGATCCGCAGCAGCGCCCCCGCGCCGCCGGCCGCCAGCGCCGTCGCCGACGGGACGGCGGTGGCCACCTCGCAGACCGCGGCCGCCAAGTCCTCCGCCGAGCAGCGGCGGGCCGCCCGGTCGTCGGCCATCAACTCCAGCAGGGTGGCCGTCTGCTGGCGCAGTCCGTGCGCCAGCGGCAGCCGCCACAGCGCCCGGGCCAGCCCGGAGCTCACCGTCAGCAGCAGATGGTGACGGCCCGTCAGATGGGCCCGCTCGTGCTCCAGTACGGCGTTCAGCTGCCCCGACGGCAGGCCGGCCAGCGCGCCGCTGCTGACCACCACGGGGCCGCGGGCCAGGCAGTAGGCCGCCGGCGTCGGATGGTCGAGCAGCACGGCGTCCAGCGCGGGATCGCGCCGCCCGGCGAGGGCGAGCCGGTCGAGGTGGTCCGCGCGCTCCCGCCGGGCACGGCGGGCGGCGGCGACGATCGCGCAGAGCGGCCACAGGGCGCCGAGGCCGACCGGCAGCAGCACGGTCGGGCCCTCGGCGGCTGACGGCGCGTCGGAGTCGAACAGCGCCAGCAGGCCGTGCGCGTGCGGGCCGGTGAGGGTGAGGTGGTAGGCCGCCAGCGAGCAGGCCACCGTGAAGGTCGCCGCCAGCCCGTACCAGACCGCCAGCGCGAGCCTCGGTGCGCGCTGCGGCCAGTGCGCCCGGGCCAGCCGCCGCGGGGCGACGGTGCCGACCAGGACGGTGTAGAGCGCCAGGACCAGGGCTGCTGCCAGGGCCGTCACTCGCCGCGCCCGCGCAGCAGGCCTTCGAGTGCCTGGCGCAGGGCCTGCTGCTCGTCCGGTGAGATCTGCTCCGCGAAGTGCGCCAGCGCGGTGGACCGGTCCGGGCTGGAGGTGAGCGCGTCCGCCATCAGTGCGGCGGTGTACTCCTCCCGGCTGCGGACGGGCTCGTAGAGCCAGGCGCGGCCGAGCTTGCGGCGGCGCAGATGGCCCTTGTTGTGCAGGATGTCGGCCACCGTCATCACGGTGGTGTAGGCGATCGGGCGGACCAGGTTCAGATCGTCCACCAGTTCGCGGACCGTGGCCGGCCTGCTCCAGGACCACAGGCGGTCCATGATCTCGGCCTCGAGCTCACCCAGGCGCCGCATATGCCGCCTCTCCCCTCGCCGTCTCTGGTCGTCGCGTCCGCCATGGTAGGCGGTGTGCGCGCGCCAGCGCAGCCTGCTACCCGGTGGGGGTGGGGGTATGTGATGTCGGTCTTTCAACTCTGCTGATCAAAGCGCACGGTGACTCCTCCTTAGTGACATACCCCTTGCCCCGACGGTGGGATGCGGCGGCATCCTGGGCGGTATGACGACTCATCCGGACGCCGCCACCGCGGCGCACCCCACCGCGGCGCACCCCACCGCCACCGCAGCCGACTCCACCGCCACCGCGGCGCACCGAGCTGCCCAACTCCACCCGCAGACCCGGGTCGTGCACGCCGCGACCGGGCACGCCCCCGGGCCCGGCCCGCTGAGCGTGCCGATCTACCAGACCTCCGGCTTCGCCTTCGACGACGCCGACTCGATCGCCACCGCGATGGCCGCCCCGGACGGCGACTACGTGTACACCCGGCGGGGCAACCCGACGGTCCGGGCGCTGGAAACCGCGCTGGCCGAGCTGGAGGGCGGCGCGGCGGCGATCGCGGCCGCCTCCGGCATGGGGGCGATCAGTGCCGTGCTGCTCTCGCTGCTGCAGCCGGGCGACCACGTGCTGGCGCAGAAGTGCCTGTACGGGGGCACCTTCTCGGTGCTGACCGACCTCGGCCGCAGGTTCGGCATCGAGACGACGTACCTGGACGCCGAGGACCCGGCCGAGATCGCGGCCGCTACTCGGTCGAACACCCGCTTGCTGCTGCTGGAGACCATCGCCAACCCGACCACCCGGGTCTGTGACCTGCCGGCCCTGCTGGCCGCCGGCCGGGCTCGCGGGCTGGTCGGCGTGGTGGACAACTCCCTTGCCTCACCAGTGCTCTGCCGCCCGATCGAGCACGGCGCGGACATCGTGGTGCACTCCACCACCAAGTACCTGGCCGGCCACAGCGATGTGATCGGCGGTGCGGCGGTCTTCGCCGATCCCGCGCTGCACCGCACCGTCTGGGCCCGCGCGGTCGAACTCGGCGCCACCCCGGACCCGTTCGCGGCCTGGCTGACCATTCGCGGCCTGCAGACGCTGGCGCTGCGGATGCGCCAGCACTGTTCGAATGCGGCGCTGCTGGCCGAGCGGCTGGCCGCGCATCCGGCCGTGACCACCGTCAACTGGCCTGGCCTGCAAGGACATCCGGATCGTGAGGTGGCGCGCCGACTGCTGTCCGACTGCGGCGGCATGCTCTCCTTCGAGCTGGCGGGCGGCCGGGAGGCCGGGCGCCGGTTCATCGGCGCGGTCCGGCTGGCCAGGCTCGCGCTGTCCATCGGCGGGGTGGAGACGCTGGTGACCCATCCGGCCAGCACCTCGCACCGCGAACTCACCGGGGAGCAGCTGGAGTCGGCGGGAATCGGGCCCGGCACGGTCCGGCTGGCGGTCGGCATCGAGCACCCCGAGGACCTCTGGGCCGACCTTGACCAGGCGCTTCGCAGCGTTCTCTGATCGGCTCGCTTTTTTGGGTTGACCAAATCATTGGCCCCTGCCTACATTGTGGGTGTCTCAACGGCCCGCACCGAGACGAGAGCGAAGAACCGCCCCCGGTGCCGACGGCAGGAGAACCCCCATGTACTACTTCGAGGACTTCGTCGCAGGCGCCGAATTCGAGCTCGGCACCGTGACGGTGACGGACGATCAGATCATCGAGTTCGGCCGACGGTTCGACCCGCAGCCGTTCCACGTCGACCACGAACTCGCCGCCGCCTCCCCGTTCGGCGGGCTGATCGCCAGCGGCTGGCACACCGCCTCGCTGTTCATGCGCCGCTACGTCGACGGGCTGCTGGCCGACAGCGCCTGCCTCGGCTCGCCGGGTGTCGACGAGATCCGCTACCACCGGCCGGTCCGGCCCGGTGACCAGCTGACCGCCCGGGTGCGGATCCTCGGCTCCCGGCCCTCGCTGGGCCGGCCGGACACCGGGATCGTCCAGCCGAGCTGCGAACTGGTCGACAGTGAAGGCCAGTTGGTGTTCAGCATGATCCTGCACAGCATCTTCGGGCGCCGCCCGGCCCGACCGGCCGCGCCGATGCCGTCCGTCGACCCGGTGCACCCGGTGCCGGTCCCCGTCAACTGAGGCACCACGCAGCCGAGTTACCCCCACCCGACTGGAAGGAACCCCCGCCATGGAAGCCGTCTCCAAGACCGCCCAGTGGACGGCCGCTGCCCGGGCCCTGGAGTCCGAGCGCGCCGACGCCCTCTTCGTCGACCCGTACGCCCGCACCGTCGCCGCCGACACCGGCTTCAAGCTGCTCGACCGCTACGCCGGCGCCGGCACCGTCGAGTTCCTGGCCGTCCGCACCACCTACCTGGACCGCGCCATCGCCGCCGCCGTCGCCGGTGAGGGCATCCGCCAGGTCGTCTTCGTCGCCGCCGGCATGGACACCCGCCCGTTCCGGCTGGACTGCTGGGCCGACGGCACCACCGTCTTCGAGCTGGACCGGCCCGCCCTGCTGGCCGCCAAGGAGGAGCTGCTCGACGGCGCCCAGCTGCCCGCCGGGATCACCCGCCGCCCGGTGGCCGTCGACCTCGCGGGGGAGTGGGCCGACTCGCTGCGCCAGGCCGGCTTCCAGGCCGACCGGCCGACCCTGTGGGTGATCGAGGGCCTGACCTTCTTCCTCCCCGAGGACGCGGTGCGCCGGCTGCTGACCGGCGTGCGCACCCTCTCGGCCCCCGGCACCGTGCTGCTCGGCGACTTCGCCAGCCGCGCCTCGCTGGTCAACCCGCTGGCCCGGCCGTTCCTCAACGCCCTGGCCGAAGACGGCGCGGCCTGGCTGTTCGGCACCGACACCCCCGAGCAGTTCCTCGCCGAATGCGGCTGGCAGGCCCGCGAGGTGCGCCAGCCGGGCGAGGACGGCGCCACCTTCGGCCGCTGGCCCTTCCCGGTGCCGCCCCGCGAATTCCGCGGCGCCCCGCGGTCCTTCCTCTACACCGCCGACCTGGCGTAAGCCCGCCCGCCCCCCGAACCGGAGAGGAGGAACCATGACCGCATCCTTCCGCGACCAGGTGATCACCGACGCGGCGGCCGCCGTCCGCGGCCTGACCGTGGCACTCGGCGACCGGCTCGGCCTCTACCAAGCCCTGGCCGGCGCCGGCCCGCTGACCGCCAAGGAACTCGCCACCCGCACCGGACTCGACGAGCGCTACACCACCGAGTGGCTGCACGCCCAGACCAGCGCCGGCTACCTGCAACACGACCCGGCGCACGACACCTACCGACTGCCCGACGCCCACGCCGCCGTGCTCGCCGACGAGGACGACCCGGCCTACGTCGCCCCCTTCTTCACCGCCCTCAAGGCGCTCTACGCCACCGAGGACCAGTTGGCCGCCGCCTACCGCAGCGGCGGTGGCGTCGAATGGTCCGACCACCACGACTCCCTGGACACCGGCATGGGCAGCTTCTTCCTGCCCGGCTACCGCGCCAACCTGGTCCAGCACTGGCTGCCCGCGCTGGACGGCGTGGTCGACCGCCTGCGGGCCGGCGGCAAGGTCGCCGACGTCGGCTGCGGGGTCGGCCACTCGACCCTGATCATGGCCCAGGCGTTCCCCGAGGCCACCTTCCACGGGTTCGACTACTCCGCCGCCGCCATCGAGCACGCCCGCGAACTGGCCCGCCGGGCCGGGCTGGCCGACCGGGTCACTTTCGAGGTCGCCCCCGCCGACGGCTTCCCCGGCCAAGGCTACGACCTGGTCAGCTACTTCAACGTGCTGCACGACCTGGGCCACCCGGTCCCCGCCGCCCGCTGGGCCCACCAGGCGCTGGCCGAGGACGGTGTCTGGATGATCGTCGAGCCCAACGCCAAGGCCGCGCTCGCCGAGAACCAGCACGCCGCAGGACGGCTGTTCATGAGCCTGTCCGCCGTGATGTGCCTGCCGGTCGCCGCCGCCCAGCACGGCCCGCACGCCCTCGGCAACCACGCCGGCGAGGCCGCGCTGCGCGCCATCGCCGAGGGGGCCGGCTTCACCCGCTGGCGCCGCGCCACCGAGACCGCCGTCAGCGCGGTCTACCAGGCCCGCCGCTGAATCCGCCGGTCGGCAGCGCACCCCCACAGGACCGCAGAGACCCCCACAGGAGCCCCGCCATGCCCACCGCCGAACTCGCCGTCACCGACCGGTTCCGCCAACTGCTCGACCGGCTCGCCCAGAAGTCCATCGAGGACTACTACAACCCCTACCAGCGCTTCGACTGGGCCGACTCGCTCGACGACGACCAGTGGTGGATGAGCCCCGAGCTCATCTCGCCGACCGGCACCGCCGCGCTCGACCAGCTCGACGAGGCCACCCGCAAGCGCCTCTCCAAGTGGGAGAGCATCAACTTCTACAGCCTCAACGTGCACGGCATCCGCGAGCTGCTGATCGAGGTGGTCAACCGGATCCACATGCCCGGCTTCGAAGTCCCCTCGGACTTCTTCCACCACTTCATCGGCGAGGAGAACGAACACATGTGGTTCTTCTCCGAGTTCTGCCTCCGCTACGGCGGCAAGATCTACCAGCCGCCGGTGTTCAAGCTGGGCGGCGCCACCGAGCGCCAGGAGCCCGAGGTGGAGAACTTCCTGGTCTTCGCCCGGATCCTGTTCTTCGAGGAGCTGGTCGACTACTACAACATGGCCATGGGCCAGGACGAGCGGCTCTGCCACACCATCCGCCAGGTCAACGCCATCCACCACCAGGACGAGTCCAGGCACATCGCCTTCGGCCGGGAGCTGGTCGCCCACCTCTACGGGCGGATGCGCGAGGCGGTCGGCGAGGACCGGCTGCGCGAGGTCGAGGCCTACCTGAAGCGCTACATGGTCTACAGCCTCAACTCCTTCTACAACCCCGAGATCTACCGCGACGCCGGGATCGCCGACCCGCTCGCCCTGCGCGCCGCGATCATCGGTGACCCGGGCCGCCGCGCCGTCGAGCGCAGGGTGATCCGCAAGCCCATGGCCTTCTTCCGCAAGATCGGCCTGTTCGCCGACGACACCCTCCCCACCGGCTGACGCCTGCTCGATCCAACGGTCAGTCCACCGGCCAGTCCACTGGTCAAGCAACTAACCGACCCCACCACCGAGACCCCGCGAGGTACCGATGAGTCCCACCATCTCGCCGCCCACGGGCGTGCAGCAGGGCGGCCTGTCCGCCCTCGGGCCGGAGGCCACCGCGCTGCTCCGACTGCTGGACGACACCTTCGCCGGCTGGGGCGCCGAGGCCGGCGCCGCCCAGATCATCGCGCCGCCGCTGCTCCCCGCCGCCGACCTGGCCAAGCTCGACTACTACGACAACTTCCCGCACCAGGCGATCCTCGCCACCGCTCTCGACCTCGACCAGCGCGCCGAGCACCCGTTCGCACCCCGGAGCGGCACCTTCCCGCAGCAGGCCCTGGAGCCCGCCGCCCTCGCGCTGCCCTCGGCCGCCTGCTACGGCGTCTACCTGCACCACGCCGGATCGGCCCTGCCCGACGGCACCCTGGTGACCGTGCTCGGCCGCTGCTTCCGCAAGGAGACCGAGTACCACGACCTGCGCCGCCTGCTCGGCTTCCACATGCGGGAGGTGGTCGCGATCGGCAGCCAGGACCACACCGAGCAGCACCTGCGGACCTTCACCGAGAAGATCACCGCGTTCGCCGCCGCGCTGGACCTGCCGCTGCGCAAGGAAGCCGCCACCGACCCGTTCTACGACCGCGGCGGGGCCCGGCTGCTGCTGCAGCAACTCTCCCCGGTGAAGTACGAGTTCCTCTACGAGGACCTGGCCATCGGCTCTGTCAACGTGCACCGGAACTTCTTCGGCGAGCGCTGCGGCATCACCGTCGGCGACACCGGCCAGGCCGCGTTCACCAGTTGCGCCGCCTTCGGCCTGGAACGCTGGCTCTCCGCCCTGACCCGGCGGCACGGCAGCTGGGAGGCCGCCACCGAGGCCGTCCGCCAGGCGGGTTCGGCGGTCTGAGATGCCTGCCGCCGCGGAGGCCGGGCCCCCTCCCGGCTGGGCGAACCTCGGTCTGGACATCGTCGCCGCCGACCGGGTCCGCGAACTGATCGACAACCATGGTGAGCGGTTCCTGCTCCGGATGCTCACCGAGCGGGAGTTGGCCGACTGCCGCACCGACGAGGGCCTGAACACCCTCGCCGTCTGCGGCCGGATCGCCGCCAAGGAAGCCGCCTTCAAGACCCTGCGGGTCGCCGACACCATCCTGCCCTGGCTGGACATCGAGGTCCACCGGGCCCCGGGCGGCTGGCCGCTGATCGAACTGCACGGCCGCGCGGCCCAGTTGGCCGAAGCCGCCGGAATCAGCGGCATCACCGTCAGCATCAGCCACGACGCGGGTTACGCCGCCGCCGTCGCCGCCCCGATCCCGGTCGGCTGAACGGTCGGCTGAACCCGCAATCGCCCCAGCCCAGTTCACCCCACATCTGAAGGAGAACCGCCATGTCCGCGAACATCGAGCCCATCAAGTCCTGGATCCTCGGCCGCCACCCGCAGCGCACCGACATCGCGCCCGACCTGGACCTGATCGAGAACCGCCTGATCGACTCGCTCTCCTTCGTCGAGTTCGTCTTCCTGCTGGAGCAGACCAGCGGACGGCCGATCGACATGGCGACGGTGGAGGTCGACCACCTGCGCACCCTCGCCAGCATCGAGGAGCACTTCTTCGCCGCCGCCGTGGCCTGAAGCCCGGCCCGCCCGCAACGTGCGGCCGCTCCGACCCCCGAGGGGCGGCCGCATCCCCGCAAAGCCGCCCCCCAGGGCTGCTTCCCGCAAGGCTGTGCCCCCACCACCCCCAGGAGCCGACCATGACCCGCCGCCTGTTCACCTCGGAGTCCGTCACCGAGGGCCACCCCGACAAGATCGCCGACCAGATCAGCGACACCATCCTGGACGCCCTGCTCGCCCAGGACCCGACCTCCCGGGTCGCCGTCGAGACCCTGATCACCACCGGCCAGGTGCACATCGCCGGCGAGGTCACCACCAAGGCGTACGCGCCGATCGCCCAACTGGTCCGCGACACCATCCTGGAGATCGGCTACGACAGCTCCAAGAAGGGCTTCGACGGCGCCTCCTGCGGCGTCTCGGTGTCGATCGGGGCCCAGTCCCCGGACATCGCCCAGGGCGTCGACAGCGCCTACGAGCAGCGCCAGGGCGACCCCACCGACGCCCTCGACCAGCAGGGCGCCGGCGACCAGGGCCTGATGTTCGGCTACGCCTGCGACGACACCGCGGAGCTGATGCCGCTGCCGATCACCCTGGCGCACCGGCTCGCCGAGCGCCTCAGCTGCGTCCGCAAGGACGGCACCGTCCCGTACCTGCGCCCGGACGGCAAGACCCAGGTCACCATCGAGTACGACGGCGACCGGCCGGTGCGGCTGGACACCGTGGTGGTCTCCACCCAGCACGCGGGCGGCATCGACCTGGAGACGCTGCTGGCGCCCGACATCCGGCAGTTCGTGGTGGAGCCGGTGCTGCGCGAGGCCGGCATCGACACCACCGGCTACCGGCTGCTGGTCAACCCGACCGGCCGCTTCGAGATCGGCGGCCCGATGGGTGACGCCGGCCTGACCGGTCGCAAGATCATCGTGGACACCTACGGCGGGATGGCCCGGCACGGCGGCGGCGCGTTCTCCGGCAAGGACCCGTCCAAGGTCGACCGCTCGGCCGCCTACGCGATGCGCTGGGTGGCGAAGAACGTGGTCGCCGCCGGCCTGGCCAGGCGCTGCGAGGTCCAGGTGGCCTACGCGATCGGCAAGGCGGCACCGGTCGGCCTGTTCGTCGAGACCTTCGGCACCGAGACCGTGCCGGTCGACCGGATCCAGCGGGCCGTCCTGGAGGTGTTCGACCTGCGCCCGGCCGCGATCATCCGCGACCTGGAGCTGCTGCGGCCGATCTACGCCGCCACCGCCGCCTACGGGCACTTCGGCCGCGAGCTGCCGGACTTCACCTGGGAGCGCACCGACCGCGCCGAGAAGCTGCGCCAGGCCGCCGGCCGCTGACGGCCCCCGTCCGTCGTCCGTCGTCCGTCGTCTGTCGTTCGTCGTCCAGAGGAGACTCCCGTGCGCCTCGCCGTCACCGGCTCCATCGCCACCGACCATCTGATGACCTTTCCGGGCCGCTTCACCGACCAGCTGATCCCCGACCGGCTCAGCACCGTCTCGCTCTCCTTCCTCGCCGACGGCCTCGAAGTGCGGCGTGGCGGAGTGGCCGCCAACATCGCCTTCGGGCTGGGCCTGCTGGGCCACACCCCCACCCTGGTGGGGCGGCCGGCCCGGACTTCGACGACTACCGCCTCTGGCTCAAGCAGCACGGGGTGGACACCGACCACGTGCGGATCAGCGAGACCCGGCACACCGCCCGGTTCGTCTGCACCACCGACCAGCAGCAGAACCAGATCGCCACCTTCTACCCGGGCGCCATGTCGGAGGCCGCCGAGATCGACCTCGCGGTCGTCGCCGAGCAGGCCGGCGGCTTCGACCTGGTGCTGATCGCCCCGGACGACCCCGCCGCGATGCTGCGGCACACCGACGCCTGCTGCCGCACCGGCATCCCGTTCGCCGCCGACCCCTCCCAGCAGCTGGCCCGCCTCACCCAGCCAGAGGTGCGCCAACTCCTCGACGGTGCGAGGTACTTGTTCACCAATGAGTACGAGGCCGCGCTGCTGCTCAAGCTCAGTGGCTGGTCCCGGCGCGAGATCCTGGACCGGGTCGGCCACTGGATCACCACCCTCGGCGCCGACGGCGTGCGGGTGGAGAGCGCGGGCAGCACACCGGTGGCCGTGCCCGCCGTGCCGGTGGCGCGGGTCAGCGACCCGACCGGCGTGGGCGACGCGTTCCGGTCCGGCTTCCTGGCCGCCCGCAGCTGGGGCCTCCCGCTCGACCGCTCCGCCCAACTCGGCTGCGCCATCGCGGCGGTGGTGCTCGGCTGCACCGGCACCCAGGAGTACCGGCTGCGCCGCGGCGACCTGCTGCACAGCCTCGCCGAGGGCTACGGCCCGCAGGCCGCCGCCGATGTCGCGATCGCCTGGGCGGGCCCCGCATGACCAGCCGACCGTCCGCCGCCCGGTCGCCGCGCCGCCTGCGCGACCTCCTGGCGGCGGGCGAACCCACCTACTCCTTCGAGTTCTTCCCGGCCAAGGACGCCGCCGGCGAGCGCGACCTGTGGGCGGCGATCCGCCGCGTCGAGGCCGTCCGGCCGACCTTCGTCTCCGTGACCTACGGCGCCGGCGGCTCCTCGCGCGACCGCACCATCGCCACCACCGAGCGGATCGCCGCCCACAGCACCCTGCTGCCCGTCGCCCACCTGACCGCCGTCGGCCATGCCAGGGCCGAACTGCGGGCGATCATCCGGCGGTACGCCGACGCCGGCATCCGTGATGTGCTGGCACTGCGCGGCGATCCGCCCGGTGACCCGCGCGGCGCCTGGCAGCCGCACCCGCAGGGCTTCCAGCACGCCGCCGAGCTCGTGCAACTCCTCAAGGAGAGCGGCTCGTTCACGGTCGGCGTGGCCGCCTTCCCGGAGCGGCACCCGCGTTCACCGGACTGGGAGAGCGACATCCGGCACTTCGTCGCCAAGTGCCGAGCCGGTGCCGACTACGCCATCACCCAGATGTTCTTCCGAGTTGACGACTATCTGCGGCTGCGCGACAAGGTCGCGGCTGCGGGCTGCGCCACCCCCATCATCCCGGAGATCATGCCGGCCACCGCCTACGGCCAGATCCGCCGCTTCGCCGAACTGAGCAACGCCGCTTTCCCCGCCGAACTGGCCGCCCGGCTGGCCGATGCCCGCGGTGACGCGGCCGCCGGCCACCGCATCGGCGTCGAGCACGCGACCCGGATGGCCGACCGCCTGCTCCAGGAGGGCGCCCCCGGGCTGCACTTCATCACCCTCAACCGATCGACTGCCGCGCTTGAGATCTACCGCAACCTCGGCCTCGACCAGCCCGTTGAATCCGCTGCCTGACCACTCATCGGAGGAACCCCCATGACTGCCGACTTCAAGGTTGCCGACCTCTCGCTGGCCGCATTCGGCCGCAAGGAGATCCAGCTCGCCGAGCACGAGATGCCCGGCCTGATGTCGATCCGCAAGGAGTACGCCGCCAGCCAGCCGCTGGCCGGCGCCCGGGTCACCGGTTCGCTGCACATGACGGTGCAGACCGCCGTGCTGATCGAGACCCTGGTGGCGCTCGGCGCCGAAGTGCGCTGGGCGTCCTGCAACATCTTCTCCACCCAGGACCACGCCGCCGCCGCGATCGCCGCGGCCGGCATCCCGGTCTTCGCCTGGAAGGGCGAGACGCTGGAGGAGTACTGGTGGTGCACCGAGCAGGCGCTCAGCTGGCCGGACGGCCAGACCCCGAACATGATCCTGGACGACGGCGGTGACGCCACCCTGCTGATCCACCAGGGTGTCGAGTACCAGAAGGCCGGTGCCGTCCCCGACCCGGCCACGGCGGAGAACGAGGAACTGGCCGTGGTGCTGGCACTGTTGGGGCGCAGCACCATCGACTGGGCGCAGGTCGCCGCCACGATCAAGGGCGTGACCGAGGAGACCACCACGGGTGTGCACCGGCTGTACGAGATGCACCGGGACGGCAAGCTGCTGTTCCCGGCGATCAACGTCAACGACTCGGTGACCAAGTCGAAGTTCGACAACAAGTACGGCTGCCGGCACTCGCTGATCGACGGCATCAACCGGGCCACCGATGTGCTGATCGGCGGCAAGGTCGCGGTGGTGTGCGGCTACGGCGACGTGGGCAAGGGCTGCGCGGAGTCGCTGCGCGGTCAGGGTGCCCGGGTGATCGTCACCGAGGTCGACCCGATCTGCGCGCTGCAGGCGGCGATGGACGGCTACCAGGTGACCACCCTGGAGGACGTCGTCGAGATCGCCGACATCTTCATCACCACCACGGGCAACAAGGACATCATCATGTCCTCGCACATGGAGCGGATGAAGCACCAGGCGATCGTGGGCAACATCGGCCACTTCGACAACGAGATCGACATGGCCGGTCTGGCGAAGCTGCCGGGTGTGGTGAAGACCGAGGTCAAGCCGCAGGTGCACGAGTGGCGCAAGGCGGACGGCCGCACGATCATCGTGCTGTCCGAGGGCCGCCTGCTGAACCTGGGCAACGCGACCGGTCACCCGTCGTTCGTGATGTCCAACTCGTTCGCGAACCAGACGATCGCGCAGATCGAGCTGTTCACCAAGACCGAGCAGTACCCGATCGGTGTGTACGTGCTGCCCAAGCACCTGGACGAGAAGGTCGCCCGCCTCCACCTGGACGCGCTGGGCGTCAAGCTGACCACGCTGACCCAGGAGCAGGCCGACTACATCGGCGTCCCGGTCGAGGGCCCGTACAAGGCGGAGCAGTACCGCTACTGACGCTCCATCAACTCATCCATCGGCTAAGCGAGAAGGAACCCATGAGCCATGGCCGCACATCGAGACCCGGACCGCCCCGGCAGGCTGCTGCGCATCGAACGTGAGACGCTGCTCCCACTGCTCCGCAGCCTGCCGGCCACCGAGTTCGAGCGCCGCACGGCCTGCCCGGCCTGGAACATCCGGGAGTTGACCGCACACTGCGGGGCCGCACTGGTCCGCATCATCGAGGGGCGACTGCCGGCCTTCACCCCCGAGCACAACGCGGCCGACGTGCACGAGCGCGCCGACTGGCCGCTGAGCAGCATCCTGGACGAACTCGACTACGGCATGGCCGAGGCCGGCCCCGCCATCGTGGCGGCCGGCGGCGAGTTGGACGTCATCGCGCTGGGCGAATGGGTGCACGCCGGCGACGTCCGCGAGGCCCTCGGGATCCCCGGGGCATACCGGAGCGAGGGCCTGGCGGACGCGCTGGCACTGCTGGCCGCGGTGAGCCGGGACCGCGGCACCCCGAGGGTCTGCGCCTTCACCCCGCGCAGTTCCTGGCAGTTCGGCAACCTGGTGGCCGGCCGGGCACCGGCCCGACTGCACAGCGACGAGGACACGCTGATCCGGATGTACACCGGTCGGCCGGTCTCCGAGGAGCACTACGAACTGGTCGGTGCCGGCCGCGAGGAACTGGTCATCTACCACTGACCGGTGGCACGGCGGCTCAGAGCCGGACCACCTGGAAGGCCTCGGCCAGCCGGCCCGGGGCCAACCGGCCGGCGAGGGCGTGCTCGGTCTGCCAACGCCGCAGCAGGGCCTCCAGATCGGCCAGATTGGCGGTCTGCGAGGTGTGCAGCTTCAGCGCGGCGAACTTCTGGTCGAAGACATCGGTGACGTCCACGAAGTGGTTGGGGGAGGGGCCCATGATCAGCCAGATCTCCGGCACCTCCCACGCCGCCAGCCCCTCGTCCCGCAGCAACTCCGGGTGGGCGAACGGATTGCGGGCGTCCGGATAGACCGCCCGCAGGGCCGCCTCACCCGCCGCCCGGTGGTCCGGATGGACATCGGCGATCCGGTCCCAGTTGATCTCCGGACTGGGCAGCACCACCACCTCGGGCCGCACCTCGCGGATCACCCGGGTCAGATCGCGGCGCAGCTCCATGGTGGGCTCCAACCGCCCGTCCGGATAGGCGAGGAACCGCACGTCCTTCACTCCGGTGGCGGCCGCCGCCGCGCGCTGCTCGGCCCGGCGCAGCGGCGCGATGCTCTGCCGGGGCAGGGCCTCGTCATAGCCGCCGTTGTCGCCGTCGGTCAGCACGCAGTAGGTCACCTCCGTCCCCTGCGCGGTCCACTGCAGCACCGTGCCGGCGGTGCAGAACTCGGAGTCATCGGGATGCGCGGTGACCACCAGCACCCTCTCCGGTGGCGAAACCTGGCGTTCCTGGGGCATGCGTCGCTCCTCTCGGCGGCTGGACGCCGCCAGCTTCACCCGAGGGCCCGGTGGCGGACAACGAACCCGAAATGGCGCACCTCTGACATGGCGTCAATCCGTCACGGCGCGTCCGAGCAGCCCCATGGCGTCCACACGCCACGGCAGGTGGACGCCGCGCCAACGCGCCCGGCAGCGGCTTTCCGGCTGGCACGATGGAGCCCGCGCCCCGCCGAAGCCCCGAGCTGCCTACCGCCTCGGGGTGAGGACTCTCCCGGTCCGGCGCGCCCCGGTAACCCGCCCGGCCGTGACGGCAAGGAGGCACGTTCGTGTCAGCACCCGTATGGATCACCGCGACCCCGCCAGTGCCCGACGGCGAACTCCACGTCGGCCACCTGGCCGGACCCTACGTCGCCGCCGACGTGCTGCGCCGCTACCTGAGCGCCGACGGCCGCCCGGTCCGCCTCACCAGCGGCATCGACCAGCACCACACCGCCGTCGAGCGCTGCGCACTGCTCCAGGGCCGCAAGGCCGACGAGGTCGCGGACGGTTACGCCGAGACCATCGCCGTCGACTGGGAGCGCGCGGGCGTCGAGTTCGACGACCTGCTGATCCCCAGCCGGCAGACCGGCTACCGCGGCCAGGTCCAGGACCTGCTCGCCCGACTGCACGCCGACGGCACCGTGGTCGCCCGCAGCCGGCTGCTGCCCTACTGCGGGCCCTGCGACCGCTGGCTGCACTCCGCCCTCGTCACCGGCGGCTGCCCGTACTGCGGCACCGCCACCACGGGCGGCGGCTGCCCGCAGTGCGCGCGGCCGAACGACTGCGGCGACCTGCTCGACCCGGTCTGCGCGCTGTGCGGCACCGCGGCCGTGCTGCGCCAGTGCCGTCGCCTCTACCTGCCGCTGGAGGCGCACCGCGACCGGCTGCTGGAGTTCTGGCGAACCACGGCGATGCCGCCCCGCCTGGCCGTGCTGTGCGAGCAGTTGGCCCGCGACGGGCTGGTCGAGCTGGCGGTCAGCCACCCGGCCGACCGGGGCATCGAGGTGACCGTCGACGGGTTCGAGGACCAGCGGATCGACTCCCGCTTCGAGCTGGCGGTCGGCCACGTCCTGACCGCCCAGCGGCTCGCGCCCGAGACCGCGCCGCTGCAGTTCTTCGGCTTCGACCAGGCGCACCACCAGGTGGCGGTGCTGCCCGCGCTGCTGCTGAGCCTGGGGCTGCCGGCGCCGGCCGGCTACCAGGTCAACGAGTTCGCCCTGTTCCAGGGGCGCAAGATGTCCACCTCGGCCCGCCACGCCGTCTGGGCACTGGACGCTCTGACCGAGGCCGGCTCCGACGCGCTGCGCCGCCAGGTGCTCGCCGACCGCCCGGTGGGGCGGGCCACCGACTTCAGCCTGGACGACCTGGACGGCGCCCGGGCGTTCCTGGAGGGCACCTGGAACCCCTGGCTCGCCGGCCTGTTCGCCGCGGTGCGCGAGGAGTGCGCCGGACTCGTGCCCGAGGAGCGGCCGGACGGCACTGGCTGGCCGGTGCTGCACGACCGGCTGTGCGCCACCGTGGCCGAACTGCGCACCGCCTACGAGGCTGAGACCTTCGACCCGCGGCGCGCGGTCGCACTGCTGGACGAAGTGGTGCGGCTGGCCACCGACTTCCAGCTGGTCAACGCACCTGAGCGGGAGCGCGGCAGCGGCCGCGCACCCTACCGGGCCGCCCTGGCCGCCCAGTTGGCGGTGGCCCGGGCGCTGGCCGCCTGGGCCTGGCCGGTGATGCCCGAGGGAGCCGCCCGGCTGGCCCGCGCCCTCGGCGACCGGCCCGGCGCCCCCGTGCGCTCCGACGCCCTCCAGGCACCCCGTCCGGGCACCCGCCTGGCACCGCCCAGCGGGCCGGTGTTCGGGTTCTGACGAGGGCTCTGGCGAGGGCTCTGACGAGGGTTTCGGTCAGCGTCTTGGCGGGGTTTGAGGCGCCGCTCAGGGGGCTGCCGTGGCAGAAGTGCGCCATGGCCTGGGTGCGACGGTGGAAGCTCTTTCCGTTGACCGGAGGCGCGGACCACTATGGGTTCCGCGCCCCCGGCGACCGGCCCGAGCCGACCGTCGGGGAGCACCCGAGACCACCTGAACTCCCGGAGGAAGAAGCCTTGTTCACGCACGCGCGCTCGCTGCGGACCGCCCTTCGCCTCGCCGTCCCGGCCGCCCTGATCGCGGTGCCGGCCGCAGTCGGCCTCGCCGTCGAGAGCCCCGCACCCGCCGCCGCGCCGCACCCGGCCGTCGCCATCGTCTGGCCACCGGCCGCGGCAACGGCCCCGACCACCCAGGCCGACGCCCCGACCACCCAGGCGGGCGTCCTGATCGCCCAGGCCGATGCTCCGGTGGCGCAGCCCAGCGCCCGGGTGGTGCAGCCCGCCATCGTCTGGCCGCCCTCCGCCGCGCGACCCGCGATCGTGTGGCCGCCGACTGCCTGACGATCCGTCAGACCGCCTCGGGCCGTCACCCCCTCCGGTCGCGCAGCCAGCCATCGCATGGCGCCAGCATGACGGTCCGTCAGATCACTTACTCCGACCCGCGCTTGCGGCAGTCCGGGCACTCCCCGTGGTACACCACCTCGGTGTCGTCGACCCGCCAGCCGCGCAGCGCCTGCTTCGGTGCCGCCGGCGCCTCGACCTCGACGTTGGCCACCCGCCCGCAGCGGTGGCAGACCGCATGCTGATGCGGCGCCCCGGCGAGCTCGAAGACCGCCGTCCGGCCGGGGCGTTCGAACTTGCGGACCAGTCCGGTCTCCATGAAGTTGCGGAGCATCTCGTACACGGCCTGGCTGGTCAGCGTGCCCAGCCGGTTCCTGGCCGCCGCCGTGATGGACTCGACGTCCTGGTGCGGCTCGGCGGTCAGCAGCTGGAGCACCTCGAGGCGCGGGCTGGTGACCCGCAGACCGACGTCCCGGAGCAGCTGGATCGCCGCATCACGGTCTGTCGCCAGCGTGTTGAGTGCCATCAGCCCCACCATTAGGTCGACCAAAGATTTGGTTCAATCATACCTCTTGGTCGCCCTCAAGAGCAGGGCGCGACGGGGCGTAGCAGCGCACCCGACGGGCGCACGCCCATGCCCGCCGCTGCCCGCTAGTCCAGCCACCCCAGCTTCGCCGCCCGCACCCCCGCCTCGAAGCGGCTGGAGGCCCCGAGCTCCTGCATGACCTCCGACAGCAGCCGGCTGAGGGTGCGCAGCGAGATCCCCAGCGAGCGGGCGATCCGCTCGTCCTTCATCCCGGCTGCCAGCATCCGGATGGCCGCGTGCTGCTGGTCGGTGAGCTTGTCACTGCCGTGCTGGTACTCCTCGCTGCGGCCCAGCACGGCCGAGGTGTGCCAGCAGTACTCGTAGAGCGCCAGGTAGGAGCGGACCAGGGCCGGGCCCCGGGCCAGGATCGCGCCGGCCTCCTGGTTGTCCGGGTCGACCGGCAGCAGTGCGGTGCGGCGGTCGCTGAGGATCATGTTCAGCGGCACCACGGCCGCCAACCGGACCTCCACCCCGAGGTCGATCTGCTTCTGGAAGAACTCCGCCAGGGCGGGCACCGACTGGAACCGGTGCTGGTAGACCGCCCGGACCCGGACGCCCGCCTCGATCAGCCTGCGGTCACGCTCCAGTCCCGCGGTCAGGAACTCGCCGGCCGGCAGCGCGCCCGGGTGCATCGAGGCGATCTCGGTGCGCGCCGTGTCCGAGAGGTCGTCCAGGGTCTGCTGGATCCGGTGATGACCGGTCAGCACCTCCACCTCGACCTCGGAGGGCACCACCGCGCCGCCGCGCAGGTAGCGCTGGGTGAGGTCCTGGACGGCGGCGTGGGTCCGCTGCGCGCGCTGCTGGCGGAGCTCCACCTCCTGGTTCTCGCGGGCCAGCATCCGCAGCAGCGCGACCTCGGGGTCGACGGTGGTCACCTGCCCGCTGTGGTCCTCGCAGCCGTCGGTGGTGATCAGGCCGAGGGCGTCAAGTTCCGCTCGGCACTCCGTGGCCTGCTGTGCGGTCAGGCCCAGGCCCGTTGCCAACTCGGCGTAGTCGCAGGTGCCACGGGCCCGGAGTTCCTGGTAGATCGAGAGCGCCTGTGTGGAGGACTTGCCGTTGGAAGACCTGCCGTTGTGCGAAGCCACCACGCCGCCCCCTCCCACGTCCAGTGTGTGGGCATATTACCTGACGGCGTGTTATCTGCTCGCAACCCAGTGAAACCCGGGTGAAACAACGGAAAGCGCGGTTGCCGGTCGTTATCGACCGCGCGGTGCGCACAACAGGAAGGTGCTCTCCAGGCCTTCGCAGAGCGGTCGGGTGTCGCGGCGGCGGATCCGCAGACCGGCCGCCCGCAGGTCGCCGACAATCGCCGCGGTTTCCAGACCGGGCGCCATGATTCGCGGCCGACGTGCGCAGATGTAGTCCAGCGCCAGGACGCCGCCGTTCCGCAGATGCGCGGCGACCTGCCGGAACAGGGCCGGCCGGACGGCCCGCGGCAGCTCCAGCACGGTGCCCGCGGCCAGCATCACCAGGCCGTAGCTGCGGCTCAGGCGCAGCTGCGCCAGATCGGCCTCGATGGTCGTGACGCGACCTCGGACAACGTCAAGTCGGCCGGCCCAGTCGCGCAGTCGCACGAGCGACGGGCCGTCGTGGTCCACCGCGTCGACGTCGAAGCCGTGCCGGGCGAGCGGCACGGCGAAGCGCCCGTCTCCGGAGCCGAGATCCAGCACCGGCCCTTCGGTGGCGCGAGCCGCTCGCAGGTATTCCAGAATATCGGCGCCGTGCGCGCCGGCCAGCCATTCGGCCTCGCTGTCCAGGGGCGGGAATACCGAGATTTCCGGCTGTCCGACGAGCAGGTCCATAAAGCTCCTCCGGGAGGGGAACGGCGTGGGAATTCCGGTCGGGGAAGGTCATTCCATTGTGGGGTCGACCGGGGGAGGAGACCAGGAATCCGCGCGGCGCAAGCACGCCGCGGCCGGTCCACGCCAAGGAGGAGGCCGAGGAGGCGGCCAAGGAGGAGGCCGAGAAGGAGCTGCTCGTCGGTCAGATCGCCCGCCGCAGCCGCAGGTCGCCGTCGCTCGGACCGTCGGTGGTGGCCTGGAAGCCCTGGCTGGTGAGGAACGGCAGCGCGGCTGTGTCGGAGCCGTCTCCGTGCAGGTTGACCCACTGCTGGTGGGCGCCGCGGGCCAACTGCTGCCCGGTGACGGCGTCCAGCAGCGAGCGGCCGATGCCCCGGCGGCGGTGCTCCGCGTCGACGCAGAGGTTGTAGACCTCGCCCGAGCCGATGGTGGTGATGCCGCCCGCCGCCGCGCCGACCACCGTGCCGTCGTGGTCGGCGACCTGCCAGCCCAGCCAGCCGTCCCCGGCGCCGGACGCCGAGATCTCCACGGCGATGCGGTCCACCCGGCAGTAGCAGGCGATCAGCCGCTCGGTGCGCTGGCCGCCGAGGTACTCCGCATAGTCGTCGCGCCAAGTGGTCGCGAGGAGGCGGGAGATGGCCGCGGCCTCCGCCGGGCGGGCAGGACGCAGCTCCACCGTCGGGTCCATCGATCGGTCCTCTTTTCGGCGTGTGAGCGGTAGTGCAGGCCAGTAGAGCGGAGCGATTAGGCGAAATCAAGCCCGCTTCCCGGCGCCGGAGTTCTGCGAATTTACTTAGGAATCCGGTGAGAACGGCGGGAAATGACGGTGGTACCGACCGGCCTCGGGCCGAGCGGTACCACCGGGTGCACGACTGCCGGTTCAGTCGGCCGTGTTGGGCTGCGGCAGCGGCCGGAACCGGCGCAGCCGCAGGCTGTTGGAGACCACGAAGACCGAGGAGCAGGCCATCGCCGCGCCCGCGATCATCGGGTTCAGCAGTCCGGCCGCCGCCAGCGGCAGCGCCGCCACGTTGTAGGCGAAGGCCCAGAACAGGTTGGACTTGATGGTCGACAGGGTCTTGCGGGACAGCCGGATCGCGTCGGACGCCACCCGCAGGTCGCCGCGGACCAGGGTGAGGTCGGCGGCCTCGATCGCCACATCCGTGCCGGTGCCCATGGCCAGCCCCAGGTCGGCCTGGGCCAGCGCGGCGGCATCGTTGACGCCGTCCCCGACCATCGCGACCCGCCGACCTTCCGACTGCAGGCGCTTCACCACGTCCGCCTTGTCGGCCGGCAGCACCTCGGCGATCACCTCGTCGATCCCGACCTCGGCCGCCACCGAGCGGGCCACGGTCGCGTTGTCACCGGTCAGCAGCACCGGAGTCAGGCCCATTCGGCGCAACTGCCGCACCGCGTCCGCCGAGGTGGGCTTGACGGTGTCGGCCACGACCAGCACGCCCCGCGCCTTGCCGTCCCAGCCGACCGCGACGGCCGTCCGGCCGGCCGCCTCGGCCGCGCTCTTGGCCCGCTCCAACTCCACGCCCAGCGGCTGACTCCACTCCTGCAGCAGCTTGGTCCGCCCGACCAGCACCGCGTGCCCGTCCACCACGCCCTGCACGCCGAGGCCCTCGATGTTGGTGAAGTCCGCCACCGCCGGCAGCTCGCCGGCCCGCTGCACCGCGCCCTTGGCGATCGCCCGGGCGATCGGGTGCTCCGAGGCGTCCTCCAACGCACCCGCCAGCCGCAGCAGTTGCTCCTCGTCCTCACCCTCGGCGGTGATCACCTCGACCAGCGCCATCTGGCCGGTGGTGACGGTTCCGGTCTTGTCCAGCACCACGGTGTCGATCCGGTGGGTCGACTCCAGCACCTCAGGACCCTTGATCAGGATGCCCAGTTGGGCGCCGCGCCCGGTGCCGACCAGCAGCGCGGTCGGGGTGGCCAGGCCGAGGGCGCACGGGCAGGCGATGATCAGCACGGCGACCGCGGCGGTGAACGCCTCACCGGCACCGGATCCGGCGCCCAACCAGAAACCGAGGGTGGCCACGGCCAGCGCGATCACGATCGGCACGAAGATCCCGGACACCCGGTCGGCGAGCCGCTGCACCTCCGCCTTGCCGTTCTGCGCGTCCTCCACCAGCCGGGCCATCTGGGCGAGTTGGGTGTCCGAGCCGATCCGCTCGGCCCGCACCAGGAGGCGGCCGCCGGCGTTGACGGTGGCACCGGTCACCGTGTCGCCGACCGACACCTCGACCGGCACCGACTCGCCGGTGAGCATGCTGGCGTCGATCGCCGAACTGCCCTCCACGATCACGCCGTCGGTGGCGACCTTCTCACCGGGACGCACCACGAACACGTCGCCGACGCCCAACTGCCCGATCGGGATGCGCTCCTCGCGCCCGTCCCGGATCACCGAGACGTCCTTGGCGCCGAGTTCCAGCAGTGCCCGCAGCGCGGACCCGGCCCGCCGCTTGGCGCGGGCCTCGAAGTACCGCCCGGCCAGGATGAAGGTGGTGACGCCGGCCGCGGCCTCCAGGTAGATGTTCCCGGCGCCGTCGCTGTGCCCGATGGTCAGGTCGAACGGGTGGTGCATGTGCGGCATGCCCGCGCTGCCAAGGAACAGCGCGTAGAGCGACCAGCCGAGCGCCGCCAGGGTGCCGACCGAGATCAGGGTGTCCATGGTGGCCGCGCCGTGCCGCAGGTTGGTCCAGGCGGCCTTGTGGAACGGCCAGGCGCCGTACGCGACCACCGGGGCGGCCAGCGTCAGCGACGCCCACTGCCAGTTGTTGAACTGCAGTGCGGGGACCATCGCCAGCAGGATCACCGGAACCGCCAGCGCGGCCGAGATCAGCAGCCGCAGGCGCAGCGTGGTGACGTGGTCGTTCCCGTCCTCGGCGGCCTCGCTCCCGGCGCCGCCCTGCTCGCCCCCGGGCTTGGGGGCAGCGGCAGGGTGGCGGTGTAGCCGGCCTTCTCCACCTGCGCGACCAGGTCCTCGGGAGTGATGCCGCTGGGGAAGCTGACCTTGGCCTTCTCGGTGGCGTAGTTGACGGTGGCGGTGACGCCCTCCATCTTGTTCAACCGCTTCTCGATCCGGGCCGCGCAGGAGGCGCAGGTCATCCCGCCGATCAGCAGCTCGACGCGGTCCTCCTCACCGGTCGGCAGGACCGGCCCCTGGACGGTGGAACTCATCGTCCCTCCTCGGTGCTCGCAGTGGCGTGGACGGTGAACGCGGCGGTGTGCACGACCCCGGCGCGCTGGAAGTCCAGGAACAGCCGGTAGTCGCCGGCGGTGGGCACGGTCACGTAGAACGCCACGTCGGGCCCGGCGGCGGTGTGCCCGTCGCCCGGCTCGCCGTCCGGGTGGACGTGCAGGTAGCCCAAGTCCCCGGCGCGCATGGCCACCAGGTGCCCATAGGCGCCCAGGTACGGCTGGAGGTCGGTCACCAGGCCGTGGGTGTCGGCGATCTCGAAGGTCAGCTTGGCGCTCTGACCGGCCGTCACCTGGCCGTTCATGGAGACGGTGTAGCCGTCGACGCCGGCGCTGGTGGCCGGTGCGGGGAGCGGCTGCGGCTGGTAGTCGCCGGCCACCGCCAGGTCGGTGCCCAGGGTGACGTTCTCGGTGGCGCCGGCCGGGGTGAAGTCGGCCACCATCCGGTAGCCGCCGGCGGCCGGGAAGGTCACCGGGACGTGCCAACTGCCGTCCGCCGCCAGGGTCGGGTGCAGGTGCTGATACTGCGTCAAGTCCTCACGGAGCAGGATCAGATGGAGCTCCTTTCCGTGCTCCTCCTGGTAGGAGGTGAGCGGTGCGCCGTTCGGGCCCCGGACGGTGAAGCTCAGGTCGGTCTGCTGACCGGGCGTCAGGTTGGCCGGCCGGGTCTGCAGCGCATAGCCGCGGTCGAACGCCGCGAGGGCGCCGGCGGCCGGAGCTTCAGCGCTCGGCTGCCCTGATGACATGCCCGGCATCCCAGGCATGCCCGGCATGCCGTTGCTCCCGTGCGCGCTGCTCGCGGCCTTCTTGGCGCCCGTGTCCAGCGGACCGACCGCATGGCCGATGCCGGCGGCCCCACCCAGAACCACGACCAGTCCCAGGGCGAACGCTGCCAAGCGAGTTGGGGTGTTCACCGTCCTGTCTCCTTTCCACATTCAACGATTGGAACCCTACCCCCTAGGGTATAGTTGGCAACGTCGACGCGGACCGGCGGACGGCATGCCTGGTCATGCCGGTCACCGCAGCAAATCCCCGATGTCCCCGCCCTGTCGGCTTCCCCCGCCGCAGGCACATACCCCTAACGGGTAGGGAGTACGAAAAATGACAACCCCGCAGTCCGGGCCGAATCCCCGGCGGTGGCGCGCACTGGGCCTGATCGCCGTCGCGCAGTTCATGGTGATCATGGACACCTCGATCATCGGTGTCGCCCTGCCCAAGATGCAGACCGCACTCGGCTTCAGCCAGGAGAACCTCTCCTGGGTCTTCAACGCCTATGTGGTCGCCTTCGGCGGCCTGCTGCTGCTCGGCGGCCGGCTCTCCGACCTGTTCGGCGCCAAGAAGCTGTTCAGCACCGGCTGGGCGGTCCTGGCGGCCGGCTCGCTGGTGGCCGGCCTGGCCGGCAACGTCACGGTGGAGCTGATCGGCCGCGCCGCCCAGGGCCTCGGCGCGGCGATGATCGCGCCGTCCGCGCTCACCCTGCTGATGATGCTGTTCGGCTCCGAGCCCAAGGAGCTCACCAAGGCCTTCGCCCTCTACGGCGCCGCCGCACCGGCGGGCGGCACCGCGGGCGTCTTCCTCGGCGGCGTCATCACCCAGTACCTCAGCTGGCCCTGGGTGTTCTTCATCAACATCCCGGTCGCCCTGGCCGCCCTGCTCCTCACCCCCTCGCTGATGCCCGCCGTGCCGCGCCGCACCGGCCGGATCGACTTCCTGGGCGCACTCACCGTGACCGCCGGCCTGGCCGTCGCCGTCTACGCCATCGTCCAGGCCCCGCAAGCCGGTTGGGGCTCCGTCTCGACCATCGTCCCGCTGCTGGTCGGCATCCTGCTGATCGTCGCCTTCGTGGCCATGCAAATGCGCCGCAGCGAGCCGCTGATGCGCATGAGCATCTTCCGCACCCCGAACCTCGGTGCCGCCAACGGAGCCCAGTTCCTGCTGGCGGCCGCCTGGATCCCGATGTGGTTCTTCCTCAACCTCTACCTGCAGCAGGTGCTGCACCTCGGCGCCTTCGCCAGCGGCGCGGCGCTGCTGCCGATGACCATCAGCATCATGGTCATCATGATCACGCTGGCCCCGCGCCTGATCGCCAAGTTCGGGCCGAAGCCGCTGATCGTCACCGGCCTGGTGCTGCTCGCCATCGGCCTCGGCGGCCTCTCGCTGGCCCGGCCCGACGGCAACTTCTGGGTCGACGTGCTGCCCGCCTCGCTGATCTCCGCGATCGGCATGGCGCTCGCCTTCATCCCGTCGCTCGGCACCGCGATCTCCAGCGCCCCGCCGGAGGAGGGCGGCCTCGCCTCGGGCATCGTCAACACCAGCTACCAGGTCGGCTCCGCCATCGGCCTGGCCGCCATGACCGCCCTGGCCGGCGCCGAGACCACCGGCAGCACCGCCAAGGGCCTCACCGACGGCTTCTCCGCCGCCTTCATCGGCGCCGCTGCGATCGCCGTCCTGGGTGCCCTGCTCGCCGTCGCCACCCTGCGCTTCCCGAAGCCCGCCGCCGAGGGCGAGCTGACGGACGCCCGGGAGTCGGCCTCGGTCTGACCCCTCCTCACCAGGGCGGGCCCACCACGGGCCCGCCCTCGGGCTTCCGGAAGGAGAACCGCCCCGATGCGAACGACCCTGCTGCGCCTGCTCCGTCACCCGGCCACCCGCTGTCTGGTCGCCTGCCTGGCGGCGGCCGTGCTCCGCGCCGCCGCTGCTGCGGATGATCGACCGGCCGCCTCCCAGTGAACTGTGACATGGTACCTTCCGTGCCATGTCCAAGAGTGAAATCGACGCTGTGACCGCCGAGTTCTTCGGCGCATTCGACAACCGCGGCGGCAAGCCCGCCGACGTCGACCGGATCCGCCGCCTGATGGTCCCGGGCGGCGTGATCGTGGTGACCCGGCCGACCTACACCGTCTACTCGGTGGAGGAGTTCGTCGAACCGCGCGAGCGCCTGCTGTCCGACGGCCGGCTGGTCGAGTTCTCGGAGTGGGAGACCTCCGAGCGGACCGAGATCGTGGGCGACCTCGCCAACCGCGTCGGGGAGTACCGCAAGTCCGGCACCCTCGACGGCGAACCGTATGAGGGCGGGGGAACCAAGACCTTCCAGTTCGTCCGCACTCCTGACGGGTGGCGGATCGCCGCGTTCTCCTGGTACGACCAGCCCTGACGCCGGTCCGGCGGACCGGCGTCACACCGCCCGTTCGGTGATCGCCCGTCCGCCGGCTGCCCGCCCGGCCGCCGCTCGCTCGTCGGCGTTCGCCAGCCGGAAGTAGACCGGTGGCAGGGCCAGTTCGACGACCATCAGGGCCACCTGGAACCACTGCGGCCAGCCGTGGACGGCCACCGAGATCAGCCGGGCCAGGCCGCCGAGCAGGAACACCCCGGCCAGCCAGCGGACCGCGCCGGCCGGGATCGGGCTCTGGCGGGCGGCCCAGAGCCAGGCCAGCCCGTAGCCGGCGAAGACGGCGCCCATGAAGCGGCTCCAGTTGTCGACCGTCGCGTTGGCGCCGCCGTTGCCGGGGATCGCGGCGACCCCCGCGACCACATGGAACAGACCGATCGCCACGCAGGCGATCCCCATGAGCTGTGCGAGCACCTTGAGAGTTCTGGCCATGATCCCTCCACGCTGATGGTTGTTCAACATGTGTCTACTAGGCAGCGTAGAGTGCGCTAGTAGACACATGTCAAGTAACCTGGCGCTCATGCCTCCCCGCCAGCGCCTCCGCCCCGCCGACCGCCGTGCCCAACTCCTCGCCGTCGGTGCGGAACTCTTCGCCGCCCAGCCGTACGAGGAGGTGCTGATGGAGGACGTCGCGGGCAAGGCCGGCGTCTCCCGGGCGCTGCTCTACCGTCACTTCGCCAGCAAGCAGGCGCTGTTCGCGGCGATCTACGAGCAGGCGGCGGCCCAGCTTCTCGAACAGAGCCGGTTCGACCCCGCCGACACGCTGGTCGAGCAGCTGATCGAGGGGATGGACGCCCACCTCGACTACTTCATCGCCAACCGCCATGCCGTGCTCGCCGCAAACCGCGTGCTGGTCGGCGACCCGGTGGTCCAGACGATCATGAGCAATGAACTCGACGAGCTGCGGTCCCGGTTGCTCAAGGTGCTGCCGCTCGCCGACGAGGCGGCCCGGGAGGCGGTGTCCGGCGTCCTGAAGAGCTGGTTGGTGTTCGTCCGGGTGCTCTGTGTCGACTGGCTGGCCCGGGAGACCTGCAGCCGCACCGAGTTGCGTGACGTCTGCATCGGGGCGGTCCTGGGCGCCATCCGCCCGCTGCTCGCCACCGACCCGGCGCCCGACTGGCCGCGTTAGGCGGCGAGTAGCATCGCTGCCATGCGATCAACCCGACGCCCGGCAAGCCCGGTTGCGGTGACCCTGGTGGACGCCTGCGTGCGCGATGACGGGCGCGGGGGCAGTCCCACCGCCGTGCTGGGCGAGGACGCCACGTTCAGCGACGAGCAGCGCCGCCGGATACCGGGGCTGGTGGGCACCTCGCACGCGGTCTTCGTGGCCACGGCTGCCGACGTCACCTCGCTGCGGTTCTTCACTGCCGAGGGGGAACTGCCCGCCTGCGGCCACGGCACGGTCGCCGCACTCGCCTACAACGCGGGCACGACGCGGCGCAACCGCACCCTGCGGACGGCCGGCAGCCACTCGATCCCGGCCTGGACACACCCCCGGGACCTCCTGGTGGCAGCGGAATTCGAGGCCGGCCGGGTTGCGCTGCGCGAGCCCTCCAGTGCCGAATTGGCACAGGTGCTGGCCGCGTTGGGCCTGGCGCCCGAGGCAAGCGGCGCCTGCGTGGCGACGCTGGGGCGGCCGCGCCTGCTGCTCCCGGTCCCCGGCCGTGCCCAACTGTCTGCCCTGACACCGGACTTCACGGCCCTGGAGGCGGCCTGCCGGCAACTCGGCCTCCTGGGTTGCTACCTCTACACCGGCGGTGAACAGCGCTTCGCCGCGCGGATGTTCGCCCCCGCCATCGGAGTCCCGGAGGACATCGCCAACGCCAACAGCACCGCCTGCCTGGCCGCCTGGCTGCACGCCGGTACAGCGGACTGCCGGAGCATAGCCGTCGACATGGGCGACCAGCTCGGCAGCCCGGCCACCATCACGGCCACCGTCGCGGACACTCCCGAAGTCGGCGAACCAGTCGTCCATGTCGGCGGGTTGGCCAGGGTGCGGCGGACGGTGCTGCTGGACCTGCCCGCCTGATCGGCTCAGCGCGGGGCGACCCGGCCCAGTGCCTCGACCAGCTCGTAGGGGTCGTGCGAGCAGACCAGTCGCACCTCGTCGGCATGACTGCGGGCCAGGTCGCGCAGCCGCTCCAGGTTGTGGCGGCGAGTGCGGTCGTCCGTCGCGATGGCACGCTGGAACATGCTCAGGACCGGCGGGCCGCCCGCGGAGTCGGGTGCGACATCGGCCCGCGACAGGTAGGCGTCGCCGCAGTGCAGCAGCCAGCCGTCATCGTCCCGGAGTGCGACGCCGGTGTGGCCCCGGGTGTGTCCGACCAGCGGCACCAGCAGCAACTCCGGCAGCTCGTCCGGCAGTAGCGGGATCGCCTGGAAGTCGAACCAGCTTTCGGTGCCGGTGGCCTGGTGCTCCACCCAGCGCGGATTGTGCTCCCACTGCGCCGTGCGGTAGCGCTGGCGCTCGGCGCGGGTGGCCAGTTCCCGGGCGGCGCGCAGTTCGTCCGCGAGCAGGTGCACCTGAGCCTGCGGGAAGTCCGCGAGGCCGCCGGCGTGGTCCGGGTCCAGGTGGGTCAGCACGATGTGGCGGACGTCCCGGGGGTCGTGGCCGAGGATCCGGATCTGGTGCAATGCGGTTCGTGCGAGGGAGAGTTGGGGGCGGCTGTTGAACCGGAACTGCCGGCCGAGCCGACCCGGGTCGGTGACATCCCCGGTGCCGAAGCCGGTGTCCACCAGGATCAGCCCTGCCTCGCTCTCCACCAGCAGGCAGTGGCTCACCAGCCGTCCGAACAGCGGCCCGCCGCTGCCCAGCAGCAGCCTGCCGCCGAGCGGGCACATGGTGGCGCAGTCGAGGTGGTGGATGGTCACACTGCCTCCAGGGGGCACGGGAGCCGACATGCTCGACTCCACCCTCTCCGACCGCGTGCGAACTGGCAACGACCACCCGCGATACGTGGCCACGCCGTCAGCAGTCCCGCCGTCAGGCGTCGTGCTCCAGCGGTAGTCCCGCCGTCAGGCGTCGTGCTCCAGCGGGGGGATCTCCAGGGGCGGGATCGACGCCAGCAGCGGCGCCAGGTCGGGGGCGGTGAACCGGTAGCGCACCACCCGGCCGTCCTTGGCGGCGGTCACCGCGCCCGAGACCCGCAGCAGGCGCAGGATCTGCGACACCGTGCTCTCGCTGATGCCGGTGGCCAGCGCCAGGTCGGTGACGGCGATCGGCCCGGCCCGGTGGACGGCCAGCAGCACGGAGAGCCGGCCCGGGTCGGCGAGCAGCGAGAAGCGGTCGGCCCAGCCGCGCACGGCCTCGGGGTCGCCGATGCCCGCGATCGCCTCGCAGACCGTGTGCTCGTCGATGGGGCGCCGGTGTGCGCGCTCGTCGGGGACCAGGTGCATGAGTCCATCATCCCTCACCTGGCGGGCGTGATCTGCAACACCTGCACACCTGTGCGGGCTTGTGGGTGATTGCAGGTCACCTCTACGGTGGTGCACGCCGTGGTGTTCGGGAAGACCGGTGAACTGTGCCTGCCACAGGAGTCCGGAGCGGCCCTCGCCACTGTGATCGGGAAGTCCTCGCACCAGCCTGCCGCGTGTCGGTGGGCGGCCACTGGGCGCTTGCGCGCCTGGGAAGGCCGGGGTGGGAACGCTTGACCCGTAAGCCAGGAGACCGGCCACGGCACCGCACGAGAACTGTCCACGAGGTGCTGGAGAGGCTGCCCCGACATGACCCTGCCCGAAACCGCTGCCCTGACGACCCCCGCGAGCGGCGCCACCGCCGCGCCGCGCTGGGAGCGCAGGGACTGGATCCGCACCGGCGGCCTGATGGGGGTGATCGCGGCCATGCACGTGGTCGCGTTCTTCATCCTGATCACCATGGTCGCCCCGCACCACTACAGCGTCGGCAACCAGGCCTTCGGCCTGGGCCTCGGCGTCACCGCCTACACCCTGGGCATGAGGCACGCCTTCGACGCCGACCACATCGCCGCGATCGACAACACCACCCGCAAGCTGATGGCCGACGGCAAGCGGCCCGTCTCGGTCGGGTTCTGGTTCGCGCTCGGCCACTCCAGCATCGTCGTGGTCCTGGCCACCCTGATCGCCACCGGCGCCAAGGTGGTCGGCACCCTCACCAACGACGACTCCCACACCCACAAGCTGCTCGGCCTGGTCTCCACCAGCGTCTCCGGCGGCTTCCTCTACCTGATCGCCGCCCTCAACCTGGTGTCGATGGCCGGGATCTACCGGGTCTTCAAGGCCATGCGGGCCGGCCAGTTCGACGAACACGAGCTGGAGAAGCACCTCGACGGGCGCGGCTTCATGAACCGCATCCTCGGCCGGCTCACCAAGTCGATCACCCGGCCCGGCCAGATGTACCTGGTGGGACTGCTCTTCGGCATCGGCTTCGACACCGCCACCGAGGTCACCCTGATGGTGATGGCCGGCTCCGGCGCCGCCGCCGGCCTGCCCTGGTACGCGATCCTCTGCCTGCCGCTGCTCTTCGCCGCCGGCATGAGCCTGTTCGACACCCTCGACGGCACCTTCATGAACTTCGCCTACCACTGGGCGTTCTCCAACCCGACCCGCAAGGTCTTCTACAACCTCACCATCACCGGGCTCTCCATTGCCGTCGCCTTCCTGATCGGCACCATCGAGCTGGTCGGCGTGCTCCACGACCAACTGAACCTCACCGACCCGGTCTCCGGCTGGATCTCCGGCATCGACCTCAACAACGTCGGCTTCGTCATCGTCGGCCTGTTCGTGCTGGTCTGGGCGGCGGCGCTGGGGTACTGGCGCCTGGCCAAGGTCGAGGACCGCTGGGAGGCCAAGAACCCTGCGGCCGCGCAGGGGAGCTAGCAGGGGCAGTGATCACCATCCCCTATCCTTGGCGCCGTTCCACGCGGGAGCACCATGTTCCACGCGGGAGCAGCATGACCGAGGGGGAGTGTTGAACGGGACCATCGCGGTCTACGCGGAACCGCCCGGAATCGGCCGGGCGGGGAAGTTCTGGGTCATCATCGACGGGGTGCGCGTCGGCCGGGTCCGGCAGGGCGACGCCATGCGGTTCGCCGTGGCGGCCGGCACCCACACGGTGCGGGTCGGTTCCGGTGACCGCACCACTCGCTCCAACACGGTGACCGTGGCGGTGGCCGAGGGCGGGGAGTCCCTGGTGACGGCCCGCAGCACCGGCTTGAAATTCGCCCTCATCGTCCCGTTCCTGGCCGGTGTCGTCGTGCCCCGGGTCTACGTGCTGGGATTCGTCGTGCTGCTCGCCGCCGTGTTCGCCGCCGTCCCCGGCGTGCTGTTCCGGGTGGCCGTCCAAGGCCTGCCCGAGCCGAGCCCCGTGGGCCCGCCCGCGCCGCCCGCCGCGGACGGCGAGCCGGCGGCCGTGGAAGCGGCGGTCGGGGAGACGGCGGCAGTTGGGGGGAGTGGCCTGTGGTGGGAGTCGGACCCGGCCCTCGCCAAGCGGTACCGCAAGACCGCCGACTCCTGACGGCCGTCAGTCCGGCACCACTCGGGCTTCACCGCGGGGACATGACCTCATAGAGGTTCCGGGCGTCGTCGGCGAAGTACAGACCGCGGGCGCACAGCGGGTGGTCGATCCGCCCGTTGTCCGGCTCCATGGGGTCGTTGCCGTACGGCACACCGGCGGCGCGGAGCCGGGCGAGGACGCCGTCGAAGGTCGCCGGGTCCACGTCGAACGCCAGGTGGTGGCCGGGCGGGCTCTCGACGGACATGAAGTCCAGCGTCAGGGACTCGTTGACCCGCACCGGCGCGAAGTGCCGATCGGCCCCTCGGTAGTCCAGCCCCATGATGTCGGCGAAGAAGCGGGCGGCCGCCTCGTTGTCGACGGCCGGGACGATGGTGTGGTTCAGCGTGATGGGCATGGTTTCCCCTTCAACTTTCCGCTGGTTGGGACAGGGCGCCGTGCAGGAAGAGGTCGACGAGCTCGGCCACGCTGAGCTCGGTCGACTCATCCTCCGACGCGGGCCTGCGGGCTTGGAAGAACAGCATGCCGAGGAAGACCGACGCTGCCTGCTCGGCGGATACCCTCAGCAAATCCCGCTCGGGCTCGAAGAGTTCGGCGATCGCCGCTTGCACCGGTGCGAAGCCGGCCGCACGGTCGGGTGGGCCTCCCGCGCTGCCGGGGCGCCCGGTCCGCTCCCGCCCGCCCGTCGCGTGCAGGGCGCCGACCAGGGCGCCGATCCGGTCCAGATGGGCGTGCAGCGCCGCGGCGGCCTCCGCCAGCCGGGCGGGGAGCGGCTGGTCCGTTGGCACCAGGGCGAGTTCGGTCAGGGCGTTGGCCGGGCTGAGCGCCTCGGCCACGCAGGCGTCCATGAGCTCGTCCTTGTCCGCGAAGACGCGGAAGATGGTGCCCTCCCCGATGCCGGCGGCCTGGGCGATCTGACGGGTCGTCACCGCACTGCCGTGCTCGATCACCAGGGGGAGCGCGGCGCGAACGATCATCTCCCGGCGGCTGTCGGGATCCATCGACGGGGCTCGGCGGCGACTTGATGTGGTTGCCATGTGGTCCAGTATCGGAGTGAGTACTCACTCCGGTCAAGGGCTCGGCCCTGGATCGGGTGATCCAGGGCCGAGCCCTTGAGGCGAGCGATCGGCTACTCCAGCGCGGCGAACATGCCGGGCTCGTAGGAACCGCCCTGGCTGTGCACGATCACGCTCATCCGGTTGGCCGCGTTGATCAGGGCGACCGTGCAGATCAGCGCACCGACCTGGTCGTCGTCGAAGTGCTTGCGCACCTCGGCCCAGGTTTCGTCGGACACCCCGGCGCTGCCGTCGGCGATCCGGGTGCCCTCCTCGGTGAGCGCCAGCGCCGCACGCTCGGCTTCGGTGAACGCGGTGCTGTGGCGCCAGGCCGCGACCAGGTTGAGCCGCAGCGCCGTCTCACCGTCGGCCGCGGCCTCCTTGCTGTGGATGTCGACGCAGAAGCCGCAGCCGTTGATCTGACTGGCACGCAGCTCCACCAGGTGCTGCACGGTCTTCGGGAGAGCGGACTCCTGGAGGGCCAACGCGGTGTTGTAGAACCGCTTCCCGACCTTCGCGGCGGTCGGGCTGTCGAGCAGGTTGAACCGGGTTTCCATGGCTTCATCCTCGGGTGTGATGTGTGATGGTGAGTGTGCTGCGGAGCGGCGCGTTGCAAGTGGTGCTCCGTGCAACGGCGTTGGACGAACACAAGATGCGGGCCACCCTTGCCCTGTGACGGCACGCCGATGTGACGTGTGCCACCGAGCGCGGGTGTCACAAAACGGCGGGGGCCGCCGTCTCGTGTGCGACCCAGTCGGAAACACCCGTGCAGGAGCCGGAATTGAGCGAGCAGGCCATGGAATCCACCGAACTGAACTCCGCCACCGAGGTGTTCATCGCCCACCGCAACCTGCTCTTCACCGTCGCCTATGAGCTGCTCGGCTCGGCCGCCGACGCGGAGGACGCCCTGCAGGAGACCTGGCTGCGCTGGGTGGGCGTCGACCTCGCCACCGTGCGGGACCAACGCGCCTACCTGGTCCGGATCGCCACTCGCCAGGCGCTGAGCCGGCTGCGAACCCTGGCCCGCCGCAAGGAGTCCTACGTCGGCCCCTGGCTGCCCGAGCCGCTGCTCACCGCGCCCGATGTCGCCGAGGACGTGGAGTTGGCCGACAGCCTCTCGATGGCGATGCTGCTGGTACTGGAGACCCTCGCGCCCACCGAGCGGGCGGTGTTCGTGCTGCGCGAGGTGTTCGGGCTGGAGTACGACGAGATCGCCGAGGCCGTCGACAAGACGCAGGCCGCCGTCCGCCAGATCGCCCACCGAGCCCGCGCCCATGTCGCCGCCCGCCGCCCGCGCGGGGCCGTCTCCGCCGCCGACACCCGCCACGCTCTGGCGGCCTTCCAACAGGCAGTCGAAACCGGCGACTTGCAGCAGCTGCTCGACCTGCTCGCCCCGGACGTGGTGCTACTGACCGACGGCGGCGGAGTCGCGCGCGCCGCCCTGGCGCCCATCGTCGGCGCCGACCAGGTGGCCGCCGTGCTGGCCAGGATCGCCACCGCGACCGTCCTGCGCCCGGCCCAGGTCAACGGCCACCCGGCCCTGCTCCTGAGCCGGGGCGGCGCACTCGACACCGTCACCGCCCTGCGCATCGACGACGGCCTCATCACCGGCCTCTACGCCGTGCGCAACCCCGAGAAGCTGTCGCGTCTGGAGCGGGAGATCGCGCTGAGCAGGTGACCACGATCGAGCATCTCGGGGCCGTCCCGGAATAGCCTGGGCGTTGCCGAGGCTGACCTGATCATGGGTGAGATTCTTGTGACCGGCGCGACCGGCAATGTCGGCCGACACGTTGTCGTCCAACTCCTGGCAGCAGGTGCCGCCGTGCGTGCATTGGCGCGTGATCCCGAACTGGCCGAGCTACCAAGGGGAGTCAAGGTCGTAGGCGGAGACCTGTCCCGGCCGGACACGCTGGAGGGGGCACTGGCCGGGAGCGACACGGTGTTCTTGATCTGGCCGTTCCTCACGACCGACGGTGCCCCTGCCGTACTGGAGGCGGTTGCGCAGCATGCCCGCCGCATCGTCTATCTCTCCTCGTCGGGTGTGAGTGACGACGCCGAACGCCAGACCGACCCCATCAACCAGCTCCACGCCGACATGGAGCGCCTGATCGAGGGATCCGGCCTGCTGTGGACCTTCCTGCGGTCGAACACCATCGCCTCCAACGCGCGAGGGTGGGCCGAGCAGATCCGCACCACGCATCTCGTCCGCGGTCCCGACATCGCCGCAACGGCGGTGATCCACGAGCGCGATGTCGCAGCCGTGGCGGTGCGTGCGCTGACCGATGACGGACACACAGGCATGAAGCACGTCCTGACCGGCCCGCAGGTGCTCAGCAGGGCCGAGCAGGTCCACGCGATCGGGGAGGCGATCGGCCACCCGACGCGCTTCGAGAAGGTACCGGTAGGGGTCGCACGTCAGCAGATGCTCGCCGACGGCAGGCCACCCGCTCTCGTCGAGGCCCTGTTGGCCAGCGCTGAAAAGCGACCCGGATCGAACGTGATCACATCTGCGGTGGAAGAGATCACCGGTGCACCGGCGCGCACGTTCCGCTCATGGGCAGAGGAGCACGCGGACGGATTCCGCTGAGGCGCGAATCGAGTCGGTATCAACGTTCCAGGACGCCCCGACGCCGACGCCGACGCCGACACTGACAGACGTCGACGCCGGTGCGGGGCGAGCTGCGCGGTCAGGCGCCGGTCAGTGCTGCCGGCGCGTCGTCCGCGTCCCTGAGGGAGGCGGACAGGGCGCGGGCCTCGTGTTCGGTCATCCGGGGGGTGTCGTACGGCACGGCGTTGACCCAGCGCTGGGTCAGGCGGGCGATCCTCTCACCGAAGCGCTGCGCGGTGATCCGGTCGCCGCGCGATCCGGCGTCCTCGGGGCCCTGGTCGGCGTGGCTCTGACTCATCAGGCCCAGCCACGAGCCCAGCCGGTTCACGTCGTCGCGGGTGCCACCGCTCCAGTTGTTGCCCGGCATGTCGCCCACGCCGATCCACTGCATGCCCAACTGCGCGGCGAAGACCGCCAACTGCTCCAGGACCGCCAGCTTGTCGCCGCTCTGCGAGGCGGACATGGTGAACCCCGCGGCCAGCTTGTCCTTCCACGCCTGCGTCGTGAACGGCGTGAACGCCGCCTCCATGAACGCCTTGAAGACCGCCGACACGCTGCCCATCAGCGTCGGGCAGCCCATGACGATCGCATCGGAGCGATCGAGCAGCGCCAGCACCTCCGCATCGTGCCAGCGGCCCGCGATGACGTCCTCGGGCCGGATCTCGACGAGATGCACCTGGGCGCCCGGCACCAGCCGCGCCCCGTCGGCGAGGTGCTCGGCCAGCACCCGGGTGTGGCCGTGCACCGAGTGGTAGACCACCGTCACCGTGACCATCGGCGCATCGTGCTCACGGTCAACGCCATTGACTGCCATGTACGTTCACTACTTCCGGTTGTGGGCCCCTGCTTGTTCCGGTCGTGGGGCCCTGCTCGCCCAGCCATCACACCCCGCGCACGGCACGGCATCAACGCCGAACTTCGCGACCCAGCGATCGGTCGCACCGATCGATCGCGTTAGCCTGCTCCCGTGGACAGGGTGGACAGGTTGGAACTGGAAGCATTCGTCGCGGTCGCGGAAGAACTCCACTTCGGCCGCGCCGCCGCGCGCATGCACCGCGGGCAGCCCGCCGTCAGCGACGCCGTCAGGCGGCTGGAGGCCACGTTGGGCGGGCGGCTGTTCCACCGCACCAGCCGCCGGGTGTCACTGACCGAAGTCGGCGAAGCGCTGCTGCCCGACGCCCACGCCGCCCTGGCCCAGCTGCGCCGCTTCCAGCAGCGCGGGCGCTCCCTGGCCGCCGGCGACCGGGCCCGCACCACCCTCGTCGTCGGCCACGCCGAATACACCGGCCACCAGCTGCTGCTGCGCTGCCTGCCGCAACTGCGCGACCGTTTCCCCGATGTGACGATCGTGCCGGAGGCGATGGCAACCACGGCCCAGGTCACCGCCCTGCGGGCGCAGGCGATCGGGCTGGGCATCGGCTGGGCGACCGGCGACGTCACCGGCGTACGTGCGAGGGTGCTGTCCACCGAGAGGTTCGTGGCGCTCGTACCCGCGGCCCACCCCCTCGCCGGCCGTGCCGAGCTGAGCGCGTCCGAACTGTCCACCACCGGCCTGCTCACCTGGCCCCACCAGATCAACAGCGGTCTGTGCGACCGCCTGCTGTCCGCCTTCCGGATCGGCGGAGCCGACCTGCGCATCATCAGAACCGCCGACAGCGTGCACGCCATCGCCGCTCATGTCGCCGCGGGAACGGGCATCGGCATCACCGTCGAATCCGCACTCGACCACCAGCCACCCGGCCTGCGCATCATCCCCCTCACCGGCCCTTCGACCACCGCCGACCAGGTCGTCCTCACCCCTGCCGAGCCGTCCGAGGCCGCCACGGCACTGCGTGACCTGCTGCTGGACGCCTCGGCAGAGTCGTCTTCCACCGATCACTGAGCGCCGTGCATCGTGGAACTCGCCGAGCCGACAGCCCTCTTGAATCGAGTATCCGCCACCGGCGCCTGGCCGGGTCAGCCGTACTCATGTGGTTGACCGGTCGTCACCCGCGCGGTGGACAAACCGCATAACTCGGGCGCGCGTGGTCAAGGGATCGTCAGCAAGCGAAACGCCGTTCCCCCACGCACCCGAGGAGCACCCACCCATGCAGCGCACCGCCACGAAGCTCACCACCATGACGATCGCCACCGCCGCGCTGGTGCTGGCCGGCACCACGGCGTTCGCGGGTTCCGCGGCGGCGGACGGCAGCCGGAACCGCCTGTCCGGCCCGCCGGTCACCGTCCTGCAGTGCGAGGAGGGCGGCGGTTTCGTCGCCACCGACATCCGCACCCGCCGTGACTACTGCGAGGGCGGCGAGTACAACGGCCGGTATGTCACCTGGGACTACTGAGAAATCTGAGGCGGCGCGTTAGGATCGCCGGCGTCAGGGGGCGCCCACCGTCAGGGGGTGACCCAGCCGGGCAGTGAGGGGGACGACATGCGCATGGCCGACGGTCCGACCGTGGAGTGCGAGATCCAGGTGAACGCACCCGTGGCGCTGGTCTGGGAGCTGGTGACCGACATCAACCTGCCGGCCAGGCTCAGCCCCGAACTGCAGCGCGTCGCCTGGCTCGACGGTGCGGATCGACCCGCGCCGGGCGCGCGCTTCGAGGGCCACAACCGGCACGAGAAGCTCGGCGAGTGGCGCACGGTGTCCCAGGTGGTCGAGCTGGAGCCCGAGCGCGTCTTCGCCTGGGCCGTCATGGACGCCGACGGCCGCTACGGCGACCCGACCCTCGACCCCACCAGCTGCATGGCCTCCTGGCGCTTCGAACTGCACCCGCTGGAAGGCGGCACCCTGCTGCGTCAGACCGCGGTCCTCGGCCCGGGCCGCAACGGCGTCAGCATGGCGATAGACCGCTGGCCGGACCGCGAGGAGGAGTTCGTCGCCTTCCGGCAACGCGAGCTCCGCGCCGGCATGGAGGCCACCCTCAGCGGCATCAAGGCCCTCGCGGAAAAGAACAACTGAGGTAACTGACAGCTTTTCTGACGGTCCGCCGGAACTCTCCTGAGTTCCGGCGGACCGTTCTCGTTGGCGCGGGGAATCCTCAGCCGTCCGCCCCGCTGGCCCAGTGCCGCCCGTGGCGGGCCAGGTCGCGCAGGTGGGCGGCGACGTCTTCGGCGGGCATCGGGCGCGGGTCCTGCTCCAGCCACCAGCGGAGCACCGCGAACTGCTCGCCGACCCAGGCGCGGGCCAGTAGCTCGGGGTCGATCCGGGGGCGGATCCCGCTCTGGTCGGCGCGCTCGCGGAAGACCTCGGCGACCCGGCGGACCGACTCATCGGTGAAGACGCCGAGCGGCTTGCCGTCGCCCTCGCCGCGCAGGATGACGCGGTAGAGGTCGCGCTCCTGTTCGGCGTGGCGGAACAGCTCCAGCAGGGGCTTGCCGGTGAGGCCGGCGCCGGATTCGGCCGCGAGCGGGGTGAGGCGCTCGCCGAGTTCCTGCAGCAGGTCGGTGGTGACCCTGGTGAACAGGTCTTCCTTGTCGCGGCAGTGGCTGTAGAAGGTGGCGCGGGCGATGTCGGCGCGCTCGGTGATGTCCTCCACGGTCAGCGGCGCGTAGCCGCGCTCCAGCACGAGTGACACCAGTGCGTCCCGCATCGCGCGCCGGGTGCGCCTGGTCCGCCGGTCCTCTGCCATCAAGCCTCCCTCGCCAACCGTCGACAGGTGATCCAGTCTACGGACTCTTGACAGCTCGCATGTTACTGAACAGTCTGTCTGGGAACAGCATTCTGAACAGAGTGTCTGGAAACGGACCAATGATATGGAAAACTATGCGAGGAGCAGCATGAACCTGGGTGTGTACCTGACCCGCAGCGCCCGCTACTGGCCCGACCAGCCAGCCGTGGTCTGCGGCGATCGGCACTGGACCTTCGCCGAGCTGGAGGCGGACGCCAACCGGCTGGCGGCCGCCCTGCTGGCACGCGGGTTGCGGCCGGGCGACGCCGTGGGCAGCCTGGCCTGGAACCGCGGCGAGCTGATCGTGGTGGAGTTCGCGCTGTACAAGGCGGGCCTGCTGCGTGCGCCGATCAACGCCCGGCTCGGCCGGGCCGAGATCGCGCACATCCTCGGCTACGCCCCGGTGCGGGCGCTGCTGTTCGACGCGGCACACCGTGAGGACGCGCTGGCCGCCCGGACCACCGCCGAAGTCGACTGCCTGGCCGTGGAGTTCGAGAACGGGTACGCCGAACTGCTGGCCGAGGGCAGTCCGGAGCCGGTGTGCGTCGAGGTGGCCGAGCGGGCTCCGGCGGTGCTCAACTTCACCTCGGGCTCGACCGGTTCGCTCAAGGCGGCCGTGCAGACCCACGGCAACCGGCTGGCCAACCTGCGCAAGCAGCTGATGAGCGAGTCCCGGCCCCGTGCGGGTGGCCGCTACCTGGCCTGCGGCCCGATCACCCACGCCGCCGGGATGCCACTGCTCGCCTGCGTCTTCGCGGGGACCACCATCCATGTGCTGCCCGGATGGGACCCGGAGGCCTTCCTGGCGACCGTCGAGCGCGAGCGGATCGACGCCACCTTCCTGGTGCCCGCGATGCTCAACTCGGTGCTGGGCCACCCCCGTCGGGCCGACCACGACCTGTCCAGCCTGGTCGATCTGCGGGTCGGCGGTGCCCCGATCTCCCCGCAGCGGCTGCGCGAGGCGGTCGCCGCCTTCGGCCCGGTGGTGGGCCAGGGCTACGGGCTGGCCGAGACCACCTCGGTGGTGGCCGGTCTCACCGCCGCCGAGGTGGCCCGTGCCGTGGCCGAGGATCCGGAACTGCTGCAGTCCTGCGGGCGGGCCGGCTACGACACCGAGATCCGAGTGGTCGACGGGCAGGGCCGGGACACCGCGCCGCGCGACATCGGCGAGATCATCGTGCGCGGCCCCGATTGCGTCCAGGAGTACTGGCGCGAAGCGGAGTTGACCGCGCAGACCTTCGAGCACGGCTGGGTGCGCACCGGCGACCTGGCCTGGATGCGGGAGGACGGCTACCTCTTCATCGTCGACCGCAGGAAGGACATGATCATCTCGGGTGGCTTCAACATCTACAGCAGTGAGGTGGAGGCCGTGCTCGACGAGCACCCGGCCGTGGCCGAGGCCTGCGTGGTCGGCGTGCCCGACGACCGGTGGGGCGAGGCGGTGAAGGCCGTCGTGGTGCTCCGCCCGGGAGCCGAGGCCGGCGAGGAGGAGCTGATCGCCTTCTGTGCCGAGCGCCTGGACCGCTACAAGAAGCCCCGCTCCGTCGACTTCGTCCCCGAGCTGCCGCACAACCGCAACGGCAAGCTGGACCGCCGCGCCGTCCGGGAACCGCACTGGGCCGGCGCTGCTCGGCGCGTCAACTGAGCCGACCCGAGCCGATCTGCCTGAGCCGATCCGCCTCAGCCATTGAGCAGCGTCAACTGAAAGGCCACACCATGCTCTTCTCGCTCCGCCCCGACTATGCCGATGACCTGCCGCTCGCCGAACTGGTCGGCCGACTGCGCGACTACCTGGACGGCGAACTGGCCGCCTACGAGCGCGACCACGCCGTCACCCCCGAAACCCCGATCACCCGGGCGCTGTTGGAGCCGGTCTGGCAGCGCAGCCGCGAACTCGGCTTCTACGGCATCCAGCTGTCACCCGAGCTCGGCGGCCAGGGCCTCTCCTACCGTCAACTCGCGGCCCTCAAGGAGGAGGTGGCGGCCAGCGGTCGAGTGCTGGGGCACAGCGTGCTCGGCGAGATGGGCGGCCCGCTGCGGGTCGGCGACATCATCGCCGCCGCCACACCGGACCAACTGGATCGCTACTTCCTGCCGGTGGTGCGCGGCGAGCGGGCCTGCTGCTTCTCGCTGACCGAGACCGATGCGGGCTCGGACGTACGGGCCATGCGGACCACGGCCGTCCGGGATGGCGATGACTACCGGCTGACCGGCCACAAGGTGTTCTCCAGTGCGGGCCCGGTGGCGGACTTCGCCATCGTGATCGCACTGATGGCCGGCACCGAGAAGACCTACTCGGCGTTCCTGGTGGATCTGGACAGCCCCGGCTGCCAGGTGCTGCCGGGCGCCACGCCGATGTCCGGTGAGCACATCGAGAGCGACATCGTGCTCACCGACTGCCCGGTCCCGGCCGCCAACCTGCTCGGCCGGGAGGGTGACGGGTTGCTGCTGGGGCTCGGCCGGGTCAACGTCAACCGGCTGCTGCACTGCCCGAGCGTGCTCGGCATGGCCCGCCGCGCCATCCAGCTCACCCTGGACCGGGTCCGCACCCGTACCGTCGCCGGGGCGCCGCTCGCCGAACTCCAGTCCGTCCAGCACAAGTTGGCTGACATGGCCACCTCCTACTACGCCGCCCGCGCGATGACCCACGACGCGCTCAGCGCGCTGGACGGCGGCACGGTGCCGCGCCTCGAGGCCTTCATGTGCAAGCTGCAGGTGGCCGAGACCGCGTTCCGGATCCTCGACGAGGCGGTGCAGTTGCACGGCAAGGAGGGCCTCACCCAGGGGGAGGAGGTGGAGTTCCTGTTCCGCAAGGTGCGGATGTTCCGGATCCTGACCGGTACCTCGGAGATCCAACGCAACGGGATCGCCAAACTGCTGCTCCGCGAGCCTGGGCTCGGGAGCAGCAGTAGCTGACGATCAGTCAGTCGGTTGGTGTGGGGCGGCGGACGAGCAGGACCGCCGCCCCCAGCCCGAGCAGTGCCACCGCGGTGCCGGTCGTCCACACGGACTGGTAGCCGCGGTGGTCGCTGCCGTGGGCGGCCAGCACCGCGGCGAAGACGGCCGAACCGACGGCGGCGCCCAGTCCGACCAGCAGCTCGAACAGGCCCTCGGCGGCCGCGGTCTCCTCGGCCCGCACGCTGTCGATTACCATGATCCGCCCGGCGCCCGCGATCAGGCCCATCCCCGATCCCGAACAGCCGAGCAGCACCGCGAAGTCCACGGCGCTGCCGTGGCGCAGCAGCAGCCCGGCGCTGCCGGCGGCCAGCAGTGCGGCACCCAGCAGCGTGACCCGCCCGTAGCCGATGGCCCGGCCGAAGCGGCTGCTGAGCACGCTGAACACGGCCATCCCGCAGAACGCGGGCAGCAGCACCGGCCCGGCCGAAGCGGCCGGCAGTCCCAGGCCCTCCGGGCGGGTCAGATAGCTGGAGTACGGCACCTGGCCGCCGATCACCACGAAGTGCACGCAGCAGGCGACCGCGAACACCGGCAGCAGGCGGGGCCGGAACAGCCGACCCACCTCGATCAGCGGTGCCGGGCTGCGCCGCGCCGCCGCCACCCAGGCCGCCAGCAGGCCGGCGCCGATCAGCGCACACGCCAGGGTCGGCGGCGCGGCCCAGCCCCAGGCACCGCCCTCGTGCACGGCGAGCATGGCCGCGACCAGGCCGCCGGCCAGCAGAGCCGCGCCGCGCCAGTCGAGCCCGGCGGAGTGGGCGGACTCGGCCGGGGTGGCGCCGGGCCCCAGGGAGCGCAGCAGGCCGAGCCCGAGCAGCGTTCCGGCGGCTGGGATCCACAACACCGCTGTGACGGACCCGACTTGGAGCAGCAGCGTGGCGGTGATGCTCCCGGTGAGCACGCCCAGCAGCAGACCGCCCGAGAGATAGGCGATGGCGCGCCGGGTCTCCTCGACCGTGTGGCGCGTCCGGACCAGGCCGAACATCAGCGGCAGCAGCCCGGCGAGGACCCCTTGGAGCACCCGTCCAGCCAGCAGTAGCCGGTAGCCGGGTGCGGCCGCGATCAGCGCCGCACTGGCCGCGACCACCGCCACCGTCCACCGCAGCACCCGCAGGTGCCCGTGGCGGTCGCCCAGCGCGGTGAGCAGCGGCGTGGCCACCGCGCCACCGAGCGCCGGGCCGGTCACCGTCCAGGCCAGGGCGGCGACGCCCACGTGGAAGCGGTGGCCGACGGTGTCGAACAGCGGCGTGAAGTAGCTCTGCTGGAAGCCGCTGAACAACTCGACGACCAGCAGTGCGGCGAGGGTGCGGCGGAGTGGGGCGGCGGTGGCCGTCGCCGTCATCCGGCGGTGCCCGTCGCGCCTGAGGCTGCGGTGCCGGCGTGCGCGGTGCTCGTCGTGCCCGAGCTCGTGGAGCCGGCCTGACCGCCGTCCGTTGGGCCCGACCCGGCCGTGCTCACCGCCGCCAGCCGCCGCAGCGCCAGCTGCGCCAGCAGGGCGGCGCCGTCCGGCAGCACGGCGTCGTCGAAGACCGCTTGCGGGGAGTGGTTGTAGGCGGCGGTGGCGTAGTCGCGGTCGGGCGGGCAGGCACCCAGCATCAGGTACGCGCCGGGGACCCGGTCCAGGACGAAGGCCATGTCCTCCGCGCCCGGAGTCGGTGCCGGTGCGTTGAAGTAGCGCTGCGGGCCGAACAGTCGGGCCACGGTGTCGGAGGCGAGCGCGAGCTCCTCGGCGGTGTTGCGCATGGCGGGGTAGCCGTCCCGGTAGTGCACCTCGGCCCGCAGGCCGTGCGCGGCGGCGATGCCGGTGAGCAGGGTGCGCGTGCCCTCGCGCAGCGCCTCGCGGGCCGTGGGGGAGTAGCTGCGCACGGTGGCCTCGAAGCCGGCCTGGCCGGGGATCACGTTGGCCTTGGTGCCGCCGTGGATCGACCCGACCGTCAGCACCACCGGGTCATGGACGTCGAACCGGCGGGTGACGAAGGTCTGCAGCGCGGTGACCAGTTCGCAGAGCACCGGAATCGGGTCGGCCGCCTTGTGCGGTGCGGAACCGTGCCCGCCGAGTCCGTGCACCGTCACGGTCAGCGTGTCCGAGGCGGCGGTGGCGATCCCGGGCCGGCTGGCGAACAGGCCGCGCGGCAGCCGGTTGGCCGCCACGTGCAGCGCGTAGGCAGCCACCGGCAGCTCCCCGGAGGCGTCCAGCACTCCCTCGGCCAGCATCAGTTCGGCGCCACCGCCGTCGGTGCCCTCCTCGTCCGGCTGGAACATGAACACCACTGAGCCGGCCAGCTCGGCCCGGCGCTCGGCGAGCAGCCGGGCGGCGCCGACCAGCATCGCGGTGTGCAGGTCGTGGCCGCAGGCGTGCATGGCGCCGGCGATCCGGGAGGCGTAGGGCAGTCCGGTGTCCTCGGTCACCGGCAGTGCGTCCATGTCGGCGCGCAGCAGCACCGTCGGGCCCGGCAGCGCACCGCGCAGCACGGCGGTGACGGAGGTGAGCGCGTGCCCGGTGGTGATCTCCAGCCCGAGGCCGTCCAGGGCGGCCAGCACCCGCTGCTGGGTGCGGGGCAGGGCGCGGCCGAGCTCCGGCTCGGCGTGGATCTCCCGCCGCAGGGCGGTCAGCTCGTCGGCCAGCGCCTCGGCGGCATCGCGCAGGGCGGCGTCGGGCCGGGCTGTGCCGGTCGGGGCTGCGTCGTTTAGAGGCATGGGCACTCCTTGTGGCTGGGTGGGCCGGGGTGTCCTTAGGATGAATGTGCCGTCGGATCCGGATGCTGAGGCGCAGGAAATCGTCATCCAGAGCCCCTCTGGAGCAGAGAACGGCCAGAAAGGGCCTGACATGCAGGATCTCGTCGACGAGCTCGACCTGGAGCTGGTCCATGCGCTGCAGCTCAACCCGCGCGCCTCCTGGACGGCGCTGGCCCGGGCGCTGGGCATCGACCCCGTGACGGTGGCCCGCCGCTGGGAGCGGCTGCGCGGCGCCGGGCTCGCCTGGACCTCCTGCGTGCCCGGACCGGTCACCAGGGGCAGCATCCTGCGGATGCTCTACGTGGAGCTGGAGTGCGAGCCCGGCGGGCTCGATGCGGCGATCGAGCACCTGGCCGCCCAGCCGCACGTCATCTTCCTGCACCACACCACCGGCAGCCGCTCACTGCTGGCCGCCGTCGCCGTCGCCGACCTGCCGGCCGCCTCCGCCTATACCCGCCAACTCCTCGACCACACACCCGGAGTGCGGGCCCAGCACGCCGAACTGCTGCTCACCACCTATGGCGAGGCGAGCCGCTGGCGCCTCGGCACCCTGGAGCCGGCCCAGCAGCAGACCCTGCGCACCGAACCCGCCGTGCCGGACGAGCAGCTGCTGCAGCCGGACGCCACCGACCAGCGGCTGATCCGGGCACTGATCGACGACGCCCGGCTGCCCGTCACCGAACTGGCCGACCGGATCGGGGTGAGCGAGCCCACCGCCCGGCGCCGGCTGAACCGGCTGATCGGCGCCGGGCGGGTGCGGCTGCGCTGCGAGATCGCCCAACCGGTCTCGGGCTGGCCGGTCACAGCCGTGCTGTGGTGCCGTCTACCGCCGGCCCAACTGGACGCCACTGCCCGCTCGGTGGCGGGCCTACCGGAGATCCGGCTCAGCATCGGACTGACCGGTCCGGACAACCTGATGCTGATCGCCTGGCTCCGTGACCCGGCCCAACTGCCGGAACTGGAAGCCACCCTGGCCACTCGGTTTCCCCAACTCGCCGTCAGTCGCCACGCACTCGCGCTGCGCACCGTCAAGCATCTCGGTCGACTGCTGAACGGGCAGGGCCTGGCGGCCAGTTCGGTGCCGGTCGACATCTGGCAGCCGGAGTCCGGCGGTTCTTGACGACAGCCGGTCATAGCGGCAGCCGGTCTTAGCGGCAGCCGGCCTCAGCGACAGCCGGTCTTACGGAGCGTCGGCTCGCGGCGGCGTGTACCGCTGGCGCAGTGCCGCCTTGTCGACCTTGCTCATCGCGGTCAGTGGGAAGGCCTCGACCGGATGGATGCGGGCGGGCACCATGCTCTCCTGGCCCAACACCGCGAACACGTGGGCGCGCAGCGCCTGTTCGTCGACCACCGCACCCGGGGCGGGCACCACCACCGCGTGCAGCCACTCGCCGTGGGTCTCGGCCGGAATCCCGATGACCGCGGCCGCGCGTACCGTGGGGTGACCGAGCAGGACTTCCTCGACCTCCCGTGACCACACCCGAAGTCCGGTGCCGGCGTGCAGGATCACCTCCTTCAGCCGTTCGACGACGTGCAGCCGGCCGTCAGGATCCAGGCGGCCGAGGTCACCGGTGCGCAACCAGCCGTCCCGCACGGCCGCCGGGACCGCCGGGTCGACATAGCCCTCCATGACGCCGCTGCCGCGCACCAGCACCTCGCCCAGCTCGCCCGGTGCCGCCGCGCTGCCATCCTCCCGGCGGACCGCCAGCCGCACCCCCGGCACCGGGTACCCGGCGGACGCCAACCGGGCGGCGTCGGCGGGATCGTGGTCGGCCGGCTGCAGCAGACTCACAGGCCCGGCCTCGGTCATGCCGTACAGCTGCTGCAGGATGGGTCCGAACCGCTCCAGAGCCAGGCGCACCCGCCGCGGACTCGGCCGCGAGGCGCCGTACTGGATGCGCCGCAGCGACGACAGGTCCGTCTCGCCCAGCCTTGGATGGTCCAGGAGTTGATCGAGCATCACATTGGTCAGGAGGATCGTCCCGATGCGTTCCGCGGCGATCGCCGCCAGCGCCGCCCCGGCGTCGTACCGCTCGTGCAGCACCAGGGTGCCGCCGGACATCAGGGTCGGGAGGCAGAAGTGACCGCTGATGAAGGTGAGCGGCGTGACCACCAGCCGCCGCTCGCCCGGTGCGGCCAGCCCGGTGTCGCCCAGCAGGGCGGAGAGCAGCGTGTAGAGGCCGTGGCCGTGCACCACCGGCTTGGGGTACCCGGTCGTACCGGAGGTCAGGAACACTGTCTTGACGGTGTCTGCGTCTGCCTCGGCCCAGGTCGTCGAGGGCGGCGGCTGGGCCGTCAGCACCGCCAGCAGGTCGACGCCGGTGCGGCAGGGGCCGAGGGACAGCAGATGGCGAGGCACGGTAGCCGCGTTGAGCCACTCGGCGAGGTCGGTGTGACCCTGCGGGTCGAAGACCAGGGCGGCCGGGCGGATGCTGCGCAGGCTCCGCTCCATGGCCTGGGAACTGATCGCGGGCGGCACCACCACGAGCCGGCAGCCCAGCAGGTGCACGGCGAACTGGAGTGCGAGATATTCGGGCCGGTTGCCGGACAGCACCGCCACGTCCTCACCCGGCGCCACCAGCCCACCCAGCGCGGCGGCCAGTCCGCGCACCGTGCTCGCCAGCTCCGCGTACGACCACCGCAGACCCCGGCCGACCAGCGCCTCCCGATCCGGCCAGCGACCGACCGCGTCGTCCAGCAGCGCGGCGGCGTAGTGGCGGGGACGGGGTGCGTGCTCTGCAGGTGTCACTCCCATACGGGAGTTGTTACTTGGTGCGGCGCCGCAGGGCAACCCCGGGCACGGGACGTGAGGTGGTGATGGCCTTGGTGCGGATGGCGGTGATGTGGGGGGCGAGGGGGCTGGGGCGCTCCAGGAAGGAGGTGATAGCGATCAGGCCGTGACTGCCTTGGCGCGGTCGGCGGCGATGTGGAGGGCGAGGGCGCCGAGGACGGTGCCCATGGCGTAGCGCTGGATGCGGAGCCAGGTGGGGCGGCGGTCCAGGAAAGCGGCGATGCCGCCGGCGCCGAGGGCGATCAGGCCGTTGACGGTGACGGCGACCGCGATCTGGGTGAGGCCGAGGACGAAGCTCTGCGCCGCGACATGGCCGCGCGCCGGGGTGATGAACTGGGGGAGCAGCGAGATGTAGATGATGGCGATCTTGGGGTTCAGCAGGCAGGTCAGGAAACCCATCGTGAAGAGCTTGCGCGGCGGGTCCGGCGGCAGTTGCCTGGGTGCGAACACCGCGGTGCCGCCCGGCCGGACGGCCTGCCAGGCGAGCCAGAGCAGGTAGGCCGCGCCGGCGAGCTTGATCACGGTGTAGAGCAGTGGCACCACCGCGAAGACCGTGGCGACCCCGGCGGTCACGGCGGTGAGGTAGGCCAGGAAGGCGGTCGCGACGCCGGCCAGCGAGAGCAGTCCGGCCCGGCGGCCCTGGGCGATCGAGCGGGACACCAGGTAGATCATGTTGGGCCCCGGGGTGAGGACCATGCCCAGCGCCATCGCGGCGACTCCGAGCATGGCGTGCGGGTCCACGGCTGAGGTGAGCGCGTCCATGCGGCGAGGCTATGGCGGCCGGCAGCTCGGTGCAATACTGACTTTGCACTCGGTGCAATCAGCCCAGGGGGATCCATGGACGACTACCGTGCCATCGCCGACGAGATCGCGGCCCAGATCGCGGACGGCCGACTGCGGCCCGGCGAACAGCTGCCCACCCAGCGCGCCTTCGCCCGCGCCCGACGGATCGCCAACTCGACCGCGGGCCGGGTCTACCGCGAGCTGGTACGGCGCCAGTTGGTGGTCGGCGAGGTCGGCCGCGGCACCTTCGTGCGGGCCGCGCCCGTCGGGGTCGGCAGCGTGCCCGCGCTGGCCGAGCCGGCCGCGGCCCCGGTCGACCTGGAGCTCAACTACCCTGTGGTGCCCGAGCAGTCGGGGCTGTTCGCCGCCGGCCTGGCGCCGCTGCTGCGGGCCGATGCGCTGGAGGCCGCGCTCCGCCCGATCGGTGCGACCGGCACCCCGGCCGCGCGCCGGGCCTTCGCACGGCTGGTCGCCTGGCCGGGGGCAGTCGAAGCGCCCGGGGTGGCCGATGAGCCCGGGGTGGCCGATGCGCCCGAAGCAACCCGGGCGCTCGCCCGATCTGAAGCATCCGCCCCGCCCGACGCCCCCGCCTGGCACCCGTCCGACGACGCGGTGCTCTTCGCCGGCAGCGGCCGCCAGGTGATCGCCGCCGCCCTCGCCGCCCTGGTGCCCCCCGGGCAGCGGCTCGGCGTGGAGGCGCTCACCTACCCCGTGGTCAAGGCGGTCGCTCAGCGGCTCGGCATCACGCTGGTCCCGCTCCCCGTGGACCACCTCGGGCTGCGCCCCGAGGCGCTGGCCGCCGTCCACCGCGCCACGCCGCTGCGCGCGCTCTACCTCCAGCCGCGCCTGCAGAACCCGCTCGGCGGCACCCTCCCGGCCGAGCGCCGCCTGGCGCTGGCCGCCGAACTGCGCCGCCTGGAGCTGCCGGTGGTGGAGGACGCGATCTGGGCCTTCCTGCATCCCGACAAGCCGCCGTTCGCCGCGCTGGCACCGGAGCGCACCATCCTGGCCGACAGTCTGGCCAAGCGGCTGGCCCCCGGCCTGAGTGCCGGATTCGCGGTGGTGCCCGACGAGTTGCGCGAACCGGTCGGCGCCGCGCTGCGCTCCGGTGGGTGGGGGCCCAGTGGCTTCGCCCTGGAGGCGGCGGTCCGCTGGATCGGGGACGGCACGGTGGCGGCGGTGGCCGCGGCGAAGCGCGCGGATGCGGTGGAGCGTCAACTGCTCGCCCGGCGGCTGCTGTCCGGCTTCCGGGTGCGGGCCGACCCGTGCTCGTACTACCTGTGGTGGGAGCTGCCGGCCCCGTGGCGCGCGGAGGCCTTCGTGGCGGCCGCGGCGCGCCAGGGCATCGCCGTGACGCCCGCCGCGGCCTTCACCGTCGACCCGCGCAGCACGCCGGCCGCCGTGCGGGTCGGGCTCGCCTCGCCGCAGTTGCCGGTGCTGGCCAGGGCGTTGGAGACGCTGGCCCGGATCGCGCGCGGCGGTCCGAAGCAGTAGCCACCGGGAACCCTAGGCGGGCACGGATGACCGGGAAGTCCCGGAACCCTCAGCGGGCCCGGAAGCTCCGAGGACCCCGGATGGCCTGGAAGCCCCGGGAGCCCTGGAAGCCCCGGACCCCCGGAAGCCGTGGAACCCCGAGCCCCGACAGCCCTGCAAGCCCCTGGAGCAACATAAGCCTCATATATCGTCAGATTATCGCGTATTGGGAACATTACCGTCGGTTATCATTCCGTGAGTCCGCTGCACAACGGCCCTGCGCATGCGCTTGCATGGGTCCCGGCATCAGCAGTGGACCTCACCGGGGAGGGGCATGAACGAGGGCAACGGCACCGCGTCGGACGGCGCCCGCCTGCGCTTGACCTTCGAGGCGTTCCGCGACCTCAACGACCGGGTGTGGACCGGCTATGCCCGCACCCAGGTCGGCGACCACGGTGGCGCCGCCCGGCTGGTGGTCCAGGACATGGCCGAACACCTGCGGCAGAACTGGCAGTTGGCGCTGCGCCAGGAGGTGCCGGCGGCCTACGCCTGGCGGCTGCTCAAGGAGCACGTCGCCGCCTGGCTGGCCGCCCAGAGCCGTCCCGTGGTGGTCCAGACCGTCGCCCTGGACGCCGTTCTCGACCGGTTCTGCCAGCGCGCCCGGCTGGGGTCGGCCGACCTGCCCGACGAGCGGATCGCCTTGCTGGCGGCGATTCTCGAGCTGTCCGAGCGGCAACTCGATACCATGATCCTGACGTACTGCCTGGATCAGGACGACACCGCGACCGCCGGCTACCTCGGTACGCCGGCGGCCACCTTGCGTTCGTACCGCCGGCACGCCCGCCGCCGACTGGCCCGGGCGGTCGGCCGGCCCGAGCTCGCCGAGCTGGAGGACGAATGAGAGAGCAGCGGGGAGCGGTGCACCCATGAGCGGCCGGCTGATGGCGCGGCTCACCGCCGCTCCTGCCCCGTACCCCTCCGAGCACGAGCAGGCCGGGCACGAGCTCGACCTCGCCATCGCCCTGGTGCTCAACGCGCCGCAGGCCGGCCGCTCGCTGGAGCGGTTGGTGAACAGCGACCGGATCCACCCCGAGGGCGCGCTGGTCTTCGCCTGCCTGCTCGCCGTCACCGGCCGCCTCGACCCCGCCCAGTTCTGGTGGCAGTTCGCCGCCGGATCCGGCAGCCACACCGCCGCCAACCTGCTCCATCTGCACCATCTGCGCCTCGGCGAGCCGCGTGACGCCGCCTACTGGCGCGCCCAGGCCGAGCAGCTCGCCCAGGCCCCGCGCCGGACGGTGCACAGCCGCCTCGCCGGCCCCGCGCTGCTGCCGGACGAGGTGCGGCACGACCTTCTGGCCCGCTGTCACGAAGGCCTGGACGCCCGGCTGCCGACCGCCCTGGAGGCCGTGATCAACCGCCTGTGCGTCGCCGCCGACGACGAGGACTACGGTGAGATCCCGCAGCCCTCCACGGCGCTCAGCACCGACCTCGCGGCCGGCTGACGGCACATCCCCCAAACCGGTTGCCCGCTGCGAAGATAGCAACGCTATCCTATGACTGGCCGTAGCCCCCGTACTACAAGCTGACAAGAGGTCAGTGGGGGCAGGGAACCGGGCGAGGCTGACGGCGCGTCACCCAGTGCGCCCATGGAAGCCGACCACTGCTAGGCGAGGGGGCCTCGTGTCGAACATCATCATGCTGCAGCTGACCAGGGAAGAAGCGGCTGTCGGCGCGTACCGGACAATCAACACGGCGACCGGGCCGACCATGATCCATGTTCCGCCGGTGCAGGACGGCATGGTGATACGCGTGGCCACCGCCAACGGCGAAGAGCTGTACGCCCGGATCCAGATCGTCGGCGGCCAGCCGGGGGCGGCGCCGGCCAAGAGCAAGGCGCCGGTGATCGTCCTGGTGTCCGTCGCCGCCGTCGTGGCGGTCGGCGTGACCCTCGGCCTCACCCTCGGCCAGCACAACAGCCCGGTCTCCGACCCGACGGCCAACCCGGTCGTCAGCCAGACCACCGACAGCGCCACCACTCCGGCGCCCTACGACTCCGCGACCGACACCCCCGCCCCGAGCGACACCTACCAGCCGCCGGTCACCGACCCCACCTCGCCCTCCGAGAGCCCGTTCACCGACGGCTCCTGCCTCAACGGCACCCTGCCGGACTCCACCACGGCCCAGGCGGTGAGCGACGTCAACGTGGTCGACTGCGGCGCCTCGGACGCCCACTACAAGATCATCCAGACCTTCCCGTTCACCGACGACCTGCACCAGTGCGACAGCAACCCCAAGACCCAGTACGAGTTCTCCGAGACCAGGACCTGGGGCGGTGCCACGCTGATGTCCACCGTCTACTGCGTTGTGGGCCTGGGCTCCTACGACCGCAGCTGACCGACCACCGCATCAGCAGCCTTTGCACCGAGGGAGCTGCGCGCGACACCCACCGGCCGACCGCCGTTGTCAGTGATCGCGAGTAGCTTCAGTACATCCCGCCGGTCCGGCGCGGTAACCCCCCTCGGTGCAAAGGAGATGGTGTGTTGTCAGCCTGGGAGGAGTCGAGCACGGCGCGCGTGATACCGCCCGCGCGCCCGCGCAAGCTCGCCAAGGTCCCGTTCGTCGAGCTGGCCGACGGGCGGCTGCAGGGCGTGGTGTCCAGCGGCTCGGACATCGAGCGGGTCTACGTCTCGTCGATCGCCGCCGGCAGCTACGCCTTCGCCTGCAGCACCAACAACAACCGCCCCTGCGGCGGCGCTCGCGGCTTCTTCTGCAACCACCTGCTGAGCCTGCTCGGCGAGGCCGTGCTGCAGTACGGCGCCGAGCGGGTGGCCCGCTACCTGCGAGTCGAGGTCGAGGTGGCCGACGGCGTGGCGGCGACCGCGGCCGACCTGGCCGGCGCGATGCGGGCCACCCGGCCCGAGCTCGTCGACCGCTCCGCCGCCGCACCGGTGTTCAGCCGATTCCTGCGCCACCTGGCCTACCTGGAGCTGGCGCCCGGCACCACGCCGCTGCCCGAGCTGCAGTGGTTCCCGCCGAGCCGGGCGGCGGTGGCGTGATGCGAGTTGATCTGCTGACCGAGCCGGTCGACGGACTGGCCGAACTCCTCGCCGCCGTGGCCGCGTTCGACCAGGTGCTGGTCACCGGACTGCTGCGCCCGCACCCCGCGCAGGCCGCCGGGCTGGCCGAGTTGGCCGACGCGGTGGCCGGCTCGCCGCTGGCCGACCGGGTCGCCGAGGCCGCCGAGAAGGCGGCGGCCGGTGCCGCGGGGGAGGAGCACTTCGTCGCCCTGGCCGCCGCCCGCACCGCACTGCTCGGCGCCGCCCATGACGCGTTGGCCGCCCGGGCCGCCGAGGCCGTCGGCCGGACCGTCGGCCCCGCGCCGGACTTCAGCCCCGGCGAACCGCAAGCGGCCAACCTGTCGGCCGCCGCCCGCTCCTGGCTCTGCGAGCTGGGCCGGGCCGGGTGGCAGGGCATCGACCACGAACTGGTCTCGGGTGCGGCACAGATCGTCTCCGCGATGCTGCCCGACTCGGGCCTGCGCCGACTGGCCGTGCTGCTCGACGGGTTCGCTGCCGAGCTCGCCGCCAGCTGCCCCGGCGCCACCCTGGAGCACATACCGCTGCGCCGCTGGGCCGACCTGTGGTCCCGGGCGCTGCTGCTCACCCAGCCCGGCGCCACCGGCCCGGCCCCGACCGGCAGCGCCACCGGCCGGCTGCTGCCGCTCGGGGTCGACCTCCAGGAGCACGCGACCGCCGCGCAGGCCCAGGTGCACGCGGTGCTGGAGCCGGCCGACGGCAGCCCGTCCCGCCTGGTGCGGGCGTCCGTCGCGGTGCCCAAGCCCGACACGGTGGTTGGCGCCGGCGTCTGGCAACTGCTGCGCCCGCACCTGTCGTTGCTGGCCGCGCTCGGCGAAGGCCGGTCGATGGAGATCACCGACCTGCCGATCACCGACGAAGGCGACCTGATCTGGAACGATGCGCAGGCCCGCGCCGGCGAGCCGGCCGACCCCTTCGCCACCGCCCGAGTCGCCCTGGCCGCCGCCCAGTTGCCACCCACTGCTCCGCTGGACCGGCACCCGGTGCGGATCGCGATCCCGCTGCTGCTGGAGGGCTACGGAACCGAGGCCGACGGGGACGCCGTGGCGTTCACCCTGGCCGGGATGGGGGTCCCCTCGGCCGAAGGCCGGGTGAGGATCGCCGTCGACACCGAGCGGATCCCGAGCGCCGGCCCGCTGACCCCGGCCGCGGTCGCCGCGTCCACCGCCTGCATCGGCCTGCTCCGGTGGGACGCCGGGGAGTTCACGGTGCAGCCGCTGGCCGTCGAGACCACCGTGCGCAAGAAGACGGTGGCCGTGCACTCCGGTGCCTGGGCCGGTGGCACCATCGACAAGCTGGGTGCCAAGGGCGAGAAGGCCGCCACCGAGGCGGTCGCGGTGCTGCGTGAGCGAGCGGGCAGGTTGCTGCGGAAATGACCGAATCCATCGATGAACTGACGGGCAGTCAGGAAAGCAGTCAGGAGAACCGCCGCCAGGTGCTCTACTGGCGGCTGCTGGCCCGGCTCTTCGACTCCGAGGAGCAGCCCAGCCTGGAATCCGCGAGCCTCGCCGTGGTCGAGGACATCGGCCTGCCCGCGGGCCTGCTGGACCCGGGCACCTCGGTCGACTCCATCGTGCAGCGCCACCCGGCGCTGGCCGAGGAGTTCGACGGCCTGATGGCGCCGGAGCCGCTCGGCGACAGTGAGCGCGACCGGGCCGCCGAGGTGCGTCGCGCCGCGCTGGCCGCCAAGGTGCTGCTCAACGTCTTCGCCACCGGCTCCGGCACGGTCAGCGCCAAGCAGCTCTCCCGCTGGCAGTCCGACGCCGGCTGGCTGGAGAAGGCACTCGGCTGCCGCCCCGGCGAGCTGCGCGGTGGCAAGGGCAGCGGTGGCAAGGGCAGTGGCGGCAGAACTCCCGACCTGGGCACCCTGATCCCGGCGATCGGCCCGCAGCTGGGTGAGCTCGAAGCCGACCTGGTGAAGCGCATGCGGCTGCGCGAAGTGCTCGCCGACCCCACGCTGGCCGCCCAGTTGACCCCGAGCATGTCGCTGATCGAGCAACTGCTGCGCGACAAGCACAACCTCTCCGGGGTGGCGCTGGCCAACGCCAAATCGCTGATCCGGCGGTTCGTGGACGAGGTCGCCGAGGTGCTGCGCACCCAGGTGGCCAAGGCCACGGTCGGCGAGCTGGACCGCTCGGTGCCGCCCAAGCGGGTGTTCCGCAACCTGGACCTCGACCGCACCATCTGGAAGAACCTCACCAACTGGAGTCCGGAGGAGGAGCGGCTCTACGTCGACCGCCTGTACTACCGGCACACCGTCCGCAAGACCACGCCGAACCGGCTGATCGTGGTGGTGGACCAATCCGGCTCGATGGTCGACTCGATGGTCAACTGCACCATCCTGGCCTCGATCTTCGCGGGCCTGCCCAAGGTGGACGTGCACCTGATCGCCTACGACACCCGCGCCATCGATCTGACCCCCTGGGTGAACGACCCGTTCGAGACCCTGCTGCGCACCAACCTCGGTGGCGGCAACGACGGTCCCATCGCGATGGCGATGGCCCGCCCGAAGATCGCCGAGCCGAAGAACACCGTGATGGTGTGGATCTCGGACTTCTACGAATTCGACCGCTCCCAACCGCTGTTCGAGGGCATCGAGGCGGTGCACCGCTCGGGGGTGAAGTTCATCCCGGTCGGGTCGGTGACCAGCTCCGGCCGCCAGGAGGTCAACCCCTGGTTCCGGGAGCGGTTCAAGGCCCTGGGCACGCCGGTGATCTCCGGCCACATCAGCAAGCTCGTGAACGAGCTCAAGACCTTCCTCGCCTGACCGGCGACCACCACCCGACCCTCCTTGCCTGATCGGCGAGCGTCACCCGACCTTCCTCGCCTGATCGGCTAGCGTCATCCAACCTCCGTGCAAGAAAGGCCCTTTCGCATGTCCGACCTGCTCCGCGCCCCCGCCGAGACCAAGTACGCCGAGGAGCTCGCCTGGCTGGAGTCGATCGACACCGGCCCCAAGCCGTTCTCCTGGCGCCTCTCGCCGAAGATGATCCGCCTGTTCATCCTCGGCTCCGAGCGCGCCGACGGCCTGGACCGGCAGATCGACCAGAAGTGGTTCGGCGACCGCAGCCTGGTGGAGCGGGCCATCGTCACCCTGGCCTCGGACCGCGGCCTGCTGCTGATCGGTGACCCGGGCACCGGCAAGAGCTGGCTGGCCGAGCTGCTGGCCGCCGCGATCTGCCGCAACTCCACCCTGGTGGTGCAGGGCACCGCCGGCACCACCGAGGACCACATCAAGTACTCCTGGAACGTCTCCATGGTGATCGCCAAGGGGCAGTCCCGGGAGTCGATGATCCCCTCGCCGATCATGACGGCCATGGAGTCCGGCGCGATCGGCCGGTTCGAGGAGCTCACCCGCTCCACCAGCGACGTGCAGGACGCGCTGATCTCGATCCTCTCCGAGAAGTACATCTCGGTGCCCGAACTCGACAGCGACAACATCGTGTTCGCCAAGCCCGGCTTCTCGGTCATCGCCACCGCCAACAGCCGCGACCGCGGTGTCAACGACCTCTCCTCCGCACTGAAGCGCCGGTTCAACTTCGTGCGCATCCCGGTGGTGACCAACAAGCGCAGCGAGGCGGAGATCGTCCGGTTCCGCACCGAGGAGCTGCTGCGCCGCCACCAGATCGAGCTGGACGTGCCGCCGAACCTGCTGGACGTGCTGCTGCAGAGCTTCGCCGACCTGCGGGAAGCCGCCAACTCGGCCGGCAGCGACGACGAGAAGCTGGAGTCCTCGCTCTCCACCGCCGAGCAGATCGGCGTGCTGGAGGACGCCATCCTGCACGGCAACTTCTTCGGCGACCGCGCCCTGACCGCCCGCACCCTGGCCTCCTCGCTGGTCGGCTCGCTGGCCCGGCGGGAGCCGGAGGACCTGGCGATCCTCAACAAGTACCTGCACGGCGTCGTCGAGCCGCGCAGCAAGGAAGCGGGCGGCGACTGGCCGGAGTTCCTGGAGGGCGGCCGCGACACCATCGCCACCCTGTCCTGAACCGTCGTGCATGAGGAGGGTTTCACCAGATGAGCAGCAGTCACGAGGGGACCTTCGACGCGCTGCGCTCGCAGCTGCGGGAGGCGGCCGCGAGCTTCGCCGACGGCCCTGACGCCCTGCAGGGCATCCTGCTCGGCATCGTGGACGATGTCGACCGGGCGGTGGGGGAGCCGCTGGAGATCTTCCCGGTCTGCCACCACTCGCCGGCCTCGGCGACCGCGATGGCCCGCCGGCTGCGCGAGAAGCAGCCCAAGGTGGTCTACCTGGAGCTGTGCGAGGACATGGCACCGCTGCTGACCGAACTGCGCAACTGCCGCCTCCCGGTGGCGGTGCAGGCGTTCGCCAGCGAGGTCAAGGGCTTCCCGGCCGACTGGGCGCCGCTCTCGGTGGTCGCGCCGATCACCGAGGCCTCCGCCGAATACCAGGCGATCGCCTATGCGTTGGACACCCCTGGTGTCGAACTCGTGCTGGTGGACCGCTCCTCGGACCACGTCTTCCAGTGGCAGGAGGCCGCCGAGCCGGAGCCGACCGCCGCCGACGCCGATGCTGAGGCGCCGACGGCCGGCGAGGAGACCGCCCTGCACGGCGACGCGGTCGGCGTGGAGATCGGCGACCTGCGGCCCCGGTTCGCCGAGTTGGAGGAGCACCTGCTGCGCCACGGCCGGGTCCGGCACTGGTCGGAGTGGTGGCACCAGTACGTCGAACTGCCGCTCGGCGACGCCGATCACGACACCTACCGGCAGGTCATGCTGCTGATCGGCAGCCTGTTCCGGCGGCTCGCCCCCGGCGACCCGCACCGGGTGCGGGTGGACGAGGACCGCGAGCGCTACATGTGGACCAGGATGCGTCGGCACCTCGCCGCCAGCGGCGCCGACCCCGCGGACTGCCTCTATGTCTGCGGCGCGTTCCACGCGGCCAGCCGGGTCGCCGAGTTCGGCGTGCACGGCAGCGACGGCTTCGAGATCAGCCCGCGCACCGACACGGTCTGGCAGCACGGCCTGATCCCGTCCAGCCACGCGGCGATCGAGGCGCAGTTCGGCCTGGCCGGCGGCTCGGTGTCGATCGCGGCGACGCTCTGGGCGAAGAACCTGAAGCGCACCGGAGTGCAGCCGTTCCAACTCGCCGGCCAGGCAGGGGTCAAGAAGCGCGGCAAGGCGGGCGCGAAGGCGGCGGCCGTCCCCGCGCCGACCGCCGCGCCCGCCGCCGACCAGCTCTCCGGCTTCCTGCGGCGACCGCCCGTGCTGGACCGCCTGGACGAGGACGAACTGCTCGGCTGGTCGGTGGAGATCGTGCGCGCCGCCCGCCGAAACGGCTACCTGGCGTCCACCGCCGACGCCATCGCGGTCTTCGAAACCTCCATCCTGCTGGCCGGGTTGCGGGACCGGGCCAAGCCCACCCCGTACGACTTCCTGGACGCGGCGGTCACCTGCATCGAGAAGGACGCCGTCCCCGGCCGGCGCGACGTCCGCCGCCTGGTCGAAATCATGATGGGCGGCGACCGGATCGGCCAGGTCGGCTACGACGCGCTGCCGCCGCTGGCCCGCGACGTCCACGACCGGCTCGCCGCGCTCGGGCTGAAGCTCGAACAGCGCGGTGTGCAGCGGGCGTTGCTCGACATCGCCGGGCAACCGGAGCTGGCGGGCTGCTCGGACGTGCTGTGGATGCTGCGCTCGCTGCTGCCCGGCGGCGCGGTCCGCCCGATCATGGGTGAGCGGGGACTCGGCGGGCCGCCGCCGCTCCAGGAGTCCTGGGACCTCGCCCTGGGCACGCACCAGCGGGAGTTGATCCAGCTCGGTTACGAGGGCGTCAGCATCGAGCAGGTGCTCGAGCAGCGGCTGCGGCGCACGGCCGGCCACCCGCAGGCCACCGCGGCCACCGTGCTCGGCACCGTCGAGGACGCGCTGCGCTACCTGCGGAGCAACCGGCTCGCCCAGGAGTTGGGCACCCGGGCGCTGGACGTCCTGGTGACCGAGCGCGGCGTGGACGGCGCGCCGGAGGTGCTGCGCCTGGTGCGCACCCTGCTGGCGCACTACCGCACCGCCGAGCCGGTGCTGCCGGGTTGGCTGGAGTCCTTCGTCAAGACGGGATACGCGCACTACTGCACCAGGCTGCCGATGGCCTTCACCGACGAGGACGCGACCGTCCGCCAGGTCGGAGCGATGCTGGGCTTCCTGTTCAGCATGGAGGGGTTGGCGCTGTCACTGGGCTGCGACCGGACCCAACTGGAGCTGGCCGTCGCCCAGTCGCACCCGACCGACCAGGCGAAGACGGCACTGCTCTGGGCAGGACAAGTGCAACTCGGTGCGCTGACCCGGCAGGAGCTGCGTGAGCGCTGCGACGCGCTGCTGGCCAACCCGCTGGTGCTGCCCGCCTATCCGCGCTACCTCAGCGGTTTCCTGCACGCCCTGGAGCCGGTGCCGAACCTCACCGACTTCGTGGTGGAGGCGGTGTCCAACGCGTTCGGCCGACTGCCCGACCCGGTGCTGCTGCCCTGGCTGCCGACCCTGATCACCACCCTGCGCGGTGACGGCGCCGAGCTGGCGCCGCTGCTGATCCGGGAGGCCGGGCGGATCTTCCCCGGCCGGCTTGACGCGCTGGACAGTTGGGTGCCGCCGTGGCTGGCGCAGCCCGCTGCCGCACCGGCGCTGCGGCGCCCGAGTGGCGGGCCGCGCGGTCTGGCGCTGCTGGCCGCCCACCCGGCGGCGTGCGATGCGGCGGCGCAGCTGCTGGGCTGCGAGCCGGTGTGGCTCTCGCCGGTTGACGAGCCGTCAGGTGCCGTACTGCTGGCCGCCCACCCGGAGACCGCAGTCGCGCTCGGCCGATTGCTGACCATCCGCTGAACACCGCCGCCCGTCGCCCTACGTCCGGGGCGGCGGGCGGCGTCCTGCCGGAAAGGCTTTCGATGCGGCAGGCCGATGGCAAGTCACTGCACGCACTACCTGACGTCAACCCTTGTCAACCCGAACGGAATTCACCAACGTTGGGAGCAGCCGAACAGCTCATCGACCCCTCTGGAGCACTCCCGTCATGCCTCCGATGTCCGACGACACCGTGGCGGCCGCCGAAGCGCATCGGCAGCAGACCCGCCGCACCCGCCGCTTACTCCACGCCATGACCGCGGTCGCCCTGCTGATAACGGCGGCGGTCGGCACCGCGGCGATGGCGGACACGCCGCCGGACCCGCACCCGTCGACCGCCGACCAGGAGCAGGGCATGCACCCCGGTCGGCCGTTCCACGACCCGGCCGACGCCGACACCGCGGGCAGCCAGGACCTCGACATCACCCTGGGCGCGGCCGACACCCGGTTCGAGGTCGGCGGCCGCAAGGTCTACGGCCAGTCGTACAACGGCTCGTTCGTGGCGCCGACCATCCGCATGACGCCGGGCTCGACCGTCACCATCAAGCTGGTCAACCACCTGAGCGTGGCCACCAACCTGCACTTCCACGGGCTGCACGTCTCCCCGGAGGGCCAGTCGGACGACCCGTTCCTCTGCGTGGCCCCCGGCGCCGAGACCACCTACCAGCTGGCGATCCCCGCCGACCACCCGCAGGGCACCTTCTGGTACCACTCGCACGCCATGGGCAAGACCTGCCCGCCGCCCGGCAGCACGGACGGCATGGACGGCATGTCGGACACCTCCGACCCGTCCGCCACGCCCAGCGCGCCCAGCGCGCCCGGCACCGGCTTCACGCCCGGCGATGTGATGAACCAGGTGTTCGCCGGTCTGTCCGGTGCGATCATCGTCGGCGATGACCGCACCCTGCTGCCCCGCGACCTGCGCTACACCACCACGCACACCATGGTGCTGAAGGACGTCCAACTCGACTCCACCGGCCACATCGTGCAGGGCTTCATCAACTCCAAGGCCCCGACCGTCCGGCTGGTCAACGGCCAGCTGCGACCGGTGCTGACCATGAAGCCCAATGAGACCCAACTGTGGCGGCTGGTCAACGCGGGAGCCAACATCTCCTACCAACTCCAGCTGGACGGCTACCAGTTCACCGTGGTCGGCGAGGACGGCGTGCCGGTCAACCAGGTGAGCACCCCGGACCGGCTGCTGCTGCCGCCGGGCAAGCGCTATGACGTGCTGGTCACCGCGAGCGACCACCCCGGCACGGCGACCCTGCGCAACGTCGCCTTCAACACCGGTCCGATCGGCGACAACTACCCGGACGTGCCACTCGCCACGATCAAGGTGGCCGGCCACCCGGTGCCCGAGAAGTCCACCGTCTCCGGCAGCATCCCGACCGCGCCGGCCGACCTCTCGGCGGTGCCGGTCGCACAGCACCGCACCGTGGACTTCACCCAGAGCCCGGACAACATGAGCTACTACATCAACGGCAAGCAGTTCGCGATGGACTCGCCGGCCTTCGACACCCCCGCCAAGGTGGGCACCGTCGAGGAGTGGACGATCGTCAACCACACCGGCGTCGACCACCCGTTCCACCTGCACACCAACGCCTTCCAGGTGGTCTCGGTCAACGGGGTGGCGCAGCCGTACACCGCCCGGGACGACACCGTGCCGGTGCCGCACGAAGTCAACGGGGTGCCCGGCCAGATCGTCATCCGGGTCGACTTCGCCGACTTCCCGGGCAAGTGGATGTTCCACTGCCACATCGCGGCGCACGAGGACTTCGGGATGATGAGCTACATCAACGTCGTGCCGTAGACCGCGTCCCACCCGAGAGCACCGAGAAGCCGCGCCCGCCGGGCGCGGCTTTCTCGCGTTCGGACGCAGCGCCACGGGCCTTCCCAGTGGCCTCCCATCGGTTCCCCAGTGGCCGGTGGTTCGGTGGGTCCTGCCGGCCGGTGCGGCCGGCAGGACCGATGAAGGAGAACAGCATGGACAAGATCCTGCGCCTGCAGCAGCTGGAGATCGAGGAGACCACCGCCCTCGTCGACGCCCTCAGCTCCGGCTCCTGTGACAGCAACAGCTGCAACACCACCTCGCCCGGGCACGGCACCGCCTGATCACGCGCCGGTGAAGAACTGCCCCGGCGGCCGGCTGCTGCCCGCCGGCCGCCGGGGCCCACCCTCCTCCGCCCCCTGCGCCCGAACGGAGCCACGCCATGCTTGGCTGGGAATCCCTTCTCCACTACGCCCAGGCCGATCCCCGCTGGTACGAGACCTCCAGCCGCGTTCCCTTCGGCGACACCCACCTCGCCCTCTTCCGGGCTGCCGCAGGTGACGGATGGCGTACCTTCCGCCGCGGGCCCTGGTTCATCGCCGACCCGCCGGGTGCCGCCCTGGTCGCCCAGGGCTGGAAGCTCCACGTCACGGCGGAGTTCGGCGAGAGCGCCACCATCCTGGGCAAGGCCCTGCCCGTGCTCTGCGAGGCACGGGTGCCGTTCAAGTTCCTGATCGACGAGTGGTCCGCCAACCAGGCCTGCGGGAAGGTGTTCTCCCGCAGCGCCAGTGGCAAGTTCATCACGGTCTACCCGGCGGACGACGAACAGTTCCACGCCGTCGGCACCTCGCTGGCGAAGGAGCTGGAGGGGCACGGCGGGCCGTACATCCTCACCGACCGCCGCTGGCCGGGCTCCACCGCCGTCTACTACCGCTACGGCGGTTTCGCCGCTCAGCGGCAGTTGCGACCTGACGGGGCGTCCGATCTGATGATCACCGCACCGGACGGCACTCTGGTGCTGGATGCCCGGCGGCCCTGGTTCGAGGTACCCGAGTGGGCCACCGACCCGTTCCCGCCGGAGCCGGACGAGCCGGACGGCCTGCTCGGCGGCCGCTACCAGCCGCTGCGGGCGCTCTCCTTCGGCAACCGCGGCGGGGTGTACCTCGCGACCGACACGGAGACCGGCCAGGAGGTCGTGCTCAAGGAGGCCCGGCACGGAGTGACCGTCGGCGACGGCGTGCCGGCGACCGAGGTGCTGGAGAAGGAGTACCAGCTGTTGCGCGTGCTGTCCGACACCGGGCTGTTCGTGAAGCCGCTCGGCTTCTTCCGGGAGTGGGAGCACGCCTTCCTGGTCGAGGAGAAGGTCGAGGGCCAGCGCTTCAGCCGGCACGGCAACAGCACCAATCCGGTCATCACGGGTGAGCTCGCCCCGGAGTCGATCCGCTCCTACTACCGGAACCTGCGGGGCCTGTGGCGGCAGATCGCCGAAGCGATCGATGCCGCCCACCAGCGCGGCATCCTGCTGGGCGACCTGTCCTACACCAATGTCTTCGTCGACCCGGACGGCCGGTCGATCACGATCATCGACCTGGAGGCCGCGGTCCGCGAGAACGTCGACCAGCACCTGGGCGTGCTCACCCTGGGCTCGGCCAGCCCCCGGTTGCTGGCAACCCGGCGCTATGACCGCGCCGCCGACTGGCACGCGCTCGGCGCACTGATCTTCAGCTCGCTGATGGTGGTCAACAGCACCGTGGGCTTCCACCGCCCGGTCCTGCCGCGCTTCCTGGCCGAGCTCGCGGAGGACCTGGCACTTCCCAGTGAACTGATCACCCTGGTAAGGGATCTGATGAGCGAAGACCTCACCGACGACACGCTGACCGGCGCCGAGGTGCTCAAGCGGATCGACGCACTGCCCTTCGACGACCCCGCGCTGTGGGCCGCCCCCGTACCGCTGGCACTGCCCGCCACCGAGCGCTACGGCGATCCGGAGCAGGTGCCGGGACTGGGCGACGCCGACCTCGCCGCGGTGGTCGAGGGCGCCGCGCGCTACGCGGAGGCGGTGGCCGACCCGCAGCGTGGCGACCGGCTGTTCCCCGCCGATCCGCTGCTCTTCGAGACCAACCCGCTCTCGCTGGCCTTCGGCGCGGCAGGCGTGCTGCACGGCCTGCGGCAACTGCGGGGCACGGTGCCGTCCCGGCTGCGCTCCTGGGTGCTCGCCCAGGACGTCAACTCCTCCCACTACCCGCCGGGCCTCTTCCTCGGCCAGGCCGGCATCGCCTGGGTGCTGGACGAACTCGGTCACTCCCCAGCCGCGTTGGCGCTGATGGACCGGGCCCGCGCCCACCCGCTCCGGTTCGCCGCGCACAACGTGCTGCACGGCTCGGCCGGTTACGGCCTGGCCTGCCTGCAGCTGTGGCAACGGACCGGCGAGCAGCGGCTGCTGGACGACGCCCGGGCCGCCGGTGAGGCGCTCGCCGCCGCCTGCGTGCGCGACGCGGCCGGCGTCCACTGGCCCGAACCCGAGCGGCACGGCCAGTCGTCCCCCGCCAGGCTGGGCTACGCCTACGGCGCGTCCGGCATCTCGCTCTTCCTGCTCTACCTGCACCTGGCCACCGGCGAGCAGCGGTGGTGTGAACTCGGCCGTGCGGCCCTCGGGTTCGAGCTGGACCAGGCGGTCGTGACCGCCGACGACCGGTGGTTCTTCCGCCGCTACGCCCGCTCCGCGGATGCCGACGAGCCGCCGGCCGACCCGGTGCTGCGCTGCTACTGGGACGAGGGCACGGCGGGTGTGGCGACCGCCGCGCTGCGCTGGCTGGTGGCCCGGCCCGACCGTGAACTGGAGGCGGCCGTCCCGCGTCTGGTGGCCGGCTCGGTCGCCAAGTACACCGTCATGCCGCAGCTCTTCCACGGCCTGGCCGGGCAGGGCAACCTGCTGCTGGACGCCGGCGAACTACTCGGCGAACAGCGCTGGTTCGCCGAGGCGCGGCGGGTGGCGAAGGGCGTGCTGCTGAGCCGGATCGAGCGGCCGGAGGGCATCGCCTTCCCCGGCGAGCAGGCCATCCGCGAGTCCGTGGACCTGGCCACCGGTTCGATCGGGGTGGCGCTCTTCCTCGACCGGCTGCGCAAGGCCCGGCCGGGCGGGCGGACCAACGCCCTCTTCACGGTGGACGGACTGCTGCCATGAGGCTGCCGGGGCGGCGGTTCGCCGCGATCAGCGGCAACCCCGCCTTCCGGCGGATGTGGATCGGCCAGTTCACCTCCGACCTGGGCAGCTCGGTCACCGTCCTGGCGCTGCCCATGCTGGCGGTGGCCGCCAGCGGCTCGGCCGCCGAGGCCGGTGTGCTCGGCACGCTCACCTTCCTGACCACCTGGTTGACGTCCATGCCCGCGGGGCAGCTGGCCGACCGGTACCCGCCGCGGCGGGTCCTGCTCGCCTGCGACACGGTCCGGCTGGTCGCGGTCGGCACGATCGCGGCGGGCGCGCTGCTCCACCGCACGCCGTTCTGGCTGCTGGCCCTGGCCGTGGTGGTCGCCAATGCGGCGTCGATGCCCTTCGGACCGGCCGCGGGCAAGATGCTGCGGACCGTCGTACCGGCCGACCAGCTGCCGGAGGCGGTCTCGGTCAACCAGATCCGCGGCTACACGGCGAGCATCGTGGGCCCGGCCGTCGGCGGCGCGCTCTTCGCCGCCGGCCGGGCGGTGCCGTTCCTGACCGACGCCCTGACGTACGCCGCTTCGCTGGTCGCGGTCCGCGGCCTGCCGGCCGGGGCAGCGCCCGCACCGGACGAGCGGACCGGGCGCCCCGAGCGGCCCCGACTGCGGGAAGGCCTGCGGGTGCTGCGCACCACGCCGTTCCTGCGCAGCACCCTGGTGTACTCACAACTCGCGAACCCCGCCGTCTCGATGCTGCTGTTCGTGGTGCTGCTGCGGCCCGGGGCCGGCGGGGGCGGCGTGGGCCTCTCGCTGTCCGCCGCCGCGGCCGCCGGTCTGGCCGGCTCGACGGTGGCCCCCTGGGTCTACCGGCGACTCGGGCTGCGGCGGCTGATGCTGGCCGTCTGCCTGGTGCGGCTGCTGGCGGCCGCGGTCGCGGCGCTGGTCGGCGGACCGGTGGCGCTCGGCGGCGCACTGGCCGCGGTGCTGCTGCTCGGACCGGTGGTGGGTGCGGCGATCGGGGCGACCACGATGCAGCTGGTGGACTACGAGGTGTACGGCCGGGTGACCGGCACCAGCTCGTTCATCGGCAGCGCGCTGCAGCCGCTCGCGCCGCTCGCCGCCGGAGTGCTGGTGCAGACCGGCGGTGCGCGCAGCGCGCTCGGCGTGGTCGCCGGGCTGTTCGCGTGCTGCGCGCTGACCGTCGTGCTGGGCCGGGGGCTGGACGTGGCGGCGCCCCGGGCCGCCGAGCCGAAGGCCGACCGAGTCGGCGTCACTTCTCCAGCAGTACCGGATCATGGGCCAGCACCCGCTGCGTGAGCAGCGTCAACTCCGGGCCGGGGTCGGCCCCGAGTTGCTCGCGCAGCAGCCGACGGGCGGCCCCGAGGGCCTCCAGCGCCTCGGCCTGCCGCCCGGAACGGTACAGCGCCAGCGCCCACAGCGCCCACCCGGACTCGCGCAGCGGGTACTCGGTCGTCAGGGCCCGGCTCTCCAGCAGCGAGAGCCGGTGCTCGCCGAGGGCGAGCCGGGCCGCGACCCGCACCTCGCGGGCGAGCGAGCGCAGCTCCTCCAACCGGCTGATCTCGGCGCACAGGAAGCGGGCGTCCGCCAGGTCCGCGTAGGCCGGGCCGGTCCACAGGCCCAGTGCCTGGTCGGCCCAACTCCTCGCCTCGGCCGGCTGCCCGATGGTGGACGCGCGGTGGGCGGCCAGCACCAGCTCGCCGAACCGGCGCGCGTCCACCGCCCAGGGATCGACCGCGAGCGCATAGCCGGCCGGTCGGCGCCGCAGCACCAACGGCTCCTCCCGGGACCGCCGCCGAGGCTCCAACACCCGCCGCAGGTCGGCGATGTAGGTGTGCAGGGCCTGCCGGGGCTTCTCCGGCAGGCGGTCGTCCCAGACCGCGTCGATCAGCTGCTCCTCCGAGACCAGCGCCCCTCGGCCAGCAGCAGCGCGGCCAGCAGCGCCTTCGGCCGACGCCCGCCGAGGGGGACCCGCACGCCGCCCACCAGGGCGGTGACCGGGCCGAGCACGCTGATCCGTACGTCGTTGATCGGCAGCGCCGAAGTTTTCGGATTCATGGACCGAGCGTGGCCCGCCGGGCACCGGCTTCCCATGGGTAGCGGCCCCCGCATTCCGCGCTCCGGCCCGGCCGCGGTCGCCGTCCACCCCGGAATATGGGGGCCGGCCCCCATACGGCACCCGCCCGCGCGCTGGCATGCTCTCGGGCATGACCGATCCGCAGACCTGGTGGGCGGGCGGCGTGGCGCTGGCCGAGCGGCTGCCGGCACCCCCGCAACCCGCCGCCGACCCGGGTGACTTGACCGGGCTGTGGCGCCGCGACTACCCGTCGGCCGCGCTCTTCAGGGCCCGGCTGGCCGACCTCGGGCTGGACGAGAACGGGCTGTGCGCCCTGCTCGCCGAGGAGCCCGCGGCGCTGGCGGCCCGGATCGGCGAGCCGCCCTGGGTCGGCACGGTCGAGCGGGCGATCGCGGCCGCTCCGCTCGACCCGGCGCTGCCGCCGGGCGACGGCTCCTGGTCGGAAGGCTTCGCGGCGGTGCTCGCGCCGTTCACCGAGACGGCGGCCGAGCGGCTGCTGCGGGCCGCCGAGCAGGCCGGCCTCGGCGCCCTGGCCGATCTGGCGGCCCTGCGCCGCTGCTTCACCGATCAGTTGGGCGCGGCACTGGTCCAACTGGCACGGCGGACCCTGGTGTTGGAGCTCAATGTGCTGCGGGTGGCCGGGCGGCTGCAGGGCGGTACGCCCGAGCGGCGGTTCGCGGACTTCGTCCGGCAGACCTCGGCGCGGCCTAGCCTGCGCGCCCTGCTCACCGAATACCCGGTGCTGGCCCGGCTGTTGGCGCAGTGCTGCGACCAGGCCGTGGCGGCCTGGTCCGAACTGCTGGAGCGCTTGTGCGCCGACCGGACCGCGCTGGTCGGAGCACTCCTCGCGGGCGCCGACCCGGGCCGGCTGGTCGAGGTGACCACCGGGGCCGGCGACCGCCACCGCGGCGGCCGATCGGTCGCCGTCCTGCGCTTCGAGCACGGCGCCAGAGCGGTCCTCAAACCCCGTCCGCTCGCCGTGCACCGCCATTTCAACGACACCGTCCGCTGGCTCAACTCCCGGCTGCCCGGCCTGGACCTGCGGACCCTGGCCGTACTTGAGCGGCCCGGTTACGGCTGGGTGGAGCACGCTGCCGCCGCGCCGTGCACCGACCAGGCGCAGGTCGGCCGGTTCTACCGGCGGCTCGGCACACTGCTGGCCCTGGTCCACGCCCTCGGGGGCACCGACGTCCACTTCGAGAACCTGCTCGCCTGCGCGGACCAGCCGGTCCTGGTGGACCTGGAGACGCTCTTCCACCCCGCCCCGGCTCAGCCGGCGGCGGACGACCCCGCCCTGGCGGCCTTCCAGTCCTCCGTCTACCGGACCGCGCTGCTGCCCTGCCTGGTGGCCGGCGAGCACGGCACCCTCGACCTCTCCGCGCTCGGCGGAGACCGCGACACCCCGCTGCCGAACGACGTCACCGGCTGGGACGCGCCCGCCACCGACGAGATGCGCCTGGTCCGCACCACCGGCGTGTTCCAGGGCGCGGCCAACCGGCCGCGGCTGGCGGGCATCGACGCCGACCCGGGCGGGCACACCGAGGCACTGCTCGACGGCTTCCGCGACGGCTACGACGCCATCCTCGCCCATCGCGACGAACTGACCGGCCCCGACGGCCTGTTGGCCGGCTTCGCGGCCGACGAGACCCGGGCCGTGCTGCGCCCCACCCACTGGTACGCCACCCTGCTCGACGAGTCCACCCACCCCGACGTGCTGCGCGACGCCCTGGAACGCGACCGGCTGCTCGACACCCTGTGGCGGGACCCGTCCGTGGAACCGGCGCCGCACCCGCTGACCGGCGCCGAGTCGGCCGCGCTCTGGGCGGGCGACGTCCCGCTGGTCGGCTGCCGGCCCGGCAGCACCGAACTGACGGCGGGCACCCGCACGGCCACCGGGCTGGTCAAGGAATCCGGTCTGGCCCGCGCCGAGCGCCGGCTCGCCACGATGAACCGAACCGACCGGTCCGACCAGGAATGGGTGATCCGCGCCGCGCTCGCCACCCGCCGCACCGGCCACCACGCCACCGCCGCACCGCCGCCCAGTCCACTGGCCGCGACGGTCCCCGACCCGGAGCGGCTGCTGGCAGCCGCCTGCGGGATCGCCGACCGGATCCTGGCCGACGCGCACGACGACGGCCGCCGGGTGAACTGGCTCGGCCTGGAACCGCTCGACGACCGACTCTGGGCGATCCTGCCGCAGGGCGCCGGCCTGCCCCACGGATACTGCGGCACCGCGCTCTTCCTGGCCCAACTCGCCGCGCTCACCGGCACCGAGCGGTTCACCTCGGCGGCCAGGCGCACGCTGACCCCCGTCCCCAGCCTGCTCACCGCGCTGGCCGACCGGCCGGGCGACCTGACGGCCATCGGCGCCGGCTTCGCCGGCCTCGGCGGGATCGCCTACGCGCTCAGCCGGCTCGCCGCCCTGCTGGACGACGGCGAAATCGCCGCCTGGGCCGACACCGCCGTCGACCTGGCGGCCATGGCGGTCGACCTGACGACCGGACCGGCCGAAGAGGCCGGGCTGACGACCGGACCGGCCGAAGAGGCCGGGCTGCTGGACGGCGACGCCGGATGCCTGGCCGCGATGCTCGCCGTCCAGCGGAGCACCGGCTCCGCGCGCGCCGCCCGGGCCGCCCTCGCCTGCGCCGACCGGCTCGCCGCCCGGGCGCCCGAGGACCTCCCGTCCGGCGGCTTCCGCAGCGGCGCGGCCGGCATCGGCTGGGCGCTGCTGCGGTACGCCGCGGCCGGCGGCACGGCCCGGCACGCCGCGGCGGGCCTGGCAGCGCTGCACACGGCAGCCGACCGGGAGGCCACCGCCGCCGTCGGCACCGGCTGGTGCGACGGACCGTCAGGGACCGCACTGGCCCTGGCCGACAGCGGCACCGCGACCGCCGACCCCGCACTGGCCGCCCTGCTGGACCGCGCCGTCGCAGCCGCCGCCTCGCGCACCGTCGGCGATCACAGCCTCTGCCACGGCGCGACCGGCGCCATCGAGCTGCTGCTCACCGCCGGTGCGGCGGGCCTGGCCGATCCCGGGGCCGTGGTGCCCCGGGCAGGCGCACTGCTGGCCGGACTCGACCGGTTCGGCCCGCGCTGCGGCACGCCCGACGCGGTCAGCAGCCCCGGGCTGCTGGCCGGACTGGCCGGCATCGGGTACGGGCTGCTCAGGCTCGGCTTCGGCAGCCGCGTCCCGTCGGTCCTCCTGCTGCACCCCGCGAACCCGCACAACTGACGACCCACCACCCCACGAAGGAGCAGTCCGATGAGCAATGACACACCGGCCACCGGCTGGCAGAGCCCGGCTACCGCGGCCTGGAGCGGGCCCGCCCACCCGGCCGGCGAGATCCGGCTCGCCACCAGCGCGACGGTCGGCCGCCGGGCCCGGCTGCTCGCCGCCCTGCCCGCTCCCGCCATCGACCCGTACTGCACGCTCACCTCTCCGTTCCCCACCTGCAGCGTCACCGGGCACTGATCCGGTACTGCACGCTCACCTCTCCGTTCCCACCCGCAGCGTCACCGGCCAGTGATCCCGTGCGACCCAGACCTGTCCATGTTCTGGCGGATCGTCAGAACTGGCGATAGCCTCTGCACATGCTCATCACATCACCGGTGGTGGTGGGTCGGGGCGATGAGCTCACGCTTCTGGACGCCTGCCTCGCCGCCGCACGGCAAGGGGAGGGCCGGGCAGTGTTCCTGCTCGGCGAGGCCGGGATCGGCAAGTCGCGGCTGGCCGCCGAGTGCGCGTACCGCGCGTTCTCGAGCGGCCTGGCCGTGTTGCGCGGCCGGGCCGCGACCACCGGGGCGACCATGCCGTTCCGCCCGATCGCCGAGGCCCTGCTCTCCTACTTCCGGCTCGGCGGACCGCCGCAGAGCCCCGAACTGGTGCCGTACCGCTCCGCGTTGGGCAACCTGCTGCCCGAGTGGCGCACCGCTGAACCGGCCGGCGAACCCGCCTCGCTGTTCGAGACCGCCGAGGCGGTGCTGCGCCTGCTGCTCGCGATCGGGCGCGACCTGGGTCAACACCGGCAGCCCGGCTGCCTGTTGGTCATCGAGGACCTGCACGACGCCGAAGCCGAGACCCTGGCCGTCCTGGAGTACCTCTGCGACAACCTCCGCAACCTGCCCGTCTGCCTGGTGGCCACCCTGCGCCCCGACGCGGACCAGGCCGGCGAGTTGGCCCGGACCGCGGCCCTGCGCCGGACCGCCGTACTCACCGAGCTGCGACCGCTGACCGCCGACGAGGTCCGCACCATGGCCGCCGCCGCGCTCGCGATCGGCGACGGACAGCTGCCCGCGGAGGTGGCCGACCGGCTGGTCCGCGATGCCGAGGGCAACCCCTTCGTGGTCGAGGAACTGCTCGGCGGCATGGTCAGCGCGGGCGGGCTGAGCCGTGGGCCGGCCGGCGACTGGCAGATCCGCGGCGACCTGGGCATCGACGTACCGACCACCGTGGTGCACAGCGTGGCCCAGCGCGCCGCCCGCCTCAGCCCGGCCGGGCGGACCATGCTGGAGCGCGCCGCCGTGCTCGGGCGACGCTTTTCGCTCCCCGTGCTCAAGCTGGTCACCGGACTGGACGACCGCGACCTGCTGGTCCACCTGCGGGCCGGCATCGACGCCCAACTGATCTCGCCCAGCGGCCCGGTGGGCGACTGGTACGAGTTCCGGCACGCACTGACCGCCGAGGCACTGCTCGCCCAACTGCTCCCCTCCGAGCGGGCGGCCATCGCCTCCCAGGCCGCCGACGCCGTCGAACGCGCCCACCCGGGCCTGCCCGGCGAGTGGTGCCCGCAGGTCGCGGCACTGCGGTTGACGGCCGGGGACACCCGGGCGGCCGCGCTGCGCTACGCCGAGGCCGCGCGGGCGGCGCGGGCCGGTGGAGCCGTCAACTCCGCCGTCGCGCTGCTGGAGCAGGCCCACGAGCTGCTCGCCGATCCCGCCGCGGCCGCCGACCGGACACCGGTGGCCGAACAGCTGGTCTACACACTGATCGAGACCGGCCAGCTGGACCGCGCGCTCACCCTGGCCGAGGCGCTGCCGGAAGCCGGACCGGGGGCGCTCGACGCCGCCCGCACCGTCGCGCTGCACACCCGGCTCGCCTGGGCCGCCGTCACCGCCTCGCGGTACCAGGACGCCGCCACCCGGGTGCAGCACGTCCGCGGCCTGCTCGGCGGCTTCGACAGCGCCGCCCAGACGCCGGCGGTGGATGTGGTCGAGGCGTACCTGGTGTTCGCCGGCGTGGAACGGACCGGTACCGACCGGGCCGCCGAAGCGGAACGGCTGGCGCGCCGAGCCGCCGCCGGCGCCGAACAGGCCGGGCTCGCCGAAGTCGCCTGCCAGGCCTGGGACCTGCTGGCCCTGTTCGAGCGCCGGCACGGTTTCGACCGGGCCGACGCCTGCCTGGAACGCGGCCTCGCGCTGGCCACCGAACACGGGCTGACCACCTGGCAGGTGACCCTCCTGCTGCGGCTCGGCGCCAACGAGTTCCTGCGCAGCGGCTCCTCCGCCCGGCTGCAGCGCGCCCACCGCGCGGCCCTGCGCCACGGCGCCCTGGTGCTGATGCACACCGCCGAGGCCACCCTGGCCATCCAGGCGGTCCTGCGCGGCGAGTACGCCACCGCCCGCGACCTGACGGACCGCTGCGTCGAGGCCACCGCCAGGCTGCGCAACGCCGACAACCACCAACTCGTGCTGCTCACCCGGGCGGCGCTCGCCGCGCACCGGGGACGGCGGCGCGAGATGGAGCGGGAACTCGCCGAGTTCCGCCGCTGGGACGGCGAGAGGTCGCTGCAACTGCCCCTCGTCTTCGGCAGCCGAGCGGTCTGTGCGCTGCTGGAGGAGGACCGCCGGGAGGCACTGGGCGAACTGGACCGCGCGCTGGCCTGGGAGGACCAGAACCCCTCGGTCTTCTACCTCAGCGGCCGCTACGGCCTGCGGCCGCTGCTGCGGGCCCTGTCCGGGCAGGCCGATCCGGCGGAGCACGCCGCCGCGGCCGCCCATCCGGCCGCCGCGCTGCCCTGGAACCGCCAGTTCGAGCGGCTGGCGCACGCGGTGCACGAGGGGCGGGCCGGGCGAACCGCCGCCGCGCTGGAGGCCGTTGCCGAGGCGGGCCGAGCCGGCGCGCCGTTCCTGATGGCCCACCGGCTCGGGCTGCGGCTGGTCGCGGAGGCCGCCCTGGCGGACGGCTGGGGCGATCCGGTGGAGTGGCTGCGCGGCGCCGAGGAGTACTTCCACACCGCCGCCGTCCCCTCGGTCGCCGGCGCCTGCCGCGAGCTGCTGCGGCGGGCGGGCGCGGCCGTTCCGCAGCGCCGCACCGGCACCGCGGCGGTGCCGGCCGAGCTGCGGCGCCAGGGCCTGACGGTTCGCGAGTACGAGGTGTTCCTCCTGCTGCTCCATCGGCTGGGCAACCAGGAGATCGCGCAGCGGCTGTTCATCTCGCCCCGCACGGTCGAGAAGCACGTGGCCAGCCTGCTGGCCAAGACCGGCCGACCGCACCGGGCCGCGCTGTGCGACCACGCGGCGGAAGTGCTCAGGCTGCTGGAGCCCGTTCCGGGACCGAACCACCCCACCGGCCTCTCGACCACGAGCTGAGCCCGGCTCGTGCCAATGGAGTTCGCTCACCATTGATTGGACCTGACTCCGGCCTGACGACCCGTCAACCTCAAGAAGTGGGTATGGTCCGCCACATGACGACCGAGTTCGACATCCGGCTGACCGACGGCCGCACCCTGCACGTGTACGACCACTCCCCGGCGGGCGACACCGAGCGCGGTGCCGAGCCGCTGCCCGTGCTGTGGCACCACGGCACCCCCAGCATCGGCCTGCCACCGCAGCCGCTGTTCGCGGCCGCACGACGGCACGGCATCCGCTGGATCTCCTACGACCGCCCCGGATACGGCGGTTCGACGCCCGCCGCCGGGCGCGACCTGGCCGCCGCTGCCGCCGACACCGCCGCGGTGGCGGACGCGCTGGGGATCACGCGGTTCGGCGTGCTCGGCGCCTCCGGTGGCGCCAACCACGCGCTGGCCTGCGCCGCACTGCTGCCCGACCGGGTGGCCGGCGTGGTCAGCGTGGCCGGTCTGGCCCCGTACGGCGCGCCAGGGTTGGACTGGTTCGCGGGCATGTACCCCGGGGGCAGGGCCGAGCTCCGCGCGGCCGTCGCCGACCGTGCGGAACTCACCGCCGAGCTCGCCCTGGCCGACTTCGATCCCGAGATGTTCACCCCGCAGGACCACGCCGCGCTCCAGGGCGACTGGTCCTGGCTGGGCGACGTCGCCCAGCGCGGCACCGCATCCGGCCTGGACGGCATCCTGGACGACGACCTCGCCTACGTCGCGCCCTGGGGCTTCGACCCCGAGCGGATCACCGTCCCGGTGCTGCTCCTGCACGGCGGCGCCGACCGCGTCGTCCCCGCCAGCCACGGCGAATGGCTCGCCCGCGCCATCCCCGGTGCCGAGCTGCGCCGTTACCCGGCGGACGGCCACCTGTCCATCCTCAACGCCGCGGCCTGCGCGCTGTCCTGGCTCCGCATCCGGGGATAGCGTCCGGCCCGCCCGGTCAGCCGAGCTGCGCGAGCTCCTCGCCCGTCAAGCGGAGTGCGCCGGCCGCGACGTTCTCCTCCAGGTGCGCCGGGTTGCCGGTGCCCGGGATCGCCAGCACATTCGGGCCCTGGTGCAGCGTCCACGCCAGTCGCACCTGGGACGGCGAAACCCCGTGCGCCGCCGCGACCTCGGCGATCCGCTCATCCTCGCCCGTCCTGGCCGCCGCGCCCTGCTCGCGGGTGTCCCCGGCGATCGCGAAGAACGGCACGAAGGCGATGCCCTGCTCCCCGCACCGCGCCAGCACCTCGTCGTGCTCCTGAAGCCCGAGCCCGAACTTGTTCTGCACGCACACCACCGGTGCGATCGCCTGCGCCTCGGCCAGGTGGTCGACCGTCACATTGGACACCCCCAGGTGCCGGATCAGTCCGGCCTCGCGCAACTCGGCCAGCGCCCCGAAGTGTTCGGCGATCGACGACATCGAGGGCATCCGGCGCAGGTTCACCACATCCAGGTGGTCCCGCCCGAGCTGCCGAAGATTCTCCTCCACCTGCCCGCGCAACTGCTCCGGCCGGGCGGTGTCCCACTCCCCGGACGGATCCCGCCCCGGCCCCACCTTGGTGGCGATCACCAACTCGTCGGAGTACGGCGCCAGCGCCGTGTTGATCAGCTCGTTCGCCGACCGCAGCCGGGAGAAGTAGAAGGCCGCGGTGTCAATGTGGTTGACCCCCAACTCCACCGCCCGCCGCAACACCTTGATCGACGTCTCCCGGTCACTCGGCGTCCCGAGATCGAACGCCGCACTCCCGGTCAGCCGCATCGCCCCGAACCCGAGCCGGTTGACGGTCAGATCGCCCAGTCGCCAACTGCCGGCGGCGGACGCGTCGATGGTCGCCTTCGTGCTGCTCATGTCCTGCTCTCCCTGCTCACTCACGGTTCCGCTGCGGAACGCATCATGGGGTCCCGATCACCATGGCGAGAAGGGCTCGCGTGATCGGGAAATGTCACACCTGGAATGGGAACCCGGCACCGGCCGTGGGTCGTTTGGTCTGGTGCAAGGCACTGCGGAAACCAACGCCGCGCGGACGCGCCCGGGGGCGCCGACGAACGTTCAAGAGGAACGTTCAAGTCGCCCCGGTTCTATTTACACCATCGGGCCGACACCAGCCGGGTGGGACGCGGAAGCCGTCGCCTTTCGCGATCGGCTGCGGGGCACTGCCGGCGCCCGCCTGACGCGGTCGGCGGCTTACTGGGCCGGCCGCTGCGCGAGGAAGACGAACTCCTTGCCCGGGCGGTCCGGAGCGTCGCGCACCTCTCGGAGCTGGTAGCCCGCAGTCAGCAAGTCCGCCTCGATCTCCTCGCGTTCGCGGAAGCGCAGGGTGGAGTCGGACGTCAGGGTCTCGCCGTTGGATGCGAAGACGTAGTGCCAGCGGAAGGTGGCCAGCGGGCCGTCGACGTCGATCAGTTCGACCCACGATTCCACCTCGCCGATGCCCAAGACTTCGGTCACCGCATGGGAGTTCGCCCGGGTCCAGGACTCCCAGGCGCGCCTTGCCGGGTTCCGCGTCTCGAAGACCAGGTGGCCGCCTGGTCGCAGTGCGGCTGCCGCGCGGGTCAGCGTGGTGTGCCAGAGACCGGGGTCGACTATTGCCTGAGCGACGTTGGCGGTCATGGTGACCAGGTCAACCTGCAGCGGCGGCAGTGCGGTTGCATCACCGTGCAGCCAACGGATCTGCTCCGCACCCGGTTTGGCGCGCGCCACATCGAGGGAGGCGGCGGCCGGGTCCAGGCCGGTGACCTCGAATCCACGGTCGGCCAGTAGCAGTGCGAACATGCCCGTCCCGCAGCCGATGTCCAGCACCGTACGGGCGTTGAGCTGCTCGGCGATGCGGAGATACGCGTCGAGGTCCGGACGGTCCGCCTCCAGCGGGTCATAGAGTACGGCGAGGCGCGGATCGGTGAAGAGCTCGTCAGCCATGCGGCTGAAGGTAGCGAGCCGGCGAGGGGAGCGCTCAGGGTTTTCGAGGGTGGTCGTGGCCAGGGTGCGTGATCAGGGCTCCAAGCACTGCCGCGTCCCGTCAGACATGGTCCTCGGCCGGTTGCGGGGTCAGCCGGTGCAGGCCCTTGTGGTCGTAGTAGCGGGTCATCAGGAACCCGAAGAGCAGCGCCGCCGCGATCGCGATCGCGATCATCACCCAACCCCGGGTCAGGCCGGCGTCGGCGCGGGCGTCGAAGTAGATGATCGCCCGTACCCCGCCGACCAGTTGGCGCATCGGCTCGAAGTTGCCCAGGAAGCGGTAGAAGCCCGGCGAGGCCTCCAGCGGGACGGTGGCTCCCGAGGAGGGCAGCGCCAGCGCGATGAAGACGAACATCGAGATCAGCTGCCCGATCCCGCCGAACGCCGCGTTGATGGCCTGGACGCCCAGCCCCACCGCCAGTGCGGCGCAGTACGAGAACAGCCAGAGCAGCCCCGCGTGCGGTGCGTCCATCCCCAGGATCGACACGGTGGCCACCATCACCAGCGAGCTGGTCACCAGGGCGATGCCGGCCGTCATCCCCATCTTCAGCAGCAGCGTCTGGGTGCGGCTGATCGGCACGGTGGGACGGCGGGTGTGCAGCGGGCCGATCTCGCTGTCGGCATAGCCGAGCGCCGTGTCGACACCGTTGTGGATGATGTTGCCGCCGATGAAACCGGCCAGCACCAGCAGCAGGGTGTAGTAGAAGGCGGTCAGGCCGAGGCCGCTGTGACTGCTGATCGGATGACCCGGCCTGGTGGTGATGGTGACTGGATCGGCCAGCAGCACGCGGGTGGTGGCGTCGGCCCCCGTGCTGGCGGCGTTGGCCGACAGCTGCTTCCCGATCGCGGCGGCCGACTGCTGGGCCGCGCCCTGGTTGATCTGGCTGGCCAGTGAGGAGGCCAGGCTGCCGGCACTCGGGTTGGTCAGCACCGTCAACGTCGGCCGGCCGGTGGCGTTCGGGGTGGTCAGCGCGGCGATCGAGGCGGTGAAGTCGGCGGGGATGACCAGCGCGCCGTACACCTTGCCCGACGCCAGCTCGTCCTGTGCCCGCGCCAGGCTCTCCTGGTGCCAGGAGACCTGGCCGCTCGGCGTGCCGGCCACGACCGCCGCGGCGACCTGGGTGCCCACGTTCTGCTGCTGGCCGGGCGGCGGCGGGCCGGTGTCGCCGTTCACCAGGGCGATCGGCAGATGGTGCAGGCTGCGGCTCGGGTCGACGATGCCGCCCATGTAGAGCAGCGAGAGGAACATGGCGACCAGCCCGCTCAGGACGGTCGGAAACAGCCACAGCTTCCAGCGGCGCAGCAGCGCGAGGGCGCCGACCTGCCGGGGGCCGGGGCTCGGGGGGATCGCGGACGCCATGGGACTCCACGGATAGTCGGCCGTTGAACAGGCTCGACCCTAGTTCCTGGAGTCTTTGCACACCGTCCGCGACACGGGCGATCAACGGGCCGTCAGGCGGCCCGGTTCTGGCGGCGGTAACTGCCCGGCGCCTGGCCGTACTCCCGCTTGAAGGCCTTGCCGAGGGCGTACTCCGAGCCGTAGCCGGTCCGGTCGGCGACGATGCTCAGCGGGGTGTCGCTCTCCCGGAGCAGCTTGGCGGCCGTGGTCATCCGCCAGCGGGTGAGGTACGCCAGCGGCGGCTCGCCCACCTGCTCGGCGAACCGGCGCGCGAAGCCGGCCCTGGAGAGCCCGGCCCGGTCGGCCAGCGACGCCACCGTCCATGGCGCTGACGGATCGTCATGGATCGCGGACAGCGCGGACGCGACGGCCCGGTCGCGCAGTGCGGCCGCCCAGCCGCAGGCGGTGTCGGCGGGCTGCTCGTCCAGCCAGGCGCGCAGGATGTAGAGCAGGAGCGAGTCGATCAGCAGCGGCACGATGCCGTGCGAACCGATCCGGGGGTTCTCCAGTTCGCGGCCGAGCAGCTGCACGGCGGCGGTCAGTTCGGGGTAGGCGCCCGGCCGGGCCGGCAGGTGGATCAGCGCGGGCAGCTGGCCGAGCAGCGGGTGCGGCCGGCCCTGGTCCAGGTGGTAGGCGCCGCAGAGCAGGCTGGTGCGGGCACCGTCACCGCCGAGCGACAGGGTGCCGATCGGGGCGTCCGGGTGGCAGCTGGTGGTCCCGGACTCGGCGACGGGGGAGGAGGGGTGGTCGGCCAGGATGTGGCCGCGCCCGTCGCGCAGGAAGACCACGTCACCCGGGCCGAGCGCGATCGACTCGGTCGAGCCCGCGCTGCCCTCCCCGGGCAGCAGCCAGCAGGTGCCCTGCAGCACCACATGGAAGCTCGCGCCGGGCACCGGCGCCAGCCGCAGGCCCCAGGGCGCGCGGCCCTCGGTGCGCACCGAGGCCGGCTGGCCGGTGCGCATCGAACTCAGTGCCTCCGTCAGGACGTCCATCCCGTTCCCCTCCATGTGGTGCTGCCAGGACCAGTCGACTGCTGTCAGACCGTCAGGACGATCTTGCCCTGGGTGTGACCGCTCTCGATCAGCGCATGGGCCTTGCCGGCCTCCTCCAGCGGCAGCACCTCGGAGACGTGCGGACGGATCTTCCCCTCCTCCACCAGTGCGGCGATGGCCTCCAGCGCCGCGTAGTCCGGCTCCACCGAGACGCCGACGAACCGTCGGCCGGCGGCGGCGACCTTCTCGGCCAACTCCGGGTTGCCGTGCTCCAGGACGGTGACCAGGGTGCCGCCCGGACGCAGGACCTTCAGCGACTTCTCGCCCTCGGCGTTGGAGTCGAAGACCACATCGACCCCGCTCAGCACCTCGGAGAAGTCGACGGCCCGGGAGTCGATCACCTCGTCCGCGCCCAGGCCGCGCACGAAGTCGTGCCGGGCCGCGCTCGCCAGCGCGATCACGTACGCGCCACGGGCCTTGGCGATCTGCACCGCCAGGTGGCCGACGCCGCCGGCCGCCCGGTGGATCACCACCCGGTCGCGCGGGCCGATCTTCGCCCGGTCCACCAGGCCCTGCCAGGCGGTCAGCGCGGCGAGCGGGAGCGCGGCGGCGTGCACGTGGTCGATGCCGGCGGGCTTGCGGGCCACCTGCCGCGACGGGGTGGCGACGTACTCGGCGTGGCCGCCGGCCTCGCGGGGGAAGAACGGCATCCCGTACACCTCCTCGCCCACCTCGTACCGGGCGCCCGGGCCGGCCTCCTCGACCACACCGGAGATGTCCCACCCGAGGCCGAACACCGGCTCGCCCAGCAGCGGGAAGGCGCCGGAGCGGACGGCCGCGTCCACCGGGTTGATGGCGCTGGCGTGCACCCGGATCAGCACCTCCCCGGAGAGCGGCTTGGGGCGCTCGGTCTCCACGACCTCCAGCACCTCGGGACCGCCGAAGGACTTCTGAACAACAGCACGCATTGGGGGTTCCCTCCCTGATGGCCCGGTAGTTCGCCGGGCTCTCGTTGACGTGATCAACGGTAGGCGGGGCGGGTGAGACGGAAAATGGCCCATGGTCCAGCTTTTGTGTCCCAGCGTCCACGGTGGTGCGGCTCTCGGCCATCCCCGGCTTCCAATCGGGGTTGGCGCTGGGCGGCTGGCCGGCCGGGTCGGCGTCAGCGGGGTTCGACGATCCGTCGGCGGTTGGCCGTCACCAGCACCCCGCCGAGCAGCGCCAGGCCGGCCAGCACGGCGGCGAAGACCGTGGCTCCGGTGGTCAGGCCGATCGCGTCGCTGAGGTAGCCGGCGGCCACCGGCAGCAGCCCGGCCGGCAGGTAACCGCCGACATTCAGCGCCGCGTTGGCCTCCGCCAACCGCTCGGTCGGCACCGCGGCGCTGAGCAGCGACAGACCCGCCAGCTGGCCCAGGCCCTGGCCGGCGCCGGCCAGCACGGCCGCGAGCACCAGCAGCACCACCGAGCCGCTGCGCACCGCGGCGACCAGCACCGCCATGGCGAGCACGGTCGCGGCGCCACTGGCGAGCAGCACCTGGCGCCGCTTGGCGCGCTGGACCGCGAACTGGGCTCCGGTGGCAGCCGTGAACATCACGAACGCCATGGCTCCGGCCAGAATTCGGCTGCTGGAGTGCAGCAGGCCGGCCAGCAGCGAGGGGCCGAGCGAGAGCACGAACGAGGTGGCCGTGATGCCGGGCGCGAAGGCGGCGATGCCGAGCAGCAGTGGCACCCGGCCCTCGGCCGGTACGCCGGGGATCCGCACCCAGCGCCCCTGGCCACGCTCCTGCGGCCGGCGCAGTGGCATCCGCAGCACGGTGACCACGGCGGTCAGCAGCAGGGCGGCCTCCAGGGCGAAGACGGTGACGGTGGGGCCGGGCAGGGTCTGGGCGAGCACGCCGGCCAGCAGCGGGCCGAGTCCGGCGCCGACGACCATGGCGCAGGAGGCGACCAGCGCGGCCAGCGGCCGGCGCGCGGGGCCGGCCACGTCGGTGACCGCGGCCATGCCCGCGCTCACCACCGCGCCGACCGCGATGCCGGTGAGCAGGCGGGCGACGATCAGCGCCGCGACCGACTCCGCGGTGGCGAAGACCGCGCACGCCACCAGGCCCAGTGCGAGCGCGGGCAGCAGCACCACCTTGCGTCCCAGCCGGTCCGAGGCGATACCGCTGACCAGCAGCGACGCCAGCAACCCCGCGATGTAGCAGGCGAAGACGACCGTCAGGGTGCCCTTGGAGAACCCGATGGAGTGCTGCCACAGCACATAGAGCGGGGTCGCGGCGTTGGACAGCATGAAGACCGCGGTCACGGGCCAGGCCGCCGCCCAGATCCACCGGCGCGGGGCGCCGGCGCCGGCGGTGGCCGCGGGGGCGGGGATCGACCGGGTCGGTATCGGTGCGGAAACGCTACTGCGGGCGAAAGCCATGAGAGGTCTCCCGGGAGACGGTAGGGGTGTCCTGACCCTGTCCTGATGAAGCGTCAGGCGGAGCAGAACGAGAGTAGTACGAGATTTCTCGAACTGACCATACAGTACGATTGAAGTCGTACTGCTCGCGACGATTGACGTCGTACTGTTCGTGATCGGGAGGGACCCACGTGACCAGCACCGCGCCGTCACCCTTCAAGGCGCACCCGCCGCGCCCCGACACGCCGGAGCCGCTCGCCGAACCCGCCGTCGAGGAGCTGCGCCTGGAGCACATCCTCGGCGCGCTGGCCGACCCGCTGCGGCTGGCCATCGTGCAGAAACTCCTGCTGGAGGCCGAGGAGTTCGACCACCCGTGCGGCTGGTTCGGCATCGACCGCCCCAAGTCCTCGCTGACGCACCACTTCCGGGTGCTGCGCGAGGCCGGAGTCACCCGCCAGCGCCAGTACGGGCTGGAGCGCCGCAGCCAGGTGCGGGTGGCCGATCTGGAGCAGCGCTTCCCCGGACTGCTCGCCCTGGTCGCCGACTGGGAAGCGCAGTAGCCGACTGATCCGGTATCGGCCAGGTGCGCAGGTCCGCACCGGCCCGGGCGAGTTGGCGCAGGCCCCGGCGGCTTCGCGCCGATCCGGCGGGCGCCGCCGGGTTTGGGCGGCGCGGATCGGGGCAGGAGCGCTCGCACGACAGCGCCCGGGGGAGCGCACCGGCCGGATCGGAGGCGTACGAGATGAGTGTGAACGACTCGACGGTGACGGCCGAGGTGGAGATCGAACTACTGGTCCCCGGCCAGCCGGAACGGATCGCGCTGCGATCTACCTGGGCCTATGACAGCTACGATCCGCTGGCGGTCCGGGTCGACTTCCTGATGCCGCTCGGCGGCCCCGAGCGCTGGACCTTCGCCCGGGAACTGCTCGCCGAGGGCCTGGACGCCCCGGCCGGCGACGGCGACGTGGTGCTGCAACCCGAGGCCGACCTCGACCACGTACGGATGCTGCTGCGCGGCGCCAATGGAGCGGCGGCCGTGCTGTGGGCGGCCGAGAGGGCCCTGCGGGACTTCCTGGACCGCAGCTATGCCCATGTGCCATCGGGGGGCGAGCAGTGCACATCCGCGCTGGACCGCTGGCTCGTCGGCGTGCTGGAGGAGGACTGACGCGCCGTCAGAGGCGGTAGGCGTGCACACCCGGCGGCAGCTCGGCGGCGTTCGGCAGCCACTGCGCCAACACCCAGGCGGACGGCCCGAACATCGGCTCCGGCAGCTCGTCCAGCCCCCGCCGCTCCCAACCCGCGCAGGCGTGCGGCTCGGTGACATACGCCGGATCGTCGGACGGCGGCGCCAGCACCGCCGCCGTCAGCCGCGGCCACCCCGCCAGATGGTCCAGCACCACGCCCAGCACCCGCATCCGCTCGGCGGGCAGCACGATCCCGGTCTCCTCGGCCAGTTCGCGCGCGGCGGTCTGCTCGAAGGACTCGCCGGGCTGGTCCGCCTTGCCACCGGGCAGGCTCCAACTCGGCGACTCCCCGGCCGTGGTGCGGCGACCGATCAGCACACCGCGACCGTCCGTGGTCGGAACGATCACCCCCGCGCCGATCAGGGGTGACTTGATCGGCGGGTTCACCAGGAGGGGGCGCATGGCCGGGGTCGCGGTCATCTGATCAGCTGTTCCTTCCAGTCATCACCAGTTGCTGGGTTCGAAGTCCTTCAGGAAGCAGCCGAACAGGTCCTCGCCGCGCTCACCGCGCACGACCGGGTCGTACACCCGGGCCGCGCCGTCCACCAGGTCGAGCGGGGCGTGGAAGCCCTCTTCCGCCAGCCGCATCTTCTCCGGGTGCGGCCGCTCGTCGGTGATCCAGCCGGTGTCCACGGCCGTCATCAGGATGCCGTCGGTCTCCAGCATCTCCCGGGCACTGGTCCGGGTGAGCATGTTCAGCGCGGCCTTCGCCATGTTGGTGTGCGGGTGGCCGGCGCCCTTGTAGCCGCGGGAGAACTGGCCCTCCATCGCGGAGACGTTCACCACGTACTTGCGGCGGGCCGGCGATGCGGCCAGCGCCGGGCGCAGCCGGCTGACCAGGATGAACGGCGCCGTCGAGTTGCACAGCTGGACCTCCAGCAGCTCGATCGGGTCGACCTCGCTCACCGTCTGCACCCAGCTGTTGGTGTCCACCAGGTCGGGCACCAGGCCGCCCGCGTCGATCGCCGTGCCGGCCTCGATCCGGGCCGGCGAGGCCGAACCGGTGACCAGTGCCAGCTCGGCGACCTGCTGCGCCGACAGCCCGTCGCCGCCCGCCCGCCCGGGCAGTGCCGGACGCTCCACCGAGCCACTGCCGAACGCGCCGATGACCTCGCTGGCCGGCAGCTCACCGGCCGGCAGCGGTGCCGACTCGGCGCTCACCAGCTCCGCGTAGGCGGCCGGGGAGCGGCGCACGGTCTGCGCGGCGTTGTTGATCAGGATGTCCAGCGCGCCGTCCGCGGCCACCGAGTCGGCCAGCGCGACCACCTGGGCGGGGTCGCGCAGATCGATGCCGACGATCTTCAGCCGGTGCAGCCAGTCGGCGCTGTCCGGCATCGCCTTGAACCGGCGGATGGCGTCGTTCGGGAACCGGGTGGTGATCGTGGTGTGCGCGCCGTCCCGCAGCAGCTTCAGCGCGATGTACATCCCGATCTTGGCCCGGCCGCCGGTGAGGAGCGCACGGCGACCCGTCAGGTCGACCTTCTGGTCGCGCTTGATCCGATTGGTGACCGCACACGTCGGGCAGAGCTGGTGGTAGAACGCGTCCACCTCGACATAGCGCTGCTTGCAGACGTAGCAGGAGCGCGGCCGCGTCAGAATGCCGGCGATCTCCTGGCTCGGCGTCGGCGAGGTGAGGCCGAACACACCGGCCGTCTCGTCGTCGATCCGCCCCGGCGCGCCGGTCGCGGTCCGGGAGGTCACCGCACGGTCGTTGGCGGTCTTCGCCGCCCGCGTCTCCTGGCGGCGGCGCTGCTTCACGGTGCGGAAGATGTGCGCGACCGCCCTGCGGACGGCGATCGCGTCCGGGTGGTCGACATCCAGCTCGTCCAGCTCCGCCAGCACGTCCAAGCAGTGCCGCAGCCGCTCGGGGTCGATGCCGGGACCGTACTCGATCTCGCCCGCGACCTGCTGCTCCACTGCCCTCGTCATTCCGCTGCCGCTTCCCTGCTCGTCCTGGTAACCCGTACTGATTACTCGATGAATCGTACGGAGTGCCGGTCGAGCGGCCAAACGACGGCCGCTGGACCGGTAGCGGGCGGGTGCAGCCGGGTCGGTAGATTGCGCAACATGATCCCTGCGCCTGCCACCGCGTCCGCCGCCACCGAGTCCGATGCCAGCGGGTCTGCTGCCGCTGAGCCCGCTGCTACCGCGTCCGTTGCTGTGGATTCGGCTGCCACGGATTCGGCTGCCACCGGGTCCGCGCCCGTCGTGCTGCTGCCGTACCCCGCCGAGCAGGTCCCCGGCCTGCCCGACGGCCTCGAACTGCACACCTTCGACGGCGACGCCTGTGACGGCCGCCCCGGGCCGCCGCCCGCCGAGCTGCTCGCCCGCGTCGAGATGCTGGTCACCCCCTATCTGCGGACCGGCACCGTGCTGCCGTTCCTCGGCTCGATGCCGCGCCTGCGGGTGGTCCAGACGCAGACCGCCGGGGTCGACGACATCGCCCCGCACCTGCCCGCCGGGGTCACCCTCTGCAACGCGCGCGGGGTCCACGACGCCAGCACCGCCGAGCTCGCCGTGGCGCTCGCTCTGGCCTCGCTGCGCGACCTGCCCGGCTTCGTACGCGGCCAGGACGCCGAGCAGTGGCGGTCCGGCTTCTACCCCGCGCTGGCCGACAAGCGGGTGCTGATCGTCGGCTACGGCTCGGTGGGTGCAGCGATCGAGGCCCGGCTGCTCCCCTTCGAGGTCGAGGTGACGCGGGTGGCCCGCACCGCCAGGACCGCGCCGCAGGGCCCGGTGCACTCGCTCGCCGAGCTGCCCGAGCTGCTGCCGCACGCCGATGTGGTGATCCTCGCCGTGCCGCTCACCGACCAGACCCGGCACCTGGTGGACGCCCGGTTCCTGGCCGCCATGCGGGACGGCGCGCTGCTGGTCAACGTGGCCCGCGGCGCCGTGGTGCGCACCGACGACCTGCTCGCGGAGCTGACGGTCGGGCGGCTGCGGGCCGCGCTGGACGTCACCGACCCGGAGCCGCTGCCCGCCGGCCACCCGCTCTGGCACGCGCCCGGCGTGCTGATCTCGCCGCACGTCGGGGGCAGCTCTTCGGCGTTCCTGCCGCGCGCCCAGCGGCTGATCGGCGCACAGCTCACCCGGTTCGCCAACGGGGAGCCGCTGGAGAACGTGATGAACTGATCCTGCCCGGTCAGCCGAGGCGCTGGAGCTGGTCCAGGGTGAGCGTGATGCCGAAGTGCTCGCGGTAGGCGTCCAACCGCTGCTGGTCGGTGGCCAGTTGCTGCTCGGTCCGCTCCCCGTCGTCGCCGGTGTGGATCAGCCGGTTGCCGACCAGGGAGACCCGACCGGCCTTGGTGGGCAGCGAGCACAAGGTGCGCTGGGTGAAAGTGGACGCAGGGGACGTCGCCTGGAACCAGCAGACCGGTGCGAAGTCGGCGAGCTGGTAGGGGCGTTGGTCGATCCGGTACTGCGGCTGACCGTCGGCGAGCACATCCAGGTCCGGCGGAAAGCCGCTGCTCCCGGTGTGCTGCTCGGTGATCCGGAAGGTGCCGGCCGGGTCGACCTGCTCGCCGCGCTCATCCAGGCACAGCGGCAGGAAACTGAACCGGCCGAAGCCCACGTCCACCAGCCACGCCTGGTCGAGCTGGACCCGCAGGGTCAGGTGGTCCATCGGAATCCCCGGCGTGCCCTCGGTGAACACCCGGGCACCGAGCAACTCCACCTGGTACCCCAGCGCGGTGAGCAGCGCGGCGAACGCACCGTTGAGTTCGTAGCAGAAGCCGCCGCGACGCTGCTCCACCACCTTGGCGACCAGCGCGTCCTGGTCCAGAACGATCGGCTCGCCCAGCCGGACGCTCAGGTTCTCGAACGGCACCGCGGCGAGGTGGGCTCGCTGCAGGGCGCGCAGGCTCGCCAGGTCAGGGGCGCTGGGGCGGGGTACGTCGATCCGCTGGAGATAGGCCGCCAGCTGAGTGTCACGCACGGTTCCCCTCCTCTCGGTCCGGTTGCCACCGGTACGGCGACAGTTGATCTTCAGCCACACTACCGTGGCCCACTGACAGGGCGGTTGGGCAGGCGCGGGGGGCGGGTTGGCGACGCGGCCGGCTGGCCCGCCGGTTGGCCGGCCGGCCGGTTGGCTGGCTAGCGCGGGCGGTCGGCCAGCCCCGGTGCCAGGACCGAGGTGACCGCCAGCGAACCCGCGGCCAGCAGTGCGATGGCGAGTGCCGGGCCGGCGTGCTCGGCCACCGCGCCGGCCAGGGCCGCGCTGAGGCCCTGCGCGGTGCCCATGCCCGCCGAGTGCAGTCCGAGCGCCTGGCCGTGGCCGGTGGCGGGCGTGCGGGCGAGCAACTGCTCCTGGAGCGGGAGCGCGGCCGCATAGCCGACCGAGGCGACTGCGGCCGTTACCAGTGCGAGGGCCAGGGGTGGGTGGACGGCGAACAGCAGATAGGGCGCGGCGAGGAGGAGGTTCAGCGGAATGCCGAGCCGGGCCCGCAACCGCGGTGTCAGGAACCGGCCGACCACCGCGTCCCCGAGCAGCATCCCGGCGGCGGCCGCGGACAGCAGCAGCCCCGCCTGCCGGGGAGCGTAGGGCAGGAAGAGCGACTCGCAGCCCACGATCAGGCCGTTCGGCACCCAGAGCGCCAGGTAGACCGAACGGCGGGTCCGGTCGGCGAGCAGCCGGGCGGTGGGCACGCTCCTGTGGCCCGCAGCGGCACGCGGTGTCCGGCGGCTCAGCCCCAGCAGGGCCGCGATCGCCCCCGTCAGATGCAGCGCGGCGCCGAGCAGCAGCGTCCGGCCGGGCGTCAGGGCGGCCGTGAGCACGCCGCCGACCGCGAAGCCGCAGACCTGCAGCAGGCCGTTGGCGACGTTCAGGGCGGCCCGGCCCAGCGGGTACTGGTCGCCCGGGAGCAGTTCGGACAGCAGCCCGTACCGCACCCCGCCGCCGAGTGCCCCCGCCATCCCCAGCACCAGCAGCAGTCCGAACAGCGCCCACTCCGGCAGACCCGGTGCCGCCTGCAGCGCCGTGCCGGCCGCGAACAACAGGGCCAGGCCCGCCAGCGTGGCCCGTGGCGGCAGCCGGTCGGCGGCGCGCAGCAGCGTGGCGGCGCCCAGCACCTGGGCCAGCGCCGGGCCGAACATCGCCAGGGCGGCCAGCAGCGGTGACCCGGTCGAGTTGAAGACCAGGGTGCCGAGCGCCAGCGAACCGACCGTCTGGGCGGCGACTTGGGCGCTGTTGAGGAGGAAGAGCGGTGTGAACTCCGGGGTGCGGAACAGGTTGCGATAGCTGGGCATGCGGGGAGCCTGCCGGGGGTTGCGGCGGCGCGGGTACCGTTTCGCGTGAGCGCGAAAGGCATGAGCGCGAAAGGCATGAGCGCGAAAGGCGGGGGGCGATGGGTGTGGCAGCGTGGAAGGGTCGCAGGCGTTGAGTTGGTGGGAGGTCACCGCGGACACCCTGGCGGCAAGCCGGTTCGCGGTCTCGCCCCTCGCGGAGACCACGGCAGCCCTGAAGCTCCTGGAGCGGGCGATCGCGGCCGATCCCGGTGAACGGACCTGGTTGGCCGCCCACCTGCCCGTCTACCGCGACTGGCTGGCCGCCGACCCGGTCACGGCACGCCTGGTCCGAGCGGGCCTGGGCGGCTCCTGGAACGCGACCTTCCTCACCCCGACCCCCGATGCGACCGAACCCGACTTCGCCCGCGAACTGGACCGTCTCGCCAGCACCGCCCCCGCCGTCGCCTGCGCCGACCTGGCCGAGGCGCTCGGTGGCCCGCTCCCCGCCGAGCTCGACCGCCCCGACCTGCCCCAGCGCGCGGCCGAGTTGCTGGACCGTGTCTGGCGGCACACCGTCCAGCCGGACTGGCCGCGCCGACGCCGGATCCTGGAGTGCGACATCCTGGTCCGCACCGCCCGGCTCGCCCACGGCGGTTGGGAGTCCGCCTTGGACGAGCTACGCCCCGGCATGCGCTGGCTCGGTGCCAGCCGCCTGCGGATCACCTTGCGTGATCAGCCGCCACGTGAGCTCGCGGGCACCCGGCTGCTGTTCGTACCGGTGACGCCCAGCCAGGGCTGGCTGGCCTGGGACCAGCACCGACACGCCGTCATCTACCCCTGCACCGGCGCACTCGCCGACGCTGGGTCCGCCGCCCCGCCCGAGGCGCTCGCCAGGCTGCTCGGCCCGGCCCGCGCCCGGGTGCTGGTCCTCCTGGAGACCCCGCTGAGCACCACGCACCTGGTTGCCCTGACCGGCCAGCCGCTGGGCTCGGTCGGCCGCCACCTCAGGGTGCTGCACGATGCGGGCCTGCTCCGCCGCCGGCGCTCCGGACGCCTGGTGCTCTACGGGCGCACGGAGTTGGGTGACGCGCTGGTCGGCGGACAGGGCTGAGGAGTTGGTACGTCGGCTTGCTACGTCAGGACTCGCACGTCAGGACTCGCACGTCAGGACTGCTGCGTCGGGACTGCTGCGTCGGGGCTTGCTACGTCAGTCATGGGGGTTGCCGAGCAGGCCGGTGTCCGGATCCCGGGCGGTGAGGCAGTAGTGGGCGCCCGTCGGGTCGCTCATCACGGTCCAGTACGGGTACTCGGCGACGAAGCTCGCGCCCAACTTCTCATGTGCCACCCGGGTGGTGGCACGGTCTGCGCAGGCGAAGTCAAGGTGGGCGCCGGCCTTGGCGGGCTCGCCGGTGCTGTGCGGGCCACCCTGGGTGCGTTGGACGCCCGGGGTGGGCGGAGCAGCGGTGGCCTGAGGCCCCAAGCGGTGCGGTGAGGCCGGGGCGCTCATGGCGTTCCCGGTGCCCAGCCGGTGGAGCAGGATCCGGACCGGCAGCCCTGCCGGTGGCTTCACCGCTCGGAACTCCGGCCGCGATCCGGTCAGCACCGGCCATCCCGTCAGCTCGCCCCAGAACGTTGTCTCCTCCTCGTACAGCTCCGGCGGGATGTCGATCGAGATCTGGTCGAGCCGGGCGCCTTCGAAGATGCTGGGCCGCCGCGCCTCGCCATGCCAGGTGACCGCGCAGAACAACTGTTTTGCGGGGGAGGCGAGTACCACGAAGCCCTGCTCGGCCACCACGGTTGCGCCCAGCGAGACCGCGCGCGCGACCAGCGCCGGGATGTCCTCGACCGCCAGATCAAGGTGCGTCCCGCCCGATTCGCTCGCAACGCCTTGCAGTTTCAGGCAGGCGTCCGGTTCGGGTGCGCCGTCGGTGGTCCTCGCCTGGTGCCCGACCTTCGTCCCAGTCGGTAGCAGGGTTGCGAACTCCCCTTCTGTACCGCGTCGTTCGGAGAGCGAAGTCCCCGTGACCGCTGTCCAGAACTCGGCTGCCACGGTGAAGTGCTCCCGCGGCCGGTCTACGAAGGCGTATACCCAGCGGATCATCTCCGCTCCCCTCAGCTGGTCATCCCGATCCCGATATCCACCGCGATGCCCATGAAGCCGGCAGCGGGGAGTGATGAGGCATGGTCGATATGACGGGACATCATATTCATGGCTGGTGTGGACTTCTCCGATTCCGTATGAGCTGCGGTGATACCCGAACGGTATGGCCCGGTGCGGAGCCGGTCTTGGACGCGCTCGCGCTCGCGACCGCATGGTGGAACTACCGGGCCGCTGCGAGGAGAAACCCCAGCAGCACCGAGAGTGCCGAGAGTGCTGAAAGTACTGAAGGAGTGCACCATGCGCGTGTTCGTCACCGGCGCCACCGGATTCATCGGTAGCGCCATCGTTCGTGAGCTGTTGGGGGAGGGGCACAAGGTGCTCGGCCTCGCTCGCTCGGACCGTGGTGCGGAGGCACTGACCGCTGCCGGCGCCGAGGTGCACCGCGGCTCGCTGGAGGACCTCGACAGCCTGCGGGCAGGGGCGGTGGCAGCGGACGGCGTCATCCACACCGCGTTTGCGCATGACTTCGCCGACTTCGTCGGTGGCGCGCGAATGGACCTGCGCGCGATCGAGGCACTGGGTGAGGCGCTCGTGGGATCGGACCGGCCATTGGTCGTCACCTCCGGAACGGCTGGTCTGGCCTCTGGTCGACTCGGCACTGAGGATGACTCCGCCGACCCCGAGTCGCCCAGGGGGTTCCGCATTCCTTCGGAGCAGGCGGCACTCGGGTTCGCTGAGCGCGGCGTCCGGACCTCGGTGGTCCGGCTGCCGCCGTCGGTGCACGATGAGGGCGACCACGGCTTCGTCCCGACCCTGATCGGGGTCGCCCGCGACAAGGGTGTGTCCGCCTACCCGGGCGACGGGACCAACCGCTGGCCCGCCGTCCACCGACTCGACGCCGCACGGCTGTTCCGGCTCGCTGTGGAGTCGGCACCGGCCGGCAGCCGACTGCACGGCGTTGCCGACCAGGCCGTTCCGGTCCGCGAGATCGCCGAGGTGATCGGCCGGCACCTGAACCTGCCCGTCGCTGCCATCCCAGCCGAAGAGGTGGTTGACCACTTCGGCTGGCTCGGCGGCATCTACGCGGCGGACGTCCCCGCATCGAGCGCCGTGACCCAGCAGCTCCTCGGCTGGAGCCCGGTCGAGCCCGGCCTCATCGAGGACCTTGATGCTGGGCACTACTTCCGCTGACCCGCTGGTTCGGCCGGCCACCCGAGGGCTGACCGCTCGCCGCAGGGGCCGCTCGCCGGTGCCTACGCTTCGTCGGCCACCTGGAGCAGCAGCTTGCCCTGCACCGCACCCGCCTGCATCCGCTCATGGGCCTCGACGGCGGCGCTGAGCGGCAGCACTCCGGTGATGTCGATGGTCACCTGTCCCGTTGCCAGCAGATCGAAGGCGGCGAGGCCGTGACTGCGCGCCAGCTGCGGATCACGACGGGACAGGTCGGCTATGTTGTAGCCGGCCAGCGTGCGGTTGTTCTTCCAGAGCGACAGCAGGGGCAGCTCGAGGTCGGGATGGCGAGCGGCCTCACCGAAGATCGTCACCCGGCCGAACGGGGCGAGTGCCTCCAGGCTCGCCAGGCGGGTGGGGCCACCGACCGGGTCGAGCACCACATCCACCCCGCGACCTCCGGTGGCCTTCAGCACGGCCTCGGTGAAGCCCTCCCGGCCGAAGAGTTCGTCATAACCGAACCGGGTGGCGTACTCGGCCTTGGCGGTGCTGCCCACGGTGCCGTACACGGCCTTGGCGCCGAGGGCGCGGGCCAACTGCGCGGCGGCCGAACCGACTCCGCCGGCCGCGGCGTGGATCAGCACGGTGTCACCGGGGCGGAGCCGTGCGGCCTCGGCGAGCAGGCCGTAGGCCGTGGGCAGCACCAGGCCGGCGCCGCCCGCCGTGCGCAGGTCGATCTCGCCCGCGGCGGTGTGCAGCGGGAAGACCAACTCGGCAGGCGCCACGGCATACTCGGCGTACCCGCCACCCGTGGGCAGGTAGGCCGCGACCGGGTCACCGATCGCGAACCCCTCTCCCGGCTCCACGCCGGGCCCGAGCGCGGCGATGTGCCCGGACGCCTCGAGCCCGGTGACGTCCACACCGTCCGGCGCCCCGAAGTCACCGAGGCGGTGCTGGACCTCGCCGTAGTTGACGCCCGCATACGCCACCTTGATCAGCACCTGGCCGGGCCCGGGCTCCGGCACCGGCAGCTCCACGGGGCGCAGGACCTGGGGCGCGCCGTTCTCGGTGAATCCGATCGCCTTCATCGACAACCCTCCCGTTGCGTCGTTCTGTTGCGTCATTTTGCAGGCCAACGGGCCTGTTCAGTGGTTTGTTCCCGACCTGCGGACTACGTGTGACGAGAAGTCGGCGGGCTGTGCAGGATCGGTCGGTGGGATGGTCGCCGGGGCTGGTTCGGCCTGCGACTTAGCAGGATTGACACGCCGTCAGAGAAACGTTAGTGGTGCCGGTGCCCACCGGGCCCAGTGCGTTGCAGGCTCACCGCCACCGGGTCACTCCAGAGCCGCACGCTCAAGCAGCGGCTCCCACCAGTCTCGGTGGTCGCGGTACCAGGAGATGGTCTGCGCAAGGCCGTCGGTGAACGGGATGCGCGGTTCGAAGCCCAGCTCGGTCCGGATCTTCTCGGTGTCCAGCGAGTACCGCCGGTCGTGGCCCTTGCGATCCGGCACCCGCTCCACCAACCCCGGGTCCGCGTCAAGGGCCGTGAGCAGCAGGTCGGTCAGTTCACGGTTGGAGATCTCGGTACCGCCACCGATGTGGTAGACCTCGCCTGCTCGGCCGCGGTCAAGGACCAGGGCGAGGGCCCGGCCATGGTCCTGGACGTGCAGCCAGTCGCGCACGTTGCGCCCGTCCCCGTACAGCGGCACCGAACGGCCGTTCAGCAACCTGGTGGTGAAGAGCGGGATCACCTTCTCCGGGAACTGGTAAGGGCCGTAGTTGTTGGAGCATCGGGTGACCACCACATCCAGGCCATGGGTGCGATGGCAGGCCAGGGCCAGCAGATCGGCCCCGGCCTTGCTGGCGGCATAGGGCGAGTTGGGAGCGAGCGGTTGCCGCTCGGTCCACGAGCCGCGGTCGATCGAGCCGTAGACCTCGTCCGTGGAGACCTGGACGAACCGGCCGACCCGGTGCCGAAGCGCGGCATCCAGCAGCACCTGAGTGCCCATCACATTGGTGCGGACGAAGTCCTCGGCGCCCCGGATCGAGCGGTCCACATGTGACTCGGCGGCGAAGTTCACCACCGCGTCCTGACCGGCCATCACCTGGTCCACCGCCACCGGATCACAGATGTCCCCGAGTACGAAGGAGAAACGGGGATGGTCGGCCACCTCCGCAAGATTCTGCCGGACGCCCGAATAGGTCAGCTTGTCGAATACCGTGACGCGGTCCAGTGGTCGGGTGCGAAGCATCGAGCGGACGAATTCCGAGCCGATGAAACCGGCACCGCCGGTTACGAGTACGCGCGTCATGGGAGAAACGTACTGGGGCCCGCAGGTCGGATGGTGGCCCATGGGCCGGATGATTCGCAGGCCGGATGATCTCCAGGCCGGACTGGCCGTCTGCCGGACGATCCGCACGCCGGACCACTGCGCGGCGGTACCGGGGCGGCGGTGGTGGCAGCGTCATCAGGGCCGGTGCGCCGGTGGCGGGTTCAGGGCGTCGGGCGGTGCGACGCGGTGCGCGAGTGCCACGGCCGCGACCGAGGAGTGCACATCCAGTTTGATCATCAGATTCTGCACATGGGTGCGCACGGTGTTGGTGGACAGGAAGAGCCGCCGCCCGATCTCGGCTCGGCTCATCCCGGCCGACAGGCACCCCAGCACCTCGCGCTCCCGGGCGGTGAGGCTGGCCAGCCGCCCACTCTCCTCCTCCAAGCTGTCGCGCAGCGTCATCAACTCGCTCAGCACCCGGGTGAGCAAGGAAGGTGGGATCCAGGTCTCCCCGCGCCGGACCCCGCGGATCACCGTGAGCAACTGCTGCATCGAGCTGTCCTTGGACACCCAGCCGCGCACCCCGGCCCGGATCGCCGCACAGGCCAGATCCTCGCTGCGGCCACCATCGCTGAGCACCACCAGCGGAACGCCGAGCCGACGCGGCCACGGCGAGGCGGCGCCCTCCTCGGCCACCAGTCCGATATCGGCCACCACCACATCGGCGTGCTCCGCGGCGGCGACCCGGCAGGCCGCGCGCATCCCGGTGACCGCATGGCTGGCCATCCCGACCTGCCGCAGTCCCAGGGCCAACACCTCGGCCACCGAGCGTCGGCGGTCGGCCACCACGACCTGGATCTCGCCGGCCACGGTTCGAGAATAGAGGCGCCGGTGGACTGCGGCGATGTTGTCTGATTCGCTGGATGACACGGGGGGATGCCGGATCGCGCGGCAGGCGCACCGGAACCCGCTCCGGGCAGCGGTACGGAGCGCGACGCCCGGCGGCCGGCCGCACAGGCAAGGGCAGCGCCATGACCGAATCGTCCATGGGCCGACCCGGGAGCCGCCCCCGGGAACGCTCCGCAGGACCCGCAGCGCCACCGCCCGCTGCGGCGGGCCCCCGCCCGCTGGCCCGCCTGGTGATCGCGGACGCCAGCCGGCTGCACGCCGAGGCGCTGGCCCTGGTGCTCGCCGGGCGCGGCTACCTGGTGCAGGCGACCGCCACCACCAGAGGCGGGCTGCTGCGTGCCGTAGCCGCCTGCCGACCGGAGCTGTGCCTGCTCGACCTGCAACTCCTGGACGGCCGGGCCCTGGACGCCATCGCCCAGATCCGGCGCAGTGACCCCGGCATCGGGATCGTGGCGCTCTCCCGGGAGCTGGACCCGGACGCGGTGGTCGCGGCGGCCGCCGCCGGAGTCGCCGGCTACCTGGGCAAGGACAAGGGGCTTGAGCTGCTGGACCGGGCGTTGCGCACGGTCGCGGCCGGTGAGCGCTTCATCGAGCCGACCCTCGCCCAGGAGGCGCTGCGCCGGGCCCGCACCCCGGACCACGCAGAGCCGCTGCACCGGCTCACCCACCGGGAGCGCGAGGTGCTGGCCCGCCTGGCCGAGGGCGATGACACCATCGAGATCGCCCGCGCGCTGCGGATGACCACCAGCACCGCCCGCACCCATGTGCAGAACGTGCTGGACAAGCTGGGCGTGCACTCCCGCCTGGAAGCCGTCGCCATGGCCCATCAGGCCGACCGCGCCGCACCGACCGGACCGCTCGGCCAAAGGGCACCGACTGGCCGGAACGGTACCGACTCGACAGGCCGGAACGGTACCGACTAGGGCGCGGACCGGGACCGACCAGGCCGCCTGGGATCAGCGGGCGAGCCGGTGCAGCTCGGCGCAGATGCGGTCCACCCGGTGCTCGGTGAGGCCGGGGTAGAGCGGCAGCGAGAGCAACCGGGGGAAGAGCTGGTCGGCGCCGGGCAGTCCGCTGATCGGCCGCAGCGCCGCATGGCGGAAGTAGCCGAGCCGGTGCAGCGGGACGTAGTGCACGGCGGTGCTGATGCCGCGCTCCGCCAGCGCGGCGGCCAACTCGTCACGCGACCGGCCGTAGCGCTCGGTCACCTGCAGCACATAGAGGTTCCAGGCGTGCCGTCCTCCGGTCGGTATGGACGGGGGCAGCAGCGTGCCCACGTCGTGCAGCCGGAGCGTGTAGCCGGCAGCGAGTTGTTCGCGCAGGCGCTGCCAACTGGGCAGTCGGCGCAGTTGGGCACGGCCGATCGCGGCCTCCAGATCGGACATGTTCGCCTTCAGGCCGCCGTCCTCGACCGTGAAGTGCCAGGCGCTGCCGGCCGTACCGTCGCGCTGGCGGACGTCGGCGGACATCCCGTTCCGGCCGGCCCGGCGGACCCGGGCGGCGAGCTCGCCGTCGTCGCAGGTCACCATGCCGCCCTCGCCGATCGGCAGATTCGAGGTGGGGGAGAAGCTGAAGCAAGCGGCCCGGGACAGAGCGCCGACCGCGCGCCCGTGGATGGTGGTGCCTGGGCCGTGCGCCGCGTCCTCGACCACCCGGTACAGCGGCAGGCCGGCCGCGGCCGCGAGTTCCGGCAACGGGGACGGGGCGCCGCCGAAGTGCAGCACCAGCATGGCGGCCGGACGGATCCGCCCGTGCGCATGCCCCTGCAGTGCGGCGGCCACGGTCGCGGGGCTGGGCATCGCGGTCACCGGATCGACGTCCACCAGCAGCGGCCGCAGGCCCGCATGCAGCACCGCCTGCGCCACCCCGCAGAAGGTCACCGCCGGAACCAGCACGATTCCGCCCGGTGGCAGTCGCATCGCCCGCAGGGCCAGTTCGATCGCCGCCGTCCCCGAGGAGACCGCCACCGCATGCCGAGCCTTCACCCGGGCCGCGAACTCCCGCTCGAACATGGCAGCCTGCGCCCCGGTCGCGACCCGACCGGAGGCCAGCACCCGCAGCGCGGCGACCCGCGCCTCCGGGCAGATCTCGGTACTGGTGAAGGGCACCGCCTGCTCCGTCTGCTCCGCCTGCGCTTGCTCCACCTGTTCCACGGTCAGCTGGACGGTCATCGGCCGGTCCCTTCTGGCGCATATCGGGTGCGTCGCGCCCGACTCGCGGCGCACCCGGTACACCGAAGGTAGGCCTGCCCGACCGTCGACGGGATCCGGCCGCAGGACGAGTTCGGCTACGCCTTGTGCGGATCGACCCGGCTCGGCTGCCTGCCGGCGACCGCCGCCCGGGCGTTGTGCACCGGCGCCGACCGGGGCTGACGGTGGCGAGGTCAGCCTGCCGGTGCGGCGGTCGCCGGTGGGACCGTTGGACGGCTGACCGGGCGGCCGAGTTGCCAGACCGACCAGCCGGCGGCCGACCAGGGGGCCGGATCGACCGCGGTGCGCACATCCACCAGCACCAGACGACGCACCATGATGGCTGCTGCGGATGGGAGTTGAGGGTTCGCCACATATTCGGGCCACTCGGTGCCGATCACCAGCAGATCCGCATCGGCGGCGGCTTCGAGGGCGGTCTCCCGGTACTGCGCCAGTGGCAGCGCCCGCTGTGCGTACGGGAGCGCCTGCGGGTCGTGGATCACCACGGTGGCACCGCGAAGATGGAGGCGGTCGGCCAGCCGCAGGGCGGGGGAGTCCCGCACATCGCTGGTACCAGCCTTGAACGCGGCACCGAGCAAGCCGACCCGGACTCCGTCCAGGGTGCCGCCCGCCGCCCGCTCCACCAGCTCCACGGCGGCCTCCAAGCGGCCCTGGTTCACCGCCTCGACGGCGTCCAGCAGCCCGGCCGCCCGCACCGCACCCAGCTCCTTGACCCGATGTGTGAAGGCCGCGAGGTCCTTGGGCAGACAGCCGCCGCCGTACCCGATGCCCGGCCGCATGCCGAGCGGCCCGATGCGCGGGTCGATGCCGAGCACCCGGGTGACCTCGGCGACATCCGCCCCGGTCAGCTCGCAGACCTCGGCCATCGCGTTGGCGAAGGAGATCTTGGCGGCGAGGCAGGCGTTGGCTGCGGACTTGGCGACCTCGGCGGTGGCCGGATCGGTGATGATGAGTTGGGCCTCGCCGCGGGCCAGGATCGGCGCATACACCTCCTCCAGGGCCTTGCGGGCCGCCGTGGAGCTGAGCCCGGCCAGGATCCGGTCCGGCTTCAGGGTGTCGATGACCGCATGGCCCTCGCGCAGGAACTCCGGGTTCCAGACCAGCTCCACGCCGGGCACATTGGCCAACTGGTCGACGATGGCCTGGAGACGGGTCACCGTGCCCACGGTCACCGTGCTCTTGCCCACGATGGTGCACGGCCGGTGCAGCAGCGGGACCAGCGAGCGCACGGCGCCCACCACCTGGTCGACGTCATAGCCCTGCCCGTCCGGCCGCAGCGGGGTACCGACGGCGACGAAGTGCAGCTCCGCGTGGTCGGCGGCCGCGGCCAGCTCGGTGCTGAAACGCAGCCGACCGCCGGCGGTGTGCTTGGCCAGGAGCTCGTCCAACCCGGTCTCGAAGAACGGCGCACGGCCGGCGGCCAAGGCCCGGCACTTCTCCGGATCCTGTTCGACACCGATCACGTCGTGCCCCAGCTCGGCCATCGCGGCAGCATGTGAGGTGCCGAGGTGGCCGCAGCCGATCACCGATACGCGCATGAGGTCGAGTCTCCCGGGCGGAGGGTGCGCTGCCGGTGCGCCGCGCGAGCGCACCGGCAGCAGTCGGATGGGACGGCGGACGCCGGTGTCAGCCCGCCGCGCCGGCCTCGACGCCGGCCTCGGCCACCGGCTGGTCCTCGCCACGGGTGCCGCCGGCTACCCCGATCGCTCCGGCGATGGCGCCGTTGATCATGATCGGGATGCCGCCGGGCAGCAGGGCGAAGCCCGGCTGGGCGGCCATGGTGGCGAGCAGCACCGGGTCGGCCGCGGCGGCCTTGCCGAAGTCGAGGGTGGGGATGCCCAGCCCGGCGGCGGTGACCGCCTTGTGGGTGGCCACCGTGGTGGCCCAGAAGGTCGCACCATCGGCCCGGGCGACGGTCAGCACATTGCCGCCGGCGTCCACCACCGCGACCGCGACGGCGACGTTCAGCTGCACGGCCTGGGCCAGGGCGGCATCCAGGATGCGGCGGGCCAGGGCGGCGTTCAGCACGGGGGCGTTGCTCATGGGGGAGTCCTTTCGATGGATATGCACAAGTGGTGTGACGATATGACTGGAGTAAGCTGATTCCCTTGTGACACAGAGAAGTTGACGACAAGTCAGGTATGACCTTATGCCGCTCTCGATATCACGGTGGCTCAGGAGAGCCCGAAGCGGAACATGGCCTCGGGCACCGGGCCGGGTGGGCCGGTGGCGCAGATCTCCTTGTCGACGATGCGTTTGAGATAGCCGGCGCCCTCGGTGCCGCCGGAGCCCTTGATGTCCTGTGGCAGATAGATGCGGCCGAAGCCGTAATGCCGACCCCGCCAGGAGCGCAGCGAGCGCTCCACCATGCTGAGCGCCGCACTGAGATCCGGGTCGCGAACGGTCCGCACGGCGGCCCGCAGCGGCCAGAAGTCCCGGTAGGGCGACTGGTTGAGCCGCTGCAGATGGCGCAGCCGCAGGAAGATCTCGGCCTTGCGCGGGTCGAACCCGTAGACCGCCAGCTCGGCCAGATGGTAGTTGAGCGACTGCACGGCGCTGGCCGCACCGGTCGCCGCCCGGAAGCTCATGAACTGCTCCGGCGAGAGCGTGCGCAGCACATGGAGCACACCGCTGAACAGATCCGCGCAGCCGGCGGTACGCAGGGTGTGCTGCACCGCCGACTTCCGGTCGCCCGCGCAGATGGCCGCTATCGCCTGACAAGCACTCCAACGGGTGAGGAAGAACGCGAGCTCGCAGGCGTGCACCGAACGAAGGAACAGGTGCTCGTGGTGGATCGACGACTGCGGCAGGCCGGTGCACTGGACCAGCACCTGGAGCCGTCGGCCGAGCCGCTCGTCGGACTGCCCCCAGGGAGCGGTGAGCAGGCCGTCGAGCGTCTCGATCAGGCCGGCCAACCTGGCGCGGCGTTCCGTAGCCTCGGCGGGGCCGTACCCGGGCTGCGGCGGCAGCGGAGTCCGCTCCCGCTCCGCCAAGTCGAGCAGGGTGGCCCGGAGGGCAGTGATCCCGGCCGCCACCGGCTCGCGGTGATAGAGCGTCAGGAACCAGTCGTAGACATGCAGGCTGGTGTAGCGGTAGTACTCGGGGATGTCCGGCTGCCGGCTGAACGGACGAGTGAGCAGCGCGACCACTTGGCGCTCCTCCCGGGACGCGGCCGACTTCTCGCCGTGTGGCCGGCAGGCCTCCTCGTAGTAGTCGGCGAGCTGCTCCCGCTGAGCCGCGCTCAGTGCGGCCCGCCCGAACGAGCTCTGCATGCGCAGTATTTCCTCGCTCCGGCCGGGGAGTGCCGGACCGGCCGAAGGCTCCGGGCATTCGGTCATGGCTCACCACCACCGTCCGGGCGGATGGGCGTTGTCGGCACGCCGCCCGATCACCAAGTGCTTCTCCCGGCCGGAACGGCGCACCTCGCAGCCGGCGAACCCGGCCCTCCGCAGCAGGGCGAGATACTCCGCCGCAGTGCGATGGCGCCCCTGGGTCTCCGCCTGCATCGACAGGTTCATCGCGGCGGTCGCCAGCGGACGGTAGCCGTCCTCGTCGAAGAGCCGCTCCATGACCAGCACCAGGCCGCCCGGTGCCAGCGCGCGATGCGCCTTGCGCAGCAGCTCCAGGCAGGTGTCGTCGGTCCAGTCGGAGAGGATGTAGCCGAACGCCAGGCAATCCCCGCGCGGCAGTTCGTCCCGGTGGAAGTCCCCGGGGATGAAGGCGAGCCGGGCGCCGAGCCGGTACCGCTGCCGGGCCTGCTGCAGCCGTGGTGCCACCTGCGGCAGATCGAACACGGTGGCGCGGAGCCCGGGACGGCGCAGCAGCGCCGCCACCGAGAACGGTCCGCCGGCACCGCCGACATCCACCAGGTGGTGGACCTGATCCAAGCCGGCCGCCTCCACCAGCTCCCCGGACACGTCGAAGCTGAGCTGCCACATGGCGTCCAGGAAGCGATCGGTGGCCTCCTCGTCCCGGTAGATCTCGGCGAAGGGCTCGGGCCGGGTGGCGTCGGCCGCGGCCTTGCCCCGGGTGAGGCAGCTCTCCAGGTGCCGCAGCCGGCCGAACGTGCTGTCGACCAGGTGGTGGACGAAGCCGCCGAGATACCGCGCGTCACTGCCGTCCAGGTAGGGGCGGGCCTGATCGGGCACGGTGTAGCGGCCCTCGCCGTCGGCGGCCAGCACCTCCAGGGAGCGGAGCAGGGTGAGCAGCCGCCCGAGGGTGTCCTGGTCCACCCCGAGCGCGGTGGCCAACTCTGCCGAGCGGCTAGGCCCGTGCTCGGTCAGCTCGCGGAAGACGCCGTGCCGCACGGCGAGATCCAGTGCACAGGTGGCGAACAGCCCGTAGACCGCGCTTTCCAGCGCCTGGGGCATCGGGCCGTGGGCAGTGGGCGGTGCGGACTGCGGCTGCGGTGTCGTTCGTGCCATCGCTGATCCCTCCTTCTCAGGCGCGCGTGTGGTCGCTCTCCAGCATGGCTGTGGCAATGGGTCGTTCGGGTGCGTGCCATGGCAAACCGTTCGATCATGCGGGGTGATCGGCGGTCAGTTGGCGTGAACGGGTGGTGACCGTGTGGCTCGGTCGCTGATAACCCGTCAGGTCTGGGGATGTGGACGAAGGGTGACCTTTCGGACAATTGATAGATAGTCGGGGAACCAGCCACCGACCGACGACCAGCACCAGCCGGTCGCCCGACCGAAGGGGATGGCATGGCGGCGAAGCGCGTCACGATCATCGGAGCCGGTGTCGCCGGCCTGGTGGCGGCCTACGAGCTGGAGCGGCTCGGCCACCAGGTCGACGTGTTGGAGGGCCACCCGGAGATCGGCGGCCGGATACGCACCCACCGCTTCCTGCCCGGTCGCCCCGGTCCGCTGGTCGAGCTGGGCGCGATGCGGATACCCGCCGCCCACGAGCGCACCATGGGCTACCTGCGCACCCTCGGGCTCGCCGACCAACTGCAGGAGTTCACCACGCTCTTCCAGGACGAGGCGGCCTACGTCCACACCAGCCAGGGCCACCAGCGGATCCGCGAGGCCTCCGCCACCCTGGTCGAGGAGCTGAGCAGCCGGCTGCCTGCCGCCGAACTCTCCTGCTACAGCCCGGAGATGCTGCTCTTCGGCGCCTGGATGGCGGTCCGGGTCAACGCGCTCGCCCCCGGCGACTTCCGCGACGCGGTCAGCCACGGACTGGACGCCGAGCTGATGGGCCTGGTCGCCGGGATCGACCTGAGCCGCTACACCGGCACCTCCGGCAGCGCCGAACTGATCGACCTGCGCGCCCTGTTCGCCGACCATCCGCAGATCAGGGCCGGCTGCCGCGGGCGGCTCTACCGCTTCGTCGACGACATCGTCAACGAGACCGGCTCCACCCTGCTACGGCTCCGCGGCGGCCTCGACCAACTGGTGCACCGGCTGCGCAAGCGGATCCGCGGCCCGGTGCACTGCGGCAACGAGGTGACCGGCCTGGAGGTCGGCAGCCGTCAGGTCCGGCTGCGCATCCGGCACGGCTTCGGCACTCGGACCCGTGCTTGCGACTTCGTGCTCTGCACCATCCCGTTCTCGGTGCTGCGCGGCCTGGAGCTGCACGGGCTGGACGACGAGAAGATGGCCGCCATCGGCAGCCAGCGCTACTGGAACGCCACCAAGGTCGCGCTGCACTGCCGGGAGCCGTTCTGGGAGTGCGACGGCATCCGAGGCGGCGGCTCCTTCACCGGCGGGCTGATCCGCCAGACCTACTACCCACCCGTCGAGGGCGACCCGCGGCTGGGCGCCGCCCTGCTGGCCAGCTACACCATCGGCCGGGACGCCGACCAGCTCGGCTCGCTCAGCCGACCCACCCGGATCGCGGCCGTGCTGGAGGAACTCGGCGCCGTCCACCCCGAACTGCGGCGCCCCGGCATGGTGCTGGCCGTGGCCGACCAGGTCTGGGGCAGCGAGCCCTCCACCCAAGGGGCCGCCGCCGTGCGCTGGGGCAAGGACGCCGTCGCCTGCGACGAGGAGCGCGACCGGATGGCCCGGCCACAGGGCCGGCTGTTCTTCGCCGGCGAGCACTGCTCCAGCTATCCCGCCTGGATCGAGGGCGCCGTGGAGTCCGCCCAGCAGGCGGTGCGCCAGATCCACCGCTATCCGGCCTCGGCACTCGAAGCCGACGAGCCCTGCGAGGTGGGCGCATGAGCGTCTTCGACCTGCCACGGCTGCACTTCTCCGGGACGGCCACCACCCAGCTGCCCACCGGTCTGCGCACCGGCCTGCTGGATCTGGCGCGAAACGCCGCGCTCACCCCGGCCGGCCAGCCGTTTCCGGCCGACCGCCCGGCCCACGAATACCACCAGCAGCTCGACCAGTTGGAGCTGCGCACCGCCCCGGGCGCCCACTTCGGCGGCAACGGCCACTTCACCGTCGATGCCACCGTCACCGGTGTCGACCCGCAGCCGCCCGAGCCCGACCCGGTGATCGGCCGCAGCGTCGACATGTGGGGCCACTACAACGAGTACTTCGCCACCACCGCCAACCGGGCCCGGGTCTTCGACATCGATCCGGCCTCCTCCTGGACCACCACCCTGATGGTGGGCCACTTCTGCTTCGGGCGGCTCGGCCGCTCCCATGACGTCGGCTATCTGTGCAGCGGCGAGGTGACGGGCTGGCAGCCACCCCGCTGGCAGGTCTTCCCACCCGGTCGGTCGGCCGTGCCACGGCTGCCGTTGCGCAGCGTCCACCAGTTCACCGTGCCGGCCGGGGCGCTGAGCTGGCCGTCCGACGAGCCCTCGCCGACCGTGGCCCGGCTGCGTGAGCTCACCGAGAGCGGCGCGGCGGCCGGCCTGGTGGTGCAGTTCGCACTCAATCTGCCGCCCACCCCGCTGCCCACCGGGCGGCCCCTCGGCTGGCAGCTGGACGGCACCATCGCCCCCTGGCACAGCGGCGAGCTGCGCAGCTGCCCCGCCGGGCGCCTGCTGACCGCCCGCCCCGGGCCTGGGCCCGAGCCGCAGCCGCTGACGCCCGCCGCACCGCGGCAGCTCTGCGTCGCCGTCGACGACCAGCAGGTCGGCGTCAACCTGATCGCGGCACCCGGCGGCGGTCGAGCGGGCCGCGGCCACTGGGAGCTGCGCACCGCCGGCACCGACCAGCTGATCGCGGAGCTGCCCGACCCGCTGCCACGCACCGTGCTCACCGTTCCCCGCGCGCCCGGCCCGGCTGGCGCGCCCGGCCCGGCCGACCCGGTGGAACCGCTGCGACTGGACTGGGTCGCCCCCGATGGCACCCGGCTGCCGGCCCTGCACGAGCAGGAGGTGAACATCCAGAGCGACCAGGCCGGGTTGATCATGGAACACCCCCGCCACCCGGGAGACGCCGAGTACGACACCGAGGTCACCATCCGCTCCCTGGTTCGCGGTCGCCCAACCGCCGTCCAGGGCATCCGAGTCGAGCAGTACCCGAACCCGAGGGCGCGCCCCCTGGACGAGGGTGCCGCCGAGCCGGTGGTGCGCCTGCGGTCCGGCGGCCCCGAACCGGTGGACCGGGCCGACCGGGGTGACTGGGGCGAGTCGTGCAGCCTGGACACCGACTCCGACGGCCTGGCCCGATTCACGGTGCGCGGCGCCCAAGCGGGCTGCGCCCGCCTGCTGTTCGCCCCGCCCGACGCTCCCGGCCCGTCCGACCCGCTCGCCCCGGCCGACCGCAGCGCGGCCGGCCTGGCAGCGAGCGCCGCGGAGCGCTACGACGACGCCGACATCCACGGCTACTGGTCCGGCGTCGGCCATGCCGCCGTGCGGGTCCTGCCCGATGACTGGCGGCTCGCCGAACTGCCGCCCGAGCAGCTGACCTTCGACCTCCTCTACCGCGAGGTCTTCGCCTTCTACGAGCTGACCTCCAGCTTCATGAAGGAAGAGGTCTTCAGCCTGGCCGACCGGGCCCGAGTGGAAACCTACGCCCGGCTGGTCTGGCAGATGTGCGACCCGCGCAACAAGACCCGCACCTACTACATGCCGCCCACCCGCGACCTCACCGAGCCCAAGGCCCGCCTGCTGCTCGCCTACCTGCGCAAGCAGCAGGCCCCACCCGCCCTGCTCACCTTCGACTCCGCCCGGCGACGGGCCCCGACCCACCTGACCACCCGCGCCCAGCTGGTCGCCGCCCTGCACGAGGCCGTCACCCTCGAACTGGCCGTCACCCTGCAGTACTTGTACGCCGCCTACTCCCTGCCCACGCACGGCGCCGGCCTGGCCTACCAGCGGCACGGTGCCTGGAGTGCGGAGCGGCTGCGGCTGATCAGCGGCGACGGCGGCGAAACGCTCGACCACGGCATCCGCAGCACCCTGCTGCGAGTCGCCCGCGAGGAGATGACCCACTTCCTGGTCGTCAACAACGTGCTGACCGCGATCGGTGAGCCGTTCCGGTTCCCCGCCATCGACTTCGGCACCGTCAACCGCCAGTCGCGGATCCCGCTCGACCTCGCGCTGGAAGGCCTCACCCCGGGCAGCGTCCAGCGCTTCATCACCCTCGAACAGCCCGACCGCACCTTTCCCGAACCGTGTTACGGCAGCCGCACCGCCACCGGGCCGGCCCGCTCCGACACGCTCAGCGGTCTCTACGCCGCCATTCGCGAGGGGCTGCGCCACCAGCCGGAGCTGTTCGAGAAGGGCACCCGGCGAGCCGGCGGCGAACACCACGTCTTCCTCCGGCAGGCCGTCAACTCGACCCATCCCGACTACCAGCTCCAAGTCGACGACCTCTCCAGCGCCCTGTTCGCCATCGACTTCGTCACCGAACAGGGCGAGGGGCAGGAGTCAGCCCCGGAGCAGCAAGGATCGGGAGGGTCGGGAGGGTCGGGAGAGGAATCGCACTACGACTCCTTCCGGAGGATCGCGGTCCTGCTCGACAGCCTCGGCCCCCTCGACCCCGACCCGAGCGGTCACCTGGTCCCCGCCCTCGGCTACCCCGTGCTGCGCAACCCGACCAGGCACACCGCCAACGGAAACCAGCAGCAGATCACCGACCCGACGGCTCGTGAGCTGGCCCGGCTCTGCGACGAGTCCTACGCTCTGACAGCGCAGTTGATGGTCCAGCACTTCGGCGAGGCGAGCACGCCCAGCCTGCGCCGCTCGGCGCTGATGAACGCCGCCATCGATGTGATGAACGGCGTGCTCCGCCCCCTGGCCGAGTTGCTGGCCACCATCCCGTCCGGTGTGCCCGGGCGCACCGCCGGTCCGCCGTTCGCGCTCACCCGGGCCCCTACCCCAGTGCCCGACCCGCTCCGAGCCCGGGAGCTGCTGCGCCGCCGCACCCGCCGGTTGCGACAGGCGGTGCGCGACTGCGAGCTCATACCGGAGCACGTCGGCGGGACCTTGGACTACCTGGACGGACTCTTCGGAGGCGGCTCATGACGGAGAGCTCGACGGAGGCCCCTCGGAGCATGAGGGACGCCCACCAGAGCATGAGGGACGCCCAACAGAGCCTGCCATCCGAAACCGAGGTGCTGATCGTCGGCGCCGGACCGGTCGGGCTGGCGCTCGCCCTCGAACTGCGTTTCCAAGGCGTCGACTTCGTGCTGATCGACGCGGGTGACGGCACCGTCCCGCACCCCAAGGTGAGCGCCGTCGGCCCGCGTGCCATGGAGCATTTCCGCCGCTGGGGCCTGGCCGACCGGATCCGCGAGGCCGGCTGGCCCACGGACCACAGCCTCGACACCGCATGGGTCACCCGAGTCGGCGGCCATGAGGTCCACCGGTTGCGGGTCGGCACCACAGCCACCAGGGCCCCGTTCCGCCACACCCCCGAACCCGAGGCCATCTGCCCCCAGCACTGGCTCACCCCGCTGCTCGCCGACGCCCTCGGCCACCATCCCGGCGGGCCGCTCCTGCTGCGCCACCGCCTGGAAGGCCTCCAACAGGCGAACGACTCGGTCACCGCGAAGGTCAACGACCGCGCCCGCCACGCCACCGCGACGATCCAGGCCCGCTACCTGGTGGCCGCCGACGGCGCCGACTCCGCGGTGCGCGCCGCGATCGGCATCACCGCACCCGCCAGGTACCCCACCCAGGTGCTGCGCAACATCCTCTTCGAGGCCCCCGAGCTGCGCGCCCGACTCGGTGAGCGGCACGCCCTCTTCTACTACCTGCTGCTCTCCGACGCCCTCAGGTTCCCGTTGCGTGCGGTGGACGGCCAGGGGATGTTCCGGCTCTCCATCCGGTGCGGCGGGACACCCGAGGCCGCGCAACCGGCGATGGCCCTGCTCCGTCGCGCCATCGCGGTGCCGACCCCGCTGCGCGTGCTCTCCGATCAGTACTGGCGGCTGACCCACCGGTTGGCCACCGAGTTCCGCAGCGGCCGTGTCTTCCTGCTCGGCGACGCGGCGCACACCCTCTCGCCCTCCGGCGGCTTCGGCGCGAACGCCGGCATCGCCGCCGCCGCCAACCTGGGCTGGAAGCTCGCCGCCGAACTCGCCGGCTGGGCAGGCCCGGCGCTACTCGACAGCTATCAGGCCGAACGCCGCCCGGTGGCCCTCGAAGCGCTGGACGAGGCACACCGCAACCTGCGGCGCACCATCGACCGGACCTTGCCCGCCGAGCTGTACGAGGACGGCCCGGTCGGTGCCGCCGTCCGCGCCGACCTGGCCGCACGATTGGAAGCAGAAGGAGCCCGGCGGGAGTTCGACGCGCCCATGATCCACATGGGCTACCGCTATGCCTCGCAGATCGTGCTGCCGGAGGAGGAGTTGGTGGGCGGCGCCGCTGCCCTTGCCGACGAGCCGGTGGACCGCCCCAACAGCCGCCCCGGATCGCGCGCTCCGCACGCCTGGCTCGCTCCGGGCCGCTCCACCCTGGACCTCTTCGGCCCCGGCTTCCGGCTGCTGGCCTTCGATCCGCAGGCCGCCGACCCGGGGCCGCTGGAGCGGGCGTGCCGCGCGCGCCGTGTCCCGCTGGCGGTCACGGTCTGCCGGGACGCCGCGGTGGCCGGCTGCTACCGCGCGCCGCTGGTCCTGGTGCGGCCGGACGGGCATGTGGCATGGCGCGGTGGGTGGACGGATGCGCCGCGTGGTGCCGGGGCGGATGCGGTGGTCGACACGGCGCGGGGCGCGGGTGAGGGTGAGGGTGATGGCGAGCCATGAACCCGTGCGAGAGGAACGGAGGCAGAGGCAGCGGCCAGCAGTTGTGATCATAGTGACATCGACTCGCGGCGCCTTCTCCCATCACGCAGGTCAGGGCGTGATCACCGGCGATAGGGCGGTGGCAGCAGTGGAGGCAGTGATGGGCAGTCGGTCGCCGGCCGGGGTCGCCGCAGAGCTCGACGGGCTCGCGATCGCGGACGAGTACCGGAGGTTCGCGCGGTACCAGGCGAGGGGACATTCGCCCAGCTATGAGGCGCTGAGTTTCGGCGTCGCCGGGGACGAGCGGCTCCTCGCCCTGCTGCACACGCTTCCGCCGATCAAGCGTCAGCCCAACCTCCTGCTGGCCGCAGCCCGGCATCTCGGCGCACCCGTCGACGCGGCCGACCGGTTCCTCGACTGGGTGGTGGCCAACTGGGAGCGGGTGCGCAGTCTGGTGCTCACCCGGCGGACCCAGACGAACGAGAGTGCGCGTTGCGCGACCCTGCTGCCGCTGCTGGCCGCGCTGCCGCAACCGCTGGCGCTGATCGAGGTCGGCGCCTCGGCCGGGCTGTGCCTCTATCCGGACCGGTACCGCTACCGCTATGACCGGGGCGAGGAGTTCGGCCCGACGGGCAGTCCGGTCACGCTGCCCTGCCGGACCTCAGGACCGGTGCCGACGCCTCGTCAGCTGCCCGAGGTGGTCTGGCGGGCCGGGGTCGACCTCAACCCACTCGACCCGGCCGACCCGGAGGATGCCGGCTGGCTGGAGAGCCTGGTGTGGCCGGAGCAGACCGAGTGGCTGGAGCGGCTGCGCGGTGCCCTCGGGGTGGCCCGCACCGAGCCGGCACACCTGGTTCGCGGCGATCTCAACGAGACGGTGCGCCAGTTGGTCGCCCAGGTGCCCGACGGGGCCACCCCGGTGGTGTTCCACAGCGCCGTGCTGGCCTACCTCGACCCGCAGGCACGCGCGCAGTTCACGCGGACGGTGCGCGACCTGCCGTGCCACTGGATCTCCAATGAGGCGCCCGGAGTCTTCCCCGAACTGCTGGACAAGCTGCCGGAGCCCGCTCCGGCCGACCGGGCCGCGTTCGTCCTGGCTCTCGATGAGCAGCCGGTGGCGTTCACGGGACCGCACGGGGAGCGGCTCGACTGGTTCGCGGGGCACGGTCCCGAGGAGGGCTGATGAGCTTGCTCGTCAGGTGATCGGCTGGGAGCGGCTGTTGGGCCGTTGATGGCTGACGGACTCGGTCTGAGGCACTGAGGTTGTGGCACTGAGGTTGTGGCACCCGTCAGGGTGACTGTGGTTGCCGCAGGCCCTGGAGGAGCAGCGCGATCAAGCGGCGAGGGTCGTAGCGGGGATCGCTGTTGCCCCCGATGCAGAGGTTGCCGATGCCTCGCATCAGTTCGTAGGCCTGCGTGCCCGGCTTGATCTCGCCGGCCTCGACCGCGGCGTCGAGTAGCTGAGAGCAGACGGGTACCAAGCGGTCGAGGAAGTAGGCGTGCAGCGCGTCGAAGCCGCTGTCCGATTGCAGGGCGCCGGCGAGTCCGTGCTTGGTGACCAGGAAGTCAACGAAGAGGTCGACCCACTGGCGGAGCGCTGCGAGGGGAGACGCGGTGTCGGCCAGCAGGTTCGGACCGGCCTCGGCGCAGGCTTCCACCTGATGGCGGTAGACGGCGACGACGAGTTCCGCGCGGGTCGGGAAGTGGCGGTAGATCGTCCCGACTCCGACGCCGGCTCTGGCCGCGATCTCGCGGATCGGCGCATCGACGCCGGAGGTGACGAACACCTCGGCCGCGGCGGCGAGGAGCGCCTGCTGGTTGCGCAGCGCGTCGGCCCGCTTGCTTCGAGTCGGCACCTCTGTGGACCGGTCTGCAGTGGACACCACGTTCTCCCTCGGCGGTTGACTAAGCGGAACGCTGTTCCGTATCGTATCTGGAACAAGGTTCCGCTTTGAGCTTAGTCGAAGCGAACCCTCCCGTCCGTCTCACCCGCCGCCGCCAGCCGAACGAGACCGGCAGCAAGGCCGCGGGAAGGGAAAGGCACCTCATGACTTCATCGACTTATACAGCTGACACCATCGGCGAGCCCGCTGCCGTCCTCTCGGTCAGTCCAGTGGTCCTGCCGGCTCCCGGCCGCGCCGTGGACCTGCATGTTCGCGTCTCCGCCCCGGTGGCCGGAAGCGACCTGCCGATCATCCTCCTCTCGCACGGCCACGGACCCTCGAACAACCTCTCCTCACTGAACGGCTACGCCCCACTCGCCAACTACTGGGCGGCGCACGGCTTCGTCGTCATCCAACCCACCCATCTGAGCTCCAGGACGCTGCGCCTGGACCCCGGCACCCCTGGGGCGCCGCTGTACTGGCGGTCGCGGGCCGAGGACATGAAGCTCATCCTCGACCAGCTCGACGTGATCGAAACCGCCGTCCCGCAGCTCCTCGGACGCCTGGACCGGAGCAAGGTCGCCGTGGCCGGGCACTCGATGGGTGGCCACACCGCGAGCGTGCTGCTGGGCGCTCGGCTCACCGACCCCCACGACGGCACGGAGGTGGACTTGGCCGAGCCCCGGATCAAGGCGGGCGTGCTGCTCGCCGCGCCCGGCAGAGGCGGCGATGCCCTCACCGAGTTCGTGGCCCAGAACTACCCGTTCTTGCTGACCACGGACTTCTCCGGGATGACGACGCCCGCCCTCGTGGTCGCCGGCGACAACGACCCCTCCGCCCACCTGACGGTTCGCGGCGCGGCCTGGCACACCGACCCGTATGTCCTCGCTCCGGGCCCCAAGTCCCTGCTCACGCTGTTCGGCGCGGAGCACGGTCTCGGCGGGGTCTCCGGGTACGACGTCGCCGAGACCACGGACGAGAACCCCGAGCGAGTCGCCGCAGTCCAGCGACTCACCTGGGCCTACCTCCGTAGCGAGCTCTACCCCGGGGATCCCGCCTGGAGGACGGCGTGTGAGGTGCTCACGGCTAGGCCCGACCCGCTCGGACGAGTCGAATCCAAGTAGGCCCACCCAGCCGACCCGCGCCACGCATGGCCGTCCGGCTATCGCGCCACCCAGCCGACCCGCGCCACGCATGGCCGTCCGGCTATCGCGCCACCCAGCCGACCCGCGCCACGCATGGCCGTCCGGCTATCGCGCCACCCGGCCGTCCGGCCATCACGCCGTCCGGCCACCCGGCCGGGCGGCCATCGCGCCGTCCGCCGTCCGCCGTTCGGCCACCCGGCCGTCACGCTTCAACCCGTCATGGAGGAACACGGCCATGCAGTACCGCAACCTGGGCCGCACCGGTGTGCAGGTCAGCACCCTCGCGCTCGGCGCGATGAACTTCGGCAGGATCGGACGCACCACCCAGGACGAAGCCACCGCCATTGTCGACGCCGCTCTCGAGGCCGGGATCAACCTCATCGACACCGCCGACATGTACAGCGGCGGCGAGTCGGAGGAGATGTCGTTCGGCGACGGCGAGTTAGTTCTCGCGTGGGTGGGGGACAGCTCGCCGGTGAACGCGCCTCGGCTAGGCCGACGTCCGGGCAGGTGGGCGTACGGGCGGTGATGCTGATCCCGCGGCGCACAACCATCGCCCGGAGCGGAGCGGGGCAGGAGCATCCGGGGTGCCCCTGACGGCCGTTGGAGGGGATGCGACACAGGAACACCGTTCGAGGCTGCACAGTGCGACATGAGCTCAGCTTCTGGACGTCTCATCGATAGCGGCCATCGGGTTCTCACCCGGATGCCACCTGCTGAGAAAGCCGGCTTGCCTGCTGACATCTACGAGTTCGATCCGTGCACCGATGCTGTCCACCTGGTGATAGGCGAACGGCCGCCCGTAGGGACAGCCGGAGAAGTCCATGGGCATGCCCGCTTCCTCCAAACGCCGGGAACCTTGCCGCAGATCGCTGGTCCAGAAGCCGATGTGATCGAACCTGGCTCCCTTGGACGCGTCCCAGGGACTGCGTGGTGGCCCTTGGATGAGCTCGATGAAGGGCGGCCCGCCTGCGGTGAAGGCGATGCGGTAGTCCCACTCACCAAGCCGGTCGCACGCAGGATCACTCCACTCAACGCCGGCCGAACGCTGAAAGTCTTGCATCGCCTGCTCGATGTCCGGGACCACGAAGCACACATGGTAGAAGGCAGTCATCCACTCATGATCGGACATGTCATCCCGGAGGCCCAGAGGTCACGTGCCGAGCTGACAGACGATCCACTGCACAGTCTCCCAGCCACGACCAGCGTGGGCACCTCGAAAGACCGTCACGCCGGCCCTTCGACCTGTGACTTCAAATCGGTGGAGGCTCACTTTTGCTCAGCGGAGCGGATCGAGCTGCTGTTGCCGCGCGAGTCGCTTCGTTTGGGGGCGATCGGCGGCCGGCGGCCAGCGTCCGGGTGTTCGATAACATGGCCGGATGGCTTCGACTTCGATGAACCTCCGGCATGCGGTCCGCGCGCTCATCATGGACGAGGACGATCGCACCCTGCTGTGTCGGCTCGTCATTCCGAAGCCGTCCGGACCGATTGTCGTCTGGGCGGCACCCGGTGGTGGCGTTGAGCAGGGGGAGACCCCGCTGGCCGCCCTTCGTCGGGAGCTGTACGAGGAGGTGGGACTCGCCATCGACGATGACCCGCCGCATGTGTGGCATCAGGAGGTTGTCGATCCCGGGCACGCGCCCGGCTATGACGGGGTGGTCAACGACTACTTCCTCGTCCGCACAACGGTGTTCCAGCCCCGTGGCGCGATGTCCGACGAGGAGCTCGCGGCTGAGAACATGACCGGTCTCCGCTGGTGGCGGCTGGCGGAGATCGTCGGCTATGACGGCTCGGACGTGTTCTCGCCCCGCGACCTCGGGACCCCGCTGTCGGCGCTGATCGCCTTCGGGCTCCCGGCGGGGACGGTGCGGCTCGGCCTCTGAGGTTGCGGAGGCAGGCGGTGTTCCAGGGGGCGTGGGCGGTGGCGCGGGCTCAGCCCTCGCGGACCCGCAGTGCGAGCTCAAGGCGTGAGTGGATGCCCAACTTGCGGAAGATCTGGCGCAGATGGAACGCCACGGTGTGCGGGGAGAGGAACATCCGGCCGGCGATCTGGCGGTTGGTCATGCCTTGGGCGGCGTACTCGGCCACCGTGCGCTCCGTGTCGGTGAGACTCGGCCAGCCGTTGGCCGGGCGGCGTTCCCGAGGGTGGCCGGGGCGTTCCCGGAGCGATCGCTGCCGCATGCCCAGTGCACGCAGTCGCCGTCGGGCCCGGGCGGCGTCACGATCCGCGCCCAGGTGCAGATAGCCGTCCAGCGCCTCCTCCAACTTCTTGATGGCCCCGGCCCGGTCGACCGTCCGCAGCAACGCGCCCAAGTCCTCGACGGCCGAGACCCGGGCCCAGGCGTCACGGTGGCCATGGGCCGCCCTCTCCAGTGAGGGGGCGTCATGCCTCAGCAGCCCGTCGGTGTGGGCGGCGGCCGCGTGGATGGCGGGGGTATCAGGGTTGGCATCCGCGAGCGCCCGGATCGCCCTGCTGACAGCGGCGGCGTCGTCCGGTCGCCCGGTCAGCAGTAGCGCGCGCACCAGCCAGGGGGCGAGCGCCGGTTCACGGGCGAGGAGCGTGGGCGCGGTGGCTGGGGCGGGACTTGGCCACAGGGTGGCGAGTGCGGTGCGCAGGTGGTCCGAGTCGTCCTCGGCGGCGGCGAGTTGGGCCTCGATCCACTGGGCGGTGGTGGTCGGGCTCGGGCTCGGGCTCGGGCTCGGGTTCGGGTTCGGGTTCGGGCTTGGGAGAGCGGGGAGCGGCGGCTGCGGGTGCGGGGACTTGGCGCGTGCGGACTTGGGCCGTGGGGACTTGGCGGGGGTGGGCGCCGCTGGGTGAGGTGCGGTCCCCGGGCGTGCGGCGGATCGCGCCGGCTGCTTGGTCAGGGCGCGCGCGTGCTCGGTCGCTGACGTGAACTCGCCGCGCTGCACCGCGAGGGTGGCCAGGATGGTGCGCGCCTGCTGCTCCGGCCAGTCGAACCCGGCGGTACGGGCTTGGTTGAGCGCCGCGGTCGCCTCGGCCAGGGCGTCCAGCGGGCGGCCCTCGGCCATGGCGAGTTGGGCGGTGACCAGGTGGCGCAGCAGCGGAACGGTGAACTCGGCGCCGGCCGGGGCCGCCGCCAGTGCCGCCCTGGCCTGGGTGGTGTGGCCGAGCTGCACCAGCAGCAGGGCATGCAGCAGCTCGGGCGGACTGTGCCAGCCGACCGCCGAGCCGTCGGCGCGCAGGGCGACTGCCTCTGCGGCGAGCGTCAGCGCCTCGCCGACCTGCCCGTGCCGCCAGGCGAGCGTGGCTTCGCCGAGCCGGACGGCGGCACGGGGGTCAAGCCCCTGGGCGAGGGCGAGCCGCTGGACCTCTGCCAGTTGGCGGGCGGCGTCAGGAGCCGTTTGCGCTGCCAGCGCCGCGATCTTGGTGAGGAGCGCATCCAGTCGCACCGTGGCCGGCAGTCCGGGGAGGGTGGCCGGCTCGGCCACGGTGGCGAGGCACTCGCGGTACTCGCCGCGCAGGAGCAGGGCGGTGGCCAGCGAGGTGCGCAGCCGGGCGGCGACGATCGGGTCTGGTGCGGGTGCGGGCGTGAGTGGGCTGGCTGTCGGAGCTGGGAGCGGGCGGCCGGGGCTGCCCAGCGGGGTGCGGGCGTGGGCGGCTGCGGCTGCAGGTGCGGCGGGTGGCGGTTGGTTCGGGGGGTGGAGCTCCGCGCCGAGGGCGTTGCGGGCGAGGCTCATCGCCTTCGCCACCGCGCCCGAGCGCAGGCAGGCCTCGGCGGCGAGGGCCACCATCGGGGTGGCGGCGCGGGCGTCGGCGAGGACGTCGACGCCGCGCAGGGCCAACGCGGCTGCCGTGCCCGGGTTGTCGGCCAAGGACTCGCTGGCCGCGACGCGTAGCAGGGTGCCGGTGGCCGGGTCGTCGGGGTGGGCGCCGTGCAGCAGGTGCGGGGCGGCCGCGGTGATGGAGTGGCCGCGCGCCAACTGGATGCTCAGCGCCTGCCGGTGCAGTGCGGCCCGGATCGCGCGCGGGAGATCGGACAGGACCACTTGGCGCAGCAGCTCATGGCGGAACGTCAGCTCGTCCGATGTGCTGTCCAGCAGGCCGGTGCTTGCGGCTGCGCGGAGTGCGGTGGCGAGTGCGCCCACTGGGCGTTGAAGCAGCTGGGCCACGTCCTCGGGGAGACTGGAGCGTCCCAACACGGCTGCGGCTTCCAGCAGTTCACGGGCGGGCGAGGGCACCGCCCCGATCCGGCGACCGGCCAGTTCGTGCAGCGCGGTGGTGGGTGCGGTCGCCTCGGTCAGGCGGGCGTGGCCGCCGTCGAGTCGCAGGGTGGCGTCTGCATCGAGCGCGTTGAGCAGTTCGATCAGTAGCCGGGGGCTGCCCTGGGCCATGCCCAACAGCTCGGCCAGCTCCGCATCCGGTGGCGCGCCGAGCAGGTCGGCGCCCACCTGCAGCACGGCGGCGGGGGCGAGCGGGCGTAGCAGCAGCCGGGGGACGCGGTCCGCGGTGACGGGTGGCTCGCCGCTCCAGGCCTCACCGGCGAGCACCAGCAAGGCCTTCTCGCGGTACGCGGCCACCAGTTGACGCAGCATCGGCAATGGCACGGCGGGGTGGTCGCAGGTGATGAGCACGGGGGCGGTGCGGAGGTGCTCGGCCAGCAGGCTGTGGGCCCGGCGCAGCGCGGGGTGGACCGGGGCACCGCCTGATGCGGTATCGCCGGAGGCTGGGCCGGTCGCCGGGCCTGCCTGGCCGGCCGGGCCCGCCGGGGCTCCTGGGCCGGTCGCCGCGATCGTTGCCATGCCGGTAGCAGATGCCGCGCCGACCGCCGATGCTGTGCCACTTGCCGCGCCACTTGCCGTGCCGCTTGCCGTTGCCATGGCACCTGCCGATGCCGCCGAGCCGAGCGCGGCGACCAGGCTGGCGGCCAGCGGCTCGGCGGTGCCGCGGAGCACCCGGACCACTCGGAAGCCGCGTGCGTCGGCGAGGTGTTCACCCTCGCTGAACAGCCGCGTCCGGCCGTAGCCCGCCGGTCCACTGACCGCTGCTAGCAGTGCTTGCCGGCTCCCGAGGACCCGGTCCATCCACAGGGTGAGCTGGTCGAGTTCGGCGTCTCGTCCGCGCAGGGGTGTCAATCCGGTGGCCGGTGGCGGTTGCTCTGACGGAGCATGGGCCTGAGCGGGTACGCGGGGGCCGGTCAGCAATGGGTCCTCGCCGGGTGTTGTGGTGGGCGGCGTTCGCGGGTGGGCCGGGGTCGGGTGCTCCCGCAAACCGCCGGGGCGGTTGGCGCGGTTGGCCGTTTCGGGGGCGGATGGCCGCTTCGGGGCGGCCCGAGTGGCCCAGGCGGTTCGGTGCCTGGGAGGCGGATGGTCAGCGGGTGCGCGGGGCTCGGCGGCCGAGCGGGGTCCGGGCGGCGGCGGGCTCCTCGGTGGCGTGGGTCACGGGCAGGTGGGTCAGCCTGGGCTCAGCGCAGGCTCAGCGCGCTCAGTGCCGGGCGGGGCGGGCAGGTGCGGCAGGTTGGGGCTCAGGCATCGACCGGCTGCGGTTGGTCCTCCCGCCGCTCCAGCCGCCCGCCTGGGAGGAGCAGCGCCAGAGCCGCGCAGCAGAGCGCGAGCAGCAGGGCCAGCCCGTAGGCATCCGCCAGGCCGGAGGCGAACTGGGCCGCATACCGGGGGCTGCCGACCGGGGTGGTGACGGAGCGTATGGCGAGCGCACTGAGCACGGCGACGCCCAGGGCCTGGCAGACGCGCTGGGTGGCCTGGAAGAGCGCGGTCCCGCGGGTGACGGCCGGGCGCGGGACATCACTGAGCGCGGTGACCTGGGTGAGCGGCGGGACGACCCCGGCGCCGGCCCCGGCGATCACCAGTGGCAGGGCCAGCCGGGCCGGATCCGGGTCGCCGGCCCTGGCCCGCAGCAGCGCGATGCCCACGGCGAGCAGCAGGAACCCGGCGGTGAGCGGCAGCCGCGGCCCCCAGCGGTCCCGGATCCGGCCACCGAGCAGCCCGGTGGCGCCGCCCGCCACCGCCATGGGCAGGACGGCCAAGCCGGCGTCGAGCGCGGTGGCGCCATGGACCACCTGGATGGAGAGCGGGAGCAGGAACTGCGTGCCGAAGAACGGGACTTGACCGAGAACGTTGATCGCGCTGCCGATCCCGTAGCTGCGCAGGCGGTAGAGCCGGAAGTCGAACGGACCCGCGTGGCCCGAGAACTGCCGCACCACCAGGAAGACGAGTGCCGCCGCCCCCACCCCGAAGGCGAGCAGCGCCATCGCACGCCGACCCGACCCGAGCTGCGTGGCTCCCAGCAGCAGACCGCCGAAGGCGGGGCAGATGGCGGCCAGGCTCAGCCAGTCCGGTCGCGGGCGGGAGGGATCCCGAGGTTCGTCGGGCGCCAGCACGCGGTGGCCGAGCAGCACCCCGACCACCCCGATCGGGACGTTGACGAAGAAGATCCAGCTGGTCAGATGGGCGTCGATGAAGGCGCCGCCGACCAGCGGCCCGATCATCGGGGCGAAGACCAGCACCAGGCCGAAGACGCCGAAGGCGATGCCCCGCCGCTCGGGCGGGAAGGCGGTGAACAGCCGCGCGGAGCCCAGCGGCAGGGCGAAGCCCCCGGCCAGGCCCTGCAGCACCCGGGCGGCGATCAGCAGCCCGAGGGTCGGTGCCAGCCCGCAGAGCAGTGACGCACCGGCGAAGCCGACGAGCGAGGCGAGGAACACCCGCTTGGTGCCGAACCGGTCGCCCAGCTCGCCGGCCAGCGGGGTGGCGATGCCGAGCGCCAGGGCATAGCCGCTGACCACCCACTGGACCTCGGACGTGGGCGCCGCATAGTGCAGTTGCAGCGCATGCACCGCGACATTGACCACCGTGGTGTCCAGGATGGTCATGAACGAGCCGACCGAGACCGCCAGCAGCGTCTGCCAGGGCGAGCGGCCGGGGCGGGGCGGTGCGCCGGACCGGGTGGTGGAGGCGGAGTCGGAGGCCATGGCAGTCCGTCAGCTCGGCAGGGCCGTCGCCGGGGCGACGGGCAGTCGGCCGGCCACCACTCGGCCGTCCTTGAGGACCACGCGAAGGGCGTCAAGTGCCGCGAGATCGGCGCTGGGATCGCCGTCGACCAGAAGCAGGTCGGCCGGCAGGCCGGGGGCCAGCACTCCGAGCCGGCCGGCTCGGCCGCAGACCGCCGCAGCGCCCTGGGTCGCGGCCTCGATCACCTGCAGCGGGGTCAGCCCGGCGGCGAGCAGCCGGTGCAGCTCCTGGCGGGGGCGCCCGGCGGGGATCCCGGGGAGCCCGACCCAGTCGCTGCCCAGCGCGATCCGCCCGCCGGCCGCCGTGAAGCGCCGGACCACCTCGACCAGCAGCTGCTCGATCTCGGTCAGGGTGGCGTCCGGCAGTTCGGGCAGACCGATGCGGATGCTGGTCAGCTCGCTGCCGAGGGTCGGCACCAGGCGCACGCCGGCCGCGACCATGCGATCGATCCACCGGGCGAAATCGGGCAGGGCATCCAGGCGCAGTCGGCCGGCGCGCTGCAGTTCGACGTATCCGGTCTCCGGGGGCAGCGGGAAGAGCAGGTGCTCGATGCTGTCCACGGCGGCAGCCAGCGCGGCATCGAGCTGGTCGACGTGGTGGACATGGGAGCGGACCGGCAGCCCGTGCTCGTGCGCCCGGCGGGCCGCCGCCTGGATCAGGGCGGGGGGCAGCACCGGGAGCCGGCCTGGCGATCGGTAGTTGAAGTCGAAGGACTCCTGGGTGACCTTGATGAAGTCCACGCCGCGGGCAGCCAGTTCGTCAACCGCGGCCCGGGCCTCGTCTGCGGTGTGGACGGGGCGGGCCGCCGAGCCGTCGCCGCGGATCACCGGATAGCCGCCGGGCGCGGTGATCGCGGGCCCGGCGACGAAGACGTTGGCCGCACCGGGCTGCCGCCCGGCGCGGTGCAGCTCCTCGATCAGCTGGGGGCCGCTGCCGGTATTGCCGATGCTGGTCACGCCATCCTGTAGAAAACCGTGCAGGACGGCGGGAATATCGCGTTCCACATGGGTGTGCGAATCGATGAATCCCGGCAGCACCGACAGCCCGTCACACGGAACGAGCCGGGCGTGTGGCGGAATTCCGACCGAACCGGTGGGCCCTAGCCGGATGATTCGCCCACCCTCGATCAGCAGATCGGTGGCGGGGCACGCCGCAGCCCCTGTGCCGTCGATGAGCCGGGCACCGATCAGCGCGACCGGGCCTGACCAGGACTCCGGCTCCGGCTCCGACCAGGACTGCGAACCCGGCCAGGATGCCGAGCCTGACCAGGACCCCGAGCCCGGGCGGGGCTCCGAAGCCGGCCAGGACTCCGACGCTGCGACGGAGTTCACTTCCGTCACATCCGGTTCTTCAGTATTCATCGAGGCACCCCCTGACTAATCTGACAAATCAGAAAGTCGGTCAACTTCTTTCCGGGCCAGTCCACTTCTGATCTGCCGATCCATCGGCAAGATAGTGTGCTAACCGAAAAGCCGTCAAGAGGTGCTTGAATAAAGCGAAAATACTCAGTTCGTCGCCGGATCGGTCACCTGGCCGAGAAAGAGCGGCTGTCCGGTCTGCACATTGCGAATCAGGAAGAAGAACGGGCGGTCGAGGACCAGGTGCACCGCGACCTGCGGCGGCGCCGCCGCAGTCGCGCCCATGTGGACCCCGCTGCCGGCCGCCGCCGTGGTGCCCTTCTCGTCCACCAGCACCATGGCCTTCTGCACCACCTGGTCGATCGTCGGCGGCTTCGCCCCAGGGGCGGCCAGCCCGGAGAAGTCGGCCGACGGGCCGAAGGCCGAGCCCATGCCGAGGGCGGCCAGCGGCTCATTCAGCGACCCGCCGCTGTTGAAACCGAACTTCGGCACCGCCAGCTCCACCTCGGTGTCGTGGAGCGCGCCGAGCATGCCGTCCAGGGCGGCACCGCTCAGGCTCTTGCGGAAGGCTTCGAGCTCGCCCGAGTCGGGCAGCACCAGGTCCATCGCCAGATTGCCGCCCTGATACGGGAGTTCCACCGCCTGCCAGGACGGGCCGGAGCTCCCGCCACCGCCGTGGGCATAGCCCAGCCGGCTCGTCTGGTTCATCATGCGGACGGTATCCGTGCTGCCGTCAAGCCGGTGGAACGGCTGGTCGGCGCTGTCCTCCGGCTTGAACGGCTGCTGCCACTTCGCCGTGAAGTAGAGCGCGTCGGTGAGCGTCAGCAGGGTGCCGGGGCCCAGCGAGCCCGGGTCGAAGAGGTTCTTGATCCGACCCCCGGTCTGCTGCTCGACCAGCGCGTTCACGGCCTTGGTCGCTCCCTGCGGGTCCTTCTCGAAGTCCGCCGTGTAGAGGCCGGCGTGGAAGGCCGCGGCAAGCAGCGCCAGGTAGTCCTGGCTCACCGGGTAGCCGCGCTGGGTCCAGGCGGTGTCCGATTGCTTCAGCACCAGGCCGTCGCCGCCCGACTTCTGATCGCCGGTCAGCGCGCCGAGTGCCATCGCGTAGCGGTCGGCGGGCAGGTCGGTGTGCAGCACGGTGCTCATCTCCCGCGCCGTGGTGCCACGCGCACCCGGCAGCGCCATTCCCAGCGCCGAGGCCAGTCCGGCGGGGGAGAGCACCATGTTCCGCTGCCCGCCCACGGTCCGGTAGAGGTCCAGGCCGAACGCCTCGGTGCCGGCCGCGGTGCCCTTCAGCTCCGAATCGGTCGGTACCGCTTCGGCCACCGGCGCCGCGCGCAGCTCGCCCGCTCCTGGTGCGCCGCTGCTGCCGCACCCCGCGAGTAGCGCCGCCAGCGCTGCAAGCCCCGCCACCCAGCCCGTGCGCTTGGTTCGCATGCTCGTCCCCCGCCTCTCGTCGCACCCCGTGATCGCGGGTGCCGGTTCCGGCGATGGGACGCGGCGACTGGTGAACCGGTTCCGCGGTGGCGGATGCCGAGTGTCCCGGGGGCGGCGGACGCCGAGTGAGAGGAGGTCAGAACCGGTGGCGAAGCTGTTGCACACCTGTTTCGATCACGTTCGAGGGACTGCGTTAGGGTCTCGCTTGTCAGCACGTCAGCAGCAGTGACCAGGGCAGGGGAGTGACCATGCGCGAGTACTACGAGCGCGAGGAGATCATCGAGCGCGACGGCTTCTTCGGCGGCGAGGAGGTCATCGAGCGCGAGGAGATCGTGCGCCGTGACCGCTGGGGCCGGGAGGAGATCATCGAGCGTGAGACCGTCGTGGAGCGCGACGGCTTCTTCGGTGGCCTCTTCGGCGGCGAAGAGGTCATCGAGCGCGAGGAGATCATCGAGCGTCGCGACTTCTTCTGATCGGTCGGCCCGAGCCGAGTTCTGCTCGGTGGGCCCCAACCGAACGCCGGGCCCCGGGGGATGACATCCCTCGGGGCTCAACTGTCGGTCCCGCCGGATCACACCCGGACGGCGGGCCCGGTGATGCGGAAGGTGCTGGAGTTGCGGACACCCAGTTGGGCGCGGACGGCTGCGGCGCTGCCGGGTGCGGCGGCGGTGAGCCCGGAGCGGCCCTCGCCGAGGCGGGCGGAGTGCTGGCCCCGGTAGCGGAAGAACACGCTCAGCTGATGGGGGTGGTCGGCCTCGATGGGCAGGGCGTTGGCGCCCCAGCGAGCCGGGTGCTCGGTGCCGTCCAATTCGATGACCGGACGGGTGAGCAGGTGGTGGAACCAGGCCGCGGGCATCGACGGACGCACGGTGACCACGAGCTGTGCAGCTGACTCTGACATGACGTCAACGATAGCGAACGAACCATCCGGGGTTCCGGGTGGTGGTCGAAAAACTGCTGTCGTCCTGACGGTCTTGCGCGCTACCTTCGCCTCCAAGAACGCGCCACGACCGTGAGTTGGCGCGTGCCGTGCCGAGCGAGGGGAGACCAGCCATGCGTGACCGCTGCGCTGTCGTCGTTCCCCGGGGCCGGTACGAGGTGATCCTGGTGTCCTCGGGGGCCCGGTGCCGGCTGCGCGCCCGGCACCGCAGGGCCTGACGAACGCCTGACCGGCGCGCCCGGCGCGTCAACCACGCGCCCGCCGCGTCACGTACGTGCCTGACGCGTCAAGCACGCGTCGACCGCGTCAACTTCGCGTCGACCGCGTCAAGTACGCGTCCACGTACGGGCAGCACGCGTCAACGGACGCACCGCGTGCCCGAACACGGCTTCGTCCCGGCACATCGCGCCACCCCGTTCCACCTCACCGCTGAAAGGCACGGCCGTGCGCACCACCGCCAACTCCCTGACCACCGTTCGCAATCTGGGCATCCTGGCCCATGTCGACGCGGGTAAGACCACCGTCACCGAGCGGATCCTCTACACCACCGGCGCCACCTACAAGCGAGGCGAGGTCCACGACGGCACCACCGTCACCGACTTCGACTCGCAGGAGCGCGACCGCGGCATCACCATCTTCGCGGCGGCGGTCAGTTGCGACTGGGACGGTCACCGGATCAACCTCATCGACACCCCTGGCCACGTGGACTTCGCCGACGAGGTGGAGCGGTCGCTGCGGGTGCTCGACGGCGCGATCGCGGTCTTCGACGCCGTGGCCGGAGTCGAGCCGCAGAGCGAGTCGGTGTGGCGCCAGGCCGATCGGCACGGCGTGCCCCGGATCGCCTTCGTCAACAAGCTCGATCGGGCCGGCGCCGACCTGGACCGGGCGGTCGCCTCGATCCGGGAGCGGCTGCACCCGACGCCGCTGGTGGTCCAGTTGCCGATCGGCGCCGAGGACGGCTTCACCGGCGTCGTCGACCTCGTCCGGATGCGCGCCCTGTGCTGGTCCGGAAACGGCGAACGCACCGAAACACCGGTATCCGATGCCCTGTTGACGACGGCCCAGGAGCGCAGGCGGCAGCTCACCGAGGCGGTCGCCGAACTCGACCCGACCGCTCTGGAGGAGTACTGCGACACCGGCACGCTCACTGCCGAGACACTCGCGGCGGCGCTGCGCACGGTGACCCGCAGCGGTGCCGGCCTGGTGGTGCTGTGCGGCTCCGCCTACCGCAATCGGGGCATCGAACCGCTGCTGGACGCGGCGGTCGCATATCTGCCCGCACCGACCGAACTGCCGCCGGTGCGCGGCACGGTGAACGGCGCCGAGCAGGAGCGGCCGGCCGACCCGGCGGCACCGTTCGCCGCGCTGGTGTTCAAGGTCAACTCCACGGCCACCGGGCGACTGACCTTCGTGCGGGTGTACTCGGGCACGATCCGGAAGGGGGAGACCGTGTGGGACGCGGGCGCCGGGCGCACCGAGCGGATCAGCCGGATCCTGCGGGTGCAGGCAGACCGCCATGAGGAGGTGGCGCAGGCGGTGGCGGGCGACATCGTCGCGGTGATCGGGGTCAAGGCGGCCCGGCCCGGGGCGACGCTGACCGTGCCGGGCGCGCCGCTGGTCCTCGAACCGCCCAGCACCGCCGAGCCGGTGGTCTCCGTCGCCGTCGAAGCCCGCCGCGGCACCGACACCGACCGGCTGGCCACCGCGCTGGCCCGGCTGGCGGAGGAGGACCCGTCGCTCAAGGTGCGCACCGATCCGGAGACCGGGCAGACGCTGCTCTCCGGGATGGGCGAACTGCACCTGGAGGTCGCGGTGGAGAAGATCCGCCGGGACCTCGGGCTGGAGGTCGGGGTCGGCCGCCCGCAGGTGGCCTACCGGGAGACTGTCGTGCGGGGAGTCAGCGGGTCGGTGTACCGGCACGTCAAACAGGACGGCGGCGCCGGGCAGTTCGCGCACCTGGTGCTCGATGTGGCGTCGTCCGAAGAGGTGGAGGGATTCGAGTTCGCATCGACGGTGACCGGCGGGCGGGTGCCGCAGGAGTACGTCCGGGCGGTCGAGGCCGGCTGCCGGGACGCACTGGTCGAGGGGCCGCTCGGCGGTCATCCGGTGACGGGCCTGCGGGTGGTGCTCACCGATGGGGCGACGCACCCGAAGGACTCCTCGGAGCTGGCGTTCCGCACGGCGGGCCGGCTGGCGCTGCGTGAGGCGTTGCGGCGCTGCACGATGGCGGTCCTCGAACCGGTGGTCGAGGTCACCGTCTCGGTGCCGGAGGACGCGGTGGGCGGGGTGCTCGGCGACCTTGCGGCGCGGCGCGGCCGGATCCTCGGCCAGGTCGGCCGGGCCGGCACCGCGGTGCTGACGGCGATCGTGCCGCTGGCCGAACTGTTCGGCTACGCCTCGCGGTTGCGCAGCCGTACCCAGGGCCGCGGCACCTTCACCACCCGTCCGGCCGGGTACGCCCCGGCACCGGCGGGGCTCGGTAGGTAGCCGCGCCAAGGGCCCGCTCCCGCCTGGGACGCTGTTGGTTAATTCGGGCCCTGCTTCGCCCCGCCGACCGGTCGGTCGGCGGGGCGAAGTGCTGCGAAGTGGCTGGTTCGGGTGCGGGCCCGGGGCGTTTCGGTGAGGTGGGCGTCGATGCGGGCGAGGTTGATCGCCGCGCCGGTGAGCTGGTGCTGGAGGCTGGTCTTCGCCAGGCCGTGGTAGCGGGATCTGCGCAGGCCGCAGCGCCCGACGCCTTGGGAGATGGTGCCTTCGACTCCGGCGCGGATCTTGTAGCGGTCCTTCCAGGCCTCGGTCTGCTGCTCTGCTCTGGCCACGCGCAGGGCGTGATGTTCGTCGTGGCGGCGTAGTCGAAGCTCGCGGCGTTCGGCGGTGGGTGAGTTGATGCACTGTCGGCGGACGGGACAGGGCTTGCAGTCGGTCATGGAGAATCGCACCCGGATCACGTGCAGCCCTTCCTGGGAGCGACGTTCGTGCCAGCTGCTGGTGGTGTGGCCTCCCGGGCAGGTGACCTGTTTGTTCTCCCAGTCGATGGTGAACGCTTCCTGGTCAAAGCCGCCCGCCGCGGCGCTCTGGGCACTGGTGCTGGCCGCGACCGGGCCGTGCAGGGCAACGCCGTGTTCACGCCAGGCGGTGACGATCGCGGCGGCGGTGGGGTAGCCGGCGTCCACCCAGTGCTCGCCGGGCAGGCACTCCCGTGCGGTGAGGGACGTGTGGATCTCCTCGCTCATCACACTGTCCGGGACGGTCGCCAGGGTGGTGACCACGTTGGTGACCAGGTTCGGCGCGTCCGGCTCGCAGGTCTCGGTGAGGTGGACCTTGTATCCGTCCCACATGGTGTCCCGCTTGACGCTGCCGCGTGCATCGGTGTCATAGGGGCTGACCAGGCGCGTGGCGCCTGGAGGACGGTCTTTTGGGTCCCTGGTCATCACCTCGCCTGCGACCAGGTGGTAGTGCTGGACCCACACCTGGCGCAGGGTCTCCACTTCCCTGACCCCGCGCAGGACGTCAGGGGCGTCGACGGCGAAGACCGCTTCCAGCAGCCGCATTCCGTCCCGGCCAACCCGAACGCCCACCTCGTCCCGCTTCGCGCGAGCTTTGGGGAACCGGGAATCCTCCGCCCGGGTGGTGTAGTGCCGGAACCAGTCCGGTTCGGCGGTCTCGGCCAGCCAGGCCGGGGCGGCCAGGGCGAGAGCGTTCAACGCCGAGCGCAGGGTCTCCGTGACCAGCTCCAGCCGGCACAGTGCACGCGTCACGGACAGCACATGCGTGGAGTCCGTGCGGGCCCGGCCCGAGCTCTTGAGTAGCCCTCTCTCCCGGGCCGCTGTCAGGACCAGGTCCAGCACCCACCGCCCGCCGTCCGCGCCAGCCAGACGGTCCCGGAACTCCGACAGCACCGAGAAATCGAAGCCCGGATCGTCCAGCTCAAGACCGAGGGCGTACTTGAAGTCGATCCTCGCCCGCACCGCCTCCGCGGCCTGCCGGTCGGTCAGCCCCTCAACGAACTGCAGCACCAGCACCAGCACCAGTCCCGCAGGGGACCAGGCAGGCCGGCCCCGGGAAGCGAAGAGATCCGCGAACTCCTCGTCGCGGAACATCGGCCCCAGCTCGTCACGGACCCGGATCGCCAGACTCCCCTTCGGGAACGCGGCCCGCGCCACCCGCACCGTCTCCGCCGGAATCCCGCCCGGCCCACTCGGTTGCATCGACACCCACACCCACCCCAAACGACAACGTCGGCCTTCAAGACCACAACCGGGTCTTGAAGGCCGACGTCACGCACGGGCCCGAATTAACCAACAGCGTCCCGCCTGGGAGCGGGCCCCACCGCGGCGCCAGCTAGCCGGTCGTCGACCGGCGGAGCACGGCCTGAGCCGCAGTGAGTCGGGCGGCTTCGTCGCGCTCGAAGTCGTCGGGACCGGTCTCGCCGCGCTCGAAGTCGTCGCGACCGAACTCGCCGCTCTCGGGCTTGCCACGCTCGAAGTCACCGCCCTCGCCGACGACTTCGTCGGCCCAGGCGAGCAGCCGGTGCAGCCGAGGGTCGGGGCCGGCGTCGACGACGCGGGGCCGGCCGACGACGACCTCCCCGCTGGTGCCGTCGAGGGCGATCAGGGTGCCCTCGGGGAGCGTCCGGCCGGCGACCCGGAGTGCGCCGGCCGCCGCATCCACCGTGAGACCGGCGGCCCCGACGACCGCGGGCTTGCCCAACGACCGTGCGACGACGGCGGCGTGGCTGGTCGGCCCGCCCCGACTGGTCACGATGCCCACGGCGGCGGCCAGGCCGTGCATGTCCAGCGGCGAGGTCTCCGGTCGCACCAGCACCACCGGGCCCTGCGCGGCCATCCGGGCCGCGCTGTCGGCGCTGGTGGCCACTCGGCCCACTGCGACGCCGGGCGAGGCGCCCAGTCCGCGAGCGAGAAGGTCGGCCGCGTCGTCCGGCGCGATCCGGGGCGTGCGCACCTGGCGCAGCTGCTGCGGGGTGATCCGCAGCAGTGCCTCGGAGCGCTCGATCGTGCCCGCATCGGCGAGGTCGACCGCGACCCGGACCGCAGCTCGTCCGACCAGCCGCCCGGGCCGCACCTGAAGCAGCCACAACTGACCAGCCTCGAAGGTGAATTCCACATAGCAAGCATCGCGGTAGTGCGCTTCGATCCGCTCCAGGGCGTCCAGCAGGCTCGCCCACACGGCCGGCTCCCGCTCGGCCAGCTCCCGCAGCAGCGAGGTCAGTGACCGGCCCGAGACGACGTCCTCGCCCTGGTGGCCGAACAGGACCTCGCCGAACGGCACCGGTTCGCCGGTGTTGGGGTCGCGGCTGAACGCGACCCCCGTCCCGCTGTGGTCGCCGCGGTTGCCGAACACCATCGCCTGGACGGTCACGGCGGTGCCGAGGTCGGCCGGAATGTCGTGCAGCGCACGGTAGGTGATCGCGCGCGGAGCGTCCCAGGACGAGAAGACGGCCGCGATGGCGCGCTCCAGGTGCCGCGCAGCGTCCTCCCCGACCGGCTCACCGGTGCGTGCGCGGATGGCGTCCTCAACGTCCCTGACCACTACGGCGGTTCCTGCCCGCTGCGCGATGGCTGCCAGAGTCTCCTGCTCCAGACCGAGCACCTCCGTCGCATAGCTCGACAGGAACCGCAGACGGGAGTCGAGCGCGAACCGAGGGTCTGCCGTCTCCACCGCCAGCGCGCTGGTGGCCGCCCCGGTGAGACCGAGGTTGAGGACGGTGCTCATCATGCCGGGCATCGACACGCTGCTCCCTGACCGCACCGAAACCGCGAGCGGGCGCTCGGTACCGCCGAGCTTGCGCCCGGTGGCGGCCTCCAAACCGGAGAGCGCGTCCGCCAGTTCGGCGTCGAGACCCTCCGGGAGCCGCCCGTCGCGCAGGAAGGCGCGGCACGCCGCGGTACCGATGACGAAACCCGGTGGCACGGGAAGGCCGAGGCGCCGCAGCACGACCAGCCCGTGTCCCTTGCCGCCAAGGGTCTCGGCCGTCTCCTCAACTTCCGCTGAGATGGGGTGAATCCAGGACATCGGTCCGCCTTCCCGGTGACATCAGTGCCGGGGCCGGCCCAGGGTGGCGAGCAGGTCCTCATGCAGGTGGAACCACACGGTGTGGTACGAGGCAGTGCCGTCCGTGACATAGTCCAGCTCACCGGCCTTGGCACGAGTGAGCGCATCGGCGAGCCGGGTGCGGTAGCGCTGGAACCGCAGCATCACCGCGGACAGTTCGGCGCAGACGGCGTCGGCACGGCGGTCGAGATCTGCGAGCCGCTCCAACACCCGGGCGTCGTAAGCCTGGTCGGAGTGGTCGTTGAGGATCGTCGAACCGTCGATCGAGCGGGTCTGCCAGGCCGTGCAGAGGTCGAGCAGTTCGGGGTTGAGCACCAGGAAGCCGCTGAACGCCTCGGTCACCAGGGCCCGGGCATCGGCCGCGTCCAACTCCTCGGTGATCCGCCGGGCGTCCTCGGCCCGACCGGCATCCGTGATGCCCCACCCGCCGAACGGGCCGGCCAGGTGCGTCACCAGTCCGGCCACGGCGAGGTCGATCAGCTCCGACTCGACCTCGGACTCCGGGAGTCCGGTGGCTGCGGCGACCCCGGAGAGGCCCGAGAAGCCGATGCAGCGAAGGGCGTGAAGCACCAGCAGGTCGGAAGCGGTGGCATGGGGCGAGACGGATTGGGTCATTTCGCGGCCTCACGTGGTGTGGTGTGGTGGGCATCGGCGCTGGCTGCGGCATGCGCGGCGCCCCGTCCCTCGGCGCGGGCGACGAGTTGGCCGCTGCTGACGCGAACGGCATACTCCGTGGCGTCGTCAGCCTGCGGTGCACCAACGGCCGCAGCGACCAGGGCGCGGTCGTCCAGGACGAGTTGGAGGTGCGGCCAGGCGTCCGGGGCGAACGTGTGCCGCAGGCAGTGGGTGAAGTCGCTGATCCTGAGCCGCACCAGGCGTCCGGTCTCGGCGGGGTCGCCGGTCACCACGGCGATGGTGACCTGGTCGCCCTGGCGGGCGGCGCGGACGACTTCCTCGGCCGCGGCCAACCGGCTGGTGCCGAGTACGGCGATCACACCGTCGTCGGCGAATCCGACCGGCCGGCCGCTGAGCAGATCGGGCAATCGGGCCGGCGGCGTCCACGGATCGCGGCAGGCTCGCGCCGGCCGCACATGGGGCAGGTGCGGCGGGGCCCAGGTGTCGGCGAGCCGGAGCTCGCCCAGATGCTCGCAGGCATCCGCCACGTCGAATGGATCGCCGAGCTCTAGTGCAGGTTCGACCAGTGCACCCGGTCCGTTCAGCAACCGCAGGACCAGCTCGGCCCGGCGGACTTGACGCACCGTCACTTCAGCTGCGGCCAATGCTCGCGACTCCAGTGTGAGGGCGAGCAGCAGCGCCTCCAGTCGGGAGACCTGCGCGAGCGCCCCACGTCCCGGCTCATCGTCGAACACGGGGGCCAGTGCCGATAGTTGCACCTGGCGGGCCATGGGATCGGCGGCGGTCAGGGGGAGCCGGTGCAGCCAGGTGCGGGCGAATCCGCCCAGCGCCGCGGCAATCGACGGCGGCGAGGTCGTCGGGACTTGGCTCGGGGTGCGCTCGACCGCGTCGATCAGGACCGCCAGATAGAGCGCGCGCTTGCTCGGGAAGTTGGAGTACACCGCACCACGGGTCAAGTCGGCGCGCTCGGCGATCCGGTCGACCTTCGCCTCGGCATACCCGTGCTCGGTGAACTCCGCCTTCGCCGCGGCCAGCACGGCCTCCCGGGTGCGCACCTGCTGCTGAGCCCGAGTCAATCGGACCATGTGCGGCTCCCTCCCTCGCTTGAGCTAGCTCGCTTGAGCTAGAAGATACACGGAACATCCAGATGATGAGGCCATCCGAAGTGCCTCGATGCGGCACTGCCGTCGGATCGCAGAGCAACGAGGCCCTCTGCGCGTGCCATCCGATCCTGCGGCACCATGTCCTGCCACGTCAGCTGATTGACAGATCGTCAGATCGGGGCTGGACGGCCGCTGACGTGCACGGACTTGACTCCGCCGCTGATCAGCCCGCATGTCAACCAGCTGATCGCGCTGGTCAAGGACTCCAGCCTGATCTACTTCCTGGGGCTGACGGCAGGCCAGCGCGACCTGTTCCGGATCGGCCAGGACTCTGCCGCCAACACCGGCAACGAGTCCGCGCTGGTCCTGGCCGGGCTGTTCTACCTGCTGCTGACCGTGCCGCTGACGCACCTGGTCAATGTGGTCGACCGGCGGCTTCGGCACGGGCGGCGAGTGGCCGAGGACCCGGCGGCCGAGCTGCCCGGGTCGGTCGGGCCCGTCGATCGGACTGGGTCGGTCGCACTCGCCGAGCCGGCCGAGCCGGTCGTTCCGACTGGGCTGGTCGGACCCGTCGATCCGGCCGAGCCCACCGCCGCCCCCGAGGGAGCCACCCGTGCCTGATCCGCGAGCCACCGACTTCACCCCGGTCAGCCTGACCATCCGCGACCTGCACCTGTCGCTCGGCGGCAACCCGATCCTGCGCGGTGTGGACATCGATGTGCCGAGCGGTGACACCCTCTGCGTGATCGGCCCGTCCGGGTCCGGCAAGTCCACGCTGCTGCGGGCCGTCAACCGGCTGCTGGAGCCCGATCGCGGCGACATCCTGCTGGACGGCGAGAGCGTGCTGCGGCGCGATCCGGACCAGCTGCGCCGCCAAGTCGGCATGGTTTTCCAGCAGTTCAACCTGTTTCCGCACCTCAGCGTGGAGCGCAATCTGACCCTGCCGCTGCGCAAGCTGCGCGGCTTCTCCCAGGAGGAGGCGGTCGAGACCGCCCGGCGCCAGCTCGACCTGGTCGGTTTGCGCCACAAGGCCGGGGTGCGCCCGGGGAGGCTCTCCGGCGGCCAGCAGCAGCGGGTCGCGATCGCCCGGGCGCTGGTGATGGCGCCCCGGGTGATGCTCTTCGACGAGGCCACCTCGGCGCTCGATCCCGAACTGGTCAAGGGTGTCCTGGGGTTGATGGCGGACCTGGGCCGCCAGGGCATGACCATGGTGGTGGTCACCCATGAGATGGGCTTCGCCCGCGAGGCGGCCGACCGGATCGCCTTCATGGACCGCGGTGTGGTGGTGGAGGCGGGTGCGCCGGAGGCGGTGTTCGGCGACCCGCGAAGCCCGCGGTTGCGGCAGTTCCTGGCGGACGTGCTCTGAGGCCCAGTGCGGAGGAATGGTCTAGACCCAATGGCCTAGACCAGAATGGTCCAGACCCTTGACGGGGGCAGCGGGCGGTGCGAACGTACCAGCGAGCCCTCTGCGGGGTGTCCTGAGAAGCGCCGTCTCCGCGTTCCCCCACTGCTCCGAGCCGGCGTACAGCAAGGTGCCGGGCAGCGGCGTGCGCCGCCGCTCCCGCGACACCCTCCGGGCACTTGGCACACCCGCCGTGGGTCGTTCGCTCGTTCGCGACCGAAGGGATCGATCCCCCATGCACGTGCCATCCAACAAGCGCGGGTTGGGTGCCGGACTCGCCACCGTCCTGCTGCTCGCCGGTGTGGCGGCATTCGCCGGCGGCAGCCCGGCCGCCGCCGACCCGAACACCACCACCGCGGTGAGCGCCGGGCCGGCCGGCTACACCCAGGCGGCGCCCACCGGGCAGCCGTCGCAGTACAGTTCGCCGCTGGAGCGGTGCGCCAACGGAGTCAACCACCCGATCAGCGGCCCGAACCCGATCCTCGCTGAGCCGTTGAACACGCAGTTCGGCAGCAATGTCGGACTGTCCGAGTACGTCACCTTCAGCGGCAACCAGTACTACGGCGACTGGCAGTTCGTCTTCACCAACACCTCCTCCGAGACACTGTCGACGGACTGCGCGCTCCTGGTCTTCCGGGCGCCGTCCGGCTCGGACAACCACGGCTACACTGCCACCCAGCAGTACGGCCACCCCCAGCAGGACTACCTGGAGGTGCCGCGAGGCGACGGGACGTCCTTCTACATCGCCCGACTCGGCTTCCACGACGTGCCGCTGGCGCAGCGCCAGGTGGCCCCCGGGCAGTCCTTCACCTACACCCTCGGCGGCATCCCCAACTCCGCGACCACGCTCGAACAGATCCGCGACTCGCTGAAGTTCACCGCCGACCTCGACCTGACGGCCAACCAGGCCACCGTCGAGCACTACGGCACCAACCGGCTCACCAACTGACGGCCGGATCAGATCAACCGGGCCAGGGCGGCGACCACGGACCCCTGCCCCGGGTCAGATCAACCGGGCCCAGGGCGGCGACCACGGACCCCCGCCCCGAGCCCGGTCCCGCCACCGCAGAGCGGAGTCGACGATGCACCGCGCAGCACGTCGGCGGTCGGCGGTCGGAGCAACGGCCGCGCTGCTCCTCGGCCTGGCGGCCACCGGCTGCTCGTCGAGCCCGTCCCGGCCGAGCATCCCGGCCACACCACCGCAACCCCAGTCCCTGCAGGCCGACTCGGTCGCCTCCCAGGAGTTCGGGCTACTGGCCGGCGGCGGTTGGGCCCAGGCCTGGAGCCTGTGGGACGAGAGCGGACAGCAGGCCATCAGCCAGGCCGACTTCGTCCGCCTCAACACCGAGTGCCGACCGGCCGTCGGCGCACCCTATGCGATCGACAGGAGCACCACCGTGGATCCGACCACGGTCCGGGTGGACTGGCACCGCGCCACCACCGCCGGCAGCAATACCATGGTCTACCAGGCGGGCCGGTGGCACTTCGTGCCGGATCAGGGCGCGTTGGCGGACTACCGCCTCGGGGCCGACCAGCTGCTCCGCCGGCGACGGGCCGCAGGTGCATGCAACTGACCTCCATTACCGCGCAGTTGCGCAGAATCGTGGTGGCCGCCGGGTTGGCGCTCGGGGCTCTGCTGGCGCTCGCCGGCCCCGCTGCCGCGCATGCGAGCCTGGTCTGCGCAACTCCGCCGAACGGTGCGGTGCTTGCCGCCGAACCGCGCCAACTGACGCTGCGCTTCTCCGAGCCGGTGACCCTGGCGCTGAGCTCGGTGCGGGTCATCGGACCGGACGGGCGCCGGGTCGACAGCGGACCGCTGCGCGGCGCGGACTCCGGTGGCGGCGCCGCCACCGTGGCCATGGCACTCAGCGCCGAGGAGCGGCCGGGCACCTTCGTGCTCAACTGGCGTGCCACGGCGGCCGATGACGGCCACACCACCACCGGCACGCTGACCTTCTCGGTCGGTGCGCCCAGCCGGACCATCGCGGCGGGCGGGGCAGAGCGCAGCGACCCGGTCACCGACGCCGTCCTCAACCTGGCCGTCTGGCTGGGCTTCGCCGGGCTGGCCGCACTGGTCGGCTACGCCGCGATCCGCCTCTACTGCCTGCCGCCCGGCGCGCCGACCGAGCTCCGCTGGCCCGCCACACTGGGCTGGACAGCGCTGCTGGCCGGCACGCTGCTCCAACTCTTCAGCTACGGGCCGGCCACCCAGGGCGAGTCGCTCGCCCACCTCGCGGACCGGAATCTGCTGGCGGCGACCCTTCCCACCGACGAGGGGAAGGTGCTGGTCGCCCGCATCCTGCTGCTGGCCCTGACCGCCGCGGCCGGCGGGCCGCTACTGCGCCGAAGCGTCCCGGGCGGCATCGCGGCCGTGGCCCTGACCCTGCTGCTGGCGCTCACCTGGAGCGAGACCAGCCACGCGGCCGAAGGCACCCTGGTGCCGATCGCCCTGCTGGTCACCACCCTGCACGTCGCCGCGATGGCTGTCTGGGCCGGCGGGCTGCTCACCCTGGCCGTACTGCTGCAACGAGGCTCCAGCGCACCGCTGTTGACCACCACCGCGCGCTTCTCCCGGCTGGCCTTCGGCGCGGTGGGGCTGCTTGTCGTCACCGGCCTCTACCAGGCCTTCCGTGAACTCGGCAGCCCAGCCGCCCTGACCGGCACGCCGTACGGCCGACTGCTGCTCGCCAAGGCCGGCGTGCTGCTGGCGGTGCTCGCCGTCGCCGCCGTGGGCCGCAGCCGCCTGTCCCGGCGTGACACCCTGCCAAGCCGCGCCGTCTTGCTCGAACTCGCGGGAGCGACCGTCCTGTTGGTCATCACGGTGCTGCTGATCGGCAGCGCGCCCGCTGGGCGGTAGCCCGGGTGTTGCCGGTCGGCGGACCAACTCGTGGACGTAGGCACTGGTCCGGTGCGCCGCCCGGTGGCGCGCCGGCCGGGCGGCGGGCCTGGCTGTTGCCGGTCAGCGGACCAACTCGTGGACGCAGTCACTGAACCGTCCCAGGTCCGCCGCCCCGCCCGTCAGTGCGACGTAGCCGTCCGGGCGGACCAGTACCATCGCGTCGCCGGTGATGCCGTAGGCGCGGCGGGCGTGGCCGGCGGGGTCGTGAACGGTCTCCTGGCGCAGCAGGGGGAGGCTCGGCAGGCCGGGCAGCGGCGGCCGGTCGCTGAAGTGGAGCAGGGTGAAGTGCGCGCCGCGGAAGAGGTCGAAGAGGCGGACCGGATGCCCGTTCGCGGTGCGGCAGGGGGCGTCCGGGGCGCGGTCGCCGGCCCGGATGCCGGTGGAGCCGTCGAGGTCGCGGCTGAGCGGTCCGCCCCGGTAGGCGATGGACAGGCCGCTGAAGTCGGAGCCCGCCGCGCTGGTCCGGTTGCGGAACTGATCGGCCAGGGCGTTCGCGCCGCCTTCCTTGAACAGCGCCCGGTGCTGGACCGTGGTGGCGTCGAGCACCGCCCGGGCCACCGGCAGCCGCTCGGCCTGGTAGCTGTCGAGCAGCGCGTCCGGGGCGCCGCGCAGCACGGCCGCCAGCTTCCAGCCCAGATTGTGCGCGTCCTGGATCCCGGTGTTCATGCCTTGACCGCCGGCCGCGGAGTGGCAGTGCGCGGCGTCGCCGGCGAGGAACACCCGGCCGCTGCGGTACCGCTCGACCATGCGGACGGTCGGCCGCCAGACCGTCGACCACACCAGGTCGCGCAGCTCGACCCCGGGCAGGCCGGCCCGTTCGGCGAAGAGCCGGCGGAAGACGGGGAGCGTGGGCTCGGGCACCTCGCCGTGCCGGTCCGGGCGTACCGCGGCGTTGACGGCCCAGTTGCCGTCGGACCGAAGGGGGATCAACGCCAGGGCGCCGACACCGAATTCAGCGTCCTCCCAGAGGTGCAGGTAGTCCAGGTCCAGGCCGTCGATCTGCACGGCGGCCATCAGGTACCGTTCCTCGTCCCAGGTCTCGCCGAGGAACGGGATGCCGGTCAGCTTGCGGACGGTGCTGCGTCCACCGTCGCAGCCGATCAGGTAGCGGGCGGTGATCTGCTCGCTGTGCTCGCCGTGTTGGACGGTGGCGGTGACCTGGTCCGCGTCCTGGGTGTAGTCGACCAGTGCGGTGTCCAGCTCCACCTTGACGCCGTAGTCGGCCAGTCGGCCGCGCAGCACGGCCTCGGTGTGGTGCTGGGCGAGCATCATCATGCCCAGGTGCGGGCGGTCGGGGGTGGGGGAGTTGGCCGCGGCCGGGTCGACCTCACTGACGATCCGGGGACCCTGATAGCTGCGGATCTTGAGGTTGAGCTCGCCGCGGGCGTAGATCTCGTCGACGATGCCGAGGTCGTCGAAGACCTCCAGGGTGCGCGGGTTGATGCCCCGGGCTCGGAGGCTGTGCTCACGGAACCTCGGATCCCGTTCGATCACACGGCAGTTGACGCCGCTCCGGGCGAGTGTGACCGCGAGCGCGAGGCCTACCGGGCCGGCGCCGACGATGAGGACCTCGGTCGATCGACTGGTGCGCATGGCTGTACCCCTTTGCGAATAAGATACGGCGCGTTTCCTGTCTTCGACTGTAGACTGACCTCGATAAGAAACGCAACGTATCTACTGAACCTGGTGCGGGATCCATGGCGACCGACACGACTGAGGGCGGCAAGGCGTCACGCCGACGCGGCGACGAACTGGAGCGGGCGATCCTCGACGCCGTCTGGGCCGAGCTCGCCGAACACGGCTACGACACGCTCACCATGGACGGCGTCGCGCTGCGGGCCCGGACCAGCAAACCGGTGCTGTACCGCCGCTGGTCGAACCGGGCCGAACTGGTCATGGCGGCACTCGACCGCAATGCTCCCGACTACCAGGAGCCGCCCGACACCGGCGAGTTGAGATCCGACCTGGAGACCTTCCTGGGCCGGCTGCTGCACCGCTTCGACGACCTGCCGCTGGCGACCGTCCACGGCCTGATGGTCGACATGCTGCGCGTTCCCGAGCTGCGCGCCCGCTTCCGCGCCGGAATGCTGGCCTTCGGCCCGGTGGACACCCTGGAGGCGATGATGCGCCGCGCCGCGGACCGCGGTGAGGTCAACCCGGCCCGCCTGACCAGGCGCGCCGTCTCCCTGCCGCTGAGCCTGCTCCGCGACGCATTCCTGGTGAGCGGCGAGGTCCCGGGCGAGGCGGTGATCGCCGAGATCCTCGACGAGGTGGTCCTGCCGCTGCTCAAGGCGCCGTAGCGGGGCCATTGCTCAACGCGCCGTGGCGCGACCCCTCACGGCTCACGTCGTCGTCTCGATCGCCAGCAGTGCCGCGCCGATCGCACCGGCATCGGCCCCGAAGTGCGCCGGCAGCACGGGCACGGCCGGGCGGTCGCCGGGGGAGTACAGCTGCCGGGCGAACGAGGCCCGCGCGGGCGCGAGCAGCAGATCTCCCGCGGCGACCGGTCCGCCGCCCACGATCAGCACGGCGGGGTCGAACACATTGGCCAGGGCGGCCAGCCCGGTGCCGGTGAGCGTCCCCACCCGCTCCAGGATGTCCAGGGCCTCGGCATCGCCGCCACGAGCGGCCTCGGTGACCGCCTCACCCGCATCCCACGATCCCTCGCCCCCGCCCCGCGCGCCCTCGCCCGCATCCCCCGAGCCTTCCTCCGCACCCCGCGCACCCCCACCCCGCGCGCCCTCGCCGAGCAGGTGGGCCAGCAGCGACGCCGGGCGGGCCGCAGCGGCCTGTCGCCCCAGGCGCGCTATGGCGGCGCCGGACGCCGACACGCCCCAGCACCCGCGCTTCCCGCATTCGCACAGCGGCCCCAGCGGATCGACCGTCAGATGGCTGGCCTCGGCAGCGAAACCGTGCGCGCCGCGCAGCAGCCGCCCGGCGACGACCACGCCGCACCCCAGACCGGTGCCCAGTGTCACCAGCACCTGGTGCTCGTGGCCCCGCCCCGCGCCGAGCCGGTACTCGGCCCACGCGGCGGCATTGGCGTCGTTGTCCGCGACCACGGGCAGTCCCACGGCATCTGCGATCATCGCCCGCAGCGGGGCTCGCGCGAAGTGCAGGCCGGGCGCGAAGGCCAGCGCCCCGGTAGCCGCGTCGACCATCCCGGGCAGCCCGACGCCGACAGCGGTGACCCGATCGCCGCCCACTTCCGCCATCAACTCGCCGATGGCGGCTACCAGTTCGGCCGCGGTGTGGCGCGGGGTGGACTGGCGTGCCCGGGCCGACACCGTGCCGTCAGCCGTCAGCCGGACCGCCGCGATCTTGCTCGCGCCGACATCGAGGCCGACCGCCTCAGCCTGGGGTGACTGGGTCATGGGACCTCCGGCAGCACTACGCGGGCCTCGCCCCGCACCGCGGCGGTACGCACCTCGAAGCCGCCCGGCCCGCGCCCGGCAGCCAGGTCCTCGCCCCGCTCACCACCGCCACCACGCGGGTCGCTGCCCGGCCCGCGCAGGGCGGACAGGTCGCACGGCCGGTCCGTGCTCAACACATCGCCTCCCACCCGCACCCGGACCGGTACCCCGTCGCCGGTCTGCTCGTTCAGCCCCTTCACGTAGCAGGCCCCGAGCCGTCCGTGCGACACCTGGACGACGGCGCACCCGCCCCCGACCAGGTCCGCCGTGACGACGTGCTCCCCGCACGCGCTCCGGGCCCGCAGGGGTTCGCCCGTGCGGTTGAAGAGGAAGACGAGCACATCCTGCGGATCCGCGGTGGTCCTGCGCAGTTCGAGCCACGCCCCCGGCCGGGCACGCACGGGCACGTCGCAGCTCTCGTTCAGCCACTCCTCGACGGCCGCCCCGATGGGCTGCCCGTCGCCGGACGCCACGCGCACCCGGCCCGCCACCGCATCGGCAAGCTCGGCGCAGGGGCGCAAGTCTTCGTCCAACGTGGGCAGTTCGCCGATCACCAGCAGCGACCCGCCGTGCTCGGCGAACCGTGCGAGCCGCTGCTGCAGGGCCCGCTCCATGAAGCGGCCCGACGCGGCGACCAGGGGACCGGCGGCGGGATCGAGCGCCGCGCGGCCGGTCAACTCCTCCAACTGGAAGGGCAGGTTGCGTCGCAGGCAGTGGGCGACGAACGGCACCAGCGTCCGCTCGGCCGATGGAACCCGCCAATCCCCGTGTCCGGCAGCAAAGTTCATCGCCCAGTCCCAGGCACCGACTGCCGCGTACGTCGGATGGACGCCCCACCGCACGCCGCTCTCCGGGCGGGAGACGGCCAGCTCGTGCTGGCGCCCGGCCAGGAAGTGGGTCAGCACCCGCACCGCGGCGAAGGCCGCGCCGGGTCTCGCATCCAGCAGGATCGGGGCGGCATCCCCGTACGGCGGCTCGAACTGCCCGGGATCGCCGGCGGTCTGCGCCACCGCAAGGTGCTCGCCCCAACCCGCGGTCGCGCAGGCCGGATAGACGGCGACGCCGGTCGCCCCGCACGCCACGCCGAGCAGGGTGTGATGAATCGGCACCACCGGGAAGGCGCAGCTCGAATCCGCCCAGCTAAGGCCCCAGTTCTCCTCGATGTTGGGACCTCGCCCGCCCTTTGCCGCCAGGACGTAGTTGACCAGCGCCTCGTCATCGGAGATCACATTGCCGGTCCAACTCGTATAGGCGCGGGGAAGTTCGGTGACCGCGCCGACTCTGTTCCTGGCCAGCCAGGCGTCGTACCGTCCGGCTGCCCTGCCGGGGTCGCGGTCGGTTCTGGCCGGCGGCGAGTACGTGGTGAACACGGGGACGTCCGGCCCGACTGCGTCGGCCAGCGCCGCCATCCCGGTGGCGAGCACCTCGGCCGACCAGCTCGCCCAACTGGCTAGCGAGATAACCCCATTGGCGGAACAAGGAAACCCCGCCAGGGTGGGCGCGGCCACGCCGGGCGCGAAGCGGGCGAAGGCCTGGGCACCCGGCTGCGAGTAGTCGAGGGCGTCGAGCGGAAGGGAAGTCTCCCCGTAGTTCCCCTCGTTGCCGATCTGGACGGCGACGACCGGCCCGCGCGGATGCAGGAACGGCCGCAGGAGCAGGCCGACGGCGCGCAGCCAACCGGTCGCGTCCGCGAGGTACGCCGGGTCGAGAGCCGAGGGCAGTACGAACTGCTGGTAGGGCAATAGCCGGCCGTCGGCCGACCGGGCGGCGTGCCGCCCCGGATCGAGCGTCGGGCTGATCCGGTCGGGCAGCCCGCCGAAGGGCAGCTCGGCATGGACGAAGGGGCCCGGCTTCAGCACCGCGAGCAGCCCGGTCGCCGCGATCAGCTCCAGGAAGCCGACCAGATCCCGGTTGCCGTCCCCGGCGAAGCACAACCGCCGGTCGCCGCCCCGGCCGACCTCGTGGTGCCGCCAGGGGACGTAGCAGGTGACCACCTCGATGCCGGCGTCGCGCATGGCGCCCAGCTTGGCCGCCCAACGTCCGTGGTGATCCCGGTAGTAGGGGTACTCGCCCGCGATGAGGAACCGGGGGCGCCCGTCCAGCCACAGCGTCCCGTCAACGAAGGACGGCCGCCGCCCGGGACTCATGGCGCAACGCCTTCGTCCGTGGTGAGCAGGATCTTCATCGCGCTGTACCCCTCGGGCTCCGAGGCCGGTGTGGCGGCCAGCAGGGTCAGGGCCTCGGCGTACCGTTCGAGCGGCAGCACATGGGTCACCAGCCCTTCCAGCGGCAGTTCGCACGCGAGCTCCACCGCCAGCTCGAAGTCCGCCGGCCGGTACGGCCCGGCCCCCACCAGGCGGATCCCCCTGGTCACCAGGGCCCGCAGCGGGACGGCGGCGACGGCGGCCTCCCGTTCGCCCATCACCACGACGGTGCCCCCGGCCGTCACCGTGCCCAGGAGGTCACCCGGCAGCGCGCCCGTGGTGTCGATGACCGCATCGGGTGCGCCCGCCGCGGCCGCCTCCTCGGCGGCCAGCACCCGTACCGCGTGTGGCAGCAGTCGGCGGGCGATGTCCAGCCGCCCCGGATCACGCTCGGCCAGTGTCACCCTGGCGCCGCGCCAGGCCAGGACCAGCGCGCACAGCGCACCGATCGGACCGGCGCCGACCACGAGCACCCGGTCGTCCCAGCGCAGTCGGGCCGCCGTCAGGTTGTTCAGCACGCAGGCGAGCGGCTCCACCAGGGCCCCTCGCCGGTAGGGCACTTCGGCGGGCAGCCGGTGGACGAAGCGCTCGGGCACCACGGCGAAGTCGGCCATCGTGCCGTCCCGGTCGACGCCGACCTCCCGGCCCGCCTTCGCCCCGCAGTGGGCCGGCATGCCCCGGCGGCAGGGGCGGCACCGGTCGCAGTGGTACGTCGGGTTGATCACCACCCGGTCGCCCGGCGCCACCGAGGCGACCGCGGCCCCGACCGCGGTCACCGCGCCGACCGCCTCGTGCCCCAGCACCACGCCCCGCCGCGCGGGGAACTCGCCCAGCAGGATCGCCCGGTCCGTGCCGCAGATGCCGGTGGCCGCCACCTTGACCAGGACGTCGTGGGCATCGAACGAGGGCACCGCGCGGTCATGGATCCCCGCCCGGCCCACATCCTCGAACACGACGGCCTTCATTGCTGCCTCCCACCGGATCTCTCACCAACAGTGCCATAAAATGTCTGATATGAGCCGATATTGGCCGCCGGGCGTAGGTGACTTGCCGTCGGAATCGCGCCTGCGGATCCTGCTGCTCGGTGCCTCAGGGTTCGTGGGCGGCGGCCTGTGGAGCCATCTGAGGGCGCGTCACGAGGTCGTCGGCACCTTCGCCACCCGGCCGGTCCCGGGGCTGGTCCAGCTGGACCTGCGCGACGAGCGCCGGTTGTCGGCGCTCGCGGCCGACGGCTTCGACCTCGTCATCCACGCGGCCGGCCTGGTCCCGCTGGAGGTGGCCGAAGCCGACCCCGAGCTGGCCCACCGCCTCAACGTCCGTCCCATCGAAGTCCTCCTGGACGCCGTGCGCGGCTCGGCGGCCAAACTGGTCTTCCTGTCCAGCGACAACGTCTTCGACGGCACCCGTCACCAGTACACCGAGGACGACCACCGGTCCCCGGTCAATGTCTACGGTCGGACCAAGGCGGCGGCCGAGGACCTGCTGCGCGCCGACGGCGGACACCTGGTGGTGCGGATCCCGCTCGTCTACGGGCGCGGTCCCTGGGCGAACACCTTCCTGGCCCGCCTGGCGGGGTCGACGACCCCGGCCCGCACGGATCTGGTCTGCGCTCCCGTCTACCTGCCCGGTCTCGGCCCGGCCGTGGCCGAGCTCTGGGGGCGCACCGGCGTCGTGCACTACGGCGGACGTGACGTGGTGACCCGGTTCGAGCTGATGTCCAAGGTCCAGCAGGCCCTGGAGCTGCCCACCCGGGTGGTGGCCGTCCAGGGCGACGAGGCCCGCGCCGGCTGCCGGCGCCCGCCCCGGCTGGTGCTGCGCAGCACCCGGCACCGTCTGCTGGGCCCCGGCCTGGATGCCGCGCTCGCCCATCTGGCGGGCCGGCCGCTCGCCTGACACCGGTCAGCCCTGGGGGAGATGGTCGGCCACCAGTGCCAGGTGGCGTTCGGCGTCCAGGTGCCCGGTGCGGCCGAGTTGCGCGGCGAGATCGTTGATCAGCAGTGTGCCGAGCAGATAGTGCCCGAGCGCGAGTTCCATGGGCGCGGAGTCGTTCCCCCGCACGTCGGGCTTGGGCTTGCGGTCCGAGAGCCGGCACGGTGCCTCGGCCAGGACATGCAGGTCGTGGGTGAGCAGCAGCCGCTCCAGCCAGCCCGGATCGTCACGGAACAACCCGGACAGCCCTTCGGACGAGGCCAGTTGGGGCAGGAACCGGTGAATCGCCCCGCGGTAGCCCGGGAACACCGGCTGCCGGAAACCCACTTCATAGCCGTGCCGCCTCGACCGGCTCACCGAGAAGCCCGTTCGGAGCGCGGGATCCCACACGCTGAGGCTGAAGAGCGTCTTCGCCAGGTCGTAGACCGGATCCCACGGCGCGGTGGAGCCGCGCGGATCGATCAGCCGGAAGTCCTCGACGGTCGCGCCGGGGCGGGTCGACAGCAGCACGTTGCGCGTGTTGAAGTCGCCGTGGGCGGGAGCCCCCAGCCGGGCGGGTGCCAGCCGGGCCAGCCGGCCCGCCAGCCGCTCCAGCACCAAGTGCGGGGCCCGGCACGGCACGCCGTTGACGGTGAGGCGCTCGGCGGTCATCAGCTCGGCGGGCAGCACTCGGTGCAGCACGGGCAGCCGCCGCAGGAACCGGCCCACGACGACCTCCGCGACATGGCCGGCCGGGGTGGGGTGGGCCTGCACGGCGTACCCGTCCAGGACCAGCGTCTGGACGACTGCCGTGTACCGGCGGAAGAACTCCCGCGTCCCCTGGGCGGATTTCCGCAGCGGTGCCGCCAGGTCCGCCGATTCGTAGAAGGGCGTCGTACAGGCCGACCAGCCGTCGCCGTCGAGGAAGTGCCCGATCGGCAGATAGTGTGCCGCCAACCGTGGTGCCAGAGTGCGCAGGTGGTCGATCTGGCGAAGCTTGTGGCGGAACGACTCCAGATCGTGGCCGTCCACGGCGCCCGGTGCGGGCACCAGGATCTTGACCGCCAGGTCCTCCCCGGTCGAGGCGGTGGCCCGGTAGACCCGGGCCGGGGATCCGCCGTCCAGGATCTCGTACTCGACCGCGAGGCCGAGGGCGTCGGCGACGGCCGACAGGGCCGCCTCGTCGGTCCACCCGCCGGCCGGGCGGGTGGCCGTGACCGTGAGGTGCCGGCGATCGGTCACCACGGGTGCCTCCTACCAGCGGATCGAATCGATCAGCGCCGCGTGCAACTGCGGTGTGCAGGCGGCGACGCAGGAGCGCTGGTTCAGCGGGCCGATGTCCAGCAGCAGGGTGTCGTGCAGCGGCTTGCCGTAGGCGTCGGTGATGGTGACCCCGGCCCGCTCCGCCAGGAAGACCGAGGCCGCGATGTCATACGGGAACAGGTGCAGGATGCTCCCGTGGCCGACCCGGCGGAAGTCCGGTTCGGTGGCGGGGCGATCGCGAAGCAGCCGGTTGCCGATGTCGACGTAGGCGTCCATCTGTCCGGTGATGATCCGTGAGATGGAGAAGGAGGCGCTGTTGAAGACGTACACGCCACCGGTGTTGGCCGAGGCGTCGATCAGATGGCCGTAGGCTCCGATCATCAACTCCGCGGGGTGGCCGTTGAATTCGAGCGACCAGAACATCCGGTCGGGATCGACGGTGGCGGACAGGCGGGGTACCGGCGCCGCAAAGCCGCCGGATTCGAGCCCGCCCCCGTCGGCGTCGGCGTAGAGCCAGTTGCCGGACTTGATCTCCTGGAGCATCGCGTACCGGATGTCCCCGATGGTGGGCGCCTCGCCGAAGGGCGCCGCCGCGATGGAGACGCAGGCCATCTCCAGGTCGGCGGCGGCGCCTCGGGTCCCGTCGATCGGGTCGATGATCAGCACGCACTCGGGGTTCCGGCCGATCGTGCGCAGCCCCTCGCTCTCGGTGTAGACGGCGATGGGCTCCTCCCGTTCCGTCAGGAAGTCCCAGGCGGCGCGTTCGGCGAGCAGGTCGACGGGGAACTCGGCGTCCCCGCCCTTCGCCGTGCCCTGCACATAGCGGCTGCCGACCTCGTGGAGGCCGGTGCGGACGGCCGTCCGGATCTGCCGGGACAGCTCCTGGACCAGGCCCTTCATGAGACCGAGAGGAAGAGTCGCTCCAACAGGTCGCACATCTCGTCCGCCTCCTGACGGGTGATGATCAGTGCCGGTCGGACCTTCAGCACATTGCCGTGCCCGTACAGCGAGGTTCGCAGCAACAGCCCGTGCTCCAAGCCGAGTTCGGCCAGGTGGTTGGTGAGTCGCGGGTCGGGACGACCGGCGCCGTCCACGATGTCGATGCCGATCATCAGCCCGACGCCGCGCACCTCCCGCACGAACGACACCTTCGAGGCCAGATCGCGCAACCGGTCCAGCACGTACGCGCCGATGGTCCGCACGTTCTCCAGGAAGCCCGGACGGCCGATGACCTCAAGGGTCTTCAGCGCGGCCGCGGCGGCCAGCACATTGCCGCCGAAGGTCGAGTTGATGTGGTGCCCCTCCACGCCGGCCAGCCGCTCCTCGGTCAGGATGCCGGCGATGGGCATCCCGGCGCCGCCGAGGCCCTTGCCGAAGGTCAGCATGTGCGGGGCGACACCGAAGTGGTCGGCAGCGAACATCCGGCCGGTGCGTCCGAACCCGGTCTGGATCTCGTCGAAGACCAGCACGATCCCGCGCTCCTCGCACAGCTTCTTGAGCGCCTGCAGATAGCCGTCGGGCGGAACGACGTTGCCGCCGTTGCCGCTGATCGGCTCCAGTACCAGGCAGGCCACCCGGCCGGTGCTCGCGTAGTCGATGAAGTCGTTGATCCGCTCGACGCACAGCAGGCCGCAGGTGTCCCGCTCCTGCCGGTAGAAGCAGCGCAGGCAGTGCGGATCGGGGACGTGCACCACGCCGGGTAGGTGCGAGGGGAAGGGAGCCCGCCGGAACGCGGCGCCGGAGGCACCGATCATGCCGAGGGTCTGGCCGAGGTGGCCGCGGAAGAGCGTGATCACATCGGACTTCCCGGTGTGCACCTGGGCGATCTTGACGGCGCTCTCGTTGGCGTCGGAGCCGCTCGCCGACTTCAGGTGCACCCGGGTGAGGTTCGGCGGTGAGACCTCGGCCAGCTTCGACACCAGCGCGTTCAGCGGCTCGGTCTGGAACTTGGAGGTGACGTGGATGAGCCGGCCGGCCTGTTCACGGACCGTCTCCACGATCTCGGGGTGGGCATATCCCAGGCTCAGATTGAAGGTCCCCGAGGAGCAGTCGAAATAGCGCCGACCGTCCTCGGAATAGAGGTGGACACCCTCGCCCTTGACCACCCGGAGTTCGTCCGGGAGGTAGTAGTAGTGCTGGAGTGCACCCGCGACGTCCTGCTCGGACACCGGATCCGGTTTCGCGCTGACGGCCTGATTCATCGGTTTCCCTCTTCGCGTCTTCCTGCTGAGGACTCCGGGCAGATCGATCTGCTCGAATGATTCGAACCGCAGATCCGCCTCATGGAGATCGAGCGAGGCGGTCATCGAGTTCGGTATGACGACGCACCGGATTCCGGCCCGCTTCGCCGCGCGGACGCCGCTGGGCGAATCCTCGAACGCCACCGCCCGCTCGGGGGGAACCCCCAGCGAGGCCAGCGCCGCGACATACAGGTTCGGCTCGGGTTTCGCGCCACTGCGGTCCCCGTCTGCGCACTGCACCGTGCGCCAGCCATCGGCGATGCCGCACTGCCGCGTGTACCGGGCGATCCACTCCCTGGTCGAGTTGCTGACGATGCCACGGGAGATCCCCAACGCGTCCACCGCCCCCAGGACCCGATGCACCCCTGGGCGGCTGGACAGCCCGCCGAGCAGCTCCCGCTGCCGGACCCGGACCCGCTCCTGCGCCTGACGGCGGTCCACCGGACGCCCGGTGAGCCGTTCGAGGTGCGTCCACAGGTCGAAGCCGATGGTGCCGACGACGGACGACCACACCTCCCTCGGGAGCGGGTGGCCGAATTCCAGGAAGATCTCCGCATGGGCGCGGAATATCTCGGACTCCGGATCCCACAGGGTTCCGTCGAAATCGAAGAGGACCGCATCCACGTCCTTCACGCACACCTCCGTCCTCACACGCGCCTCCGTCGAGCGGCCGGGTGGCCGCACGGCCACTGGTTCGTGCACGGATCCGAAATGCCCAGGGGCCCATCATCACGGAGCCCGCCCGGGGCCGCCATTCACGGTTCGTCAACATGCCCTCGATCGGCGTAGGGGGCAGTGCGGGTACGGGCATGCGGTGGTGTTCTGGAAGCGGTGATCGTCCCGGTAGCGGTGATCGTCTTGGAGTCGGCGCCGGCGACGGGCCGGCGCGAGAGTCGAGGAGCGATGGACCGCGAGAGTCGAGGAGTGATGGACGAAGACCTCCGCCTCGCCGGTGCGACGGCTCCCTGCGGCCGGCCGCGGGTGGCCGTGGTGGGACACGTCGAATGGACGACGATCGCCGGTCTCGACCAACTGCCCACCGCCGGCGAGGTGATCCATGCGGAACCGCTCTGGCAGGGCCCCGCAGGCGGCGGCGCGGTCGCGGCCGTCCGGCTCGCCGAACTGGCAGGCGACTGCGCCTTCTTCACCGCCCTCGGCGACGACCGAGCCGGGCGCCGCTCGCGAACCGAGCTCGAACGCCGAGGTGTGCGGGTGCTGGCCGCCTCCCGGGCCGACCCGACCCGTGAGGCGGTGAGCCTGGTCGACCGCTCCGGCGAGCGCACCACCATCACCCTGGGGAGGCGGCTGCAACCCGCTGCGGCGGATCCTCTCGACTGGGATCAGCTGACCTCCTACGAGGCGGTGTTCTTCACCGCAGGGGACGCCGCCCTGCTGCGCCGGGCCCGACGGGCCGGGGTGCTGGTGGTGACGGCGCGCGAGTTCGGCACCGTGCTGGACTCCGGCGTCAGGGTCGACGCGCTGGTGGGCAGCGGCTGCGACCCGGCCGAGAGCTGCGACCTCGCACTGCTGCGAACGCTGCCCGACCTGGTGGTCAGCACCGAAGGCCGCCGCGGCGGCGTGTTCACCCGCTGCGGCCAGGCCCCGCGCCGCTACCGGCCCGCCCGGGCGCCGGGGCCCCTGGTGGACACCTACGGGGTCGGGGACAACTTCGCAGCCGTCCTCACCTATGCGCTCGCCGCCGGGGCGACCACGGCCGATGCGCTGGCCCTCGCCGCCCGGCACGGCGCGGCCTGCACCGCGCGGCGGGGCCCGTTCACGGTCGAGCCAGCGCCGCGCCGACGGGCGGCCCGGGTGTGAAGCGGCTCCTGGTGCTGTGGGACATCGACGGCACGCTGATCGACGACGGCGGCCTCTGCCAGGTGATCTACCCGCGCGCCTTCGAACGGCTCACCGGCCGGCCCGCCCGCCACCCGGTCGCCATCGCGGGCCGCACCGAACTGGACATCATGGCCGAGCTGTTCGCCCGGCACGGCGTCAGCCCGGTCGTGCAGAGCCTGGTCACCGCCGAGCTGGCCGCCCAACTGCGGCGGCTGGCCTCTGAGTTCCGGGCCGCCGGACGGGTCCTGCCCGGTGCCGTCGAGGCGCTGCGGGCGATGGCGGAGCAGCGGGAGGTGGCGCAGTCCGTCCTGACCGGGAACCTGAAGCCCAACGCCATCCTGAAGCTGCGGCTGTTCGGGCTGGCGGAGTTCCTGGACCTCGGCGTCGGCGGCTACGGCGACGACGCACACGACCGGGCAGCCCTCGTCCCGGTGGCCCGGCGGCGCGCCGCGGCCGCGTACGGGCACGACTTCGACGCCGACAGCACCGTCCTGATCGGCGACACCCCGCGCGACGTGCGGGCGGCACGCATCGGCGGCGCCCGGGTGATCGCCGTCGCCTCGGGTGCGAGCAGCGCCGCCGTGCTGACGGACGCGGGGGCCGATGCGGTGCTGGCCGATCTGCGCGACACCGCCGCGCTGCTCCGCACCGTCCAGGCGCTGCGCCCGGCCGCACGGAGCAGCGGATGAGCGACCAGGTCCATCCGGTGAGCCTGGTCTCGGTCGTCATGCCCGCGCGCAACGCCGAGGCGACGATCGCCACGCAGCTGGCGGCCCTGGGCTGCCAGACCTACCCGGGCGCTTGGGAGGTCATCGCCGTCGAGAACGGATCGAGCGACGGCACCCGCGCGCTGCTGCGGTCCTGGCAGCAGCGGATGCCGCAGCTGAGGGTGGTCGACGCCGCCGACGGCTGCGGTGTCAACCGCGCGCGCAACATCGGCTGCCACCACGCGCGCGGCGAATTCGTGCTCTGCTGCGACGCGGACGACGTGGTGGCCCCCGGCTGGATGGCGGGCCTGGTCGACGTCCTGGGCACCACGCCCGCCGTCGGGGGCGCGCTCGAACGCCGCAAGCTCAACGCCCGGGTGGCCCTCGCCGCGCGCCCGCCGAAGGAGTCCGATGCGCTACTCGACACCTTCGCCTTCCTGCCCTACCCGGCGGGTGCCAACTGCGGCTTCCACAAGGAGCTCTGGCGCCGCCTGGGCGGCTTCGACGAGAGCTACCGCTACGGCAGCGACGACGTCGAGTTCTTCTGGCGCGCCCAACTGGCCGGCCACCGGCTGGCTTTCGCACCCGGCGCCGTCGTGCACTACCGACTCCGCGCCGAACCACGAGCGATCGAACGCCAGTTGTACCGCTACGGCCGCTCGCACCCCCAGCTCTACCGGGACTTCGCCGACCATGGCATGCCCCCCTCCCGGCTACCGGAGGCCGCCGCGGCCTGGGGGAGCCTCCTGATCCGCCTGCCCGACCTGGTCGGCCCCGCCGACCGCCGCGCCGCCCTGCTGGCCCAACTCGCCATGCGCACCGGCCGGATCGTGGGCAGCGCCAGATACCGGCGGTGCTATCTGTAGCGCTGCCTGCTGCTCAGAGCCGCTGGCCTGCTCAGACGACGATCCGAGCGTCGGCGCTCATGCCCATCTCGGCTCGGATCGCGCGCACTTGCTCGAGTTGAGCGTCGGCGAACGCCGGATCGGTGGCCCGGTGCAACTCGGCCAGCTCGCTGCGGGAGATCTCCTCATCACGCCGGACGCCGTAGCGGATGGCCAACTCCAGCGCGGTGCGCAGGATCTCGTCGGTTTCGCTGTCATCCCCGGACTTGCGGAGCGCCACCGCATACCGGTTGAGAACGGTGGTCCTGGTCTCCGGATGCTCGGCGACGGGCGTCAGGTCCAGGGCGGCGAGGAAGATGGCGCGATCCTCAGCCATGCCGTGGTCGCCCGGCCGGTACAGCGCCCAACCGCTCAGGCTCAGGGCTTCGACGACGCTGTCACCGTGGCGGTGCGCGGCGTCGGCGGAGGTGCGAAAGGCGGTCGCCGCCTCGGCGAAGCGCCCGACGCCCGCCAGGGCTCTGCCCAGATGGGAGCGGGCGCGGGCGTCCTGGCCCACGATGCCGCGGGCCACGACGATGTCCAGGATCTCTTCCAGCATGGGCAGCGCCTCAGCATAGCGACCGAGATCCAGCAGGCTGTTGCCGATGTTCCCGAGGGGCTTGTAGAGCTCGTCGGTGCGGCCGGAGGAGCGATACAGCTCCACGGACCGCCGATAGTGCTCGACGGCTTCGCGCAGGTTGCCCAGCGAGTTGTACGCGTTGCCGACGAGATTCTCCGCGGCGGCCTCGGCGTCGACGTCGCCCAGCTCGTGGAAGAGCGTCCGTGCCACCGTCAGCTCCTCGATGGCGCTGCCTCGGCCGGTGCGCCAACTCGCGGTCCCGATGCACTTGGCCATGTGGGCGCGGGCGCGCGCGTCCTGGAGCGCGTGGGCTGCGGCGTCCGCGAGCCGGTTCGCCGCATCCCAGTCGTCCATGTATCCGCGGGTGCAGAGGAACCACCACAGCGCCTGGGGGAGTCGCCAAGCGTGCTGGTTCCGGCCGGTCCGGGCGGCCAGTTCGATCGCCGCGCACAGGCTGGGCCTTTCGTCCTCCAGCCACGCCATCGCCTCGGCGAAGCCGGCCAACGGCGGACCGGATCGCGGCGGCCACGCCACCGGCGGGTGGGTGACCGCGGTTCCGGGCGCTAGGCATTCCGCGGCGCGGATGGCCAGATGCAGGTAGTAGTCCAAGCCGCGCTCCACAGCTCGGTCGTGCTCCTCGGCCCGGCCGACCGCGACCGCCCGGGAGTGGGCGGCCACCAGGTCGTGCATGCGGTAGCGGCCCGGCAGATGCTGCTGCACCAGGTGGACGTCGACAAGGTCCTCGATCAGCGCCTCCGCCTCGGAAGCCGCCAGATCCGCGACCGCGGCGGCGACGAAGACGTCGAAGTCGGGCCCTGGAACAGCGGCCAGCGCGCGGAACAGGCTCTGCGTGTCGGCGGCGAGGTGACGGTAGGACAGGTCAACGGTGTGGTGGACGGCATCGCTGCCGAGCTTCTGCAGTCCGCCGTCGCGCAGCCTGGAGTCCAGATCGGCCACCGTCCACAACGGCCGGCTCCGCAAGCGCGCGGCGGACAACGCCACCGCCAGTGGCAGACCGCCGCACCTCGCCGCGACCGAGCGCGCCGCCTCCGGCTCGGCGGCGACACGCCCGTCCCCGGCGATCCGAGCCAGCAGCCCGACCGCCTCCGCCGCGCTGAACGGCTCGACCACGTATCGCCCGGCCCCGTCCAGCCGGAGCAGGCAGCGGCGGCTCGTGATCAGCACCCGGCACGCCGGGCCTGCCGGAATCAAGTCCCGCACCTGGTCCTCGTCAGCGGCGTTGTCGAGCAGGATCAGCATCCTGCGGTCGTGCACCCGGTCGCGGAACATCGCCGCGCGCTCGCCCGGATCGGCCGGGATCTGCGTGGCCGGGACCTCCAGGGCCCGCAGGAACGACTCCAGGACCGTCGCCGCGTCGGTCGGCCGGTCCACCGGATCGAAGCCGCGCAGGTTCACGTACAACTGGCCGTCCGGATACCAGCCGTCGCGGACCAAAGCGTGCGCGGCGTGGACGGCCAGCTGGGTCTTCCCCACTCCGGCCATGCCCTCGACCACTGCGACGGCTGTCGCCGGCACACTCGGCGCGACACGTGGTGTCAGCGCCGCCACCAACTCGGCGAGCAGCCGCTCATGCCCGACGAAGGTCGACAAGTCGTGCGGCAACTGCCGGAACACGCCGGTCGGTCCGCCGGACTTCGCATCGGCATGCACCCGCACGCACGCCTCGCGCCAGCGGGCCACCTCTGACTCCGCAACGCCCAGAGACCGGACGATCGCGACGACCAGATCGAGGTCCAGTCGGCGGCGTCCGACCTTGAACAGGTCACTGACCGTCGAGTACGCCACCACGCGCGGCGGCCGCATGAGCGGGCCGACGCGCTTGGCGATGGTCCGGTAGGAAGGGCGGCCGGCGTTGATCCGCGCCTCGTCCAGCAGCCGCACGAATTCCGACACATCCCGAGCCCGTGAGGGATCGGGCATGGCGAACTGGCTCACGTCAGACCCCCGTCATCCCGTGCAGTTGCCGCTCACCCTAGCCGGGGGTGACCGGACTTGTCCGGGAAACGGGCTTCCAGCCGTGCTGGCAGGCAGAGTTGGCCAGGGACACGCACCAAGAGAGACGGATGATCCGGACGCGCACCGCCACCCGCCTCGGCGCGCGGCTTCGGTGCCCAGCAGGTACCCCGCCATTCCGAGATCGTGTGGGCTGCCGGTGCCGTCCGCTGACTCCGGTCATCCTCAAGCGCCGTGCCGGGTGGGGATGGTTCCAGTGGCTACCCTCCCGCCTCGGCCTCGGCCACGGCTATGGCGAATCCGAGCGCATCGGCGATGCGGGTCGCCGCCGACATCACCCGAGCCGTGCCGACGATCGGCGCGATGGCCACGAGGACGTCCTGCACCTGGTCGGCGGTGAGGCCGGACTCCACGGCGGCGCCGATGTGGGCGAGGTACGAGACCTCCGGCGCGTCCATGGCGACGAGAGCCGCGATCCGGGTGAGGACGAGATTGCCCGCCGGCAAGCCGCACCGTTCGACCGAGTCGAGGGTCATGGCAGCGAGGGTGTCGAGGACGGGGGTTTCGGACGCTGTCGTCATCGAATTCATCTCCTGGAGATGTCGAGAATCGATGCAGCCGTTGGGAAAACAGGTCTTGCCACGTCGATTTCCTCTCTTCGACGATATACCCCGTTCCAAGAACCGGCCGTAGTTCCTGGAGTTCTGCCGCTACCTGAGCTCACTGCACCCCGCATGCGAGATGCGGTGCCGTTGGTAGAGCACGGGTCCTGCCCGGCCGGGAGAAGGCGCCGGCCGGGCAGGGACTGGGCAAGAGGTCAGGCCGGTCGCGTCTGCGCCCAGTCGTAGAGGCGGTGGGCGCTGTCGCCCAGGCGGGTGGCGTAGAGCGTGTTGGCCTGGCCGCCCGCGAGGTCGCCGCTGGTGGTGGTGACGCCGACGACGGTGCCGACGCCGGTCCGGGTGTCGAACCGTGCGAGGTGGGGACCACCGCTCGCCCCGTGTGACATGTCGCAGGGCTCACCCCACAGGAGGGGGGCTTTGGGGCCGGGCTGGGCCGGTCCGGCGCAGTGGATCATGCGTGATCCGTTGTACTTGGCGCTGGGGTTGTTGAGTTGGTCCTTCGGGTACCCGAAGGTGTGGATGAACTCGTCCTCGACGGGCTTGGTGAACGCGATCCGCTGGCTTCCCGTGACCTCCGCGATCCGCCGTCCCTGGGCAGAACGGTTCGCTACCAGGATTCCGGTGTCGTAACCGGCGACAGCGACATCGCTCGAGGTCGTCTTGCTCGGATCGGCGTCCCAACGGGAGGACGTGGCCGCGTTCTTGATGCTGAAGCCGCCGAGCGGTTTCGTGCCGTTGCGGTAGCCGGGCACGAAATAGAGGTTGTGGTTCCACGTCTTGTCGATGGCGGGAGCCCCGACGCCCCGCAGACAGTGCGCTGCCGTGATGATGGTGCTGCGGTTCGCGCTGTTGACGACCGTTGCGGTGCAACTGCCGTCGTAGCCGTCGGAGAAGGTGAAGAAGAGACGGCCGACGCTCTCGTTCACCGCGCCGCCGTGCGTCCAAACGGCCCCGGGATCAAGCGTGTTCGGGGGAAGCGGGCGCGGATCGTCAGGCGTGTTGTCGTCCCCGGGCACGGGGGTGGCCTCAGGGACCAAGGCACCCGCCAGCTTCATCCGCGCGGGCGTCCAGTAGGCATCGATCCGGCTGCGCTCCTGGTCGGTCGTGGCGCCGGAATGCGTGGTGATGGACTCCGGTTCCGCAGCGAAGGCCGCGGTCGGCAGCAGCACTGCCGCCGTGGTCGCACCCAGCAGGAGGGCTCCCGCAGCGGCGAGGTTGCGGGGGAACGTTCGGTGTCCGGCTGACATCGTTGCCATTCTTGGTGGGGTCCAGTCCGTTTCGAGGGATGGTTGCGGTCAAGCGGTGGGTGAGGCCGAGGAGTTACGCACGCCTCAGCCGACGCTCCAGGCGCTTTCGGCGGCCTTGTACAGCGGCTTGGTGATCGCGGAGGTGAACTGCGGGCCGACCAGGTGCCGGGCGCAGGAGGCGGTGCCGGCGTCGCAGACCCGGCCCGACGAGTCGAAGAAGGCGCCCTGGGTGTTGTCGCCCACGACGGTGCCGATCCCAAAGGACGGGTCGAAGTCGGCGACACGGGGACCGCCACTGGAGCCGCCGCCCATCACACAGGGGGCGCCGCCTGCTGCTGCGCGGCCGTGACCGCCTCCGGATGGACGGCCACCTGGCGTGCGGCGGCCCCGTCCTCGGGTGCGGCCCCTGCGGGTGCAGCGAGCGCGAGGCCTGCGGCCAACGCCACTGCGGTCAGGGCGACTTGGGTGCGCGCTCGGCTGCGGGTCCGGTTGTGGGGAACGTGAGTTGGGCGGTAGGTATGCGGCATGTGCGGCACTGTAGTGACAGGGTGTCAGAATCCTGTTTGCAGAGCGTTGCACCCTTTCATCGGTAGCAGCAGATTGCTGTAAAGGGCGTTTCATTCTCGTATCGATGGTCGTACTGCTCGAGCCAGCGCGCGCGGGCGTGGTGCCCGGCCCGGCACGGAAGAGGCGGGCCAGGTGGCGGGGGCTGATGGCCGAGCAGGGGAATCGCTCGCCTCACGCTGGTCCCTTCAGGAGCGTGTGCAGCGTGTTGAGGCAGGCGGCGATCGCGGGTTCGTGTGCCGTGTCGTGGCGGATGGCGATCTCGATCGTGCGGGCGAGGGTGCCGTCCGTCACCGGTCGCGCGATCAGTGCGGGCGGTAGGTGGGTGGCGGCCATGCGGGGGATCAGGGCCGTGTGGCCGGCGCTTTCGGCGAGAGCGATCATGGCGGAGAAGTCGGTGCAGATGTTCCTCACCTCGGGAGTGAACCCGGCTGACCGGCAGGCTTGGAGGACGGCATCTCCGCATGCGGTCTGCGCCGGGGCGGTGATCCACAGTGTGTCTGCCAGCTCCCGCAGTTCGATGGGAGCGTGGGCCGACCGGGCTGCCGGGTGGTCGCAGGGCAGGATGGCGACAAGGGGGTCAGCTCGCAGTGTCCGGGTCTCCACGCCCGAGGGTGGGGGCGTGGCCAGGTTGTCGTACCGGTAGGTGAGGGCGAGGTCGGCACGGCGCTGGAGCAGCAGCCGTACAGCGGCGTCGGGTTCGGCCTCGGTGATGTGGAGCTGCACATCCGGACAGGTCTCTTCCAGAGCCTTGCCGAGAGGGGCGGCCAGGGGAACGAGGGCGCTGGGGAAGCAGGCGAGACGGAGGGGGCCTGCGGGGCTTTCGGCTTCGGTGTGCAGGCGGATGCGGGCATGTTCGAGAGCGGCGAGCACGTGCTCGGTGTCCATGCTCAGCCGACGACCCGCGGCCGTGAGGTGGATGGAACGGCCTGTGCGCTCCAGGAGGCGGATGCGGGTCTCCTCTTCCAGCAGCCGCAGTTGCTGCGAGACCGCGGAGGGAGTGACGCCATGGAGATCGGCCACGGCAGTTACCGTGCCGTGCACCTCCAGGTCACGGAGGAGAACGAGTCGTCGGACATCGAGCATTAGCCCACCTTAAAGGTGTGTTGTAGAAGATGTAGCTGGACACGAGAACACCTGCACGGTGACCCTGGCTGCTGACAGCCCCACGTCTTTGAGTAGTGCCAGGAGTGTTCTGTGCGTGCCACCGTGATCCACGGCCCCAACGACATCCGGATCGAGGAGGTGCCCGACCCGGTGGTCCGGCGGCCGACCGACGCCGTAGTGCGGGTGGTCAACGCCTGTATCTGCGGCAGTGACCTGTGGGCCTATCGCGGCGTCGCCGCCCGGGAGGCGGGGCAGCGGATCGGGCACGAGTTCCTCGGCATCGTCGAGGAGGTCGGCTCCGAGGTGACCGGTTTCACCCGTGGCGACTTCGTGGTGGCGCCCTTCGTCTGGTCGGACGGTACCTGCGACTTCTGCCGCGAGGGCCTGCACACCTCCTGCCCCGAGGGCGGTTTTTGGGGTGAGGTCGGCTCGGACGGCGGTCAGGGCGAGGCCGTCCGCGTGCCGTTCGCCGACGGCACCCTGGTCAAGCTGCCCAGGGAGGCGGCCGGCGAGGAGAAGTTGCTGCCCGGCCTGCTCGCCCTCTCGGATGTCATGAGCACCGGCCACCACGCCGCGGTCGCCGCCAAGGTCCGGCCGGGTGCCACGGTCGCCGTGGTCGGCGACGGCGCGGTCGGCCTGTGCGGGGTACTCGCCGCGCAGCGGCTCGGCGCCGGCCGGATCATCGCGCTCGGCCGGCACGAGCAGCGCACCGCGATCGCCCGCAGGTTCGGCGCCACCGATGTGGTCGCCGAGCGTGGTGAGGCCGCGATCGAGGCGGTCAAGGAGCTGACCGGCGGTCGGGGCGCGCACGCCGTCCTGGAGGCCGTCGGCACCGAGGAGTCCATCCGCACCGCCATCTCGATCGCCCGCGACGGCGGCACGGTCGGTTACGTCGGCGTCCCGCACGGTGGCAGCGCCGGTGTCGACATCGCCCAGATGTTCAACCGGAACGTGGCGCTGGCCGGCGGTGTCGCTCCGGCCCGTGCGTACATCCCCGAGCTGCTACCGGACGTGCTGTCCGGCGCCATCGACCCCGGTCTGGTCTTCGACCGCACCGTCGGCCTCGCCGGTGTCCCGGACGGCTACCGCGCCATGCACGACCGCTCGGCCCTCAAGGTCCGCATCGCCTTCTGATGCTCCGCCCAGCCGCAGAACACAGTCCCGCTCATCTGCTTCTTGCGCACCTCGCCAGCGGACTACAGTGCGGACCTGGAGGCCCGCAGGCCGTACACGGAAGTTCAGGGGGACCGGGGATGTCTGCATCGGACTGGACCACGCTCGCCGTCGCGCTCGTCGGCGTAGGTGGCACCTTGTGCGCCACGCTGCTCACGCAGCGTGCCCATGGTGCCGAGGTCGCAGAGCAGAACCGTCGGGCCGAGCGAGAACGCGCTGAGGACCAGCGCCGGCGCGACACCGAGCGCGAGGCGGAGCAACGCGAACGGGCCCTGCAAATGAAGCGCGAGATCTACGCCGCGCTCAACGCGGCCGCCCGGGCCTACCGGGTGGCCGCCCGCGACGCGGTGCTCGCTCTGGAACGCGGTGAGAGCGTCGACTCGGCGCGCCTGGACGGTGCACGGGACGAGTGGAACGACCAGTACGCGCAGGCCCAGATGGTGATCCCGAAGCTGGTCCTCGACATCGCCTCCGAGCTCAACGCCGCCCTTGGGCTCGGCTACCGGATCGTCAAAGACCTACCCGGCAGCCCGGACCCCGAAGTCGCATACGATCGGGCGAAGAACTGGTTCGACGACTCGCTGTCCGACGGCGTCTACCTGTTGCGGCTCGCGTTCCGGCACGATCTTGGAGTCCAGATCGTCGATGAGGGCCTGAAGGGTCTGCGCGGAAAACTGGCCGAACTGGACGCAGCGTACAGCCGCGTCTCCGGCGAACTCTCCCGAGAGCACGGCTCCGCCTGGTCGTCTCTGCCGGTTCAGGTCAACGGCCCGACCACCGTCGAGGAGACGGAGCGAGCCGGCAGTTGAGGAGCTCCAACGGGGCGTTCCGGCCCTGGTTTCGGAGATCGGGTACCGCCAGGTCCGGGTGACTTACTTGGCATCACGTGACCACCGGACAGTTCCCCTGAACGACGCCGCCCTGGTACCTGGGGCTGTACGAGCCGGTTGTCGTTGAGGCACTGGCAGCGCTCCCGACTCGTCGTGGCTCTTTCAACGCTTCGGGGCTCGCCTCGGCGCTGGGACTGCGACCGATGAGCGACTCCTTCTTCGCGGAAGTCTTAGGAACACGCAGGGCGGTGAACAGCGGAAGCGGCAACGTGACCGTCAACTATGTGACTTCGTGCAGCGGAGGCCGCCCGCGGCGCACCTGACGGTCCGCCATCACCATCGCCAGCGGCGCCGTGGTCGGCGCCGCTGCCTGGCTTGCCTCGCAGCGGACCTTCGAGGAACGCAGGGTGTGTCATCTGCCGGCTGTCCCGAGCCCGCCGCCCTCGTGGGAGCGGCGTAGGGCTTCGGCCGCAGCCTTGCGGCCGGCGGCCTGGAAGATCATCTCGTTGGAGTCCACCGCGCTCCACCGCGCGTCGTGCAAGCGGACACGGAAGGCTCGGACGGGTAGCCGACCGTCACCCGCAGCATAGAGCTCCTCCCGCAGACCACGCTCGAACGCCTCGGCGAGATCCAGGGGCAGACGTTCCTCGGAGAGTTCCAGGGCGAACTCGAACAGCAGCTCCCCGTCGGCGGGCAGCGGCTCGAAGTCGGCGGTGGCGATCGCGAAGTGTCCGCACACGGTGGGCTTGACCAGGCGAACGTGCACGTCCCGGATGGCCGACACCTCGCCGGTTGCATGCTGCCGCGCGCCGGGTCGGCCGACGACCAGCCGACGTGGGCCCGATCCGTCATGGAAGCAGTCGGAGAACTCGCGGACCGCTTGCTGCCCGGCCGCTGCGAACCCGGTCTCCGTCGACTGCCCCTCACGCCAGTGCGCCCGGCGTAGCCGGACCCGCAGTGCGTAGGGCAGAACGCCGTGATAGGACCAGGCCCGCAGTCGGGCGAGCACCCCCTCGCCGAAGGCGGCTCCGAGTTCCGCAGGCAGTTCGGTGTCGGGTACCTCGTTCACGAACTCGAACGGCGGGGCCGGGTCCCGGCCGAGTGGGAGGGCCTCGAAGTCGGCCGCGGCGAAGGCGTAGGGGCGCACTCCACCCTGACTGGAAAGGTAGGCCTGAACGTCTCTGACCGGACGGTCGAGTTGCTGGGGGTAGTCACGGACTCCTGGCATGCCGTGATGGTAGATCAGCGCCATCGGCTCTCGTCCGGCCACCACGGCGAGAGTGCTGCCTGCCTGCCTGCCTGCACCGCAGTCGCCGCGTCCGGGGTCGGGGCCGGTGACGCCCGATTTCACGGTCGAGCTGCGGTCGGACGCGAGGGGAGTCAACGACGATCCGCGCGTGACAGCCGGACCGCCGGCGGCCACTCGAATGGCAGGCCCGGGCGGGCGATCAGCCGAAGAACTCCGCCAGTAGTGGCGCCAGCGCCGCGGGCCGTTGGAGCACCGCGTGGTCCTCTCCAGCCAGGGCTTCGAGTCGGGCGCCCGGTACCGCTGCCGCGACCGCCTTCGTCGCTGCCGCCAGGCCCGGCTCGGTGCGGTCGCCGTAGACCGCCAGCAGCGGCACACCGATTCCGGCGATCCGTTCGACCGGCATCGGCCGCCAGGGCTGCATGACCAGTACGTCGTACGGCAGGCTCGGTGCCTGTCCGACCAGGAACGGCCAGACCTCCCCGGCCCGCATCCCGGCGATCCCCTCGGCCGGGACGCCGATCACCTCCGCCATGAACAGCTCCACGGCACCGGGACCGTCTCCGGCGGCTACCAGGGACTTGAGCCGCTCATTGACATCAGTCCGGGAGGTCGGCAGGTTGTCGTCCACGCGGTAGGGCGGCTCGTACACGGCGAGCCGGTCGATCGGCAGCCCGCGCACGACCGCCTCCATCGCGAGGGCGGCGCCAGAGGAATGGCCGAACACCGAGGCGTGGCCGCCGAAGTACTCGACGACCGCCGCCAGGTCGGCGATCTCGTTGGCGACCAGGTAGTCGTCGCTCTTGTCGTCGCTCGCGCTCCGGCCGCGTCGGTCATAGGTCACCACGCGGAAGCCGGTTGCGAGTTCGGCGGCGAGCCCGGCCACGGTCGAGCGGTCGTTGAAGGCGCCGCCGATCAGGATCAGCGGGGTGCCCTGGCCGGTCGTGTCGACGGCGAGTGTGGTGCCGTCCTTGGAAGTGATGTTCATGGTCCTGTCCTGTCGGTCTTCGGAATGCACCGGGTGCGGGCCGGCTCGTCGTCGCCGGTTCCGGTGATCGCTACGGCCGGGTGAAGGTCATGTGCGTGACACCGCTCGGAGTGGTCACGGATTCGATGTGGAACCGCTGCTCCATCCCCTCGAGGTCGTCCCACAACCGCGTGCCGCGGCCGAGGACGATCGGGACGACGACGATGTGCAGGTGATCGATGAGGTCTTCCGCGAGGAACGCGCGGATCGTGGACGGCCCGCCGCCGATCCGCACGTCCAGGCCGCCCGAGGCCTCGCGTGCCTGACGGAGCGCCTCCTGCGGGCTGGCGTCGATGAAGTGGAACGTGGTGCCCCCTGCCATCTCCACCGAGGGGCGGGGGTGGTGGGTCAGGACGAACACCGGCGTGTGGAACGGCGGATCGGCTCCCCACCACCCGGACCACCCGTGGTCCTCCCACGGACCGTGCTGCGGCCCGAACTTGCCGCGTCCCATGATCTCTGCGCCGACGCCCGCGTTCCAGGTGCGGGCGACGGCGTCGTCGACACCGGCACTGCCACCGGCGCCGCCGCGCATGTCCTGGAAGGTCCGGGTCTGGAAGAACCACTCGTGGAGCCGTCCGCCGGCGTGGCCGAACGGCGCGTCGAGACTTTGCCCTTCACCTGTGCCGAAGCCGTCGATGGATACGGAGAAGTTGTGGACCCTCACACGGGACATGGCGCGGTCTCCTGACCTCGAAACGATGCGGTTGCGGATTGCGGCTGCGGGCCGATGGGGCACTGCATCCCGTCCTCCTCGTGGTTCGCGAGCCCGGCTGGGCCCCTTCACCCCTCGGTCGGAGCCGACACCGCCGTCTTGACATCTCCCGCCCGAATCTTCCGAAGAAGACCAGTAGGGCGATTCGACACCTGCAGCGGTGTGAGGCACGACTGGCCCGTCAGCGGGTCCCAGGGGTGCGTTGATTCGCACGCGGGGCGGCCACGGCCCCTGGCTCCTTGTGGCTTCCTACAGGACTGCGTGGGTAAGGCCTGGGCATCCCTGTGTGGATCTTCAACGTTTGCGTGTGAACTGGCTTTCGACCCGGGTATGGATGAGACTCGACGGTTGGGTGCCGGGCGCCCGTGAGCGCCCGGCGGCAGAGCCGCAACAGCGCCCCAGGTGTACCTTCCGCCTACTCGGAGAGCCCTCTTCCATGCGCTTCCTGAACGACCTCAAGCCCTCGCACGACCTGACGTACGACGACGTCTTCATGGTCCCCAGCCGCTCTGCGGTGAGGTCCCGGCAGGGGGTGGATCTGGCTTCGCACGATGGGACGGGGACCACGATTCCGCTGGTGGTGGCCAATATGACCGCCATTGCGGGGCGGCGGATGGCCGAGACGGTGGCCCGGCGGGGTGGGCTGGTGGCGATTCCGCAGGATCTGCCGACCGAGGTGATCGCGGAGGTCATCGGGTGGGTGAAGCAGCGGCACCTGGTGTTCGACACGCCGGTCACGCTGACCCCGGGGGCCACCGTGGCGGATGCGCTGGCGCTGCTGCCCAAGCGGGCGCACGGGGCGCTGGTGGTGGTCGAGGACGGCAGGCCGGTCGGCGTGGTGACCGAGGGTGACTGCCAGGGGGTGGACCGGTTCACCAGCCTGTCCGAGGTGATGTCGCGCGACCTGACGGTGCTCGAGGAGAGCGTGGACCCGCGCGCTGCCTTCGAGGCGCTCGGCGAGGGCCACCGCAAGCTGGCTCCGGTGGTGGACGGGGACGGGCAGCTGGTCGGGATCCTGACCCGCAAGGGTGCGCTGCGTGCCACCCTCTACACCCCGGCCGTGGACGCGGCCGGCAAGCTGCGGATCGCCGCCACCGTCGGGATCAACGGCGATGTGGCCGGCAAGGCCAAGGCGCTGATCGAGGCGGGTGCGGACGTGCTGGTGGTGGACACCGCGCACGGGCACCAGGAGACGATGATCAACGCGCTGCGCTCGGTGCGGGCGCTGGACCCGCAGGTGCCGATCGTGGCCGGCAACGTGGTGTCGGCGGCAGGTGTGCGCGACCTGGTCGAGGCGGGCGCGGACATCCTCAAGGTCGGCGTCGGCCCGGGCGCGATGTGCACCACCCGTATGATGACCGGCGTCGGTCGGCCGCAGTTCTCCGCGGTGCTGGAGTGCGCCGACGAGGCGCGCAAGCTCGGCAAGCACGTCTGGGCGGACGGCGGGGTGCGGCACCCGCGTGACGTGGCGATGGCGCTGGCCGCCGGCGCCTCCAATGTGATGATCGGCTCCTGGTTCGCCGGGACCTACGAGTCGCCGGGCGACCTGCAGACCGCGCCCGACGGCCGGCAGTACAAGGAGAGCTTCGGCATGGCCTCGGCCCGCGCGGTGCGCAACCGGACGGCCGACGAGTCCGCCTACGACCGGGCGCGCAAGGCGCTCTTCGAGGAGGGCATCTCCACCTCGCGGATGTTCCTCGACCCGGCCCGCCCGGGCGTCGAGGACCTGATCGACTCGATCGTGGCCGGTGTGCGCAGCTCCTGCACCTACGCCGGTGCCGGATCCCTCGAGGAGTTCCACGAGAAGGCGATCATCGGCGTGCAGAGCGCGGCCGGCTACGCCGAGGGCAAGCCGCTGCACTCCAGCTGGTGAGACGGGGTCGGCCCCGGCGAAGAGCCGGGGCCGACCGGCGAAGCGGGCCTCAACCGGTGTAGCCCGCCCACAGCTTGGAGAACTGGTACGGCGTCTGCGGGATGTTGGTGCACTTGAACAGCGCACCGGTGCAGGCGTTGCCGTCCCGGGTGACCTCCCAGAAGGAGAGCTCGCCGAGGTGGTTCTGCTGCGCGAAGGTCAGCAGCTGCTGTGCGTCGGCGGTGCCGAACACCTCGTCCGCGTTGTCGTTCTGGCCCAGCATCGGGGTGACACCGACCATCGCCCAGGTCTGCGCAGTGGTCAGGGCCGGCCAGACCCGGGCGATCTGGGCCCGGGCCGACTGGGCCGACTGGATCGCGTAACTACCCATCTGGCCAGCCGGGTTGGGGGCCTCGGTGTCGCCGAAGTCCATTGCCATCACATTGACCGCGTCCACCGCCACGCCGGCCGCCTTGGCGGACTGCAGCACGTAGACACCGTCGCTGGTCAGGCCGCTGGGCAGGACCGGCAGGGTCAATGAGACCTTGAGGTCGCGGCCCTTGGCCCGCTGGGCGGCCTGCACGGCGGCGATCGCGGCCGAGCGGCGGTCGATCGAGGCATGGTCGGACACCGCCGCGCCCTCGATGTCGAAGTCGATCCGGTCCAACCCGTAGGCGTCGACGACCTTCTGGTACTGGGCGGTCAGGCTCGCCACATCGGTGCAGGACTGGGCCAGTTCGGTGCCGTTGGCGCCGCCGAAGGACGGGCGGATGTCGCCGCCGGTGGCCCGGAAGGCGTCGAAGTCGGCCTTGTCCCAGGCGGTTCCGGGATCGTAGGCGTTGAACCAGCTGGCCGTGCAGGCGCTGGTGCCGTTGACGATGAAGCCCAGCGAGAACTGCTTGAGGCCGGTGGTGGCCGCGATCTGGGTGAGGCTGGGCGTCGGGTAGGCGCCCAGGTCGACGAAGGGCGCGGCCACGCCGGCCGTGCTGCCGCTGCCGGCCACCCCGGTGACGGCGGCGGACTGCGCGGACTCGTTGCCGGCCGCGTCATAGGCGGTGACGGTGAAGGTGTGGCTGCTGCCCGCCAGCAACCCGTACACCGTGGCGCCGGTGCCCGTCGTGGTCGACGCGACCACGGCGCTGCCCTCGTGGACCCGGTAGCCGGCCACTGCGACGTTGTCGGTCGAGGGCTGCCAGCTCAAGGTGACGGCACCCGGGCCGGTGGCGGAGACCGTGACGCCGGTCGGCACGCTGGGCGGGGTGGTGTCCACCGGGCCGCCGGCACAGGGCTGGTTGTTGATCAGGCAGTTGACCGGCAGCGCGGGGGTGCCGCTGCCGCTCACGTCCATTCCGACCACGGGTGCCGAGGCGCCCGGGGCGAGCGGCGAGGCCCAACTCGGCGAGGTGATGGTGTAGTGGCCGTTGCTGCTGGTCAGCGTGCCGTTCCAGGCGCTGCCGCCGATGCTCTCACCGCTTGGCAGGTCGAAGGTGATGGACCAGGAATTCACCGTGGTGTTGGTGTGGTTGGTGACGGTGAAGTCCAACTCGAAGCCGCTCGACCAGCTTTGCGGCGACGAGGCGGTGGCGACCAGCCCGGAGACGCCGGCGTCGGCCTGGGCGGCGGCTGCCGGCAGGGAGAGCGGCAGTACGGCTCCGGCCAGCAGGGCGGTGGTCACGAAGGCGGGCAGGGTGACGCGCCTCATGGGCGGGTCCTCCTCGGGGCGGGGCAGGGCACGGGGGTGCGCTGCCGGGGACGGTGGGGGCGTGCCGGCGACAGCACCACATTGGTCGAGACCAATGTGGTGAGTCAATAAGGCGATCCTTAAGCAGGCCTGATTTCCCGTCACCGCGCCCGACAGCGTGGCAGGTTCAGAGCGCCCCGGCGTCCTGGGCCGTCCAGACCGACGGGAAGAGCGGGCGCCAGCCGAGCTCCGCCCGGATCCGGGCGGTAGAGACCAAGCCGTGCCACGGGTCCTCGTCCACCCGGCCGGCCGTGTCCGCCGGCAGCGGCACGCCGTGCAGCTGGTGCAGCTCGACGGCCGAAATCGGCGCGTCGCCCATCACGTTGTAGGCCCGGCCGGCCGCACCCGGCGTGCTCAGCGCCCGCCAGAGCGCCAGGCTCGCATCGGCGTGGTGCACCACGGCCAGCCGCTTGTGCGCCGGCCAGCTCGCCACCCGCTGCACCACGTCCCGCAGGTGGCTGTCGCCCTCGCCGTAGACGAAGGCCAGCCGCACCATGGTCAGGCCCAACGCTGGGTCCAACTCCCGCATCGCCAGCTCGGCCTGCGCCTTGGACACGGCGTAGGCGCCGAACAGCGGACCGGGCGCCAGCTCGTCATCCTCGTGTGCGGGCCGGCCCAGGCCCCCGGCGTACACCAGGTTGGTGCTGGTCTGCACGAACCGGGTCACCCCCGCCGCCAGCGCCTGCCGGGCCAGCTCCACGGCCGCGTCACGGTTCACCTCGAAGGCTTCCTCGTCCGGCACATCACGGAAGGCGGCGGCCACGTTCACCACCGAGTCGGCCCCGACCAGCGCCTTCGCCCGGTCGTCGGCGTCCCGCAGGTCGCCCTCCACCACCTCGACGCCCAGCCGGGCCAGCGCCTCGGCCCGGGCGGCGTCGCGCACCAGGACCCGCACCGTGTCGGTGCCGGCCCAGTGCACCAGCCGCGGCACGAACCGCTGACCGACCTGACCCGTCGCACCGGTCACCAGAATCCTCGCCATGGTCTCTCCCTGAATCGTCGTCCGGCGCCGTCCGCCGGGCTCGACAACCAGCCTGCCGACGCCGCCCGGGGAGCGGGAGAGACCTCTTGAGCAGCGGCTTGCCCAACCAGGGACTGGCAATCCCTGGATAGACCCGCCCTGGATCAGCCGGCCGGCCGACCGGCATCCTGGGATCATGACGGACCGCACGGAACTCGCCGACTTCCTCAGCCGCTGCCGCGCCCGGCTGGCGCCCGCCGACGTGGGGCTGCCGCCCGGCGCCCGGCGCCGCACCCCCGGACTGCGCCGCGAGGAGGTGGCCCAACTGGCCGGCCTCTCGGTGGACTACTACGCCCGCCTGGAGCAGGCCCGCGGCCCGCAGCCCTCACCGCAGCTGCTCGTCTCGCTGGCCCGCGCGCTGCGGCTCACCGAGGACGAGCGCAACCACCTGTTCCACCTGGCCGGCCATGAACCGCCCCGCACCCGGCGCACGCTGACCCACCTCCAGCCGGCCCTGCTGCTGATCCTGGACCGCCTGCACGACACCCCGGCGCAGGTGGTCTCCAAGCTCGGCGATGTGCTGGCGCAGAACCGGATGGCGATCGCGCTGCTCGGCGACCGCTCCCAACTGCCGCCGCGTGAACGCAGCGTGATGTGGGCGTGGTTCACCGACCCGGCCAGCCGCGAGCGGTTCCCGGCGGCCGAGCACGAGGAGCTGGCCCGCAGCCATGTGGCCAACCTGCGGGCGGTGCGCGCGGCTCAGCCGGACGACGCCGAGGCCGCCGAACTGGTCGACGAACTGCTGGCCACCAGCGAGGAGTTCGCCGAGCTGTGGGCCCGGCACGACGTGGCCACCCGGCGCAGCGGGCGCAAGACCGTGCTGCACCCGGTGGTCGGGCCGATCGAAGTGGACTGCGAGGTGTTGTGCGGCGCTCGGGACGGCCAACTGCTTCTGGTCTACACGGCCCGACCGGGCAGCGAGTCGGCCGGCCGCATGGAACTGCTGCGGGTGCTGGGCTCGCAGCAGATGACGGAGACTCCCAGTAGGTGACCTGGGCAGCAGGTGACCAGGTCAGTAGGTGCCGTGGGCAGCAGGTGGGGTGAAGCGGATCCTTGGTTGTGGGGCCGGCTCCGGCAGCCGCCGCTACGCGAGGATCTCCCGTGCCATCCGGGAGAGTTCGGTGCGGGAGAGCTTGCCGGTGCTGCCCAGCGGCAGGGCGGTCAGCGCCACGAGCTGCTCGGGCAGTTTGCGGCGCTCCAGCCCGCGCTGCTCCTCCAGGAAGTGGTTGAGCTCGGCGAGGGTCGGGGTGGGGTGGTCCTGGTGCGGCACCACGCAGACGCAGAGCCGCTCGCCCAGGTCGGCGTCCGGCACCGGCACGCAGATCGCCTCGGCCAGCGCGGGGTGCGCACCGGCGTGCCGCTCCACCTCGGCCGGGCTGATCGAGTACCCGCCGCGCTTGATCAACTGGCTGTTGCGCCGTAGCAGTTGAAGTCTGCCGTGCTGGTCGATCAGCCCGTGGTCGCCGGTCCGCACCCAGCCGACTGCGTCCCGGCTGCGGGCGTCCAGCTCCGGAGCGCCGACATAGCAGAGCGGGGTCATCGGCCCGCGCGCCCACAACTCCCCGGCGGTGCCGGCCGGGAGCGGGCAGCCCTGCTCGTCGCGGACCTCGAAGTCGCAGACGGCCGGGTCCGGGCGGTCCAGCACAGTGGTCTCGGCGCCCGTGATGCGGTATTCGCCACGGCAGTTGACGCCGTCCGAGGAGCCGTAGACGTTGCTCACCGGGCGGCCGAACCGCTCCAGGGCTGCGGCGAGCACCCCGGCCGGTAGCCCGTCGCAGCTGGCGATCACGGCCTGCAGACTGCTCAAGTCCTCTCCGGTCAACGATGGTTGGGCGGTCATGCGGCGCAGGATGGTGGCCACCGCGAAGAGATGGGTCACCCGGTGCTCGGCGATCGCCCGCAGCGCGGCGACCGGGTCGAAGCGGTCGAGCAGCACCAGGGTGGCGCCGTGGCGGTAGAGCGAGACGGTACCTAGCGAGCCGTAGGAGGCCGACAGCGGCACCAGGATCAGGGAGCGGGGCGCCGGTTCGCCGTCGTAGATGGCCCGCAGGTAGTTGCCTCGGCCGCCGCCCATGGCATTGTGCGAGTAGGCGATCATCTTCGGTTCGGCCTCGGAACCGGAGGAGACCAGGATGCGGGCCGGCGCATCGGGGCCGGCCGGCGCTGCGGGATCGGCGCTCTCCTGGCATGCGATGAGCTGCTCGGGTGTCAGAACTGCCTTGAGGTGGGGCAGATCGGTGGTGTCGAGCGGCCTGGTGGTGACCAGCGCGGTGGCCCGGGAGCGAGCCAGCAGGGAGCGGGCCTCGCTGCTGCCGGGGCCGTCCGGGAAGGTCAGCGCCACCGATCCGAGGCGGGCGGCGGCCAGTTCAGCGGCCAGTGCCGGCCACCCGTTCGGCAGCCGGACGGCCACGATCTCCCGGTCACGCACCCCGGCCGCTGCCAGCGCGCCGGCGAACCGTCCGACACAGTAGTCGAGTTGGGCATAGCTGACCGCAGTGTCGCCGTGGATCACCGCATCCCGGTCGGGGTGGGCGAGAACGCGCTGCCGGAACAGCCGGTAGATGTCGCTGTCCAGGTAGTGGCCGTCCGCCGACCAGGCGCGGCGCAGGGCGGTCGGGACGCGGTCGGCGAGGGTGAGGCCTTGGCGGGAGGTCCAGCTCATGGGGGCTCCGTGGGTCGGATGTGCGGGACCCGGTCAGTCGTCGAACTGCCGGACCTGCCAGGTGTCGAAGTGCCGCGAAGTGCCGTGGCAGGCCCGTCAGGCGTCGAACTGCCAGGGCGCCCGGGGCAGTACGCAGCTGTCGTGCTGGAGGGCGGCGGCGAACCGGGGGTCGGCGGCCAACTCCTCGGGGGTGGCGGCAGGGAAGCGGGCCGGGGGAGCGTCGGGCGGGGACGCCATGTCCAGCAGGGCGACGGCGGCGGAGAACAGGGAGGAGTCGACCCGCTGCCCGAAGCCGCTGCCGGCCCGGGCCACCAGGGCGGCCAGCACCCCGGTCGCGCTGACCAGGCCGCCGAAGACGTCGGTGATGGTCAGCAGCGCGGGGGCCACCGGCCGCCCGGGCGGCGTCACCAGCGCGGCCAGTCCGCTGTGCGCCTGCACCAGGTAGTCGGTGCCCACGGGCAAGCCGCTACCAAAGGCGTTGCCGTCGGGGTTGAAGAGTTCACCCCAGCCTGATGCCCAGGCGTGCACCAGGCCCGGCTGCTCGGCCAGTAGCTGCCCGGGGTCGAGCCCGAAGGACTCCGCCTTGCCAGGAGCCAGGTTGTGCAGGAACACCTCGGCGCCACCGATCAGTTCACGGATCGCCCGGCGACCGGCGGGGGAGCGCGGGTCGGCCTCGAACACCCGCTTGTTCCGGTTGAGCGCATGGAACCGGGCCGATACCTCGCCCACCATCGGCGGTACCCCGCGCAGAGGGTCCCCGCCGAGCGGCTCGACCCGGATCACCTCGGCACCGAGCAGTGCCAACAGGTGCCCGGCCAACGGACCTTGAAGCCGACGGGTCATCTCGACCACCACCAGCCCGGCGAGCGGGCCCGCACCGGCCGGCGCAGGCGGCAGTGGTGAACCGGGCCCGGGGACGCTCTCGATCCGCCACGGCGGCAGCCGGTAGCCGCTCGGCCCCTGGGCACGGACGGGGACGATCGACACCCCGACCGACACGGCCGCATCGGTCAGTTGGCGGTAGCTCAGCTGCCGGGTGGCCAGGTCGAGTTCCGCCGGAAGTGCGCAACTCCCGGTGGCGAAACGGAGTTGGAACGGCGGCCAGCCCTGTCCGACCACCGGACGGGCCACCCCGAGGCCGCTCCAGAACGCCAGCCACTGCCCGGGGTCCAGCGCCTCGATCTCGAACCGCACCCCGTCGGCGCTGGTGAACGGCGGAGGTCCGGTGTCGGCCCGGGTCGGCTCGGGCGGATCGTCCGCCGTCGCCGCCGCCAGGTACTGGCCGACCGCGAGTAACGCCGCACCCGCCACCGAGGTGCGCACCCGGCGTGCCGAGCCGCCGCGCAGTACAGTGAGGCGAGCGGCCAACAGGCCCTGCACGGCCAGCACTCCGGCCACCGCACTCGCGTACTCGATGCCCAGCGGCTGCGGCGTGCCGTACCGTCGCCCGTGCACGGCGGCCAACCCGCAGGCTGCCTGCACGTCCGCCTCACTCGCCAGCGGCATCGCCACCGGCCCGGCCCAGTCGAGCGCACAGGTGACGGCGCCCGAGCCGACGCCCAAGGTCAATCTGGCTGGTGCGGAGGACTTATGATGTTCAGTCAACTCGGCACCGAGCAGCCGGAGCTGGTGGATCGCCAGCCGGAGGGGGAAGCCGCGACCGGTGGCCGTCAGGGCGACTCCGGTCAGCGGTGCGGTGGTGTCGGTCGTGGCGGGGCGGAGCAGCGTGTCCTCGCGCATCGATTCTCGTCCTGGCGACTGAAGGTGTGTCTTGGGTGGCAGAAAGCCTGAGGCACACGGGGCAGAAGTGGCCCCTGTGCTCTGTGTGACGACACTATCACGACAGGTGACGACCTTGATCGACGCAATCGACGCAGCTGAGCGACTCAGCTCATCGCAGCAGCTGATCGCCGCAGCCGATCGACGCCATGGATGCAGGCGCGATGAATGCGATGACTGCAAGGGACGCAATCGACGCAGTCATCGCGCCGGGTGATCGCCACGAAGACGCGAGGAGGGCTGACGCCCTTCGCGCCTGCGTGAGAGCGCTCGGTGGCCCGTTCATCGCAGCAGCGGTTGCGAGGGCGTCGGAACGCACGGGGAGAATGGGGCGTGAGCGCTGAAGAGCCGTCAGATTCGGAGCAGCCCACCGAGTCATCGAGTGGGCCGGCGGCGGGCCCCGAGCAAGCGCCCGGTCAGCCGGCCGCCGCAGAGGCCGCGCCCCTCGGGGAAGCGCCCACCCCGCCGTCGCCCCCGCGCACCACGGTCGGCCCCGCTGGTGGTGGCCCCCGTCGACCCTGGTGGCAGCGTTCGCGTGCCCTGGTGGCGGCGGGAGCCGGGGTGGTGGTGGCCGCTGGACTGGCCGCACTCCTGATCGAGCGCCAGCCGTCCCAAGGCACCGCCGCCGTCAACACCGGATCCACCGACATCACCCGGCAGGCAGCCGGCTCCTTCGGCCGCGACCCCTACACCCCCTCGGTGGTCGTCACCCCGTCTCCGACCCCGGCCGGCAGCACGGTCACCCCGTCTCCGACCCCGGCCGGCAGCACGGTCACCCCGTCTCGGACCCCCGCCGGCAGCGTGGCCACCCCGCCCACCGGAACGGTGAACGGCGACACCCCCGGCCTCTACGGCGGTACCGAGCACTCCGCCAGCTGCGACGTCGGGCAGCTGGCCGGCTTCCTCGCCGCGCACGCCGACCGGGGAAAGGCGTGGGCCGACACGGCAGGAGTCGAACAGAGCGCGCTCCCGGACTATCTGCATTCGCTCACGTCCGTCCTGCTGCGGGCGGATACCAGGGTGACCAACCACGGCTTCGCAGACGGGCTGCCGACGACGTTCCAGTCCGTCCTGCAGGCGGGCAGCGCCGTGCTGGTCGACGACCGCGGGGTGCCCAGGGCGCGGTGTGCCTGCGGCAATCCGTTGACCCCGCCCGTGGCGGACACCAGCGCACCGCAGTTCGACGGCGACTCCTGGCCCGGGTTCCGTGCGGACCGGGTGGTGTCGGTGAGCCCGGCGCCGACCGCGATCAGCGCGCTGGTGCTGGTGGACCCGGCCGGCGGTGGGCGATTCACCCGTCCGGTGGGTACCGCAGGTGCCGACGACCGATCGACTGCGCCTCCGCCACCCCCGGCGTCCGCCCCCGGCGCCCCCGAGCATTCGGGGGCGGACGCCAGGACCCCGTGAACCGGTGTTCGCGGGCCATCAGGTTTTATCAGACCCGACCCCTGAAATACTGTCGGCAATTCCACTGCATCCGAACTCCAGGATCTATTGGAGTCGATTCCCAGGAGGGTGCCGTCATGCGCGCTGGCCGCCAGGTCACCGTGATCGGCACCGGAACGGCCGGTCTGGTCACAGTCGCTGAGCTGGAGTGTCACGGCTGTCAGGTGGAAATCCTCGAAGCAGATCATCGTATTGGCGGAGGCATTCCGGCCTGCCGCTTCCATTCCGGGTACGACACTCCGTCGGTGAAGCGCGGTGCGATGCGTATTTCCGAACATCACCGTCAAACCCTGGCGCGTATCGAATGCCCGCCCGATCCGGACGTAGCGCCCGATCCGGACGCAGCGCCCGTGCCGATGACGTGCCGTGCCGACTCCTTCCGCCGAACCCGGGTGGTGTGATGACCAATCAGATGACGAACAAGGCCCAGACCCACGAGACCGATGTGCTGATCGTCGGTGGCGGCCCGGTGGGGCTGGCGCTGGCGCTGGACCTCGACTCCCGCGGCGTCCGCTGCGTCGTCCTGGACGCCTCCGACGGTGTGGTGGAGCATCCCAAGGTCGGCACCGTCGGGCCGCGCTCCATGGAGCTGATGCGCCACTGGGGCCTGGCCGACCGGGTCCGTGCGGCCGGCTGGCCCGGTGACCACCCGCTGGACATCGCCTGGGTCACCGCGCTCGGCGGCCACGAGATCCACCGGCTGGCCTTCGGTACCGCCGACACCCGGCCGTCGCTCAGCTACACCCCCGAGCTGGAGCAGGTCTGCCCGCAACACTGGCTGATGCCGCTGCTCGGCGAGGCCGTCGGCGTCCACCCGGACGGCCCGCTGCACCGCCAGACCCGGTTGGAGTCCTTCACCCAGGACGGCGACCAGGTCCGCGCCACCGCCACCGACCTGCGCGACGGCAGCACCCTGGAGTTCACCGCCCGCTACCTGGTCGGCAGCGACGGCGCCTCCTCCACGGTGCGCAAGCTCCTCGGCGTCGACGCACCGCAGTACTTCGACACCCGGGTGTTCCGCAACATCCTGTTCCGGGCGCCCCGGCTGCGCGAGCAACTCGGCTCCCGCAACGCCCTGGTGTACTTCCTCACCCAGCCGCCCGGCCTGCGCTACCCGCTGCGTTCGATGGACGGCCGCGAGCTCTACCGGCTGACGGTGGCCCAGGACAGCGAGCAGGACGCGCTCGGCCTGATCCGCTCGGCGATCGCGCTGGACACACCGGTGGAGCTGCTCTCCGAGAACGTCTGGCACCTCACCCACCGGGTCGCCGAGCACTTCCGCCAGGGCCGGGTGCTGCTGCTCGGCGACGCTGCTCACACCCTCTCGCCGTCCGGCGGCTTCGGGATGAACACCGGGCTGGCAGACGCCGCCGACCTCGGCTGGAAGCTCGCCGCCGAGCTGGCCGGCTGGGCCGGTCCCGGGCTGCTGGACTGCTATGACACCGAGCGGCGGCCGGTCGCCGAGCTGAGTCTCACCGAGGCCAACCGCAACCTCCAGCGTGCCCTGGGCCGGCAGCTGCCGATGGAGCTGATGCTCGACTCGCCGGTCGGCGAGCGGGCTCGGCAGGAGCTTGCACGCGGCCTGCGGAACGGCGGGGTGCGCCGCGAATTCGAGGCCCCCGAGGTGCACTTCGGCTACCGCTACCAGTCGCCGCTGATCGTCCCGGACGGCCTGACCGAGCCCGACTGGCGCACCGAACCGGCGGCCGGCCACCGCGCCCCGCACGCCTGGCTGCCCGGCGGCGCCAGCGTTCTCGACAGCTACGGGCCGGGCTTCCGGCTGGTCACGGCAGCCACCGAACTCGACGGTGTGGAGCGGGCGTTCAGCGATCGGAGGATCCCGTTCGGGGTGGTCGGGGCGGACGTCTACCGGAGCCGCTTCGTGCTGGTCCGCCCGGACGGCCATGTCGCCTGGCACGCCGATGAGTTGCCCGCCGACCCCGGGGCGCTCGCCGACACCGTGCGCGGTGGTGCCCGATGACGCTCCGACCTGCCATCGGCCGCGCCGTTGCGGGTGGTGGCCGATGACGCTCCGACGTGCGATAGGCCGCGCCGTTGCGGGTGGGCCTACGACGCTCCGACCTGCCGTGCGCCGCGCCATAGCGGGCGGTGGCCGATGACCAAACGCCGCTCCGAGCGTTGCGAGGTGGACCAATGAGCTTCCGCCCGGCCGAAGTTCACCTGCCCGACCCCTACCCGCTCTACCGCCGCTACCGCGAGAGCGACCCGGTCCACCTGGCCGACGACGGCAGTTGGTACCTGTTCGGGCACGCGGCCGTCGCCCAGGTGCTCTCCGGCCGCCGGGACTACTGCCGCGGCCCCGCGCCGGCCCGGTTCCCGTCGGGTTGCCCGCACCTGCAACGCACCGTGGCCAACTGGATGGTCTTCATGGACCCGCCCGAACACACCCGGGTGCGGGCCCTGGTGGCCCGCAGCTTCACGCCGCGGGTGGTGCAGGCGCTGCGGCCGCGGATCCGCCGGATCACCGCCCGGCTGACCGACGGCCTGGCCGACGAACTGGCCGCGCACGGCGTGGCCGACCTGGTCGAGCGATTCGCCGCGCCGCTCCCGGTGCTGGTGATCAGCGAACTGCTCGGTGTGCCGGAGCACGATCGCGCCTGGTTCCGCGCCCAGGCCCTGGACCTGGAGCTGGCCACCAGCGCACGCACCGGCCGCCGGGCCGGTGCCTTCCAGTTGGCCGAGGCGGCCGCCGGCGAGCTGGACGCCTACTTCCGGGCCGAACTGCGCCGCCCCGGCCGCTGGGAGCGCGACGACCTGATCGGGCTGATGCTCCGACACGGCTCCGCGTTGTCCGAGGACACCCTGGTCGGCACCTGTATCCATCTGCTGACGGCCGGCCATGAGACCACCACCAATCTGCTGGCCAAGGGCCTGCTCGCGCTGCTCGCCCACCCCGACCAACTGGCCGCCCTCCGCTCGGGCCCGCTGCTCGCCGCGGCCGCCGTCGACGAGCTGATCCGCTATGACGCGCCCGTCCAGATGATCAGCCGCCTGGCGCGGCAGGACGACCGGTTCGGCGACCGCATCGTGCCGGCCGGCAGCAAGGTGGTGCTGGTGCTCGGCTCCGCCAACCGCGACCCTGCCCGGTTCCGGCAGCCGGACCGGCTCGACCTGAGCCGCGACACCCACCGCCACTGCGGCTTCGGAACCGGCATCCACTACTGCGTGGGCGCGCCGCTGGCCCGGGCCGAGGCGGAGATCGGGCTCACCATGCTGCTCACCAGGTTCCCCCACTTGGCAGTTGCCGAGCAAGCGGCCGAACCGGTGCGCTACACCCAGGACTTGGTCTTCCATGGCCCGTCCCAGCTGCTGGTCCAAGGAGGCTGACATGACGTCAGAGGAGGAGCCACCCGCCATGGTCGACGTGGTGGTGGTCGGCGCCGGGCCCACCGGTCTGGCCCTGGCGATCGGGCTGCGGCAGTACGGCCTGGAGGTCGCGGTGCTGGAGAAGGCGGACAGCGGCAAGCGGCAGGCTCGGGCCGGGGTGGTCTGGCAGCGGGCGCTGGAGGTGCTGGACGATCTCGGCTGCGCCGAGCGGTTCCTGGCCAACGGCGTGGCGCTGCGCACCTCCGAGCTGGTGGTGGCGGGCCGCTCACTCGGCGAGGTCGCGATGGCCGCCCCCGGCACCCGGTTCCCGCATCCGCTCTGCATCGAGCAGGACGCCATGGAACGGCTGCTGGGTGAGCGGCTGCTGGAGGTCGGCGGCAAGGTCGAGTGGTCCAGCGAGGCGGTGGCGGTCCGCGTCGGAGCCGGCGCCGCCGAGGTCGACGTCCGCGGGCCGGACGGGCGGCAGCGCACCCTGCGATGCGCCTGGGTGGTCGGCTGCGAGGGCGCGCACAGTACGGTCCGCAAGGCGCTCGGGCTGCCCTTCGAGGGCGGGCCGCGGGAGAACCTGCAGGTGGTGCAGTTCAATGCGATCGCCGACTGGTCGTACCCGGCCCGCCCCGGGCACACCTACATGTTCCTGTCGCACGGCATCTCGGCCGGTGCTGCGCCCCGACCCGGCGGCGGCTACCGCTTCTACGGCTTCACCGCAGACCCGGACCAGCGCGAACTCACCCCGCCCAGCCTGGACGAGATGAGCGCGTTCCTCGCCAGGGCGGCGCACGACCCCAGCGTGAAGCTCTCCGCCACCGACCCGCTCTGGACCAACCGGGCCAGGTTCCAGGATCGGTTCACCCGCACCCTGCGCTCCGGGCGGGGACTGCTCGCCGGCGACAGTGCCCACGTCTGGGCGCCGGTGGCCGCGCACGGCCTCAACACCGCGCTGCGCGGCGCGCACAACCTGGCCTGGAAGCTGGCCAGCGTGCAACTCGGTTGGTCCGAACCGGAGTTGCTGGACACCTACTCAAGCGAGCAGCGGCTGACCGCGCTCCGGGTGATGCGGAAGACCGCCCGGGACCGGATGGAACTGCCCGGCACCGCTCTCACCCTGCTCTCCATGCGGCTGCTCGGTCCGCGTCTGCTGCGTAGCCGGCGGGCCACCGATCGGATCCGCAGCCGACTGAGCGACCTCGACATGCACCACCGGGAGAGCGCCCTGTCAGTGGGGGAACGGGCCGGGGACCGGATACCGGACCTGCCGGTCTGGACCGAGGGCCACTGGCGGCCGCTGCACGAGCTGCTCGACTACCGGCACTGGACCCTGCTGCGGGTGTCCGGCTCGGCGCTCGGCGATCCGCACCTGGCCCGCCTGCTGGCCCGCTACCCGCTGCCGATCGAGGTGCGCGCCGTCGAGCCCGCCCCGGGGGAGGAGCGCCTGCTGCCGCCGGGCGCGCTGCTGCTGCTCCGCCCCGACCGCCACATCGCGCTGACCGCCCGCCACCCGGAGGAGGTCGCCGCATACCTCGGCCGTTGGTTCCGCAGGACCTGACAGTCAGTCGTCCCGCGCCCTCACACCGTCCCGTGGCCTCGCGCCGTCCCGCGCCCTCACGCCGTCCCGCGCCCTCACACCGTCCCGTGGCCTCGCGCCGTCCCGCGCCTCGTGCTCTGGCCTCCCGCGCCCCCCGCGCAGGCGCGGACATTCCCGCCCCCGGCGTGAAAGAGAGCACAGTCGCACCCCCTCCCGTGCCGGTTGCGGATCATGGCACAATGACCGCAATGCAGTAAGCAGTGACGTTCAGCGCACTCCGGGGTCGGTGAAACTCCGAACCGGCGGTTACAGTCCGCGACCCGTCCGCAGCCAGCGGCCGGTTGACCAGGTGAAACTCCTGGACCGACGGTTAAAGTCCGGATGGGAGGCGTGCGCGACGGGTTTTGTCACGGCGATACCGCGGCCTCCTCCCGGGGAGCCGCGTCCGGTTCGGCGGTAGGGCTCTGCCTACCCGTCGTCCCTTGAGTATCGCTGCTTGACGGGCCCGTAGTCGGCTTCCCAATGTCTGCCGCCCCGGAGTCCGCGCTCAAAGCGCGAGGAGAACCCGGGTGTTCACCGGCATCATCGAAGAGCTCGGCGAGGTCGTCTCCATCGAGGAGTACGGAGATTCCTCGCGCATCCGCCTGCGCGGTCCCCAGGTGATCGAGGGGGCCCGGCACGGCGACTCCATCGCGGTCAACGGCGTCTGCCTGACCGTGGTCGACACCCCCGAACAACTGGCTGACGGCAGCGGCGAGTTCAGTGCCGACGTGATGGCCGAGACGCTGCACCGCACCAGCCTGGGGGCGCTCGTCCCCGGCTCCCGGGTGAACCTGGAGCGCGCCATGGCGCTCGGCGCCCGGCTCGGCGGCCACCTCGTCCAGGGCCATGTGGACGCCACCGGCACCCTGCTGGACCGCTCCCCGGGCGAGCTGGACGCGAGCGGCAAGCCCCGCTGGGAGGTGCTGCGCTTCTCGCTGCCGCAGAGCATCGCCCGCTACCTGGTGGACAAGGGCTCGATCACGGTGGACGGCATCAGCCTGACCGTGGTCGAGGCGGGCGACGACTGGTTCACGGTGAGCCTGATCCCCGCCACCCTGGCGCTGACCACGCTGGGTGCCAGGGCCGTCGGCGAGCCGGTCAACCTCGAGGTGGACGTCCTCGCCAAGTACGTCGAGCGGCTGCTCGCCTCCCGCGCGCTGGGGGACGCGTCGTGAACTCGCTCAACACCGTCGCCTTCACCCTGTTCGGCGAGCACTTCAAGTGGAACGACGTGGTCGGCAACACGCTCGGCCTGGTCGGGCTGGCCTACGGCTGGCGCCGCTCGGTGCTGAGCTGGCCGGTGCAGCTGCTCTCCGGCCTGGTGCTGATCAGCGCCAACCTCTCCGCGCACCTGTCCGGCGGGGTGGGCAAGCAGCTGGTCGTGATCGCCACCTCGATCTGGGGCTGGTACCAGTGGCAGCGCGGCCGCAGCCAGGACGGCGACATCCGGATCCGGTTCGCGACCTGGACCGAACGCGCCCTGCTGGTCGCCGGCACCGCCGTGGCCACCGTCGCGGTGGCGCTGGTGTTCCAGCACTGGAACCTCTCCTGGTCCCCGTGGGCGGACGCCTACATCTTCACCGGCACGCTGGCGGCGATGGTCGCCCAGGCCCGCGGCTGGGTGGAGTTCTGGTTCGCCTGGATAGCGGTCGACGTGGTCGGCGTCCCGCTCGCCTTCTCCAGCGGCCTGCCCTTCTCCGGCCTGGTCTACCTCGTCTACTTCGTCCTGGTGATGCTGGGCCTGCGCTCCTGGTGGCTGCGCACCCGGCTGCCGCAGCCCGCCCCCACCCTGCAGGGAGTCCCGGCATGAACGCCCACGCGCACGACCTCGACCTGACCCTCGACCCGGTGGAGCGGGCCATCGCCGACATCGCGGCCGGCCGCGCCGTGATCGTGGTGGACGACGAGGACCGGGAGAACGAGGGCGACCTGATCTTCGCCGCCACCGCCGCCACCCCGGAGCTGCTCGCCTTCACCATCCGCTACACCTCCGGAGTGATCTGCGTCCCCGTCACCCAGACGGACGCCGACCGGCTCGGCCTGCCTCCGATGACCCGGGTCAACGAGGACCGCAAGGGCACCGCCTACACCGTCTCGGTGGACGCCCGCGAGGTGGAGGCCACCGGGATCTCCGCGGTGGACCGGGCGCTGACCATCCGCCTGCTCGGTGAACCGGCCTCCACCGCCCGCGACTTCACCCGCCCCGGCCACGTCTTCCCGCTGCGCGCGGTGGACGGCGGGGTGCTGGCCCGGCCCGGCCACACCGAGGCCGGCGTGGACCTGGCCCGGCTGGCCGGGCTGCCCCCGGCGGCCGCCATCTGCGAGGTGGTCAACGACGACGGCACCATGGCCCGACTGCCCGAACTGGTGGCCTTCGCCCGCGAGCACGGCCTGTCGATCATCTCCATCGAGGACCTGATCGCCTACCGCCGCCGCACCGAGTCCCAGGTCGAGCGGGTCGCCGTGACCGCCCTGCCCACCGTGCACGGCGAATTCACCGCGGTCGGCTACCGCGGCACCATGGACGGCACCGAGCACATCGCCCTGGTCGCCGGCGGCCTGGACGCCGACGGGCGGCTGCCGGACGGCGAGGACGTGCTGGTCCGGGTCCACTCCGAGTGCCTGACCGGAGACGTCTTCGGCTCGCTGCGCTGCGACTGCGGCCCGCAGCTGGAGGCCTCGCTGGCCAGGGTCGCCGAGGCCGGCCGTGGCGTGGTGCTCTACCTGCGCGGCCACGAGGGGCGCGGCATCGGCCTGGGCCACAAGCTGCGCGCCTACCAGCTGCAGGAGCAGGGCCGGGACACCGTGGACGCCAACCTGGAGCTCGGCCTGCCCGCCGACGCCCGCGACTACAGCCTCGGCGCCCAGATGCTCACCGACCTCGGGGTGCGCTCGCTCACCCTGCTCACCAACAACCCGGACAAGCAGACCGCGCTGCTGGACCACGGACTCAAGGTCAAGGACCGGGCGCCGATACCGGTGCAGGCGGGTCGGCACAACCTGGCCTACCTGCTCACCAAGCGCGACCGGATGGGCCACGACCTGCCGTGGCTGGTCGGCTGAAGCCGTCCGCCGTCGACTGAACCCCGCACGAACCTTAGGAGAACGATTGTGGCTGGTCACGGAGCCCCCGTACTGACCGTCGAGAACGCCGCCGACCTGCGGGTCGCGGTGGTCGCGGCCCAGTGGCACACCCAGGTGATGGACGGCCTGCTGAACGGCGCCGAGCGCGCCCTCAAGGAGCTCGGGATCGCCGAGCCGACCGTGGTGCGAGTCCCCGGAACCTTCGAACTGCCGGTCGCCGCCCAGCGGTTGGCGGAGCTCGGCTATGACGCGGTGGTGGCCCTCGGGGTCGTCATCCGCGGCGGCACCCCGCACTTCGACTACGTCTGCCAGGCGGCCACCGCCGGCCTCACCGAGGTCAGCGTGCGCACCGGCGTGCCGGTCGGCTTCGGCGTGCTCACCTGCGACAACGAGGAGCAGGCGATCGACCGCGCGGGCCTGCCCGGCTCCGCCGAGGACAAGGGCCACGAGGCGGTCAGTGCCGCCGTCGCCACCGCCGTCACGCTTCGCGCGCTGGCGGCCTGACACCCTGCCGCCCGGGGCCGGACTCCGGACAGCCGGCCCCGGGAAATCCAGCGGGCCGTCCATAGGTCGAGCCGTTGGCCAAGCCGATGCCCGGACCCCGTAAGGTGGTTCCCATCATGGCTTCCAAGACATTCGAGGAGCTCTTCACCGAGCTCCAGCAGAAGGCCGCCACCGGCGACCCCGAGACCTCCCGTACCGCGCAGCTCGTCCAGCAGGGCGTCCATGCCATCGGCAAGAAGGTGGTCGAGGAGGCGGCCGAGGTCTGGATGGCCGCCGAGTTCCAGACCAAGGAGCAGACGGCCGAGGAGATCTCCCAGCTGCTCTACCACCTCCAGGTGATGATGGTCGCCCGCGGGCTGACCCTCGACGACGTCTACGCCTACCTCTGACCACCGGTCCTCAGCTCCACGCCCCCGTATCGGCTAGTAACGAAGGAACATCCGTTCATGCTGCGCATCGCCCTCCCCAACAAGGGTTCGCTCTCGGGTCCCGCGGCGGAGATGCTCCATGAGGCCGGCTACCGCCAGCGCAAGGACCCCAAGGAACTGGTCCTGGTCGACCCCGAGAACCAGGTGGAGTTCTTCTTCCTGCGCCCGCGTGACATCGCGGTCTACGTCGGCTCCGGCCGGCTCGACATCGGCATCACCGGCCGTGACCTGCTGCTGGACTCCGGCGCCGACGCCGAGGAGGTGCTCGCGCTCGGCTTCGCCGGCTCGACCTTCCGGTTCGCCGGCCCGGCCGGCTCGCCCAAGGACGTGCAGGGCCTGCAGGGCCTGCGGATCGCCACCTCCTACACCGGCCTGGTCTCCCAGCACCTCGCCGAGCACGGTGTGCAGGCCACCGTCACCAAGCTGGACGGCGCGGTGGAGACCGCGGTCCAGCTGGGCGTCGCCGACGTGATCGCCGACGTGGTGGAGACCGGCACCAGCCTGCGCAACGCGGGCCTGGAGGTCTTCGGCGAGCCGATCCTGATCTCCGACGCCGTGGTGATCCGGCCCAAGGGCGCCGGCGAGGCCGCCGGGGTCGAGCAGTTCCTGCGCCGACTGCAGGGCGTCCTGGTGGCCCGCCGCTACGTCCTGATGGACTACGACATCAGGGCCGAGAAGGTCGCCGACGCGGTCGCCCTGACCCCGGGCCTGGAGTCGCCCACCGTCTCCCCGCTGCACACCGAGGGCTGGGTCGCGGTCCGGGCCATGGTGCTGCGCAAGGAGGCCCAGCGGATCATGGACGACCTGTGGGCCATCGGCGCCCGCGGCGTCCTGGTGACCAACATCCACGCCTGCCGTCTGTAGGTAGAGGGCCCGGCACCCTCTGACGACCCGTTCCCCTCCGGAGTACCAGCGCCATGACCAGCACCGACCTGCCCGACCTGCCCGTCACCTGGCTGCCCCGCCGCACCCGCGCGGTGCTGCTGACGGCGAGCGGGGTGCTGGCGACGGTGTTCGTGGTCATGGCGCTGATCCTCCCGCCCAGCTGGCAGCTGAACGACCGGGTCATGCTGGTCTTCCTCGGGCTGGTCTTCTCCGGGGTCGGCCTGATGCTGGCCCGCCCCCGGGTGGACGCCGACGCCGACGGCGTGCTGGTGGTGAACCTGGTCCGCTCGCGCCGCCTGCACTGGGCCGAGATCCTGCGGGTCAACCTCAAGCAGGGCGACCCGTGGGTCACCCTGGACCTGGCCGACGGCACCTCGCTGGCCGCCATGGGCATCCAGCCCAGCGGCGGCCGCGACCAGGCGGTGCGGGCCGCGCTCCAGCTGCGCGATCTGGTCGAGTCCCGCGGCGCCGCCCCCGAGCCCGCCAACGCGTAACCGCCACCACATACCCGCGTGCGGGGATCGGCTAGGCTGGTAAAGCTCGGGCAAAGCCCCGCGCCATCCGACCCGTGACCTGAGGAGTGACACCTCCCCGCGATGGACGATCCGTCCGGTAGTACCGACGCCGCCCTGCCCCCTTCGACCAACGGGCGGGCGGCGCTGTGATCACCGCCTGGCTGCTGCTGGCAGCCGCCTTCCTGCTGATTCTCGCCAACGGCCTCTTCGTCGCCGCCGAGTTCTCCTTCGTCACCGTGGACCGCGGTGCGGTGGACCGGGCCGCGCAGGCCGGCGACCGGCGCGCGGAGGGCCTGCGCAAGGCCCTGCACACGCTCTCGTTCGAACTCTCCGGCGCCCAGCTGGGCATCACCGTCACCTCGCTGGTGGTCGGCATGCTCGCCGAGCCGGCGCTCTCCACCCTGCTCGGCCCGCCGCTCACCGGCCTCGGCCTGCCCTCCGGTGTCGCCAGGGGCGCGGCCACGGTGATCGGCATGGTGCTGGCCACCGTGCTGCAGATGGTGATCGGCGAACTGGTGCCGAAGAACTGGGCGATCTCCCGCCCGCTCCAGGTGGCCCGCGCGGTCGCCGCGCCGCAGCGGCTGTTCAGCGCCGCCTGCCGCCCGCTGATCAGCGCCCTCAACGGCGGCGCCAACCGGCTGGTGCGAGCGCTCGGGATGGAGCCGGCCGAGGAGCTGGCGCACGCCCGCACCCCCGGCGAACTCGCTGTGCTGGCCCAGCACTCGGCCCGGGCCGGCGCCCTGGAGGAGGACGCCGCGCAGCTCTTCGTGCGCACCCTGGGCCTGGGCGAGCTGACCGCCGAGAGCGTGATGACCCCCCGGGTCGACGTCTCGGCGCTGCGGCACGACGCCACCGCCGCCGACGTGGTCAACCTGACCAGGGCCACCGGCTTCTCCCGCTTCCCGGTCTACCGGGACAGCCTGGACGACATCACCGGCACCGTCACCCTCAAGGACGCCATAGCGGTCCGCCCCGAGCGCCGCACCGAGGTGACGGTGGATCAACTGGCGGGCGCCCCGCTGCTGGTCCCCGAGACACTGCCCGCCGAGCGCCTGCTGGAGCAGCTGCGCCACCGGCAGCCGATGGCCATCGTGATCGACGAGTACGGCGGCACGGCCGGCGTGGCCACCCTGGAGGACATCGTCGAGGAGATCGTGGGCGAGGTGCGCGACGAGCACGATCCGGGCGAGACCCCGGACCTGCTCGCGATCCCGCCGGTCGCCGGGCACCCGGCCTGGCTGGCCGACGGCCGGGCCCGGCTCGACCAGTTGGAGGAGATCGGCCTGCACGCCCCGCACGGACCGTACGAGACGCTCGCCGGTCTGCTCGCCGACCTGCTCGGCCGGATCCCGGTGCGCGGTGACACCGCCGGACTGCCCGGCTGGGAGCTGACCGTGCAGGGCGTCGACCGGCACCGCACCACCCGGGTCCGGCTGCTGCACCTGGGGGCGTCGGCATGATCGTCGTCGTCCAACTCTTCGCCGCGCTCCTGCTGCTGCTCGGGAACGCCTTCTTCGTCGCCGCCGAGTTCGCGGTGATCTCGGTGCGCCGCAGCCAGGTCGAGCCGCTGGCCGAGGAGGGCAACCGCCGGGCCGCCACCATGCTGCGTGCCATGGGCGAGGTCTCGGCGCTGCTGGCCGCCGCCCAACTGGGCATCACGGTCTGCTCGCTGCTGCTCGGCGCGCTGGCCGAGCCGACCGTGGCCGAACTGCTGTCCGGCCCGTTCCACGCGATCGGGCTGTCCGGCGCGGCCAGCCATCTGACCTCCTACCTGCTGGCACTGGCCCTGGTGGTGGTGCTGCACATGGTGATCGGCGAGATGGTGCCCAAGAACATGTCGCTGGCCTCGCCGCTGCGGGCCGCGCTCTGGCTCGGCCCGCCACTGGACCGGCTGGCCCGCTGGCTGCGCCCGGTGATCCGGTTCCTGAACGCCTTCGCCAACCTGGTGCTGCGGCTGTTCAAGGTGGCGCCCAAGGACGAGGTGGAGTCGGTCTTCGACGCCGAGCAACTCCTGTGGATCCTGGCCGAGTCCAGGGCCGCCGGGCTGCTGGCCGAGGCCGAGCAGGAGCGGCTGGAGGACGCCCTCGAACTGGGCCGCCGACCGGTCCGCGAAGTGCTGCTGCCGATGGCCGGCCTGGTCACGGTGGACGCCTCGGTGACCGCCCGCGAGGTGGAGGAGCGGGCGGCGGCCACCGGCTACTCCCGCTTCCCGGTGGCCGACGCCACCGGCGCGATCGTCGGCTACCTGCACCTCAAGGACGTGCTGGAGGTCGAGGACCCGGACGCCCCGCTGCCGATGCGGCTGTGGCGCAAGGTCATCGCGGTCGCCGAGTCGCTGCCGATGGACGACGCGCTCACCGCGATGCGCCGGGCCACCGCACACCTGGCGGCGGTCACCGACGCGGACGGCCGCGCGCTGGGCGTGGTCACCCTGGAGGACGTCCTGGAGGAGCTGGTCGGCGAGATGCACGACCCGGACCACCGGGAACGGGTTCAGCCCCGGCCGTCGATCAGTTCGCCGTAGGCCTGGACCAGGTCGGGCAGCCGCAGCGTGGCCAGGTCCTCCCGGTTGGGCAGTTCGCGGGACTGGGTGAGCCGCAGGTCCCGGTAGGCGCAGGACTTCTCGTAGAGGGTCCGGATGAACCGGCCGTTGCCCAGCTCGTCGATCCAGCCCTCGGCGACCACGTGCGCGCAGATGCTGGCCAGCTCGTCGGCGGCGTCCTCGTCCCAGGCGTCGCCGTCCCGGGCGGCCAGCGCGCTGCCGATCGCGGTCAGTTCGGCGGGGCGGTAGCTGGGGAAGTCGACCCGGGTGGTGAAGCGGGAGTTGAGGCCCGGGTTCGCGGCCAGCAGCCGGTTCATCCCCTCCGGGTAGCCGGCCAGGATCACCACCAGGCGGTCCCGGTTGTCCTCGGCCCGCTTCAGCAGCACCTGCAGCGCCTCGTCACCGTAGGCATCGCCCTTGCTGTAGCCGGAGTTGGCCAGGCTGTACGCCTCGTCGATGAAGAGCACGCCGTCCAGGGCCGAGTCGATCAGCTCATTGGCCTTGACCGCGGTCTGGCCGAGGAACTCGCCGACCAGGTCAGCCCGTTGGGCCTCCACCAGATGGTCGCCGGAGAGCAGGCCGAGGGCGTGGAAGACCTGGCCGAGGATCCGGGCGACGGTGGTCTTGCCGGTCCCGGACGGGCCGGAGAAGACGAAGTGCCGCTTGGGCGGCTGCACCGGCAGGCCCTGCTCGGCACGCAACCCGGCCATCCGCAACTGCGCGGAGAGCGCGCGGACTTGGCGCTTGACCGGGTCCAGGCCGACCATCTGCTCCAAGGCTTCCAGGGCGGCGTCCAAACGCTGCTGGGCGGCGGTCGGTTCGGAGGCGGCGCGCGGGGCGTCCGGCTGCCGGCGGACGGTCGCCGGCGGGGGAGTGGTGCCGGTCGGTTCACCGAGCGCGCCCCGGTTGGCGTCACCGTCGCGCGGACCGCCCTCGCTCGGGTCGGCGTCCCGCGGGCCGCCGGTGTCACCGTCCCGCGGACCGCCGCTGGAGCGCTCGGCCTGCGGCAGCGGACTGGGCTCACCGACGGGCTGCGCGTCGGCACCCGGCGGGCCGGCGTCCCCGGCCAGCACCGGCCCGAGGCCGCTGATCAGATCCAGGGCGACGGCGTCGGCCGACTCCGTCGGGCCGATGATGCTCTCCATGAAGGGCGGCAGCTCCTCCAGCAGGCCCAGGCCGTCTTCGGCGGCGATCGCGGCGAGCCGGGCGGCGGTGTCCATGAACGCCGGGTCGGCCCGGTGCACCGAGCGGTAGAGCGGGAGGGCGGCGGCGCTGCGCCCGGCGCCCTCGTAGGCGCGGGCCAGCCAGTAGCGCAGCTCCTTGCGCTGCGGCTGCTCGGAGCGGCAGCGGGCCAGGGATGCGGCCAGCGGGGCCTGGGCCTGGGCGCACATGTCCAGCCGGACCCGGGCCATGCCGCCGAACAGGCCCGCCTCGATGCCGAGCAGTGCGTCGTCCAGCAGCACGTCGGTGTCCCGGATCAGCTGCTCCCAGTCCTTCAGCAGGTAGGAGCGGCAGGCGCGCAGGAAGCGCACCGACGGGTCCTGCTCGGGGGGCGGGCACTGGGCCATCGCCCGGTCCAGCTCGGCGAGGTGGCGGCCGTCCAGCCAGTGCGAGGCGTGCGCCAGTGCGAGGTCGCGCTCGTCCTCCAGTACCGGCTGGACCCACCAGCCCAGCCAGTACCAGGAGCTGAGCGGGCGGCCGTGCCGGCGGCGCTGCTCGCCGAAACGTTTCTTGCTGCGGTGCATGGCCAGCAGTGCGCCGGAGGTGTCGCAGCGCAGCGCGTGCAGACCCAGCCAGGCGTCGGCCATGCCGGGGTCGAGGCGCACCGCGGTGCGGAACTCCTCCTCGGCCCGGGCATAGGCGCCGGCCGTGTAGGCGTCCATGGCGCGCAGCCAGGCGCGGTCGGCCGGCCCGTGCGGGCCGGTGCCCATGTTGTCACCGATGATCACTCACGCCCCCCGTGATGTGCACCGAGGCCGCCGCTTGCTGGGGGTACGCCCCCAGCCTTCGACCGGGAGGTGCCCCCACCCGGCCGGAGGTTGGGGACGGTCAGCGCCGTGCACCCGGGACGCCTTCGCGCCTGCTCGGAATCGTACCCGGGTGTGGCTGATCCGGAAGCGTGCCGGGCGGTGCCAAATCGCCATCGCCTCAAGACCGTTGGCATGCTGACGGCCTGCTCGGCGAGCTTTCCCGCGAAAAACGGCGCCTCCGGCTCACGGGGGAACGAGCCGGAGGCGCCGCGTCTAGTTGCGGGCTCAACTACTCCCGCTAAGAGGAAAATTTAGTTCCTGTCCGCCTCCCGGTCAAGCGACCGCTTAGTTGCCTCGGTTCGCAACCACGCGACCGGTGCGGCCGTCCACTCTGAGCTGGGCGAACGGGCGGCTGGGGTCGGCGGCGAAGTGTGCGGCCTCGGCCGCCGACCAGTGCTCCCAGAAGGCGGCCAGCTCCGGACCGTCCCGGCGCAGGCCGCGAGCGCGGGCCTCGGCGGCCGGCAGCTCCATCCAGATCAGGGTGGCCAGCAGCGGCCGCAGTGCCCGCCGGCCGGCACCGACGCCCTCCAGGAGAACTACCGGCGCGGGTGCGATCTTGCGCGCCCCCCGAAAATCCCGGGCGACCCAGTCGTAACCGGAGAAGTCGGCCGTCTCACCCCGCCCCAGCGGCTCCAGGACCCAGGCGCGCAGCCGGTCGACCCACTCGAAGAACTCCTGATGGGTCGCCAGGTCGTCCAGGTGCACCACGGGTGCGCCGCCCAGCGCGGCGGCCAGCCGTTCGGTGAAGGTGGTCTTGCCCGAGCCGGCGTGTCCGTCCACCGCCACCAGCCGCACCGGGCCGAGGGACGGCGGCAGCGCGCGCAGGCGCGCGGCCAGTCGGCTGAGCTCGTCGGACTGGCTGGGATCGTCGGGGCGGAGCATGGCCGGTAACTCTACGCGGCGCGGCCGGCGGCGCCGCCCGGCGGCGAGCAGCGCGCCGCCCGACTGCCGGGCAGCGCGCTGCTGACGCTTCCTCAACTCCCGCTGGCTAGCGGCGGACCAGCCGCCCGCGCGGCGCCTGCCGCATCGGCGGCACCCGGTGCGCGCCGGCCGCGGTGCCCGCCGCAGCCGCCCGGACGCCCTGCGCGTGCGAGAACGGCTGGGTGCGCCAGTCCAGTTCGGCCGGCAGGGTGAGCAGCGCGGCCACCGTGTCGGCGTGCTCCTCGCCGGGCTCCGGTGCCACCACCGGCAGTTGCTCGGTGGCCAGCCCCGAGCCGGTGCAGAGCGCCGGCTCGAACGGGTGCCAGGGCTGCTGCACCACCGCGTGCTGCGGCAGCTGCTCCTCGTCGCCGATCAGGGCGATGGCACGCTGGCACTCCGGGCAGAGCACCCGGACGATCTCCCAGCTCTCCGGCTCGCCCGGGTCGGCGCCGGGCGCGAGGTCGAAGGCCGGCGAGTCGCCGTCGAAGTCCTCCGTGGCGGGCAGGGCGGCATCGGCGCGCAGGGCGCGCTCCTCAGCTGAAGGCATGTGATCCCCCTATGGATCGGGCCGGGCCAACTCGGCCGGGGCCATCACCAGCACTTCCCGCTGACGCGGCCTCATAACCCTGCAGGTCGCGGCAGGGTGATGCGGTCGAGTGTGTCCTTCGCCACATTCCCGAGGCATATGCCGATGGCGAGCTCCGCCAACCGTGCGGCATCCGCCACTCCGCCGGTCGGGTAGGTTTCTGCTGTGGAGGATCTCGACCAGCGCATCGTCCAGCTGCTCGTCCAGGACGGGCGGATGAGCTACACCGACCTGGGCAAGGCCACCGGCCTGTCCACCTCGGCCGTCCACCAGCGGGTTCGACGGCTGGAGCAGCGCGGGGTGATCCGGGGCTACTCGGCGATCGTCGACCCGGACGCCGTCAACCTGGCCCTGACGGCCTTCATCTCGGTCAAGCCGTTCGACCCCAGCGCGCCCGACGACGTGCCCGAGCGGCTCGCCCCGCTGCCGGAGATCGAGGCCTGCCACAGCGTCGCCGGCGACGAGAACTACATCCTCAAGGTGCGGGTCGGCGCCCCCGGCGACCTGGAGGACCTGCTCGCCCGGATCCGCAGCGCCGCCGGTGTCTCCACCCGCACCACGGTAGTCCTCTCCACTCCCTACGAGGCCCGCCCGCCCAAGCTCTAGGCCCGTACGCCCCAGATCAAGGGGTGCGTTCACATACCGGGACAACCCGGGTGCAGACTGTCCCTCATGACCGAACGCACCTCCCGCACCGTGCTGCTGCGCGGCGGCAACGTCTACAGCCCGGCCGACCCCTTCGCCACCGCGATGCTGATCGAGGGCGAGCAGATCGCCTGGGTCGGCAGCGAAGGTGCCGCCGACGCCTACGCGAGCGTCGCCGACGAGGTGGTCCAGCTGGACGGTGCGCTGGTCACCCCCGCCTTCGTCGACGCCCATGTGCACGCCACCGCCACCGGCCTGGCGCTCACCGGCCTCGACCTGACCGGCTGCGGCTCACTCACCGAAGCACTGATCCGGATCGGTGCCCACGCGGCCGGGCGGTCCGGCGTGCTGATCGGCCACGGCTGGGACGAGACCGGCTGGCCCGAGGGCCGCCCGCCCACCCTCGCCGAGCTCGACCAGGCGGCCGGCGGCGCCCCGCTCTACCTCTCCCGCACCGACGTGCACTCCGCGCTGGCCACCACCGCCCTGCGCGACCTCACCCCGCACCTCGCCGAGCTGCCCGGCCACCACCCCACCGCGCCGCTCACCCGCGACGCCCACCACGCGGTCCGCCAGGCCGCCCTCGCCCACCTCACCGACGAGCAGCGCCGCGCCGCCCAGCGCGCCACCCGGCAGCGGGCCGCGTCGCTCGGCATCGGCGCGCTGCATGAGTGCGCGGGCCCGGAGATCTCCTCCGCGCACGACCTGGCCCAGCTCCTGGAGCTGGCCGCCACCGAGGACGGCCCCGAGGTCTACGGCTACTGGGGCGAGCTCGGCGGCGTGGCCACCGCTCGCGAGCTCGGCGCGGTCGGCGTCGGCGGCGACCTCTTCGTGGACGGCGCGCTCGGCTCGCACACCGCCTGCCTGCACCGCGCCTACGAAGATGCCGACCACACCGGTACCGCCTATCTGACGGCCGAGCAGATCGCCGACCACGTCGCGGCGTGCACCGAGGCCGGCCTGCAGGCGGGCTTCCACGCGATCGGCGACGCCGCGGTCGACGCCGTGCTCACCGGCGTCCGGGCAGCCGCCGACCGGGTCGGCCTGGCCGCCGTCAAGGCGCTGCGCCACCGCGTGGAGCACGCTGAGGCCCTGGACGACAAGGCGATCGCCGGCTTCGCCGAACTGGGCCTGGTGGCCTCCGTGCAGCCCGCCTTCGACGCCGCCTGGGGCGGCCCGGACGGCATGTACGTGGCCCGGCTGGGCACCGAACGGGCCGGCGCGCTCAACCCGTTCGCCGCGCTGCTGCGCGCCGGCGTCCCGCTGGCCTTCGGCTCGGACGCCCCGGTCACCCCGCTGGACCCGTGGGGCACGGTGCGCGCTGCCGCCTTCCACCGGACGCCCGAGCACCGGATCTCGGTGCGCGCCGCGTTCGCCGCGCACACCCGCGGCGGCTGGCGGGCCCTGGGCCGCGACCAGGAGGGCGTGCTGATCCCGGGCGCCACCGCCACGTACGCCGTCTGGCAGACCGGCGAGCTGGTGGTCCAGGCCCCCGACTCCCGGGTGGCCGGCTGGTCCACCGACCCCCGCTCCGGCACCCCCGGCCTGCCCGACCTCACCCCCGGCAGCGAACTGCCCGGCTGCCTGCGCACCGTGGTCCGCGGCCGGACGGTCTTCCAGGCTACGACCACCGGCTGACCTGCGGGGTTCTCCTGCGGGATTCGTTTTCAACGGACCGCCCCGCAGAGGTACCGTCGGGCGACACCTGCCGACGGGCAGGTGAGCTATGCCTAGAAAGCTGGTGGCCAGGTGGCAGTGCCCGTCGACGCGGCGCCCCGAGCCGACGAACCGACCCCCGAGGTCCCGCCGGGCAAGGGGCGCACCGGCCGGCTGGCCCGGCTGCGCGCCAGGGCCAGGGCCGGCATGGGGGTCCCCCCGGCCGGAGGCTGGGGGAAGCAAACGGCGCTGGCCGCCACCGCCGGGCTGGCGCTGGCCGCCGCGTTCCCGCCGTACGACCTGTGGCCGCTGTCCATCGTCGCGGTGGCGGCGCTGGCGCTGCTCACCCACGGCCGCACGGTCCGGCAGGGCGCCTGGACGGGCTTCGCCTTCGGCCTGCCGTTCTTCCTCTGGCTGCTGGACTGGATCCGGGTGATCGGCTGGGACGCCTGGCTCGGCCTTTCGCTGGCCGAGGCGCTCTTCCTCTGGGCGCTCGGCGGCGCCCTGGCACTGACCTCCCGGCTGCGCGGCTGGCCGCTCTGGGGGGCCTGCCTCTGGGTGGCCGAGGAACTGGTCCGCGACCGGCAGCCACTGGGCGGATTCCCGTGGGGCCGGCTGGCGTTCGCCAACACCGCCAGCCCGTTCACCCCGCTGGCCGCGCTCGGCGGCGCCCCGCTGGTCACCTTCGCGGTGGCGCTCACCGGCTCGCTGCTGGGCTACCTGGTGCTGCGCTTCGCCCGCCGTGGCAAGGCGCCGGCCGGGGCGACGGGCTGGCTGAAGCCGACCGCCGCCGTGCTCTGCGCGGCGCTGGCCACCAGCGGCGGGCTGCTGGTCCCGATCCCCACCAAGGGCGACTCCACGGTGCGCGTCGCCCTGGTCCAGGGCAATGTGCAGCAGCCAGGGATCGACTTCCTGGGCCGCCCGATGCAGGTGCTGAAGAACCACGCCGCCGAGACCGAGGCCCTGGCCCAGCGGATCGCGGCCGGCCAGGAGCAGCAGCCCGATGTGGTGATCTGGCCGGAGAACTCCTCCGACCTGGACCCGTACAGCGACCCGGCCGCCTACGCCAAGATCACCGAGGCGGTCCGCTCGATCGGCGTGCCCACCCTGGTCGGCGCGCTGGTCAACGGCCCGGACGCGCAACACGTGCAGAACGAGGGCATCGTCTGGGACCCGATCAGCGGCCCGGGCGCCCACTACACCAAGCAGCACCCGGTGCCGTTCGGCGAGTACGTGCCGTTCCGTTCGGTGCTGATGAAGGTGATCACCCGGTTGCAGCGGGTCGCCCACGACTTCTACCCGGGCAAGGGCAACGGTGTGATGCAGCTCGGCCCGGCCCGGATCGGCGACGTGATCTGCTTCGAGGTCGCCTACGACGAGATCCCGCGCGACACCGTCAACGCCGGCGGCCGGGTGCTGGTGGTGCAGACCAACAACGCCACCTACGCCAAGAGCGGCCAGCCCGAGCAGCAGCTGGCGATGTCCAGGCTGCGCGCCGTCGAGCACGGCCGGGCCGTGCTGATCGCGGCCACCAGCGGGATCAGCGCCGTGATCCGACCCGACGGCACCATCGAGAGCCGCACCCAGGAGCTCGTCCCCGCCGAGCTGAGCGCGAACGTGCCGCTGCGCGACGGGCGCACCCTGGCCGACAAGGTCGGCGCCGCCCCGGAGTGGGCGCTCGCCGGGGTGGGGCTGCTGGCCTGCGGGGGAGCGGTGCTGATCGGCCGCCGCCGCGACCGCAGCGCCGCCTGAACCTGGCGCACCGCTCTGACCTGGCAACGGTTCGGCCCGGCCCGGAACACCCGGCCGGGCCGAACCGTTGTCCACGGTGGCGCCCGCGACCGTGCGGGGCAGGCCCGGACGGCGCCGATCGGCGCCCGCCATGGAGTGGATTCGTACCGTGACCCAGCACGTTGACCCGACCCGTGCCCCCGGCCGCCCGTCCGGCCGTCGCAGCCGGCTGCGCCGGGTGCTCCCGCTGCTGCTGGTCGTCTGGCTGGTGCTGGAGATCTGGCTGATGATCCAGGTGGCCGACGTCATCGGCGGGCTGCTGGTGGTGCTGCTGCTGATCGCGGGCGCGGTGGTGGGCTCCCGGCTGATCAAGCGCGCCGGGCTGCGCGCGCTGCGCAACGCCTCCACCGCTTTCGAGCAGGGCCGGCTGCCGGAGCCCGGCTCCGCCGAGACCGGCACCAGCCTGACCGTGTTGGCCGGCCTGCTGCTGATCCTGCCCGGCTTCCTGTCCGACGCGGTGGCGCTCACCCTGCTCTTCCCGCCGACCCGGGCCCTGTGGCGGATGGTCGGCCGCCGGGCCGCCCGCAGCCTGGTCCGCACCGGCCCCGCCGGCGATCCGCTGGCGGACGCGCTGCGGATGCAGCAGCAGTTCCGGATCCACCGGCCGGACGGCAAGGTGGTGCAGGGCGAGGTGGTCGATCCGGCCGAGCCCGGTCCCGACCGCCGTTCCGACGACCAGGGGCCGCGCCCGCCGCTGTCCCGCTGAACCACCGTCAGTTCGGCAGCGCACGCACAGCCGAGGCAGCGCCAGGCGCACCGAGGCAGCGCCAAGCGCAGCCGAGCGGTGTCGGGTAGCGAAGCCGAGCAGCACCAAGCCGAAGCCGAGCAGCACGAAGCCCTGGGGCCCGATCACCGGATCGGGCCCCAGGGCTTCGTGGTTGGCCTGGGTCAGGCGCTCTTGCGCGTGTCCCGCGGGTGCACCGCGAGGTTCATACCACCGGAGCGGAGCACGGCCAGCCGCTCGGCCAGCACCTCCTCCAGCTCCTCCCGCGTCCGGCGCTCCATCAGCATGTCCCAATGGGTCCGGGTCGGCTTGGTCTTCTTCTCTTCCGGCTCGTCGCCGTCGAGCAGGACGGCCTCGGTGCCGCAGAAGCGGCACTCCCACACCGAGGGGATCTCCGCCTCGACGGAGAAGGGCACCTCGAACCGGTGTCCGTTCTGACATGCGTACTCGACGGTCTGGCGCGGGGCCAGATCAATGCCACGGTCGGTCTCGTAGCTAGTGGCGCCGAGTCGCGTGCCTCGGAGAGCTCGCTCGCTCATGAATCGTGCCTCCAGGGCTTATGGCCCACAGGACTAGTTGGGGTCGCTGTCTTCGTCGTTCGGTCAACGCTCGGCCGTCGACGAAGATTCCCGTCCGGGACGTGCTCGTCTGTCGTGCCGCCCCTGTTTGTACCCATCTCCGTCCGATTTGTCACATCTAGAGTGGGATATCACCCTCAGTGTTGTGAAATTCGCACCGCGTGACGGAATCGGCTTTTCGCGCTGCCCATTTGTCCGAGTGCTGAGCGTGCGTTCACCGCAGCGGGGCAGGACGGGCCGCCTTCCGCAGATCCACCGGCGCGGCCGACCGGTGCTCGGGCAGCGGCGGGGCGGCCGCCTCGATCCGGCTGTCGTGGTACGGCAGCAGGGCGATCACCGCGTCCCGCAGCCGGGCCGGCGCCTCCTCGTCCAGCGGGTCCACCGTCGCGGGAACCTGCAACCGGACCGGGGCCTGGCCGCCGACCCGGGCGTACCCGCGGCCGGGCGGGGCCTGCGCGGCGGGCGCGATGTCCAGCGGCATGCCGAGCGCCGCGGCCAGCTCGGACGCCGGGTGGTCGCCCAGCACCACCCGGGCCCGGCTGATGGCCCGCAGCGTCGGCGACAGCCGGGCGGCGGCCTCGACCGCCTCGACGGTCACCACCGTGACCCGGGCGGCCCGGCCGTGCCGCAGCGGCACCTCCAGCAGCCCCTGCGGATCCGGTCGGCCCTCCGCCTGGGCCAGCTCGGACAGCTCGGTGGGGTGGTCGAGCAGCAGCCACAACGGGCGCAGTGCCTCCTCGGGGGCCGGGTCGCCGCGGTGGCGGGCGGCGCTCAGCACGGCCAGCCGCCACTCGGTCTCCTGGGCCGCCCACTCCAATGCGGCCACCGCCCCGTGCAGGCTGGTCTCCACGGTGTGCACGCCGGGCCGGTTGACCAGGCAGGCGTGGTCCCCGGTGCCGGCGCCGTCGATCACCAGCAGCTCGCCGTGGGTCAGCGCCTGCAGGGCGATGGTGCGCAGCAGCGTGGAGGTCCCGGAGCGGGCGCTGCCGAGCGCCAGCAGGTGCGGCTCGGCGGAGCGCGGGCCGGTGCGCCAGACCACCGGCGGCCGGTGGCCGGGCTGGCCGCCGTGGGCGACCGGGATCCGGCGCTGGGTGGCGTCCGGGTCGGTGAAGCCCAGCACGATCTCGCCGGGTGCGGTCACCCAGGACTGGGCCGGCACCTCGACCGGCAGCGGGGCCAGCGCGGTGACCCGCAGGGTGCTGCACTCCTGGTCCCAGTCGAAGCGGTACTCCCGGGCCCGTCCGGCCTTGCCCTGCACCACTTGTTCGATCCGGGACCGGGCGGCGGACTCGGTGTCGGTGAAGTAGGCGGGGTAGCCGATCTCCAGGGTGCTGAGCCGGCCGTCGGGGTCGAAGGACCAGCCGTCGAAGGCGTCCCGGAAGCCGCCGTCGGGGCGGTAGAGCGGGGAGAGGTCGTCGGGGGCGGCCAGGTACGGGGTGAGCGCGGCGTAGAGCGCGGGCAGCTTGACCTCGGCCGGGTCCGGTGCCGGTTCGGCCGGCGCCTTGGGATGCCGGCCGATCCAGGCGGCACTGCCGATCAGCGCGGCCACCGCCAGGATCGGCCCGTGCGGCAGCAGCACGACGCCGACCAGCGCCGCGACGGCGAGCAGCGCGGTGGGCCCGCGCTTGTCCCTGGGGGTGGCCTGCCAGCGGGCGGCGGTCCAGCCGGCGTGCCGCCGCAGGCCCCGCCCGATCAGGGTGAGCGGGGAGAACATGTCGGCGGCGTGGTCCCCGGCGGTGCGGGCGAAGTCCCGACCGCGGGTCAGATGACGGGTGACGGACATGGTCGGACGGGGCCCTCAGAACTTGATGCCGCCGAGCAGGCCCGCCAGGCTGGCGCCGCCGGCCTGGATGCTCGGCGCGATCGCGGTGCCCGCCAGGTAGAAGCCGAAGAGCGAGCAGACCAAGGCGTGCGAGACCTTGAGCCCGCCCCGTCTGAAGAAGACGACGGCGATGGTGCCGAACAGGACGATGCTGGAGATGTTCAGGATCACGGGACTGCTCCTCGGTGCGGCGGGCCGGGCGTCACTGTGGTGATGATGTGACGGATCGTTCCAACATCGTGACAAAAAGTAATAGATGACGGAATGAGGCAAACGGGTGATTCTGGCCCGCTCTATCCGCCGAGGGCGGGGGCCGCATGAAACTGATCATCAGATGACCTGCTCACCGTATGCTTGGCGGCCATGGAGCTTCGTATAACCGGCTACGACCACCCCGACGCCATCACCCTGACGGAGGCGGTCCAGCAGGAGTACATCGCCCGTTACGGCGGGATCGACACCACCGAGATGAAGGCCGAGCACTTCACCGCACCGCTCGGCGTCTTCGTGGTCGGATATCTGGACGGCGCGCCGGTCGCCTGCGGCGGTTGGCGGGCGAAGGACGGCGACTACCCGTATCTGCGGGACGGCGATGCCGAGCTCAAGCGGATGTTCGTGGTCCCCGGGGCGCGCGGCCGGGGCCTGGCCCGAGCGCTGCTGCGGCACCTGGAGGAGAGCGCGGTCGCGGCCGGCCGGCGCCGGGTGGTGCTGGAGACCGGCACCGAGCAGCCGGAGGCGGTGGCCCTCTACCACTCCGAGGGCTATCTCCCGATCACCAAGTTCGGCGTCTACCGGGACGCGCCCGAGAGCATTCACCTCGGCAAGGAACTCGGGGACCCAAGTCAACACTGAAATGCTGACAGTCCGCCGATCGGCTGGTCACTTGACTGACGACGGTGAATTATCCGTACTCCGGACGTGGGGTCATGTCACCCCTGGGTGGATGAACGGCGAATCGGGCACTCGGGCTGGGTTAGCGTCGTGCCCGCTGGCGGCACCCGGGCATTCGGGCGCCGCCCTTCCCTGCTAACCGCTATTCCCCCCAGGAGAACCCTGTGCACGACAATTGCCCGCCGGAATGCAGCGTGGTCGCAGCCGACAGTCTGCGGCTCGCGGTCGGCGCGCTCGACGCTTTCTCCGCCTGCGCCGGCGCGGCGAACGTGGCCGGGCGGATCAGCGTGGTGGTCGAGCTGTGCGAGGCGGTGGACCGGGCACTGGACTCGCTGGTGGTCCGGATGGCGGCCGAGGCGGCCGAGGAGGGCTGGACCAGCGGCCACATGCGTGAGGCCGCCCCCGCCTACCACGCCCGGCTGCAGCGCGCCCTCGCCCTGGCCTAGTGGCGACCGCGATGACCACGATGACCACGATGACCACGATGACCGCGGAGCAGCGGCCCGCCGGGACGGCCCGCCGCAACGCCCATGTGCTGTGCTGCCCTACCCGGTGGAGCGACGTCGACGAGAACGGGCACATCAACAACGCCCGGCTGGTCGGCTACATCCAGGAGGGCATCTACGACCTCTTCCACCACCATGCTGCGGCCGTTCGGGAGTCGCTCTTCCCGGCCGGCTTCCTGATCGCCCGGCATGAGATCGACTACCTGGAGCAGCTGCACCACCGGCCCGAACCGCTGCTGGTGCGGCTCACGGTGGAGCGGCTCGGCCGCAGCTCGGCACACGTGCGGGTGGACGTGTGCCGCGACCCGTTCACCTACATGACGGCCCGTACCGTCGTGGTGGCCCGGGACCGCGACTCCGGGCGGTCGCGCCGGCTCACCCCGGCCGAACGCCTGTTCCTGGCCCAGTACATGACGGAGGTTCACCTCGCCGCGATCGAGCGGAACGCACCGCCCAGGATCACGCCCAACGCGATGCCGCAGCGCCAGCCCGACCAGCCGACGGACCGTCAGCTGACCGCTCATCAGAGCGGCGGCCAGCCGCGCGGCCAGTCGCGCAAGGTGCCGGCTCCCCGTTCGGGCAGTCGCGGGCTCTGCCGGATCTGACCCGTGCCCCCGGGGGGTGCCGGCCTCGGTGCCCCCGACCCGGCCGGCCGCCGCATGCTACAACTGTGGCTTCAAGATGCGGGCAGAGCGGGAGGTGTCGGGGTGGACCGGGCGAAAGTGGCGGAGCTGGCGGCAGAGCGGATCGACTGGCGCTTCAAGGCGCTGCCCTCCTCCGCCTGGGGCCGCACGGTCGCGGAGTACCTGGCCGGCGGGCCGACCCTGGACGACTTCGGCACCCCGCTGCTGACCCTGGACCAGGGCGCGCTCGACCACAACCTGCGGACCATGGCCGACTGGAGCGCCCAGGCCGGCGCATGGCTGGCCCCGCACGGCAAGACCACCATGGCCCCGGCTCTCTGGCAGGCCCAACTGGACGCCGGCGCCTGGGCCATCACCCTGGCCAACCTCTCCCAGCTGCACGTTGCCCGAGCCTTCGGCGTCCGCCGGCTGGTGCTCGCCAACACCCTGCTGGATCCGCACGGACTCGCCTGGCTGGCAAGGGAGTTGGACAGCGATCCGGAGTTCTGGTTCGTCTGCTGGGTGGACTCGGTGGCCGCCGTCGAGCAGATGGACCGGGCGCTGCGGGCCGCCGGAGCGCAGCGCCCGGTGGACGTCCTGGTCGAGGTCGGCGGACCGGGTGGCCGCACCGGCGTCCGCGACCTGGACACCGGGGCCGCCGTCGCGCGTGCCGCGGCAGCCGCCCCGACGCTGCGGCTGACCGGACTGGGCGGTTACGAGGGGGTGCTCGCCCATGACGCCGGACCGGCCGCGCTGGCAAAGGTGGAGCGCTACCTGCTGGCCGTGCGGGAGCTGCACGCCCGGCTGCGCGACGAGCAACTCCTCGACCAGGCCGAGCAGGTGCTGCTGAGCGCCGGCGGCAGCAGCTACTTCGACCAGGTGGTGGAGCTGCTCGGTGCCGTCCCCGGCACCCGCCTGGTGCTGCGCTCCGGGGCCTACCTGATCCACGACGACGGCCTCTACCACGGCCTGTCGCCGCTCGCCCGGGGCGCCGGCGGCAGGCCGCTGCGAGCCGCGATGCACGGCTGGGCCAGGGTGCTCTCGCATCCCGAGCCCGAGCTGGTCCTGCTGGACGGCGGCAAGCGGGACTTCCCGTTCGACGAGGGCCTGCCGACCGTGCAACGCACCCGCGCCGGGCGGCCGTTGACCGGTACCGTGACCGGGCTCAACGACCAGCACGCCTATCTGCGCGGCAGCACCGCCCGGATCGGCGAGGTGGTCCGGCTGGGCCTGTCGCACCCCTGCACCGCCTTCGACCGGTGGACCATGATCCCGGTCGTCGATGACGCCGACGCACCGAACCCGCGCGTGGTCGACCTGGTGCGGACGTTCTTCTGAGGGCCGGCCCCGCGCGGTGCGGGGCCAGCGGGTCAGAACTTCGCCAGGAAGGCGTCCGCCATCACCTGGTAGCCGGTGTCGTTGGCGTGGATGTCGCCGCGCGACATGTTGGTCCACTCCATGATCCGGGCCACGTTCAGCGGCACCTGCTGTCCGCCCAGGTCGACCGGCGGCAGGAAGGAGTTGGTGCTGAACGCCCCCGCCACGTCCGCGGTCGGCACCCCGTGCGCCCAGTCCTGGAACTCCAGGGCGGCGTTGAGGGTGTCGGCCAGCGGCACCGACACGGTGGCCAGCACCTTGCCCTGGTCACCGGTCATCCAGGCGGCCAGGAACGGGTCGTAGAGGTTCATCCCGACGAGCCGGGTGTGCGGGCCGGCGGCGGCCTTGAGGCGGTTCAGGATGGTGCCCAGGTCGCGGCCGGCGGTGGCGATGCCGGTGGCGGCGCAGCCGGCGTTCAGCGAGCCGCCCTCGGCGCAGCCGTCCACGTTGTTGGCGCCGATGTCCAGCGTGACCACCAGGTCGTCGCCGTGGTGGGCCTTCAGGTAGCTGACGGCGGCGTCGATCTGGGCGCCCTGGAAGGTGTGCGGGTAGGGGCAGCCGCCGTTCAGCATCGAACCGGTGGTCTCGCCCGGGCAGCCCAGGTCGGTGAACGAGAAGTCGCGGCCCGCGGCGGTGGCCCGCTGCTGCAGGGTGCGGGCGATGTCCTGGGCGTAGCCGTGGCCGACCTCGTTGCCGCCGCCGGGCAGCGTCTGGTAGCCGGCGGCCAGCGAGTCGCCGAGCGCCAGGTAGTAGGTGTGCTTGGCCTCGTTCGCCGAGGCCGGCCCGGCCGCCAGGCCGAGCAGGGTGGCGCCGAGGACGGCGACGCCGGTTGCCGCGCGCAGGCGGCGGCTGACTGCGGATATGCGCATGGACCCTCCCAGGGCACCCGCGCGTGACCCGGGTGGTCGCGCGCGAGTGGGACCCGGTGAGGTTACTAACTGGTAGAGGTCATGTGAACAGTCGGGGCACCAGTGGTCGCGGCGGTCAGCTCTGCGGGATGGCCACCAGCCCGAGCGCCGCCAGGTCGGCCAGCGGCTCGGCGATGCTGCAGGTGCCGAAGGAGGTGAACACGGCGCGGACCGCCGCCACCTGGTCGCCGGTCAGCTTGGTCAGCTCGGCCGCGATGCCGTCCCCGTCCCGCCGCGCCAGGAGCGCCGCCAGCTCCGGGTGCTCGGCGCCGCCGAGCGCCGCGTGGGTGGCCAGCAGCAGGTTGAGGAAGCCGTGGTGCGCGAAGCCGGTGGCCGGGTCGTCGTGCCGCAGCGCGTGGTGCAGGCCGGCGGTGAACTTGACGGCCACCTTGCGGTAGACGGCGCCGTAGAGGAAGGAGGCCAGCTCCAGCTCGCCGGGGAAGGCGGCCGCCGCAGCGCCGCCGGTGCGGAACTTGGCCCGGTACGGGCCGCCCTCCAGCTCGTCCAGCGCCAGCAGCAGTTCGTCGCCCCGGGGGAGCTCGATCGCGGTCGGCGCGGCGGGCGCGTACTCGGGCAGCAGCTGTTCGAGCGCGGCGCGCACCCGGCGCACCCCTTCGGGGGCCGGTACGTCCCGGTCGGCCAGCACCTCGATGCCGGCGATCCGCAGCCGCGGGTCGCCCGCCACGGCCCGCAGCGCCGGCTCCAGGCCCGCGCTGCCGTCCGGCACGATCAGCCCGACGGCCAGCTCGCCGTCTCCCAGCTCCGCGCCGAGCGCCCCGATCCGCCCCGCGCCGCACAGGAACGGGCCCACCAGGTCGGCGTACCACGCGGTGCGGTGGGCCCGGTGGGCGGGCACGGCCTCGGAGAGCGGGAGGTCGCCGGGCGGGAAGATCGCCGCGTCGTCGCAGAGCCCCGCGAAGAGCGGCTGGATCACGCTCGGGGAGGCCTGAGGGGTCGTCATCGGGGCTCGTCCTTCTCCGCTCACGGGGGCACGCCGATGTGCCCCCTCGGCCTGAGCCTGCCGCAGCCCGGCGGGCCGGGGCAAGAGGGGCACCGCTGCGGGGCCGGACACGCCGCCGTTCGGGTGACGATCCGACCAGTGCCATCCGGACACCGGTGTCCGATATTCGAAGGCCTACGCCTCAGTAAGCAGACGATATGAAGGGGACGGCGCCTTCGGAGAACGCATCGCGACCGGGGGGAGCGGAAAGCTCAAAAGAAGCTCAACCGTTAGCTGAGAGGATCCTCAGGGGATCCTCAGATATTCAGGCGGATTCTGCGGGTGTGTAAGTGGTCAACTGCCTTGGCGGCGCTGACCTGCGGTGATCTCAGCAGCTGGACAGCTGATGCGATTAGCCAATTCCCGTGCTAGCTGCCCTCGGAACATAACTATTCGGAACACGGGTCTTTGCAGATCCCTAATCGACCGCTAGCGTTCACCGCACTCTCACCCGCCATCATTGAAGAGGGTCCCCACACATGGCAGTTGTTGACAAAATAGCGTCGTCCGGTACTGGCACCGGTAACAAGCTCCGCCGGGACATCGGCCTGATCGGGCTGCTCTGGGCCTCGGTCGGCTCGATCATCGGCTCCGGCTGGCTGTACGGCGCGAAGAACGCAGTGGTGGTCGCCGGTCCCGCGGCCGTCATCTCGTGGGGGATCGGGGCCGTCGCCATCGTGCTGCTCGCGCTGGTCCACGCCGAGCTGGGCGGCATGTTCCCGGTCGCCGGTGGCACCGCGCGCTACCCGCACTACACCTTCGGCGGCCTGGCCGGCATGAGCTTCGGCTGGTTCTCCTGGCTGCAGGCGGCCACCGTGGCGCCGATCGAGGTCGAAGCCATGATCGGCTACTCCAGCCACTTCGGGAAGTTCTTCCAGGACCTCCAGAACACCAACGGCACGCTGACGGCCACTGGCTTCGTCGTCGCCGCCCTGCTGATGGCAGTCTTCGTCGCCGTCAACTTCCTCGGCGTGCGGGTACTCGCCCACACCAACAGCGCCGCCACCTGGTGGAAGATCTTCATCCCGCTGCTGGCCATCTTCGTGCTGGCGTTCACCCACTTCCACGCGTCCAACTTCACCTCGCACGGCTTCATGCCGTTCGGTGCGAAGGGCGTGCTCGGCGCGATCAGCACCAGCGGCATCATCTTCGCGCTGCTCGGCTTCGAGCAGGCCATCCAGCTCTCCGGTGAGAGCAAGAACCCCAAGCGCGACATCCCCCGTGCCGTGCTCGGCTCGGTCGCCATCGGCGCCGTGATCTACACCCTGCTGCAGGTCGTCTACATCGGCGCGATCCCCGGCGCCAGCATCGTCAAGGGCTGGGCCAACCTGGACTACGCCGGCATCAGCGGCCCGTTCGCCGGCCTGGCCACCGTGATCGGTCTCGGCTGGCTGGCCTGGGTGCTGTACGCCGACGCGGTGATCTCGCCCGGTGGAACCGGCCTGATCTACACCACCTCCACCTCCCGGATCTCCTACGGCCTCAGCAAGAACGGCTACGCCCCGGAGCTCTTCCAGCGCACCGACAGCCGCGGTGTGCCGTGGTTCGGCCTGGCGATCTCCTTCGTCACCGGCGTCGTCTGCTTCGCGCCCTTCCCGAGCTGGCAGCAGCTGGTCAGCTTCATCACCTCGGCCAGCGTGCTGATGTACGCGGGTGCCCCGCTGGCCTTCGGCGCCCTGCGCGTCCGCAAGCCGGAGATGCACCGCCCGTACCGCCTGCCGGCCGGTGAGGTCATCGCCCCCGTGTCCTTCGTGGTCGCCAGCCTCATCATCTACTGGTCCGGCTGGGACACCCTGTGGCGCCTGGGCGTGGCCATCGTCTTCGGCTACCTGCTGCTCGGCGGCTACGCCTGGTACGCGACCGTCAAGAAGCTGCCGAACGCGCCGCGCCTGGCCTTCAAGGCCGCGCAGTGGCTGCCGGTCTACCTGATCGGCCTGGGTGTCATCTCCTACCTGGGCGGCTTCGGCGACACCGCCAAGAACGTCATCCCGCTCTGGTGGGACATGGCGATCGTCACGGCCTTCTCCGTGGGCATCTACTACTGGGCCCGCGCCGTGGCGCTGCCCGCCGAGGAGATCGACCGCAACATCTCCGACGTCGAGGTGGTCGACGAGGGCGGCCACTGACACACCGTCCGCTCAGCTGATCGCCGCCGGCGCCGAACTCCTGTCCGAGTTCGGCGCCGGCCGCGTTAGCATCCGCCGCATGAGTAAGGAACAGATCCCCGACGGGGTCGGTCGCACCGCGATCGGTGTGGCCCGGGTGCGGGCCCACGAGAGCACCCGCCGCGACCGCCTCTTCAACGACCCCTACGCGGCCGCCTTCGTCGTCGCCGACGGCCGCCGCGACCTGGCCGTCACCGCCAAGCCGTCGCCGGGGCTGATCGCGATGGTCCGCCATCTGGTGCTGCGCACCCGTTTCTTCGACGACTACCTGGTGGCCGCGGCCGAGTCCGGCTGCCGCCAGGTGGTGGTGCCGGCGGCCGGCCTGGACACCCGGGCCTTCCGGCTCGACTGGCCCGCCGGCACCCGGTTCTACGAACTCGACATGCCCGCCGTGCTGGCCTTCAAGGAGCGGGTGCTCGCCGAGCAGGGCGCCCAGCCGGCCGGCCCGCGCACCGTGATCGCCGTCGACCTGCGCGAGGACTGGGCCACCGCGCTGACCAGGGCCGGCTTCGATCCGACCGCGCCGACCGTCTGGCTGCTGGAGGGTCTGCTGGTCTACCTGGACTCCGACGACGTCGAGGCGATCCTGACCACCGTCACCGAGCTCAGCGCCCCGGGCAGCCGGCTGGCCCTCACCCACGGCCTCGGCAACCGGCGGCAGGCCCCCGAATCGCACGCCCCCGAGCACGCGGCCGCTGAACTCACCGACGTGGTGGCCCTCTGGCGCGGCGGCCTGAACGAGGACCCGGTCGCCTGGCTGGACTGGCACGGCTGGCGGGCCAGGCGCAACGACCGCGCCGAGATCGCGGTCGCCGTGGGCCGCGGCGCCGACTACGTCACCTCGCAGCGCAGCTTCGTCACCGCCGAGAGGTAGGTGGCGGCCGGGCACACAGCGAGCCGCCCGCCCGGTGTGGCCCGCCCACATGGAGGCCCGAGCGGCGCGCGCCTAACGTGTCGGGGCGCGGGCCGACGGGGCCCCGGGGCGAAGGGAGTTGACGCGGCGTGCGGGTACGACAGCGAGTGCTCACGGTGGTGGTGGCGGTGCTGCTCGGTGCGGTCGGGCTGGCCCGCCCGGCAGCGGCCGCCACCCCCTCCTACCTGACGATGGAGGCCAACTACACGACGGTGGCCAACGGTTGGGACCATGTCGAGCGCTACCTCGACACCACCACCGGCTTCCACCAGGAGCAGTACCCTCCGGACGGCCACGGCGACCAGGACGGCCAGCGCCTCACCTTCTTCGGCGGCGTCAAGGAGCCCTACTCCGGGCGGTTCCTGCTCTACTCCGCGCCCGGCTGGAACACCGGATCGCACCAGGTGCCGGTGCTGCTGGTGCACGGCGCCAACGACAACCCGGACCGCGCCTGGGCCAACCCCGGCGAGTCCGGCGGCTACGGCTGCGGCGCCGCCGGCTGCCCCAGCACCGGCCTGATGCAGTACCTGGCGGCCCGGGGCTACCGGGTGTTCGCGATCGGCTTCGCCCACAAGCAGGGTGACAACCTGATGCAGGCCCAGGAGGTCGGCGACGCCATCGCGCTGATCAAGGCCAAGCTCTCGGTCCCGCAGGTCGACCTGATCGGCTGGAGCAAGGGCGAGATGTCCGCCCGGGCCTACGTCTCCTCGCTCAAGCCCTCCTGGGGCCGCCCCTACGCGGGTGACGTGCGCAAGCTGATCACCCTGGGCGGACCCAACGCCGGCTACGACTACCCGTTCGCGCACGGCTGGGCCCATGACTTCTCGATCTGGCCGGAGTGCGGCGGCCAGATCAACGCCCCTTCCCCGCACCTGCACATGACCTGCTACGGGACGTACACCGCGCACCCCGAGTTCTCCTTCACACCCAGCGGCGGCCATGACGACTACCCGGGCCAGCGGCAGATGCTGGCCCGCTGGGACGGCACCTTCGGCATCGACCAGACCCAGCAGGACTGGTACACCACCTACTACGGCGGCCAGGGCTTCTACACCGACGGCGGCGGCATCCAGGCCGCGATCGACGCCGGCTCGCTGGTCGCCCCGCTGCAGGCCGCCGGTGTGCCCGCGAGCGTGCAGACCTACCTGCTGGCCGGCGGCACCCCCAGCGTGCTGGGCATCTACAACGAGAACCGCGGCCCCAGCGACGGCGTGGTCTTCGAGGCGAGTGCCCTGGACACCACCGGCATCGGCACCGTCGCCGGCACCGCGCTGATCGCCGGCGCCAACCACCTGGAACTGGGCTGGGACAGCGCGGCCAACGCGCAGGTCGCCGGCTGGCTCAACTGAAGGACAAGCCACACGTGATAACAGACCGGCTGGTCACCACACCCAGGCTGACCGTCAACTGCGCCGAAATCGACGGCCGTTCGGGCGAACCCGTGCTCTTCGTGCACGGCAACGTCTCCGCCGCCGCCTTCTGGCACGCCACCATGCGCGAACTACCGGACCGCTACCGCCCGTTGGCCCCCGACCTGCGCGGCTTCGGCGCCACCGAGCCGCTGCCGGTGGACGCCACCCGGGGAGTCCGCGACTACAGCGACGACCTGCTCGCCCTGATCCAGACCCTGGCGCTCGGCCCGGTCCACCTGGTCGGCTGGAGCATGGGCGGCGGTGTGGTGCTCCAACTGCTGCGCGACCACCCGGCGTCGGTCCGCTCGGTGACGCTGCTCAACCCGGTCTCGCCGTACGGCTTCGGCGGCACCCACGGTCCGGACGGCGTGCTCAACTCGCCCGACGGCGCGGGTGCGGGCGGCGGTGGCGCCAACCCCGAGTTCGTCCGGCTGCTGGCAGCCGGGGAGCCCGGCGCCGACTCGCCGCTCGCCCCGCGCTCCGTGCTGGACTCGGCCTACGTCAAGCAGCCGCTGGCCGACCCCGACAGGTACGTCGCCGCCATGCTCACCACCCGCTGCGGGGACGACCACTACCCGGGCGACAGCCGACCCAGCGAGGCCTGGCCGGGCTTCGCACCGGGTGACCGCGGGGTGCTCAACTCGATGGCCCCGACCCACTTCCGGCTCGACGACCTGCACCTGGTCGACCCGAAGCCGCCGCTGCTCTGGGTGCGCGGCGCGGACGACGTAATCGTCTCCGACACCTCGCTCTTCGACCCGGCCCACCTGGGCGCGCTCGGCGTGCTCCCCGGCTGGCCCGGCGCCGAGCGGTGCCCGGCCCAGCCGATGGTCACGCAGACCCGGGCGGTGCTGGAGCGCTACGCCGCGGCCGGCGGCCGGGTGCGCGAGCTGGTGGTGGCGGGCGCCGGGCACAGCGTGCAACTGGAGCGGCCCGCGGAGTTCCTGGCCGCGCTGCTGGACCACCTGGGCTGACACACGTCGAGCGGTCCCCGGCGGGGGACCGCTCGACCTGGTGGCCGGCGTCGGTCAGGGGCCGCCCGGGACGGGGCGGTCGGACTCGACCAGCTGCTTGAAGTGTTCGAGGTCGCCGCGCACGGTCCGCTCGATCGCCCCGGACTGGGCGAAGCCGCGCGGGCCGCCATAGGTCTGGTGCACGGCATCCGGCTCGTACTCGAGCCGCACCTGCATCTGGGTCGAGCCGGCGTCCAGCTGCCGCAGCACCACCGTGCCGTTCAGATGGGCGCCGTCCATGGTGCGCCAGTTCATCACCTGGTCGCCGCCGCGGTCGGTGATCTCGGTCTCGAAGACCCGCTCCTGGCCGCGCACCTCGGTTTCGAGGTGGGCCCGGTGGTTGCCGTGGGCGTGGGCGTGCTTCACGCCGTCGACGAAGTCCGGGTACTGGTGCACCCGGTGCAGCTGCTCCCAGGCCACCTGCATCGGGACGTCTAGGTCGATCTGCTCTTCCAGCGTGTGCATCCGATCACTCCGGGTACTCGAAGGGGTCGCCTTCCGCGCGGGACTCGTCCTGCGCGTGCTTCACCTGTTCGGAGGTGACACCCTCCAGCAGAGTGGTGTCCTCCTGCTCCTTCTCCTTCGCCGGAGTGGCGTCCTCACCAGGCCGCTCCGGACTGACGGTGGGCATCAGAACCTCCGCGGTTCCGGCGGCCGACCGGGACGGTCCGCCGCGACACCTCCAGCCTGCGCCCGGTGACGCGACCCGGGCAACCAGAGCCGCCACCCGGGCGCGACCTCAGGCCAGGCCCAGTCCGGAGTCGACCGTCGGTTCGGCTGTGGGGGAGAGGCTGGCCAGGGTGTTCCAGAAGAGCAGCTCATAGGACTGCAGCAGGCGGCCGTAGCGGCGGCCCTCGGCGAGCTTGCCGGCGTCCAGCCCGCCCGCGGCCACCACCGCGATCGCCTCCTCCTCCAGCTCCGGCGCCGGGGAGGCGAAGAAGTCGAAGAACGCGCAGGCCTGGTCGGAGAAGCCGTAATGCCGGCGCAGCGCCGCCGCGGTGATCGCGCAGTAGCGGCCCCAGGCGTCGAAGTTGGCGGTGAGCGCGAGCACCGTGGCGACCGGCTCGCCGTTCAGCGCCAGCCAGGCCAGCTGCGCCGGGTAGGCCTGGCAGCCGGCCAGCGGCTCGCGGTCGGCCAGCTGCGGCTCGTCCAGGCCGCAGGCGGCGGCGAGCGGCGGCAGCTCCGCCAGGGCCTGGGCCTCGCCGGCCGCCAGCGTGGCGAAGTACGCCCCGGCGGGGGTGTCCGCGCAGCGGGCGGCGAGCACCAGCAGGCTGCGGCGGTCGCTGCGGATGATCCGGTACTCCTGGGCGGCCAGCTCGGCGATCAGCGAGACCGGCACCAGGCCCTGGTCGATCCGCGGCACCAGCCGGTTCTCCGATTCGGCGGGGGCCAGCTCCTGGCGGATCGTCAGCAGGGCCTCGCGGGGCGTCTGGATCATCGTCGGGAGCTCCTGGGTCGGCGCGTTCCGACCCAGGGTATCCGTCCGGTCGCGGTGCGTCAGTGCGAACGCCCGGCGTGTCGGCGGCGGCTCAGAAGACGGACCAGCCGGTGGCCGTGGTGAAGGCTTCGAGGGCGGCCACCGAGCCCACCGAGTTGCCGGCTCGGTCGAGGGCCGGGCCCCAGGCGCAGAGCGTGCCGCGGCCCGGGACGACGGCCAGGATGCCGCCGCCGACGCCGCTCTTGCCCGGCAGGCCGACCCGGTAGGCGAAGTCCCCGGCCGCGTCGTACGTTCCGCAGGTCAGCAGCACCGCGTTCACCCTCTTGGCGTCGCTGGCGGAGAGCAGCCGGCTGCCGTCGGCGCGCACGCCGTGCCGGGCCAGGAAGAGGCCGGCCAGGGCCAGGTCGCGGCAGCTGGCGGCGATCGCGCAGTGCTCGTAGTAGTGCTGGAGCACGGACTCGACCGGGTTCTCCAGATTGCCGTAGCTGGCGATGAAGTGGGTGAGTGCCGCGTTGCGGTGGCCGTGCTCGGCCTCGGAGGCGGCCACCAGGTGGTCGGTGTCCAGGTGCGGATTGCCGGACTCGTCGCGCAGGAACTCGCGGATCGCGGCACCCGCGTTGCCGGTCAGGCTGAGCAGCCGGTCGGTCACCACGATGGCGCCCGCATTGATGAACGGGTTGCGCGGAATGCCGTGCTCGGACTCCAGCTGCACCAGGGAGTTGAACGGCGTGCCGGACGGCTCCCGGCCGACCCGGTGCCAGATGGCGTCGCCGGTGGCCAGGGTCAGGGCCAGGGCGAACAGTTTGGAGATGGACTGGATGGAGAACGGGGTCTGCCAGTCCCCGGCGCCGTACACCTCGCCGTCCACGGTGGCCAGCGCCAGCCCGAAGGCGTTCGGATCCGCCGCGCCCAGGGCGGGTATGTAGTCGGCCACCCGGCCGGTGGCCAGCATCGGGCGGGCCGCCTCCACGGCCAGCTCGAGCTCAAGCGAGAAGTCCATCTGCTGATCTGACATATGGCCGACCCTTTCATGGCGTGGCGTCGCTGACCAGCGGCGATGGCCCGGCAGACTGGCTGGCGTGCCGGAGCTGCCAGAAGTCGAGGCGCTGAGCGCCTTCCTCACCGAGCACCTGGTCGGCCGGGAGATCGGGCGGATCCACCCGGTGGCGATCAACGTGCTGAAGACCTACGACCCGCCCGTCACCGCGCTCCAGGGGCGCACCGTCGACGCGGTGGGGCGGCGCGGCAAGTTCCTGGTGATCAGCGCGGGCGACCTGCACCTGGTGGTGCACCTGGCCCGGGCCGGCTGGCTGCGCTGGCAGCAGAAGCTGCCCGCCGCCCCGCCCCGCCCGGGCAAGGGCCCGCTGGCCCTGCGGGTACAGCTGGCCGACGATCCCGCGACCGGCTTCGACCTCACCGAGGCGGGCACCCAGAAGCGGCTGGCCGTCTACTGCGTCACCGACCCCGAGCAGGTGCCCGGCATCGCCCGGCTCGGCCCCGACCCCCTCGACCCGGCGTTCACCGCAACCGAGTTGCACCAGCTGCTGGCCGGGGAGAAGCGCCAGCTCAAGGGCGTGCTGCGGGACCAGAGCGTGTTGGCCGGCATCGGCAACGCCTACTCCGACGAGATCCTGCACGCCGCCAAGATGTCCCCGTTCAAACTGGCCGCCCGGCTCAGCGAGGCGGAGACCGCCACCCTCCACGCGGCGATCGGCGACACCCTGCGGGACGCGGTGGAACGCTCCCGGGGCCTGGCCGCCGGTGAACTGAAGGCCGAGAAGAAGACCGGGCTGCGGGTGCACGGCCGCACCGGACAGCCCTGCCCGGTCTGCGGCGACACCATCCGCGAGGTCTCCTTCGCCGACTCCTCCCTGCAGTACTGCCCGACCTGCCAGACCGGCGGCAAACCGCTGGCCGACCGGAGGTTCTCCAAGCTGTTGAAGTAATCCGTGGGGGACTGGTCACGGTCCGTCAGGTGTGGCAGCCTCGCAACCGCCAGCAGCAGCCCTCACCCCCGGAGCAGCACCATGCCCGTCGCCGCCCAGCCCAGCCACGCCCGCGGCCCCGTCGAACCGCCCCTGCTGACCGGCACCATCGGTGCCGACCTGGCCCGCACGGTGGCCGCGTTCGGCGATCGGGAGGTGCTGGTCGACGTCCCCAGCGGCCGGCGCTGGACCTACCGCCAGTTCAGCGCCGACACCGAGACGGTCGCCCTGGGCCTGCTGGCGCTCGGCTTGCGGACCGGCGACCGGGTCGGCATCTGGTCGCCCAACTGCCCCGAGTGGGTGCTGCTGCAGTACGCCACCGCGCGGATCGGCGCCGTCCTGGTCACCATCAACCCCAGCTACCGCACCCATGAACTGGAGTACGTACTGCGACAGTCCGGGGTGCGCACGGTGGTGGCGATGCCCGCCTTCAAGACCTCCGACTACGCCGCGATGCTCGCCGAGGCCCAGCCCGGCTGCCCCGAGCTGCGCGATGTGCTGCTGATCGGCGAGGACTCCTGGGAGCGGCTGCTGACGGCGGGCCGACAGGGTGACCCGGCCGAACTCGCGGCGATCGCCGAGCAGTTGACCGCCGACGACCCGATCAACATCCAGTACACCTCGGGCACCACCGGCTTTCCGAAGGGCGCCACCCTGTCGCACCGCAACATCCTCAACAACGGTTATTTCGTCGGGGAGTTGTGCGAATACACCGAGGCCGACCGGATCTGCGCACCGGTCCCGTTCTACCACTGCTTCGGCATGGTGATGGCCAACCTGGCCGCCACCTCGCACGGCGCCTGCGTGGTCATCCCGGCCCCCGCGTTCGACCCGGCCGCCACCCTGGCCGCCGTCGCCGCCGAACGCTGCACCTCGCTCTACGGCGTGCCCACCATGTTCATCGCCGAGCTCAACGACCCGAGCTTCGCCGAGCACGACCTGACCACCCTGCGCACCGGCATCATGGCCGGCTCACCCTGCCCCGCCGAGGTGATGAAGCAGGTCATCGAGCGGATGCACATGCGCGCCGTGTCGATCTGCTACGGCATGACGGAGACCTCCCCGGTCTCCACCCAGACCCGCAGCGGCGACAGCTTCGAGCAGCGGATCCACACCGTCGGACGGGTCGGCCCGCACCTGGAGGTCAAGGTCGTCGACCCGGTCAGCGGCGCCACCGTGCCGCGCGGCACCGTCGGCGAACTCTGCACCCGCGGCTACTCGGTGATGCGCGGCTACTGGAACGAGCCGGAGCGGACCGCCGAGGCCGTCGACGCGCAGGGCTGGATGCACACCGGCGACCTCGCGGTGATGGACCAGGACGGCTTCCTCACCGTCACCGGGCGGATCAAGGACATGGTGATCCGCGGCGGTGAGAACATCTACCCCCGGGAGATCGAGGAGTTCCTGCTCACCCACCCCGACATCCTGGACGCCCAGGTGATCGGCGTGCCCGACGAGAAGTACGGCGAGGAGCTGATGGCCTGGGTACGGCTGCGCCCCGGTGCCGCCGAGCTCACCCCGGACGCCCTGCGCGCCTTCTGCACCGGCAAGTTGGCGCACTACAAGATCCCGCGCCATCTGCACCTGGTCGACGCCTTCCCGATGACCGTCAGCGGCAAGGTCCGCAAGGTGGAGATGCGCGAGGCGGCGGTACGACTGCTGGCCGAGCAGAGCGACTAGTCGTCGGCCTTCGCCAGCTTGGCGGCCAGCGCGGCCGGCATCGGCTCGTAGCGCAGCGGGCTCCGGGTGAACGAGCCGGTGCCATGGGTCAGCGCCCGCAGATCGACCGCGTACCGGGTCAGCTCCAGCTCGGGCACCTCGGCCCGCAGCAGGCTCTGGCCCGGGCCGGCCGGCTCGGTGCCCAGAACACGGGCCCGGCGGACCGACAGGTCACTGAAGACCGGCCCCTGGTACTCGTCCGGCAGCAGCACCGCCACCTCGGCCACCGGCTCCAGCAGTCGGATCGCGGTCCGGGAGGCGGCGTCCCGCAGCGCCAGCGCCCCCGCCGACTGGAAGGCCGCGTCCGAGGAATCCACCGAGTGGGCCTTGCCGTCCACCAGCGTCACCCGCACGTCCACCAGCGGATGGCCGTCGCCCACGCCCTTCTCCAGCTGGGCCCGCACCCCCTTCTCCACCGAGGGGATGAAGTGCTTCGGCACCGCGCCGCCCACCACCTGGTCGACGAACTCGAACCCGGTGCCGCCCGGCAGCGGTTCCACCCGCAGCTCGCAGATCGCGTACTGCCCGTGCCCGCCGGACTGCTTGACCAGCCGGCCGTGCCCGGTCGCCGTGCCGCCGAAGGTCTCCCGCAGCGCCACCCTGTACGGTACCTGCGCCACCTGCACCCCGTGCTGCTCGGCCAGCTGGTGCAGCACCACACCGGCGTGCGCCTCGCCGGTGCACCAGAGGACCAGTTGACCGGTTGCCGGGTTCTGCTCGACCCGTACGGTCGGATCCTGCGCGGACAGCCGGGCCAGCCCCTGGGACAGCTTGTCCTCGTCGCTGCGGCTGTGCGCCTCGATCGCGATCGGCAGCAGCGGCTCCGGCAGGCTCCACGGCTCCAGCCGCTGCGGCGCCGCCGGATCCGACACGGTGTCACCCACCCGGGCCGAGGCCAGCTTGCCGACGCAGACCAGATCACCCGCCACCGCCCGGTCCATGGTGCGCTGCTGCTTGCCGAACGGGGAGGTCAGCCCGGCGGCACGCTCCTCCACCGGCTCGCCGTCCGGCCCGGCCACCAGCAGCGCCTCGTCCGGGTGCAGGGTGCCGGTGAAGATCCGGAGCAGGCTGAGCCGGCCGACATAGGGGTCGCCGGTGTTCTGGATCACCTGGGCGACCAGCGGGGCGTCAGGGTCGGGGCGCTGGTCGGCGGGCAGGGGTTCGGGCAGCGGGCGGTCCGGCGGCGCCGGGAAGGTCGAGACGATCAGGTCCAGCAGGTCCACCGCGCCGGTGCCGTCCTCGGTCAGCGGCAGCACGGGGTGGATCGAGTCGTGCAGCACCGCCCCGCGCAGGCCCCGGGTCAGCGCGCCGGAGTCCAGCTGCTCGCCGCCGAGGTAGGCCTCCAGCAGCTCGTCGTCCTCACCGGCGATCGCCTCCACCAGCCGCTCCCGGGCCGGCTCGGTCGGCGGCAGCGGGTCGGCCTGGCCGTGCGTCTCGCCGGAGAGCAGTTCGACCGTGCCGCGCATCCGGCCGTCGCTGCGCACCGGCAGGTCCATGGGCTGCACGGCGTCCGGGTTGCCGTCGGCGAAGGCCTGCTGACACGCCGCCAGCACCTCGTCGAAGTCGGCCCTGGCCGCATCCATATGGGTGACGGCGATGGCGCGGGGCAGCCCGGCCCGCGCGCACTCCTGCCAGAGCGCCAGCACCGGGCCGGTCACCGGGTCGGTCGCGGAGATGGTGAAGACCGCCGCGTCGGCGGCCCGCAGCGCGGCCCGCAGCTCACCGGCGAAATCGGCGTGGCCGGGCGGGTCCAGCAGGTTGATCTTGACGCCCCGCCACTCGACCGGGACCAGCGAGAGCCGCACCGAGCGCTGCTGCTGGTGCTCGATCTCCTCGAAGTCCGAGACGGTGCTGCCCTCGCTGACCTTGCCCGCTCTGGTGAGCGCACCCGCGGCCAGGGCCAGCGACTCGGTGAGCGTGGTCTTGCCGGAGCCGCTCACCCCGACCAGCACCACGTTGCGCAGCTCCTGCGGCCCCGACACGGCCGGTGCCTGAGCGGCGGCTCCGGTGCGGGACGTGGCGCGCTCGGACATCGCGGCTCCTCGGGGTGGCGCTGGGCGTTGGTGGGGCGTTCCACCGCCGAGCTTTCCACCGCCACCGGGAGGCGGCCATCGGGGCGCGCCGCAGGTGGGATCCGGAGCGCGCCGCAGGTGGGATCCGACGAGCAGAGGTGAGGTTCGTCGAGTCAGTCCGATTCGCTGATCAGATGACCGGGGTTCACTCGATCCGGCGATTGCGAGCGACCCGGTGCCTGGCTCAGGCTTGGGGGCGAGCTCTTCCATCCTCATCACCCTGAGAACGGTGGCAGTAGCCCATGGGCGAATGGTGCGGCCAGGCAGACGGCTGGGTGGGACGCGGGGCGTTGGCCCACCCGGTGGGCTGGCGGCTCGGGGTCGGCGTGCGACTGGGGCGCGACGAGGCGCGAGGGCTGCCCACCCTGCTCCTCTCCGAGGGCGCCCTGCCGCTCAACGAGACCGCCGCCGCCGTGCTGCGCCTGTGCGACGGCAGCCGGGGCGCCGCCGACATCACCGCCGCGCTGCTCGCCGAGCACCACTCGGTGGCCGGCGAGCAGGTGCTGGCCTTCCTGTCCGGCCTGGCCGAACAGGGCCTGATCGAGGGCACCTGCCTCGGGCCGGGCGGCTCCTGCTGACTCCTTGCGGCTCTCAGAGCCGATGGAACATCACATGCAGGCCGACCAGGCCGTGATCGGGGTGGTCGAAGGCCCCCGGCACCGTACCGATCACCTCGAACCCCAGTGACTTCCAGAGGTGCACCGCCGGTGCGTTGACCTCCACCACCGCGTTGAACTGGATCCCGTGGAACCCCTGCGCCCGGCACCACTCGACGACGTACTCACCGAGCGCCCGGCCCACGCCCTTGCCCCGGTGCGCCGGATCGACCAGGAACGAGGCGGTGCCGATGTGCGAGCCGCGGCCCGGCCGGTTCGGCCCCATCTTCGCCGAGCCCACCACCACGCCGTCCTCGACCGCCACCACGGTCTGCCCCGGCGCCTGCTCCATCCACCACGGCCGCGCCTCCTCCAGGCTCTGGCCCTCGGGGAAGGCATACGTCCGGCCCTCCGCCATGGTCAGGGCGTAGAACGGGTAGATGCTGGGCCAGTCCTCGGGGGACGCAACACGGATCTCCATGCGGGCCACCGTAGCCAGGTCAGGCCGGGTGCGGCACCCCATTTGCCGCGCCGGCTGCCTCAGGCGCGGGGCTTGCGGATGACGGCCCGGCCGGCCGCGAGGTCGATCCCGGTGCGCGGCGGAGCACCGTCCTGCTCATCGTCCCGCAGCACCAACTCAACACGGCGCTGCTCCAGTTGGGCCCGCTTGCCCGGGTAGAGCAGGGCATGCAGCTCCTCGGTCGCGACAGCCCCGGCACCCCGGCCCGGCTGCGGGCCGCCCGGCGACGGGTGCGCTCTGATCAGGGCTTTTCGGGCGATGGCGGAGACGAAGAACAGCACGGTTACCAAAGCCGGCAGGAGCAGGCCCCCGGCGACACCGAACAGAGCGCTCATGACAGGGCCAACGTCGCACGGGGACCTGATGTTCCAGGTCGGCCCCGATGTTCCAGGTTGACCGCAGGTCAGTCGGCGGCCCGGGCGCGGTCCGCCTCGTCCGCGAGGGAGGCGAGTGGGATGCCGCGCCCCCTATCCCTGGGCGGCCCGGCTGCGGTCGGCCCAGCGGACCAGCGGCGGCATCAGCAGCCCGGTGGTGACGAAGACGCCGCCCAGCAGCAGCCAGCCGGGCGTGCCCCAACTGATGCACAGCAGGCTCAGGATGGTGGGGGCCAGCACGTCGACGAGGCCGTTGGCGAGGCGGGAGACGCCCGCGTACTGGCCCTGCGCGTGCGCGGGAGCCAGGTGGTAGCGGAGCTCGAAGGCGCCTGCCGCCAGCCAGAGTTCGCCGATGGTGTGGGCGAGCGCGCCGAGCAGGAGCAGCAGCGCGGCGAGCCGGCCGGGCAGCCCGGTGGCCAGACCGACCAGTGCCAGCCCGACGAAGAACGCCCATCCCGAGCGCCGCCAGGAGCGAGCGGCCGCCGCGCTGTTCTCGACCCCGCGCCCCACCCTGACCTGCAGGACCACCACCAGGGCGGTGTTGAGCAGCGCGACGGCGCCGACGAACCAGCGCGGTGCGTGGGTGTGCCCGACGATCCACAGCGGGGTCGCGAAGAGCAGCACATCGCCCTGCAGCGAGGTGATCGCGTCCAGCACGGTGAACGCCAGGTAGGGGCGGTCGGTGAGCGCCGTACGCCGACCGGCGCCCGCCGGCCCCGGCACCGGCGGCACCGACGGCAGCCACCTGACGACCGCCGCGCTGGCGAGGAAGCTCACGGCATTGCCCAGCACCAGGCAGAGATAGGCGGTCCGGCTGTCGATCTGCACGACCAGACCGGCGAGCAGCGCGCCGACGCTGCCCGCGAGGTTCACGGTGGCACGCAGGTAGGCCCGGAACCTGGCCGGCCGTTCGCCCGCGAGCCCCCGCACCAGCGGCGCCCGCGCGGCCGAACTGGCCGACGTCGCCAACTGGGTGAGGCAGACCAGCAGCACGAACAGCCAGAACGAGCGGGCCAGCACCAGGGCGGCCATCGCGACCGCCTGGACCAGCAGGGTCAGCAGGTACACCTCGCGCGGCCCGCGCCGGTCCGCCAGCCGCCCGACCGGTATTCCCGACAGCAGCCCGACCAGCGCGCCGATCCCCATGCCGAGCCCCACCTGCACCACGGACAGCCCGACCGAGCGGGTGAAGAAGAGCGTGGAACTCAACGTGAAGACGGTGCTGCCGACCTGGTTGACGAAGGTCGCGCTCGCCAGCGTCCGGCGCGGTCCGGGCGGTAGCAGGACGCCGCGGGCGACCAGCCAAGGGGTGGGAGGATCCGGGTGAGTCGATGATGCGGCTGTCTGTGCGGCAGGCATGCTGAAGCGACCGTCCTCGCGCGGGAGAGTGAGCAGGGGGAGTAGCAGCTGAAGGTGGCTGCCGAGCGGCGAGTATGGCGGGGCGAGGACGGCCGGGTGAACCAGTTGCGAGCTGGGAAAACGTCACATCGCGGACGGGAACAGGGCGGTGGCCCGCAACCGTTGGACTCGGTGTGAAGGGCGCGGGCGGAAGGCGCTCCAACACGCCTGAATCGGGGCGAACCGTGACATGGTCCGGCTGGGGAGCATGGGGTGCCGTGGCGCCGGGTAGGCGGGAGGGAACGGTGCGGGAGGAGTAGACGGTGCGGGTTCGGGTGCTGGGGACGGCGGCGGGCGGCGGGCTGCCGCAGTGGAACTGCGGGTGCGGCCCGTGCGAGCGGGCGCGGGCGACGGGGCCCGGTGCCTGGCGGAGCCAGGAGGCGCTGGCGGTCAGTGTCTCCGACGACGCCTGGTACCTGGTGAACGCCTCACCCGACACCCGCGGCCAGCTGCTCGCCGTCCCCGACCTCGCCCCACCCGCCGGCACCAGGCGGACCCCGGTGCGCGGCGTCCTCCTCACCGACGGCGAACTCGACCACACCGTGGGCCTGTTCGCGCTCCGCGAGGGCGCCGCGCTGGACATCCACGCGCCCCAAGCGGTGCTCGCGGCCCTCACCGACGCCTTCCCGCTGCGCGGGCTGCTCGCCCCGTACGGCACGGTGCGCTGGCACCCGGTGCCGAGTGCTGGCGGTGAACTCCTGCTGGACGAGGGCCGGTTGGCCGTCAGTGCCGTGCCGATCAGCGACAAGCGGCCGCGCTACGCCGAGCAGTCGACGGCGGCCGGCCCGTGGGTGGTCGGCTACCGCCTCCGGGAGACCGCCACCGGCGCCACTCTGCTCTACGTGCCGTCACTGGCCCGCTGGCCCGACGAGCTCGACGCCCTGCTGGACGAGGCGCACTGCGCCCTACTCGACGGCACCTTCTGGACCGAGGACGAGATGGCCGCCATCCACCCTGGCAGCCGCACCGCAACCGCCATGGGCCACCTGCCGATCAGCGGCCCCGGCGGCACCCTGGCCCGGCTGCGCCCCGGCACTCGGGTGCTCTACACCCACCTCAACAACACCAACCCGCTGAGCGACCCCGACTCCCCGGCGCGGGCGGCCCTGGCGGCCGGTGGCGCCGAAGTGGCGGAGGACGGCCAGGAGATCGTCATCTGAGGCGGCCGCGCCGAGGCCGGTTCAGCTGGAGCGCCTGGCGGGGGCGTCGGCGGCCGGCATGGCCCGAGGTCGGTGGCGGCCGGCCCGGAAGTCGCTCTGGTCGACTTTCAGCGCTGGCCGGCCCGGCACTGCGTCAACCGCGCGCCAGTTGCCACCGGATCTCGCCGTCGTGCCACTGGTCGGTGGGGGCGAGCCCGGCCGAGGCGGCGACCTGGGCGGAGGCCTGGTGATCCGGATGGATGTGGGCGATGACGGTCCGCACGGCCTGCTCACCAAGCCAGTTGACCAGGCCCCGGGCGGCCTCGCCCGCAAAGCCCTGACCCTGCCAGGGAGTTCCCACCACCCAGGCGACCTCCGCGTGGAGTTCCTGGCGGTCGTCCACCGTGACCGTCGCTTGCACGGTACCCACCAGGCAGGCCTGGCCCCGCAGTTGGACGACCCAGTTGCACCAGACGACGGCCGGATCCGGCGAGCCGGCCACCAGGCGTTCATAGCGGGCCCGCAGCGCCGCCGGGGTGGCCGGCTCGCCGCCGATGAAGGTGTGCAGCGCCGGATCGGACAGCACTGCGGCCATCTCCTCGGCGTGCTCGACGCGCAGCGGCAGCAGTGTCAGCCGCTCGGTGTGGATGGGTTCGAGGCTGAGCAGGGTCATCGGGCGGCCTCGGGCTTGCGGCCGGCCGTGAGCAGATGGCCGCTGACGCCCAGCAGGGCCGGGTCCGACTCGGTGAGCCGCAGTGCGTCCAGGAGCGACTTCCGCTGGGCGGGGTCGTCCAGCCAGTCGGTGAGCGCGCCCATCAGCCAGCCGGCGCCCTCCACGCCGTACTGACCGAGCGGGGTGAGGCCGGCGGCGGTGAACTCGCCGACGATCTCGGCGGGTTGGTGGAAGTAGGCGGTGGTGAAGCCGGACTGCGGATTCTCGCTGCGCACTCGGCCGTCCCGGGTCGCGGCCTCGATGTAGGGACGGCGCTCCGGGTCGAACCAGCGGCCCTGGTTGAGGGTGTCATGGAGGCCGGCGAACCGGTTGATGGTCGCCGCCACCAGCAGGCCCCCGGGGCGCAGCACCCGGCGGGCCTCGGCCAGCGCCTGAGCGCGCTCGGCGGCGTCCGTGAGGTGGTAGAGCGGCCCGAGCAGCAGCACCACGTCGAAGGAGTCGTCCGCCGCCGCCAGCGCCCGGGCGTCGCCGAGCCGTGCGCGCACCCCCGCGAGCTCGCCGGCCTGCTCGACATGGAGCGGCACCGGGTCGACCAGCTCCACCTGGTACCCGGCGGCGGCCAGCCACTCCGCGTGGACCCCGCTGCCCCCGCCCACGTCCAGCACCCGCACCGGCGCGGGCGGCAGCAGTCGCCGCAGCACGTCCTGGGTGCGCAGCAGTTCCAGCAGGCCCGCGCCGGCCCGCAGCCGCCCATCCTCCCGGCCCTCCTGGTAGTAGCCGAGGATCTCCGGTGCGAGGGCCGGAGCGGCGCCGGCTCCCTGATCGAGGTTCATCATGATCGAACCCTGACGGACGGTGTGCGGATTCGGCAAGAGGATTCGCTGCGCACCGGTCCGGGCCTCCCCGGCAGGGCGGACTGGGGCTCGCTCTTGGTGCGGATGCCCTGGTGGGCGGCCCGTGGAACAGTGCGAAATGATTGGCCAGTTGGCAGCGGCGCGGTCCTGCCTACCGGCGGCGGGCGGCCGTTGCTGCTTGAAGCGGGGTGATCAGCTCATCGACCAGCCGGCGAGCGATGCCCGGGGGATAGGGGCTGCGCAGGCTGAGCACCAGGTGGGTGAAGCCGGCGGCGATCAGCTGGGCGAGGACGGCGCGGTCCCCGGCCGGGTCGTCGTAGGAGACGATGTACTGCACGGACCGGGTGATGGTGCCCGGGTCGCGGCCGATGGCGGCGCAGTGGGCGTCGAGGACTCGGCTGCGCTCGCGAAGGTGTTCGACGCTGTTGTGCGGCGGCCCGGGGATGTTCCAGATGTCGGCGTGCTCGGCGACCAGCCGCAGCAGGCGGGTTCCCCAGCCGCCGATCAGGACGGGCGGGCCGGGGTGCTGCACCGGCTTGGGCTGGTTGCGGTTGCCGGAGAGGGAGTTGTAGCGGCCGTCGAAGTCGAAGACGTCCTGGCTCCACATGCCGCGCAGGATCGCGAGGGTCTCCGCCAGCCGGGCGATGCCCTCGCCGGGTGGCACCAGGCTCAGGCCGTAGCCCGCGTACTCCGCGGCTGCGGGGTTCTCGCCCGCGATGCCGCCGGCTCCGGGCGGCTGCTGGGTGCCGCCGACACCGAGGCCCATGACCAGGCGTCCGCCGGAGATGACATCGAGGGTGGTCGCCATCTTGCCGAGCAGGGCGGGGTGCCGGAGCCGGTTGCTGGTGACCAGGTGCCCCAGACGGAGTCGGTCGGTTCGCGCGGCGAGGGCGCTGAGCAGGGTCCAACCCTCAAGGATGTCTCCGTCCTTGGGGCCGACGATGGGCATCAGGTGGTCCCACAGCCAGGCATCCGCGATCTCGGGAAGCTCGTCGGCCTCCTGCCAGACGCGGAGGATCTCCTGGTAGGGGACCCGCATGGGGGTGGTCTTAATGCCGAACATTAATGGCTGGTGGGAAGAATGGCTCATGGTTCGTCAGCTTAGCCAATCGTCAGTGCTCCTGACTATCTGTCGGGCGGATCAGAACTCGATACCCTTGCCGTCATGACCAGCGAGACGCCCCAAACCACCGCGAACGGCATCGACCAGCTCTCGACCCGCCTCGGCTACCTCCTCAAGCACGCCCACCTGCGGTACGCCGAGACGTCGGCCGAGGCACTGGCGCCACTCGGGCTCAACGGCCGAGAACTCGCCGCTCTCGCCGTGCTGGCCGAGGACGTCCCGCTCTCCCAGCTGGAGGCCGCCGGCCGGCTCGGCGTCGATCGCACCACCATGGTCGCGCTGGTGGACACCCTGGAGGCCAAGGGCCTGGCGGAGCGCCGCCGCAGCCCGCTGGACCGCCGCAAGAACGTCGTCCAACTCACCGAGCAGGGGCGGACGCTGCTGAACGACGCGGAACACGTGCGGCTGGCAGCCGAGCGCCGCTTTCTGGCGCCGCTGCCGGAGGAAGAGGCCGAGGCTCTGCTGCGAGCACTGCGGATACTCACCGCAATTGAGAGCTGACGTAGCGTCAGATGCCCAGCACCAGGATGGCCGTCCGCCAGCGCGAGTCCTCCAGCTCGGCGTGGATGACCGTCCAGTCGACCGTGTCGGCGAGGATGGTCGCCGCCTGCTCGGGGCGCTCGCTCTGCCGCCGGACCCGCAGGTGCGTCGGCGGATGCCAGGCATCGACCGCGGCCGCCTGGCGGATGGCGAGCCGACGGCGGCGCTCACGTTCCAGCTCCGGGACGGACGCCACCGAGTCGGCCAGCCCACTCCACAGCGCCTCCGCGATGTCCGCCGGGCGCGGCACCCCGCCGTGCCCGACGAGCGCGCGCTGCCGGAGCAGGTACGCGGCCGCGAGCTCCCCCAGGAACAGCGCGTCCAGCATCGCGGTGGCGGCCGAGGGGGAGGCGACGCGGACCGCCAGGTCGTCCGCCGCGTACTCCGCCTGTTGGCTACCGCGCACCAGCAGCCAGTGCAAGCAGTACCGAGCCAACCGCACCGGCAGCGCCACGAGCAGCAGCAGCCGATTGGCCAGCCCGTCCATCAGGGCGCGCTGCGCACTGCCGCGGATCTGAACCTGCACGGCGGCGGCGCTCATGACGTCGTCCCGATAGCCGGCCACTCCTGCGCTCCGCAGTCCGGCGTGCATCAACTCGTCGCCATGGCCCGGCGTCAGCAACCCGTACCAGGCGTCCAGGGTGTCCAGCGCCAACCGCAGCCACAGCCCGTGTCGCGGACTGCCGACCGCGCCGTGGCCGAGCTCCCGGGCCAGCATGGCGATGCGCTGCTGCGGAGTGAGTGCCGTCCAGAGCGCCAACCCGATGGTGAGCTCCACCTCTTGACGGATTCCCCGGCGGGCGTACGCGGTCAGGTAGCCGGCCTGCACCTGGAGCCGGTCGGGTCGCCGGACGCCCAACTCGCCGGCGATCCGCTCGATCAACTCATGCAGCTGCGGCGCTTCTTCGCGGGTCACCTGGGCGGCGTCCTCCCGGCGGCCGCCGAACCGCGGGCGCAGCAGCCAGACCAGGCCCGCGCCGACGACGCCCAGCGCCATCAGGATGATCTGCCCGGTCAGCAGCAGCCAGATCGAGCCGGCCGCGACCGCCAGCGTGACCAGGTGAACGAGTGACGCCAACACCGCCGCGGCCAAGTGACTGCCCGAAGTCCGGCCCGCTGAGCCGGACTTGGCCAACCGCGCGTACCACGCCTCGGCTTGCGCCAGTTCCCGCGCACGACGGTGGGCCGTGCGCCCGCTGACGGGCGGCTCGGCGAGGTTCCACTCGCAACTCGGGCACCAGTCGCTGTACCTGGGATCAGACTCGAAAGCGACGCCGCACTGTGGGCAGCTGCGCGTTGACACGGATTCCGTCACGGCGAGAGATCATGCCACCGGCTCGCGCTGTGAGCCCCCGCTTTGCGAACATCGGTACCAGCGAACAGAGCGGGGGCTATAGAAAAAAGCTCGACCCACTCCTCGCCACTCTTAATTTATACCGTGTGGGGGGCCTTGCGACAAGGCCCCGGTCATGGCGCACAATCGCTGATCCAAGCCGGGACCTGCAGAAATGCGAGGTTCACGGAATACCTGTGCTTTTGTCGGCCGATGAGCGGAGCTGCAGCGATGAATCCCCTGACCACCAGCGCGTTCGGGCTGCCCCAGCGGCTCGCCGCCAAGGCCGACCCGGCGCTGATCGCCGCCGATGAGAAGCACTTCGCCGCCATCGCGGAAAGCCTTGAGCAGGCCATCGCCGAACTGTCCGACCGCCTTGACGCGCTGCGCAAGGCGCCCGGCGGCGTCGGCCGGGAGGCGATGGACCGGGACACCGAGATCCACCGGCTGACCGGCCGTCTGCGCGCCCTGCGCCGCTTCGGCCTGGACCTGTGCCTCGGCCACATCGTCAGCGCGGACGACCCCGAGCCCGTGTACATCGGGCGACTCGGCCTCACCGACAGCGACGGCCGGCGGCTGCTGCTCGACTGGCGCTCGCCGGCGGCCGAGCCGTTCTTCGCGGCGACCCACGCCAACCCGACGGGCCTGGCGAGCCGCCGGCGCTACCGCTGGACCCGCGGCCGGATCACGGACTACTGGGACGAGGTGTTCACCGCCGAAGGGCTCGAAGGGCGCGCCGCACTCGACGACCAGTCCGCCTTCATCGCCAGCCTGGGCACCAACCGTTCGGCCCGGATGCGGGATGTGCTCGCCACCATCCAGGCCGACCAGGACGCCATCATCCGGGCCGGCTCCCGGGGCGCCCTGGTCGTCGACGGCGGACCGGGCACCGGCAAGACCGTCGTCGCCCTGCACCGCTCCGCCTACCTGCTGTACGCAGACCCGCGCCTCGGCCACCAGCACCGCGGCGGCGGCGTGCTGTTCGTCGGCCCGCACCAGCCCTACCTGGCCTACGTGGCCGACGTCCTGCCCAGCCTCGGCGAGGAGGGCGTGCAGACCTGCACCGTGCGCGACCTGGTCACCGAGGGAGCGAAGGCGGCGATCGAGTCCGACCCGGAGGTGGCCCGCCTGAAGGCGTTCGCCGACCTGGTGAAGGCGATCGAGAAGGCCGTCAGGTTCTACGAGGAGCCGCCCAGCGAGGGCATGACGGTCAGCACCGACTGGTCCGACCTCTGGCTCGGCCCCGACGACTGGGCCGAGGCGTTCGAGGCGGCGGAACCGGGCATCCCGCACAACGAAGCGCGTGACCTGATCTGGGAGGCCCTGGTCACGATCCTGCTGGACAAGCACGGTGACGACGACGGCGACATCTCGCGCAACGCGTTCCGCAGGTCGCTGCTGCACGACGCGGAGCTGGTCACGACCCTCAACCGCGCCTGGCCGCTGCTCGAAGCCGCCGACCTGGTCGGGGACTTGTGGACGGTGCCCGCCTACCTGCGGATGTGCGCCCCCTGGCTGAGCCCGGACGAGGTGCGCAAGCTGCGGCGCGCGGACGGCCAGGCCTGGACGGTGTCCGACCTGCCGCTCCTGGACGCCGCCCGGCAGCGGCTCGGCGACCCCGCGGACGTCCGGCGCAAGCGCCGCCAGGAGGCCGCGGTCGCCGCCGAACGCGCACGGATGGCCGATGTCATCGAGCACATCGTCCAGGCCGATGACGACGGTGAGGGCGCGGTGACCATGCTGCGCGGGGCCGACCTGCAGAGCACGCTGATCGACGAGACCGCGCTGCCCACCGCCGACCCGGACCGGCTGGCCGGCCCGTTCGGGCACATCGTCGTCGACGAGGCGCAGGAACTGACCGACGCGGAGTGGCAGATGCTGCTGATCCGCTGCCCGTCCCGGAGCTTCACCATCGTCGGGGACCGCGCCCAGGCCAGGCACGGGTTCGCCGAGTCGTGGCAGGACCGGCTGGAGCGGATCGGGCTCGACCGGGTCGACGTGGCGACCCTGAGCGTCAACTACCGGACGCCGGAAGAAGTGATGACGGAGGCCGAGCCGGTCATCCGGGCGGCCCTCCCGGACGCCAATGTGCCGACCTCGATCCGACGCAGCGGAATTCCCGTGCGGCACGGCTCCATTGCGGAGCTGGACGCGATCCTCGACAGCTGGCTCGCCGAGCACGCCGAAGGCGTCGCCTGCGTGATCGGCACCGGTGACAACGGAGTCGGTGCGTTCCAGGAGACCTCCCGGGTCCGGTCGCTGTCCCCGGAGCTGTCGAAGGGGCTGGAGTTCGACCTGGTCGTCCTCATCGACCCGGAGACCTTCGGCGCGGGCATCGAAGGGGCCGTCGACCGCTATGTCGCGATGACCCGGGCGACCCGGCAACTGGTCATCCTCACCAGCTGACGTCTGCCGGCTCAAGCGCCACCCCGACTGCACGGCCCATCTCGCGGACTGCTATGGCGCTTTGACACCGCTGGCCTGACCCACCTGACCCTTGCGGCAGGTTCGCAGCTTGGAGCGCCGAGTTCCAATTCCAATGGGAAGCAACTGAATCCCCCATCGTTGACCGCCGTTTTCTCCCGCCCCTACCATGAACTCCATCCCCGCCACGAGTGAGTGCAGCACGCTTCCGCAAGCCGGTGCTGCCTGCCGCTGACGACTTCACCCAGGCCGGTTCTCGTCCTCCCAGGCAGGGGCACCCTTCTCGTCCTCCCGAGTAGGGCCGACCCTCCCGGAGACCCGGCTCCGCCGCGACCGATCCGCCGACCGGCACCGATCGCGGGCCCAATCAGCTTGTGTCGCGCTGACCTTGGAGTGGAGCAACGTGACGACAGACGATCCCGGCCGACTGCCCGCTTCCGGCGCACCGGCCGGAACCCTCGACTCCTCGGCCCCGGACGGCGGCCAGAACCGCGACATCATCGGAGCACTCGGGAGCATCCCGTCGGCCGAGACCGGGCGGACTCCCTCGCGGCGCAAGCGGTTGCGGATGCTGCTGGCCGTGCTCGGCCCCGGCCTCATCGTGATGGGCGGCGGCAACGACGCCGGCGGCGTGCAGGTCTACCTGCAGATGGGCCAGAACTACGGCATGGGCCTGCTCTGGGTCCTGGTGCTGCTCTTCCCGATCCTGTACGTCAACCAGGAGATGGTGATCCGGCTCGGTGCGGTCTCCGGTGTCGGCCATGCCAGGCTGATCTTCGCCAGGTTCGGCAGGTTCTGGGGCACCTTCTCGGTCATCGACCTGCTGATCATCAACGCCGCCACCGTGATGGCCGACTTCCTCGGACTCTCCCTGGCGCTCGGCTACTTCGGCGTACCGGACTACATCGCCGTCCCGGCGTCCGTGGTGCTGCTGTCGCTGGCCATCGCCGGCGGCACCTTCCGCATCTGGGAACGCTTCATGGTGTTCCTGGTGGTCGTCAACCTGGCGGCTCTCCCCATGGCGTTCCTGGTCAACCCCTCGGCCGCCACCACCGCCGCCGGGTTCGTGCCCAACCTGCCCGGGGGAGTGAACAGCACCCTGCTGCTGATCATCATCGCCATCGTGGGCACCACCGTCGAGCCCTGGCAACTCTTCTTCCAGCAGTCCAGCATCGTCGACAAGCGCATCACCCCGCGCTGGATCCGCTACGCGCGCATCGACCTGGGCGCCGGCATCCTGATCGAACTCGCCGCCGCCCTCGCCCTGCTGGTGGCCACGGCGTTCGGACTCGGCCACACCGACGCCTTCGGCAACTTCGACACCATCGGCAGCACCGCCCACGCCCTGGACCGCTACGTCGGCCACGGCATCGGCGCCCTGGTCGCCCTGGCCACCCTCGACGGCTCGCTGATCGGCGCCAATCTGGTCGGACTGACGACCAGTTACACCCTCGGCGACGTCTTCCCGAGCATGCGGCACTCGCTGCACTGGAAGCCTCGCCAGGCCCCGCTGTTCTACGGCAGCTACGCCGTCCTGCTCGCCGGCTGCGCCGCGCTGGTGCTCACCGCCGGCGACGCGATGGGCACGTTCATCGACTACATCGAGGCCCTCAACGGCGTGCTACTGCCATCCGCCGTGGTCTTCCTGCTGCTGCTCGCCAATGACAAGGCGGTGCTGGGGCCCTGGGTCAACACCGCGCGGCAGAACGCGGTGGCCGGGCTGATCGTCTGGGCGGTCACCACCTTCTCGCTGGCCCCCGTCGTCACCACCTTCTACCCCGACATCACAACCCATCAGATCCTGCTGGGAATTGCGGGCTGCTCGATCCTGGGCGTGCTGACCGCCGCCGTGCTGTGGTGGCGTCGACCCCGCCCGTCCGCCGAGCACCGCCCCGCCGGGGTCGACAGGCGCCAGCGGCGCGAACAACTCGCCGAACGCCGCGCCGCCTGGCGCACCCCGCCCCTCGACACTCTCAAGCGCCCCGAGATGAGCCCGGGCCGCCGCGTCGGCCTCCTGACTCTGCGCGGCTACCTGGTCTTCTCCGTCGCCGTGCTGGTGATCAGGCTGGTACAGCTGGTGAGCGGATGACTGTCGCAGGTGCCCGTGGCGGGCGGGGGATAGGCTCAACGGGTGGCTACAGACACCTCGTTGGCAGCAGAAGCATCTCTGGCAACCGCGCAGCGATCGCTGGGGGATCCGGGCATCAGCTATCCGCTCTGGCCCCCGCTGACCGCCGGCTGCCCGCGTACCAGCACGGATGACGTCTCCTACCCGGTCGAGGTCGACTACGCCTACGACCGGGCCGACCCCGCGCTGTTCTCCACGGGCGGAGGCGTGGGGCGGGGCAGCGGGCTGGACCGCTGGGCACCGCTGCTCCCGCCGCTGGCCGCACCGGGCCTCGCCGAAGGCGGCACACCGCTCATCGAGCTCGAACCCGGGGTCTTCATCAAGGACGAGTCCCGCAACCCCACCTGGAGCCACAAGGACCGCCTCAACCGCTGCACCACCAGCGCGGCCGTGGCGGTCGGGGCGCCGGGCATCGTGGTGGCCTCCTCCGGCAACCACGGGGCATCAGCGGCCGCCTACGCGGCCCGCGCCGGCCTGCGGTGCGTCGTGATCGCGGGCCCGGAGCTGCCCCCAGCGGTCGACACGTTCCTCAACGCCTACGGCGCGGTGGTGCTGCCGGTGCCCTGGGAGGCGCGCTGGCCGCTGATGCGGCAGGTGGTCGAGCGGACCGGCCTGCACCCGGTCAGCAACCTCACCACCACACACACCGGGCACGCCTTCGGCCCCGAGGGGTACAAGAGCATCGCCTACGAGATCCACCTGGAACTCGGCGTGCCGGCAGCCGTGTTCGTGCCCACCGGCTACGGCGAACTCCTCTACGGCGTCTGGAAGGGCTTCACCGAACTGCGCCGCCTCGGCCTGACCGACCGCCTACCGCGCATGGTCGCCTGCGAGCCGGCCGCCGCCGCGCCGCTCGCCCAGGCGGTGCGCAAGGGCCTCCCGGCAGCACAGGTCACCGTGGAGCCGACCGAGGCCTACTCCATCGTCTCCCCGGTCAGCGGCTACCGCGGCGTGGTCGCCGTCCGGGACAGCGGCGGCCGGGCCCTCGAACTCACCGACGATCAACTCGCGGCCGCGCACGGTGAACTGGCCCGCGCCGGCCTGTGGACGGAACTCTCCAGCGCCGCCGGACTCGCGGGCCTGCGCGCTCTCGGAGTGGGGGCCGGAGCGCAGGCCGAAGCGGAGGTCGTCGCGGATGCCGCGGACTTCGACGGGCCGGTGGTGTGCCTGGCCACCTCCAGCGGATTCAAGGACCGCGGGGTGGGCGCCCGCACCACGGAGGTCATCACGCCGGAGTGGGAGGTTGTCTGCCGCAGGCTGCGAGCGGCCGGGATCCGGGACTGAGGACGCATTCGGGAACGCGGCCGCATCCGGGACTGCGGTCGTGGACGCGGCAGTCAGAGGCCGGCCGGGTGGCTTGAGAGCCAGTCGCCGTGCCGGTTGCGGAGTCGGTCGCGTTCCTCGGGCGTGGTGAGGAGCACATCGGCCCCGCCGTCGTAGGGGGCGTGGATGCGCCGCAACTCGGTGTCGGTGATCAGCACGCCCGCCACCTTGTCGTCGGCGACGTCGCGCAGCAGCTCGTCGAGGCAACCCCGCTGCCAGCGGCGGCGGATGGCGAAGAGATGGCAGTAGACGCGGAACTCCGGATCGTCGTCGTCCTCGGCCAGCACGCTCCGCCAGTAGCCGTCCTCCGGCTGGTGCGGCTGCTGCGGCGGGACGTCGGAGCCGTTCGTCCAGACCGGCGTGACCACGTAGACGTCCGTCCCGGCGAACAGTTCGTCGAGAACGGTGTTGTAGCGCCCCAGCACGATGGCGTACTCGCCCTCGTCCTCCGGATACCGCTTCGACTCCGGGAGGCTGTGGAACCGCACCCAGACATCCCGGTAGGGGCCGCGCAGTCGGTACGAGACAGGCAGGCAGTCGGGCCAGCGCCGCTCCCACAACCGCGTCAACGCGGCCTGCCCGCGCCCGGATCCCGGCGCCGGTTCGCCCCGGTGCGATTCGACCGTCACTGGCCCACCCGCCCGTCGACGCACTCGCGCAACAGGTCGGCCTGCCCGCAGTGACGGGCGTACTCCTCGATCCTGTGCACCATCAGTGACCGAATGGAGACCCCGTCCTTGCCCGCCCGCTCGCCCAGGTCCGGGAACTCGGCCAGCGCGGCGTCGGTCGCGGCCTGCTCGCGCTCCAGATCGGCGTACGCGGCGTCGACCACGGCCTGCTCGGCGACGGCTCCGTCGAAGTCCGCGTCGCGCTTGCCGTACAGCTTCGGCAGCGGGTCGGCATCGGTGAGCCAGTTGCGCCAGTCCCGTTCCACCTCGGCGAGGTGCCGGACCAGTCCGAGCAGCGACATCGTCGACGGCGGAACCGAGCGACGGGCCAACTGCTCCGCGTTCAGGCCCGCGCACTTCATCCGCAGGGTCAGCCGGTAGTTGGTCAGGTAGTCCAGCAGCGTGGCCAATTCGCCTTCCGGGTCCGGACCTTCGCTGTTGCGGGGGTCGTCGTCCGGATCGGCCCACATGTCGGGGTAGACGGTTGCCTGGGTCCAGCGCGCGGGTCGGTCACTCATGCTGCGCCATGCTGCTACGCAATGAGCCGGTCGCGCCACCGAGTTATCGCATGCGACCATGGGGTGGTGGAAACAGGCCTTCCCGACGGGTGGACGATGGAGCGGGTGCGCTCCGAATCAGGGGACTCGGAAGCGGTCCTGCTGTCCCTCGAACGGTTCGTCGTCATCGAGGAGTTCGGCCGGCACGACTACCTCCCACTCCAGCCTGACGTCATCCTCTCGTTCCATGGGCTGTGCCTGGTGCGAGCGGACGGGGAGTGGTGCATGGGCCAGCTCGGCGACGATGGCTCGATCATCTGCTGGGCCTCCTACGGGACCGAACTGGGCGAGGCCATCCGGGGGTTGTGAGCCGGGAGCGAGACGAAGATCCTCTTGCTGATCCGCACTGGTACGTTCATCCGCGGCGGAGCAACACCCATCGGCACGGAGGAGAGAACAACCCTTGCGGGAGAACCAGTCACGCGCCGGCCTGATCGACGTCCTGCTGCTGCTCGTGGCAGCCGTCTGGGGCTCCACCTACCTGGCCGTCAAGGAGCTCGTCACGCCCGCCACCGTCGTCGCCGTCCTCGCCCTGCGGTTCGTGGTCACCGCGGCGGCGATGCTGCCGCTCGCCCTGCGCAGGCTGCGGGGAGCCGGCCGGGGTGAGATCGTCACCGGGGCGCTGCTCGGCCTGATCCTCGCTGTGATCTTCGCGTTCGAGACCTTCGGCGTCGCCCACACCACCGCGACCAACGCCGGGCTCATCATCAGCCTCACCATCGTCATGACCCCGCTGCTGGAGAGCAGCGTGAGCCGTTCCTGGCTCCCCGCCCGGTTCTTCCTCGCCGCGGTGATGGCCGTGGTCGGCGTCGGCCTGCTGGCCTCCCGCTCCGGTCTGCACGCCCCGACCCTCGGCGACTGGCTGATCCTGGCCGCCGCGGCCATCCGCGCCGTGCACGTGACCGTGATGCACCGACGGTCCGCCGGGAAGGCGTACGACTCGCTCAGCCTCACCTTCATCCAACTCACCACGGCGGCCGTGCTGTTCTGCCTGGCCGGCCCACTGGTCCGAGGCTCCGCCGTGTCCCTCGCCACCCTCGTCTCCCGGCTCGGGCCGGTGCAGTGGGCCGATCTGCTCTACCTCGCGCTGATCTGCACGGTCTTCGCGTTCGTCGTCCAGACGTGGGCCGTACGCACCACCTCGCCCTCCCGGGTAAGCCTGCTGCTCGGGACCGAACCCGTCTGGGCGCTGCTGGTCGGCGTACTCCTCGGCGGCGACCACCTCGGGCTGTACGGCGCCATCGGCGCGGTCCTGATCGTGGTCGGCGCCGGATGGGGGCAGCGCATCGAGCGCCGGCACCGCGAAGGCCGGCAGGGTCAGCCGCCGGTGGTGAGCGAGGCGCCGGAGGACCAGGCGGCAGCGCAACCTGCCTGACCGGTGGCGGCCGCTCCGAGGGCTCCGGCGGCAGTATCAGTACCTGCTGTTACGGATCGGGCTCCCGTCCGCCAGGGTTCCTGACTCAAGGCCGTACGGGCCTACTTCTTGGTCACATCCGAAGAACCCGTGCGGCCGTTGTCACGTCACGGCCCTGGCCGGTGACATCCTGGACCGCATCGTAAACCTCGTCGCCTACCAGGCCAGAGGGCCCGCCGCGCCGAAGTAGCCGCCGGTCGGGCCGTCCGGCCCCAGCTGAGCCATCCGAACGATGATCTCGGCGCCCTGCTCGACGGTCTGTGTGCCCTCGTGCCGGTTCAGGTCCGTCGCGGTGTAGCCGGGCTCCACGGCGTTGATCCGCATCAGTGGGAACGCCTTGGCGAACTGCACGGTGAGCATGTTGACCGCGGTCTTGGAGGCCGGGTAGGCCACTCCCGGGTACCCCTTGCCGGCCAGGGCCAGCGACGCCGTGCCGCTGCTGACATTGACCACGACCGGGGCGGCGGAGCGTTCCAGCAGCGGCAGGAAGGCGTGGGTCACCCGGACCAGGCCGAAGACGTTGGTCTCGAACACCTCGCGCATCACATCGGCGGTCAGCTCCGCGGCGCCGATGATGTCGCCCTCCGGTGACCGCACCTCGATTCCGGCGTTGTTGACCAGCACGTCCAGGTTGCCGTCGGCCTCAATGGTGGCCACTGCGGCGGCGACTGACGCATCGTCGGTGACATCGAGTTGCACTAACCGGGCGCCGAGCTCGGCTGCGGCCGCCGCGCCCCGCTCGATGCTGCGCGCTCCCAGGTAGACGGTGTGGCCCGCGGCAATCAGGCGGCGGGCGGTCTCGTGGCCGAGGCCCTTGTTGGCCCCGGTGATCAAAGTGGTCGTCATGGGGCACAGCTTCCCTCCGGGATGATGCGATCGGCCAGTGGTTTACGAGGCGGTTCGCGACATTGCTCTACCAGCGCGCCGAGGCCCAGCGTGGTATCGCTTCACCAGTCTCGAACCGCTCCGCCCGTCGGCTGACCGTTCCGCTACTCCTTGTCGCGTGCGGCGAGCCGCTTGGCGATCTCGGTCCTGACCGTCTCGTGCAGCTCGTCCGACGTGAAGCCGAGGTTGCGCAGGATCTGCGCGGCCGGGCTCTCCTCGGTGCGGATCAGGCCCAGCAGCGTGTGTTCCGTGCCGACCCAGTCGTGGCCGAGGTCGACCGATGAACGGCGTGCCTGCGTGATGGCCTCCTTGCTCTCCGGCCGGAACGCGATGTGACCGCGCAGCGCCTTCTCCCCGGCCGGCGGCAGCGCCTCCTCGATCGCGTCGCGGACGCGCTGCTCCGACCCGGCTTTCGCCACCAGCACCTGGTACGCCAGGCCCCGCGGTTCGCGGAGCAGGCCGAGCAGCATGTGCTCGGTGCCGATGAAGTCGTGCTTGTGCGTTCGGGCGGCCTCCTGGGCCAGCACGATGCTGTGCCGGTTCAGGTCGGTGAACCGCTCGAAGGCGGCGGGCGTGTGGCGTTGCTGAGCGGCCTGCTTGGACACGCCGATGGCGTCGCCGATCTCGGTCCAGGACGCGCCGGTCTGCTTGGCCTTGGTGACGTAGTGGTCGATGAGTTGGTCACCGAGGTCGGACAGCGTCTGAGCGCGCAGGCGCGCCTCGCTGATGCGGGCCAGTTCGTTGGCGTCGGGGAGCTCCTCGTCGAGGCGGGCGATCAGGTCGGCGAGGTTGATGTCGAGTGGGCTCATGCGTCAAGAGTAAGTTGACGATCGCCCATCGTCAACCTGTTCTTGACGCCTGTTCCAGATGTGCTCCCGGGGGTAGGGCCCGATGCGGCGGCTCAGGGCCAGTCCGGGCCCGGGGCGCTGAGGAGGGCGTTGACGGTGGCGTAGGGCAGGGCGTCGGTGAGGGCGGCGAAGGAGCCGGTGTGCTGGATGTCCCGGGCCGCGTGCAGGGTGGCGGTGAGGGCCACCCGGGAGAGGCCGGAGCCCAGGCTGATCCGGCGCGCGCCCAGCTCACCGAGCTGATCCACCGTCAACGTCAGCAGCGGCCCGGCGGCCAGGACACTGACCGGGCGGGACACGGCGGCGCAGACGGCCCGCACCGACTCCGCGTCGGGCAGTCCGGGGGCGAAGAGCACATCCGCGCCCGCCTCTTCGAAGGCCTGCAGGCGGCGGATGGTGTCGTCCAGATCGGGCTGCCCGTAGAGGAAGTTCTCGGCCCGCGCGGTCAGCGTGAACGGGAAGTCGAGCTCACGCGCCGCCAGCACCGCCGCCCGCACCCGCGCCACCGCCTCGGCGAACGGGTACAGCGGCGCCTGCGGATCGCCCGTCGCGTCCTCGATCGAGCCGCCGACCAGCCCGGCATCGGCGGCGAGCCGGATGGTCTCGGCGACGTGCTCGGGCCCGGCCCCGAAGCCGCCCTCCAGGTCGGCGGAGACCGGCAGATGGGTGGCGCCCACCAGCGCCCGCGCGTTGGCGAGGGTCTCCTCGCGCCGCACCAGGTTGGCCCCGTCGGGCCGCCCGAGGCTGCTGGCCAGCCCGCCGCTGGTGCCGGCCAGCGCCTGGTAGCCGAGCCCGGTCAGCAGGCTGGCCGTGCCGGCGTCCCACACATTGGGCATGACGAAGGCACCCGGCGCGGCATGCAGATCACGGAAGGCGAGCGCGCGCTGGAGCTGGTCATCGGGGTTGAGCGACACGGTGGTTCCTCTCGCAGGTGACGGTGAGATTATGTCTGCTGATGTCTGATCACTTCTCTTCTTCGACCGATTCGACCACTTCCTGGAGCTCCTTCAATCACCGTGCCGCCGCGCGCGACTCGCTGTACGGCGTGGCCGTGGGCGATGCGTACGGCGCCCAGCACTTCGTCCCCGAGACCCTGGCCGTGCTCCGCGCGGGTGACCTGCCCGCCGCCCCCTGGCCCTGGACCGACGACGCCGAGATGGCCTGCTCGGTCTTCGCCGCGCTCCGGCTGCGCGGCACCGTCGACCAGCGGGAACTAGACCACTCCTTCGCCGAGCACCACGACTTCGACCGCGGCTATGGCGCGGCGATGAACCAGCTGCTCCGCGAGAGCCGGGAGAGCGGGTGGCAGCAGGAGCGGGCCGCCAAGCTGTTCGACGGACAGGGTTCCTGGGGGAACGGCGCGGCGATGCGGGTCGCACCGCTCGGCGCCTGGTTCGCGGTCGACCCGGCGGAGGCGGCCTGGCAGGCCGCACGCTCGGCGGAGGTGACGCACACCCACCCCGAGGCGGTCGCCGGCACGGTGGCCGTGGCGGTCGCGGCGGCGGTGGCGGCCGGCAGCCGAGGGCGCCTGCCGGCCCCCGAGGAGCTGCTGCGCCCGGTGATCGAGCTGACCCCGGCGGGCCGGATCCGGGACGCGATCTGCGAGGCCCTGGAGCTGACCGCGCAGCCCCATGAGGAGCTGGCCGAACACAAGTTGGGCAACGGGCGCAACGTCAGCGCGTTCGACACCGTGCCGTTCACGCTCTGGTGCGCCGCCCGGCACCTGGACGACTTCGCCGCCGGGCTGCGGGCGACCGCCTCGGCCGGCGGCGATGTGGACACCACCTGCGCGATCGTCGGCGGAATCCTGGCGGCCCGGTTGGGAGTTGCGGGCATCCCCGGGGAGTGGCTGGCCGCCGTCGAGCAACTGCCCGACTGGGTCGAGCCCGAGAACCTCGGCGCCGACGCCGGGCCCGGCGATGTGACCCCGGTGAGGCCGATACTGAACCCGAAGCCGCTCGCGGTGCCGGACTTGGCGTGGACGCCCGGCCAGTGGCAGCGAGTCCGGCACGGCGTGCAGCCGTCGGGCATGGAGGAGAAGTGGCAGGCGGTCCTCGACGGCAACCGACTCCTGATCTTCCGTAGCTGGACGGGCAATTGCATCTTCACGGTGGACATCGAGCCGGTCGGGAGCGGCGCCCGGCCGGTGGCGGCGTGGGTGGAGTCGGCCCGCGACCGCTACCGGGGCGGGACGGCGGAGGCGGAGGCCGTCTTCCTGGAGGTCCTGCTGGAGCAGTTCTTCGGGCACCGCAACCGGCGGGATCTCTGGGATCGCTATCAGCGGCTGCGCTACGGGAGTTGACCTGTCACGGCCTCAACTCGCGTTTCGGGAGTTGACCTGCCACGGCCTCAACTCGCGTTTCGGGAGTTGACCTGCCACGGCCTCAACTGCGGCGTCGCGACAGGGCGACGCCGCCCAGGCAGAGGCAGCCGCCCAGCAGGGTGAGCCAGCCGGGCACCTCGCCGAGGGCGGCCCAGGACATCAGGACCACCAGGGCCGGCACGGCGTAGGTGGTCGCGCCCATCCGTCCGGCGGTGCTCCGGGACAGGGCGTAGGCCCAGACGCCGAAGGCCAGCGCGGTCGGGAACAGGCCCAGGTAGACCAGGTCCAGGTCGGCGGAGAGCGGGGCGCGGTGCAACTGGTGGAGCAGCGAGGGGGTGAACGGCAGGCAGGCGACGGTGCCGATCAGGCAGCCGAAGGCGGTCACCTGGAGGGCGGTGCCGTGCCGGAGCGCGGGCTTCTGGGCCACCACACCGCCCGCGTAGAGCAGCGCGGCCAGCAGGCAGAGCAGCACTCCGAGGACGGACGAGCCATGCCCGCTGCCGCTGCTGGATACGCCCACCACCACCGCCCCGGCGAACGAGACCGCCATCCCGGCGAGCAGGCCGCGCGGGAAGCCCTCCTTGAGCACCAGCCCGCCGAGCAGCGCGATCGCCAGCGGGCCGATGTTGACCACCATCGCGGCGGTGCCCGCATCGACCTTCTGCTCACCCCAGTTGAGCGCCACCATGTAGAGCCCGAACCAGAGCAGCCCCGACACCACGATGCCCGGCCAGGCGCCGCGTCGGGGCAGCCCCTCCCGGCGTAACGCCCAGACGGCGAGCAGCGCCACGGACCCCACCACCAGTCGGCCGAGCGCCAGTTCACCGGGGCCGAAGTGTTTGGCGGCGGTGCGGATCGCCACGAAGGCGGAGGCCCAGAGCAGCACGGCGACGGCGGCCGCGGCCACCGCCTTGGTGTCGAGTCCGTCGAATCGGCTGCCTGCGGGGGTGGTTGGGAGGTCCATGGCTGCGAAGCTAGCCAGTGGCAGCGCGTTTGAACAGGGGTTTTCGGCGGACCCTGGTCCGGCCAACTCGCTCACTCCGCTGGTTCGGGCAGCAGTGGGAAGAGCCGGGTGATGGCGGCGACCGGGCGGGCGGTGGCGGGCCGGTTGGCCGGGTCGGCCTCGCGGTGCTGGAACTCGGCGAGCAGTCGGCGCACCGAGTCGGCGACCCGGCCGAGCTCCTCGGGGGTCAGATAGACGACCGAGCTGAAGGCCTCGTCCTGCCGCCACTGCGGCTCCGCCTGCTCGCGGCGGGCCAGCCAGCGCTGGTAGCTCTCGTCCTCCAGGCGCCGTGCCAGCTGGTCGAACTGAGCCGTCGGCGGCTCGTCGCCGGCGGCCTGCCGCAGGCGCCAGGGGCGGGCCCGGCCACCGCTGGTGGGCACCGGCTCGATCCGGCCGTGGCGGGCCAGTTGGCGCAGGTGGAACGAGCAGAGGCCGGAGCTGTAGCCGAGCCGCTGGGCCGCCAGGGTGGCGGTCACGGCGCCCTCGGCCGCCAGCAGCCGGAGCAGCGCGGTGCGCACCTCGTGGTCCGGCAGTCCGTCAGAGGCCGTGCCGGGGGCGGGAGCTGCGAGATCTTCAGTCACTTTGCAAAGTCTGCTACTTTGCAAAGCCCGTTGGCAAGCACGCCAGCACGATGGTTGGCCGAGGAGAGGGAGTCGCCGATGTCCGAATCGCCCGAGGACGTGCAGGTGTTGGAGGAGTTCGAGCGGCCCGGCGGCGGAGTGCGAGTGCACCTGCAAGGCCAACCGGTGGACGGATACCCGGTGTTGCCGCCGGAGGCCGCGCGGGGTTCGGTGCTGCGGATCACCGAGCTCGGGGAGGAGATCCTGCACCGGCCGTGCCGCCCGGCGGACGCCGAGTTCGGCACCCCGGAGCTGGCCCGGCTGATCGACGACATGTTCGCCACCATGTACATCGCCGCCGGCGCGGGCCTGGCGGCCAACCAAGTGGACGTCGACCTCCGGCTGTTCGTCTACGACTGCCTGGACGAGGACGGCGTCCGGCACGTCGGCCACATCCTCAACCCGGTGATCGAGGAGGACACGGCGGCACGCGGGCGCCGCCTGATCGAGGACGTCGAGGGCTGCCTCTCCGTCCCCGGTGCGACGATGGACGTCGCCAGGCCGGCGCACACCGTGATGCACGGCTACGACAAGGACGGAAAGCCGCTCACCATCGAGGGGTTCGGATACTTCGCGCGCTGCCTGCAGCACGAGGCCGACCACCTCGACGGCCGGCTCTACGTCGACCGGCTCGCCAAGCGGGATCGCAAGGACGCGCTGCGGCAGATGACCGAGCGCCGGACCGAGGTGTTCGCCAAGCGGCAGGCGCTGACCGCGAAGCTGATGGGCAGCCGGGACCGGGCGGCCCGCCCGGTGGACTAGAGCCGTGCGGCGAGACAGCCGAGCACCGGACTCCACTGCTCGATCCGGACGTGGCTGAGCACGCCCGCCTCCGCGTACGGGTCGTGATCCACCATCTCCCGTACCTCGGCTTCGTCCTTGGCCCGGAAGACGAGCAGCCCGCCGGTGTCACTGGTCAACGGCCCGCACAAGGCGATCCGGCCATCGTCGGCCAGTTCGGCCAGGTACTCCCGGTGCGTGGGCCGGCTCGTGTGGCGGCCCCCGGGGAACGCCCTAGTCGCCGGTCCGCTGCGGCGGGAGGTGCAGGTAGGCGGCCCGGCCGGTGTCCCGGGCGCGGGCCACGGCCTCGACCAGGGCGAGTCGGGGTGGGGTGAGCACGGTGCGCCACTCACTGAGTGGGCGGACGGCGAACTCGGTGTGCTCGGCCGGGTCGAGGGCGAGGCCGGCCAACTGCTCGGCCGTGAGGGTGCCGCCGTCGAAGACCACCCCGACCTTGAACGGCCACTCGCCCGCGGCCGCCACGAAGAGCAGGGCGAGCAGCGGCGGGGCAGGCTGGGTCGGCAGCAGCAGACCGGTCTCCTCGCGGACCTCCCGGCGGGCGCTGTCCCACGGGTCGCTGCCGAACTCCAGGTTGCCCCCGGCGAATTGCCACACGTCCGGGTCGTAGACGGACTTCAGCAGCAGTGGGTGTCCGTCGCCGTCGGTGAAGTGCACGGCAGCGAACACGATGCCGTGCGGCAGGGTGCGCAGATGGTCGGCGAGCGGCAGTTGGGCCATCGCGGATCCTTTCGGCGGGTGGTCTGTGCTCAGTCCTCGGAGTGGTCGCCGTCCAGGTAGACCCAGGCGCCGTCGTGGCGGACGAAGCGGCTGTTCTCGTGCAGACTGCCGGACCGGCCGCGCTCGCGGAAGTGGGCGCGGAACTCCACCGTGCCGGCGGTGTGGAACGGGCCGCCCTCGGTGCTGCCCAGGATCTCCAGCCGCTCCCAGCTGAGCCCGGGGTCGAGGTCGAGCTCGGCCGGGCGGGTGTCGGGGTGCCAACTGCGCAGCAGATAGGCGATGTCCCGGACCGCGAAGGCGCTGTAGCGCGAGCGCATCAGCTGCTCGGCGGTGGCGGCCTGGGCGAGGCCGCGGTGCAGCTTGCCGCAGCAGTCGGCGTAGGCGGCGGACAGACCGCAGGGGCAGGTGGTGGGCTGGGCGGCTGGCTTGGCGGCGGTGCGTCGGGACATGACTCCATTGTGACGGGCCGTGGGGAGTGCACTCGCACAGCCCATGGCCCACAGCCCGTCAGATGATCAGAGGAGGAGGCTGATCAGGGGAACTGGAGGTGCTGGCCCGGGAGGATCAGGTTCGGGTCGGCACCGACCACGTCGGCGTTGTGCTGGTAGAACTGCTGCCAGCCGTCCAGGTGGTGGGTGTAGGCGATCTCCGAGAGGCAGTCGCCGGGCTGCACCGTGTAGCCGCCGGTGGTGGGCAGCGCGGTGGTGGGCGTGCCGGGCGCCTGGGTGCCGGGCGGCGCGGGCTGCGGCGTGCCGGTCTGCTGCGGGGGCGCGGCGGGTGCAGCGGGCGCCGGTACGGCGGCGGACGGCCCGGTGGGCGCCGCGGCGGTGCTGGGGGCTGCCGGGGCGGGGGTGCCGGCCTGGGCCGGGGTGCTGGGGGCGGTGGTGGCCGTCGGGGCGCCCGCAGTGGCGGGGGTGCTCGGGGTTGCCGGGGCGCTCGGGGCGGCGTTGCCGGGTGCGGCGGGCGCCGGGGTGGCCGGGCTCGCGGGCGCTGCGGGGTTCGTCCACGCGGGCGGGGCCGCCGAAGCGCCGGGCAGGCCGGGCGCGCCGGGCAGGCTGGGCGTGCCCGGGGAGGTCGGTGTGCCCGGCGTGGCGGGCGTGCTCGGTGCGGCGCTCGGCGCGTTCGGCGCGCTCACCGGAGGAGTCGCCGGAGCACCCGGCGTGCTGGGCGTACCGGGGCCGCCCTGCGAGTTGCCCGGCGCCGTCAGACCGGCCGTGACCGCGCACTGCCCCCAGGTACCCGGCCCCCGGTCCTCGAACAGCGCCTCGGCCACCTCGATCTGCTGCTGGCGGGTGGCGTGCGAGGGCTCGGCGCCGTACTCGTCGCCGCCGTAGTGGTCCCACTGGCGCTGGGTGAGGTGGAGCCCGCCGTAGTAGCCGTTGCCGGTGTCCATGGTCCAGGTGCTGCCGGTCTCGCACTGGGCGACGGCGTCCCAGGTGCTGGCCGGGGCGGCGTGCGCGCCGGTGGCGGCGAGCAGCGGCAGCGCCAGCCCGGCGCCCGCCACGGTGGCCGCCGCGACGGCCCGTTCGGTCTGGGTCGGGCGGCGATGGCGGCCAGGGCCGGTGAAGACCATGGGTCTGTTTCCTCTCCGCACGCCTGCGAGGTGAGCTGTCGGGTTCGGGCCGGGAGGTTGGCCCGGCCGCCCGACCGGACGGATCCGGTGGGCGGCTTCACCCCTAGCCGCGCGGGACGGCACTGAACCTGGGTCCCCCGCTCCTGCCCTGACGTGGTGTGGTGGTCTGGATCCCGGGCGCGGTGGGCAGGACTAGGCGTGCCGCGCTCGGGTGCCGGCAGATGCCGGCTGGCAGGCAGACTAGACGGATCATCATCGTGGTAACAACCCCGCATCGTGGACATCACACGCTCATCACGTGGAGTCTTGGACATGCTGTGCAGGATGTACTGGGACAGCGGAGGCCGCGTGGATCGTTGATGCCCGAGGTCGACCCGCTGGTTGCCGTCCAGTTCGTGTCGAGACTGTGTCGAGTTCATGTCGAGGAGCGGAGGAGAGGTCTGATGGCCGACGAAGCCAGGATGCGTGAGCTGTTCGCATCGGGGAAGCGCGGTGTGCTGGTCACCATCAAGCGGGACGGGCGCCCGCAGATGTCCAATGTCTTCTATGTCTACGATCAGGAGCAGGGCTTGATCCGGGTCTCGGTCACCGCGGATCGCGCCAAGGCCAAGAACGCGGCCCGTGACCCGCGCGTCAGCCTCCATGTGGCCAGCCCGGACTTCTTCACCTGGGCGGTCGCCGAGGGCACGGCCGAGCTGACGCCCGTCGCCCAGGCGCCGGATGACGACACGGTGGCGCAGCTGGTCGACTACTACCGGGCCGGGGTCGGTGAGCACCCCGACTGGGCGGAGTTCCGCGCAGCGATGGTCGAGGAGCGCCGCCAGCTGCTGACGCTGCGGGTCGAGCGGTTCTACGGGCAGACGCCCTGACGCTGACGAACCGGGGTGCCGCCGACTGCGCCAAGCGCAGACGGCGGCGCCCCGGCGCGCGGCCCTGGCAGCCGAGCGCCTCGTGCCCCGGGGCTCAATCGAGCGCCACCTGCCCCAGCGCCCCATGCTCCCTGGCTCAACCGTGCGCCACGTGCGCCCCCGCCCTCAGCCCAGCGCCTCGCGGCTGAGGGCGAGCGTGGTCTCGATGGCCTTCACATAACCCGCGTGCATCCGGTCCGCCACGGCGTCCTCATCGGGGCCGCCGCCGAGGTCCACCTCGGCCCGGAAGGTGAGCAGCAGCTCGCCGTCGGCGCCCTCCTCGATGTCGTTGTGGATCACCCAGCGGGCCCGCTCGTCGTCGCGGTAGAAGCTGACCCGGGTCATGGGCTCGAAGACCACCGTCTCGCGCACCCGCTCGCCGTGGAAGACCACCTCGCGGACCAGACCGTTCGCCGTCCGCTCCAGCACCCGGCACTCGTCCATCGCGGCCACGAACGGCACGGCGTTCTCCGCCTTGCGGACCAGGCCGGCCCAGATCGCCGCACGGTCCAACGCGGTCCGGTCGCCGCGCTGCGGGTCGTTGGCTCGCACACTCGCACTGATGGCGCGCATGACTGGCTCCCCCTTCGTCTGCCGGAACCCGGCTTGTGGCCTCTCGTGGCCGATTGCTTGTACGGCCAAGTAAATCCCCAAACCGCCCTCAGAACAAGGGGGTATCGAATAAGAGCGCCAGGCGATTGGGCGTACAATCAACGGGTGCCTGCCATACGAGACACCACAAGTCATGCGATCGCCCGGGTCTCCCGCCTGCATCGCGCCGCGGCGGAGCGGTTGCTGCGCCGCTCCGGTCTGCATGCCGGGCAGGAGCTGCTGATGATGCTGCTCTGGGATCACGGGCCGCTGCCGCAGGGCGAGTTGATCGAGCAGCTGGGCCTGGACGCCTCCACGGTGACCAGGATGGTGCAGCGGCTTGAGCAGTCCGGCTTCGTGCGCCGCAGCCGCAGCGCGACCGATCGCCGCGCCGTCATCGTGGCGCCGACGGCGGCGGCGCAGGCGTTGCGCGAGCAGGTCGGCGAGATCTGGGGCGAGCTGGAGGGGGTGACCCTGGCGGGCCTCTCGGCAGCCGAACAGGGGGAGCTGGCGCGTCTGTTGAGCCTGGTGGAGCACAATCTGACGTGACGTCGACTCACCGCTGGCGCACCGCCGTCGGCGTCCGACCGAGGCGGCGGGCGTCGCGGCGGGCCCGGCCCGGGGTCGCGCCGACGCCCACCACCCGGTCGTCGTGCACCGCCAGCCAGCAGTCGTCGGGCAGGCCGGGCGCCGCGGTGGCCCGCAGCGCCGCCTCGGCCGGGTTGACCGGCGGCGGGGCGGGCTCGCGGGCGCCGGAGTGCCACTCGGCCCAGCTGCGCTCCCGCCCGCAGCGCTGCCGCCAGTACAGCTGCTGCGCCACGATCAGCGGGCCGAGCGCGGCGAGCAGCGGAAAGCCGGTGGTCAGGACGTGGGTTGCGAAGAGCGCGCTGACCGCGCTGACCACGGCCAGCCCCACCGCGGCGGCCAGCAGTGCGGCCCGGCGGCCGTACGCCTTGGCGGCGGCGAGCGGGAAGAGCACCAGGAGCAGCAGGTCTCCCAGGCCCAGCGAGACCGGCAGCGCGCCGCGGGTGAGCGCCAGTTGCGGGGCGAACGGCTGCCCCTGCACCTCGGCGGCGAACCGCAGGGTGACCGGGGTGAGCGTGGTGGCCACCAGGTCGTAGACCGCCAACACGGCGGCGAGCGCGGCGACATGGGCGGCCCGCATGCCGCTCTGCACCCACAGGTTGGCCACCCCGACGACCGCGATCAGCAGCAGCGCGTCGGTGGCGGCGAGCACCCCGGTGGGGGAAGCGTGCAGGGCGAGGGTGGTGCCGACCGCGGCGGCGGCCAGCAGCCACGCCCAGCGGCCGCCGAGCAGCGGGGCGAGGGTGAACTGCGCGGCGGTGCCCAGCACCACGCCGAAGACCGTCACCACCACGGGAGTCGGCAGCGCGAGATCCAGCAGCGGGGCCAGCACCACACCGACGCAGACCACGGCGACGTCCCCGGCCGTGTGGACGCCGACGGGCGGTCGGGGGATCCGGATCCGGGCCAGGTAGCCGAGCGCGAGGGCGATAGCGACGGCGGTGACGCCGCTGAGCGCGGCCAGGGCGGTGGTGTTCATGAGCGGCCGGCCAGGCGGGTCGGGCGGCTCGGCGACGGGCCGAGGTCCGCGAAGCCGTGCTCGCGCAGATCGGCGCGGAGCGGGACGGTGGGCGGCATGGACTCGCGGTCGTCGTACAGCCGGATCGCGGCCAGCGGCAGGCCGGCGGCGGTGGCGCCGTCCTCCAGGCGCCCGAGCAGGGCGGCCGACGGCAGCCGGCGGACCAGCACGTGCAGCACCGCGCCACCGGGCTCGTCGGTCAGTGCGTATCTGGTGGGCAGCGGCACGTCGGGTTCGGCCTCCAGCAGGTCGAGCAGGTCCCGGGTGGGCAGGACGGCACTGAGCGGGCCACTCCAGCGGCCGACGATGTCCGAGGTGGCCGGCAGCTCGGCCAGCTCGCAGTCGAGCGGCCCGGCGGGCAGCCGGACCAGGTCGCCGGTGGCGTAGCGCAGCAGCAGGGTGCACTCCCGGTACGGCACATACGGCGTGTGCACCAGCATGCCGACGGCGCCGGGCGCGGTCGGCTCCCAGCTCTGCGGATCCAGCACCTCCAGGTGGCCGAACTCGGTGCCGTGGTGCAGATGCCCCTGCGAGCACGGGGCCGCGCCGGCGGGCACCAGCTCGGTCATCAAGTAGGAGTTGGCCACCTGGCCGCCCAGGGTGGCGGCGGCCCGCTCCCGCAGCGGCGTGGAGAGCACTTCGCCGCCGATGCTGATCAGCCGCAGCCCGAAGTCCTCACTGCGCCAGCCGCCGCGCTCGGCTTGCGCCACCAGGGCGGCCAAGTAGGAGGCGGAGGTGGTGAGATGGGTGATCTGCGGGGCCTTGCCGGGCAGGCCGAGCGGGGTGGCCAGCCGGTCGAGCGCGGACTCCGGGTCGATGGTGCCCAGTTGGACGAAGCCGGCGCCGATCCGGGTGACCGACTCCTCGGAGTTCAGCAGGGCCAGGGTGGCGCGCGAGCAGCCCGCGTAGGCCACGGTGTGCTCGGGCCGCAGACCGAGTCCGATGGCCGCCGAGATGGTGCTCAGGGCGGAGAGCAGCTCCAACTCGGTGCGGGAGAACCAGACTCCGGTGGGTGTGCCGGTGGTCCCGGTGGTGAGCGCCAGCAGCGCGGGCCGGGCCGCGGTGGAGACGAAGGCGGCGGGCAGCGAGCGGAGCGCGCGCTTGGGCGTCACCGGCACCTGGGACCAGCCGGCCAGGTCGAGGGCGGCCGGGTTGAGCCCCAACTGGTCGAAGACCTGGCGGTAGTAGGCGGTGTGCCGGACCGCGGCCCGGGCGGTGGCCCGCAGGCTGCGGGTGGTGATGGTGCGGCGCACCGCCGGGTCGACGGCCGCCCGCTGGCCGGGCAGCAGCGCGGTGTCGTCGCCCGGTTCGCCGAACTCGGCGAGGGTGGCTAGCAGTTCGCGGGCGATCCGGTCGAGGTCCCGCGGTCGGATCGGACCGTTTCGCAACACGGCGGTGGCATACCGCAGTTGACTCAGTGCGCTGGCGAACACGGTGTCCTCTCCACAGAGATGCTCTTCGCCTGCGGGCGCGGGATGGCCTGGGCCGGGCGGGGGACCCGGTCCAGGCCGGTCCGAGCGGTCGGGCCGGTGCCCTGCGGTGGCGCGCGGCCCGACCGGGCCTGGCACGGCGACCGGGTCAGGTCATGTGCAGGAACATCGCGGCGCTGAGGGTGCTCAGGGCGTACTTCAGGTAGTGCTTGACCACGGCGGTCTCCTTCCCTGTGGTGAGCGGGCTCCCTGCGGTGTGCGAGCGGCCGGCCACGGCCCAGCGGGCCGCGGACGGCGTGGCCTGGCAGGAACGAGCAGGACGAGCCTGGCACGGGCGGCCCGATCAAAGCAACGGATGTGGACGGAAAACTGACTCATATTTATCTCAGCACATGATGCTGAGCCGGACGACTGACAGTCGCCGCCCGTGAGCGGCGCGCACCCCTCGCCCGGCCGGTGATCTGCGGCAGCGTCTGATTCGATCTGTCGTCAGTCGGGGAGGAAGCCATGGCGTCATCCATGCCCGGAGCGGTCCGACGGACCGGCGGGCGCCACGCCCTGCGCCGCGAGGTCGGGATGATCGGCCTGCTCTGGGCCTCGGTCGGGGCGATCATCGGATCCGGCTGGCTGTTCGGCGCCGAGAAGGCGGTCCGGGCAGCCGGGCCCGCTTCCCTGATCTCCTGGGGCGTCGGAACGGTCGCCATCGTGCTGCTCGCCCTGGTGCACGCCGAGCTCGGCGGCCTGTTCCCGGTGGCCGGCGGCACCGCCCGCTATCCGCACTACGCCTTCGGCGGCTTCGCCGGCATGAGCTTCGGCTGGTTCACCTGGCTGCAGTCCGCCGCCACCGCGCCCATCGAGGTCCAGGCGATGATCGGCTATGCCCAGCACTGGACTTGGGCCGACGGTCTGCTCAAGAAGAGCAACCAGACCCTCACCGCCTCCGGCTTCGTGGTCGCCGCCGCGCTGCTCGCCATCTTCGTCGCGATCAACTTCCTCGGCGTCAAATGGCTGGCCAACACCAACAGCGCGGCCACCTACTGGAAGGTCGCCGTCCCGGTGCTGACCATCCTGGTCTTCGCCGGCGCCGAGTTCCACGGCGCCAACTTCCACAGCCACGGCTTCGCGCCCTACGGCGCACGCGGTGTGCTCAGCGCGATCAGCGGCAGCGGCGTGATCTTCGCGCTGCTCGGCTTCGAGCAGGCGATCCAGTGGGCCGGGGAGTCCAGCAACCCGCGCCGCGACATCCCGCGTGCCGTGATCGGCTCGGTGCTGATCGGCTCGGTCGTCTACATCATGCTCCAGGTGGTCTTCATCGGATCGCTGCCCGCCGCCACCTTCGCCGGCGGCTGGGCCAACCTCGACTACAAGGGCATCAGCGGCCCGTTCGCCGGGCTGGCCGCCCTGATCGGACTCGGCTGGATGGCCACCATCCTCTACATCGACGCGGTCATCTCGCCCGCCGGCACCGGTCTGGTCTACGTCACCTCCAGCTCCCGGATCAGCTACGGCCTCAGCCGCAACGGCTATGCCCCGCAGGCGCTCCAGGCCACCGACCGTCGCGCGGTGCCGTGGCTCGGCCTGGTGGTCGCCTGGGTCGCCGGCGTGCTGTGCTTCCTGCCGTTCCCCAGCTGGCAGCGGCTGGTCGGCTTCATCACCTCCGCCGTGGTGCTGATGTACGCGGGCGCGCCGCTCGCCTTCGGCGTCCTGCGCCGGCGCTTCCCCGACCTGGAGCGCTCCTACCACCTGCCGGCCGGCGAGATCATCTCGCCGGTCGCCTTCGTGATCGCCAGCCTGGTCATCTACTGGTCCGGCTGGGACACCCTGTGGCGGCTGGGCGCCTCGATCCTGATCGGCTATCTGCTGCTCGGCGGCTACGCGGCCTGGGCGCGCGCCAAGCACCTGCCGGGCGCGCCGCGGATGGACTTCCGGGCCGGCCAGTGGCTCCCCGTCTACCTGGTGGGCATGGGCCTGATGTCCTGGCAGGGCCAGTTCGGCAAGGGGGCCACCGGCCGCCTGCCGCTCTGGTGGGACATCGCCCTGATCACCGGCTTCTCCCTGGTCATCTACTACTGGGCGCTGGCCGTCGCCCTGCCCGCGGAGGAGATCGAGCGCAACTTCCTCGACGTCGAGGTGATCGATGCGGGCGGCCACTGACCCCGGGGTGGTCACTGGGCGTCACGGTCAGCCGTGAAGTTGAGCCCGGCTCGGAGCGCCGCTGTGCCGCCGACCACGCCCCGGTCCAGGATGGAGGACAGGGCAGTCCCGGGAGAGGTGACGATTTGGACGACTCCCGCTTCCCGTTCCTCGACGGCGTGGCAGGGGTGCTGGTCGACGGCAGCGGCCTGGTGCTGGACTGCACCGCCGCCGCCGAACAGCTCCTCGTGGTGCCGGTGCGCGCACTGCGCGGCCGCAAACTGCGCGACCTCGTGGTGGAGCGCGGCGAAACCCTGCCCCCGGAGGGTGGCAACCCCAGCAGCTGGGCCGGGCGCGTCACCGTGCGCACCGGCGACGGCCGCCCGGTGCCGCTGGAGGTCCGGGTGCTCACGCTGCGTGGCGCGGCCCCCGAGCAGCGCGATGAGGCCCGCTACATGGTGATCGGCGCGCCGGCCCAGGAGGCCGACCGCTGGCGCCAGGACCAGGCCTTCACCCGCGAACTCTTCCTGCAGGACCGGGTCGGCCTGGCCGTGTTCGACACCGACCTGCGGATCGTCCGCACCAACACCCATCTGCTGCCCTACACCGGCGTGCCCAGCACCCTGCCGGGCCGCCGGCTCGCCGACTTCCTGCAGCCCGAGGACGCCGCCGCCATGGAGGTCCACCTGCGCGAGGTGCTGGCGACCGGGCAGCCGCTGGCGTTCGGCGAGGAGCTCGCCCGCACCCTGGTCGACCCGCGCAGCGGCCGGATGATGGCGCTCTCCGCCTTCCGCCTGCAGGCCACCGACGGCACCGTCATCGGCGTCACGGCGCTCTTCACCGACATCACCGAGCAGTACCGGTCGCGCCGCCGCCTCGCCCTGCTCCACCGGGTGACCGCCGCGGCCGCCCACTCGCTCTCCATCCTGGACAGCGCGCAGCAGATCGCCGACGCCCTGGTGCCCGACTTCGCCGAGGTCGCCGCCGTCGAACTCGCCACCCCCATCTCCACCGGCGAGGAGCCGGTACCCGGTCCCGACGGGAGGCTGCTGCTGCGCCGGGTCGCGGTCGCCGGACCGCCCGGGTCCCGCCCGGCCATCGGGGAGACCGTGCTGGTCGACGAGGAGGGGCGGACCGGACTGTCCGACCCCGCCGGCCAGACCTGGGCGATCACGGCGCCGCTGGTGGCCCGCAGGGTGCTGCTCGGCCGCATCACGCTGCGCCGGGAGCGCCGGCAGGACCGCTACGAGGCGGAGGACCGCGCGCTGATGCGGGAGATCGCCGGGCGGGTCGCCCTGGCACTGGACAACGCCCGCCGCTACACCCGGGAGCACCGGGCCGCGATCGGCCTGCAACGCAGCCTGCTGCCGCCGGCCGTCCGCTCGGTGGCCGCCGTCTCCACCGCCAGCGTCTACCTGCCCACCGACACCGTCGGCGGGGTGGGAGGCGACTGGTTCGACGTCATCCCGCTCTCCTCGGCCCGGGTCGCCCTGGTGGTCGGCGACGTCACCGGGCACGGCCTGCACGCCTCCGCCACCATGGGCCGGCTGCGCACCGCCGTGCGGACCCTGGCCGACCTGGACCTGGAACCGGACGAGCTGCTGGTGCACCTGGACGACCTGGTGGCCCAATTGCTGGTGGAATCGGCGCTGGTCGCGGACGTGGACGCGGAGAGCTCCGGGACCGGCGAGGGACACCCCGGGCGGGATGCGGGGAGCCAGGACGAGACCGCGGAGCCCGGCTCGTTCGGCGGCACCTGCCTCTACGCCGTCTACGACCCGGTCTCCCGGGTCTGCACCGTGGCCAGCGCCGGACACCCGCCGCCCGCCGTCGCCTACCCCGACGGCAGCGCCGAGATGCTGCCCGTGTCGCCGGGACCGCCGCTCGGGGTCGGCGGGCTGCCCTTCGAGTCGGCCCGGGTCGAGCTGCCCGAAGGCAGCATGCTGGCCCTCTACACCGACGGCCTGATCGAGCGCGGGGACGGCGACATCGACGCCGGGATGGTCGAGTTGCTGCACCGGCTGCGCGGCGTGCGCGGCCTGGACTGCCCGCTGCCCGAGGCCGGGGAGCGGCTGATCGCCGGGCTGCCGCCGACCCGGCTGCGCGACGACGTGACGCTGCTGCTGGCCCGCACCAAGGCGGTGCCGCCCGCCGACACCGCGGTCTGGACGGTCGAGCTGGACCCGGCCGCGGTGGCCCGGGTGCGCGAGGACGCCACCGCCGTGCTGACCTCCTGGGGACTGGCCGAACTCGCCTTCACCACCGAGCTGGTGCTGAGTGAGCTGGTCACCAACGCGATCCGGTACGGCGGCGGGCCCGTGGTGGTGCGGCTGATCCGGGCCGACACGCTGACCTGCGAGGTCTCCGACGGCAGCGCCACCCAGCCGCGGATGCGGCGCGCCCGGCTCACCGACGAGGGCGGGCGCGGGCTCTACCTGGTGGCGCAGCTGACCAGCCGGTGGGGGAGCCGGTACACCGCGTCGGGCAAGACCATCTGGACGGAGCAGGAGCTGCCGCACTGAGCCTCGCGGCAGAGAGGTGCCCGGAGACATGACAGTCCCCGGTAGATCCTCTTTCGACTTCGCGCGTCCTAGCCGTCGCTCAGGGCATCGCTGTCAATGGGACCTGCCGGGGGCCTAGCCAGGCCCTAGACAAGGAGTCGCTCGGACGGCCTACGAACGTCTTCGAGGGCGGTGCGGCTCTCTCCAGCTGTCTGGTGTACGAACCATTCTAGACCCGCGCGAGCGTTTTGGAGCGGGCGAGTTGAGGCCAATTTACGAATCACGGGACGGGAACGTCCAGCGGGTCGGGCTGCCCGTGAAGTCGCTGTCGTCGAGGGCGAAGACGGAGGCCGGGGTGACCCGGAAAGTCGCGTTCAGGGCCGGATCGAGGAAGTCCGGACCGAAGCTGGTCGCGTACTTGGCGTTGAGCGCGGCCAGGAAGTCGGCGATCTCGTCGAGGTCGGTCACCACGCTCGCGTCGCCGTCCAGCACGACCGGCTGGTGCGGATCGTCGGTGGTCACCGTGCACGCCGGGTTGGCCGCCAGATTGCGGTACTTGCGGGACGCGCGGGCGCTGCTGAACCAGAGGGCCCGCCGCAGCCAGACGCCCCAGACCGGCATCGCGTGGGGCCGCCGGTCAGGGCGCACCGTGCAGACCCAGTACTCGTGCGAGTCCGCGAGCCGGCGCTCCGCCCAGAACCACGGCAGCAGGCCGGTGCCCTGGTCGGCCGGCAGGATGCCGTAGCCGGGCATCCAGGGACGTGCTGACGTGATGTCAGAATCGTTCACCACAGCCTCAGTTACCGCCCATCGCGGCTTTGGCGCGGGCTGCCATCTGCTGCGGCGAGACGTCCTCGACATGGCTGGCCACGGTCCAGCGGTGACCCCACGGGTCCTCGAAGGTGCCGGACCGGTCGCCGTAGAACTGGTTCTTCAGCGGCCGCAGTTCGAGCGCGCCGGCGGCCAGCGCGGCGGCCCACACCGCGTCGACGTCCGCCACGTAGAGGTTCAGCAGCACCGGTGAGCCGCCGACCGTCTGCGGGCTGCGCGCGCCCACCTCCGGGTGCTCGTCGGCGATCATGAGCACCGAGTCGCCGGCCGCCAGCTCTGCGTGCCCGATCCGCCCGTCCGGGCCGGTCAGCCGGTCGCCGCGCTGCTCGAACCCGAGCACCGAGGTGTAGAACTCGATGGCCTCGGCGGCGCGCCGGACGAAGACGTAGGGGCACAGGCGCGGGTAGCCGTCCGGGATCGGCTGGACCTTGGACACGGGGGCTCCTGGGTTCGCTCGGCGGCGCGGTCGGGTGATCGCGGTCAGCGTGGCACGGCGCGGGGTGCCCCGGGCGGGCGGCATGCCGCAGGCTGGGCCGGGCGGGTGAGGGGCCGGGGCTTTGACCGGCTCCTTTGCGCCGTGGGCTCGTTAGATTGGACAGCAGAGGTACGACCGACCCTGCTAGCGCGGCCGGCCGGAGAGCGGGTGAGCCTGATGGGTGTGCCGAGGGAGGCGGACGAGAGCCCGGTCGGCGCGGTCGGCCGGGTCACGGTTCCGATCCCGCCGGACGGGCCCGGCGAGGTGCTGGTGCCGGTGCGCGGCGGCAGCGAGGCGTTCGCGGCCTGGGCGGACCGGCCGATCGCCCGGCACGCGCTGGTGATGGTGGTGGAGCACACCTCGGCGCGCTCCGTCGTGGTCGTACCGTTCCCCGAGTCGTGAGGAGCCCGTGATGTTGTTCTGGCACGTTCCGGCGCCCAATGAGGCGTTGCTGATCTCCGGGTCCAAACGGCAGGCCCAGGACACCCAGTTCCGGATCGTCACCGGACACGGCAGTTTCGTGATGCCCGTCAAGCAGAAGGCGCGGATGCTGTCGCTGGCGCTGCGCGAGGCGGAGATCGCCGAGGACTGCGTCACCCAGCAGGGCATCCGGCTGACGGTGCGGGCCGTGACGGTGTTCAAGGTGGGTGACGACCACCTCTCCATCGCCAACGCGGCGCGGCGCTTCCTCGCCGAGCAGGCCCGGATGGAGGAGCTGGTCGGCCGGATCTTCGCGGGCCATCTGCGGTCCATCATCGGCGGGTTGACGGTGGAGCAGATCATCCGGGAGCGGGACCGGGTGGCGCAGGAGGTCAAGGCCGGCAGCCACACCGAGATGGAGAAGCTCGGCATCGTGGTGGACGCCCTGCAGATCCAGGAGATCGAGGACGCCACCGGCTACATCACCAACCTGGCCGCCCCGCATGCCGCAGCCGTCGCCAGCCAGGCGCGGATCGCCCAGGCCCGGGCCGACCAGGAGGCCGCCCAGCGGGAGCAGGAGGCGGCCGCGCTCAAGGCGCAGTACGAGCGGGACACCGCGATCAAGCGGGCCGGCTTCGTGGCCGAGACCGAGCAGGCCAACGCGGCGGCATCGCAGGCCGGGCCGCTGGCCCAGGCCAGGGCCACCCAGGAGGTCATCGAGGAGCAGACCCAACTGGCCCGCCGTCAGGCCGACTTGGCCGCCCAGCGGCTGGAGGCCGAGGTGCGCCGGCCGGCTGACGCCGAGGCCTACAAGCAGCGCACCCTCGCCGAGGCGCAGCGCGACCGGGCCAAGTTCGAGGCCGAGGGTGATGCCTACCGGCGCACCACACTGGCCACGGCGGAGGCCCAGGCGGTGCGGGTGCAGGCGGACGGCGCTGCCTACGCCGAGCGGACCACCGCCGATGCGCAGGCCGCCGCGAACAACGCGCGGGCCGAATCGCTGCGGGGCGGCGCCCAGGAGCTGATCGCGGCCAACCGGGTGGTGGAGAACCTGCCCGCGCTGGTGGACGCCGCCGCCCGCGGCCTGGCGGGCGCCAACCTGACGGTGCTCAACGGCAGCGAAGGCCTGGCCCAGGTGGCGACCGGGATCGTCGGCCAGGGCCTGGCGATCTTCGACGCCCTCAAGCAGGTCACCCCGCGCGGCGGCGAGGTGGCCAGGCCGGATGCGAGCAAGGGTGAGGGTGAGCCGGGTTAGGAGTCCGCGACCTTCTCGAGCGCGTCCTGGTAGGCCACCTCGAACGCCTGCTCGGCGGACACGGCGATGTCCGGGGTCACGCCGGTGCCCTCCCAGTCGCCGCCGGTCACCGGGTTGATCGACCGGGCGTACGGCACGGTCACGCTGATGTGCTCGCTGAGGGGGTAGTAACCGGTCGGGTGCGCCCCGCCCCTGGTGCTCTCGCCGACCAGCACGGCACGGCCCCTGGCCTTGAGGTTGTACGCCAGGTCCTCGGCGCCCGAGAAGGTGACCGGGCCGGTCAGCACGTACACCGGGCGGTCGAGGTAGCGCTCGCCCGGCAGGTAGGGCGTGGTCCAGAACTGCTGGGTGAGCCCGGTGGTGCGCCGGTGCACGTCGGTCAGGTGCACGGCCTCGCCGCCCGGGAACAGGTAGCTGCACCAGTACGCCATGCCGTAGGTCGAGCCGCCGCGGTTGGCCCGCAGGTCGAGGATGAGCGCCTTGGTGTTGGCGATCAGCGCCATCGCCGCGGAGATCATCGGCGCGCCGTCGCCGGGCTCGGCCACCAGCGTGGTCTCGATGTAGCCGATGTCGCCCGCGAGCCGCTCCACCCGGCGGATGCCCTGGTTCTCGGCACGGGCCAGCTCGGCGAAGAAGTCCTCGTCCTCCTCGCCCGCGTCGTCGAGCTCCTGCGCCTCGTCGCTCCACAGCAGGCGCAGGTGTTTGTCGCCGTTGGTCCGCTGGAGGTCCGCGGTCACCGCCTCGCACAGCGCTTCGCCGGCCAGCCGCTCGTACGCCCCCTCGGCCAGCCGGCCGCGCACCAGGGCCGCGATCTGTTCGGCCTGGTCCTCGAAGATGTACTCGGCGGTCAGCCGGCCCAGCGCGGCTTCGATGATCTGATCAGTGGTGATCCCCATGGCGGGCGATGGTAGCGATGATCCACTTCGGGGAGAACCCCGTGAGCCCTGCCGGATCAGGCGTACTCGCGCAGGGCTTCCTCGACGATCGCGTCCAGCCGGGCGTGGTGGGCGCCGCGCCAGTAGACCTGGCCGCAGTCGGTGCACTGGGCGAAGGCGTCGTAGTTGCGCTCGGTGCCGTGCGCCAGCCGCTCCTGCACCGCCGCCTTGGCGGTCTGCTCCAGCAGGCCGTTGCAGGCCGTGCACCTGGTCCACGGCGCGAGGGCGGGCGTGAAGCGGGACAGCACATCGCGCAGCTGCTCGGCCGGGCGGTGGCTGTAGATGTACGCACCGGCCCACAGCTCGCGGCGGCGCAGCAGCCCCCGGTCGCGGGAGAGCATCACCCGCTGCTCGGCGGCCGACCGGGTGGCCAGCGCGGCGTCGCCGATGTCGAGGTTCTCGTAGGCAGCGTCCACGCCGAGCAGGCGCAGCCGGCGGGCCAGCGTGCCCAAGTGCACGTCGAGCAGGAAGCGGGCCGGGCCGGGCAGCCGCTGCGGCCGCTCGACGCCGCGCACGGCGACCCGCTCGCCCTGCGCCGGGATGTGCCCCGGGCGGACCGGCCGGTCGTCCACCAGCAGCTCGCCGACCTCGGTCAGCGGGACGCCCAGCGACTCGACCACATGGCCGAGCGTGGACACGCCGTCCACCCGGACCACCGACTGTTCGCGGCGCTGGGCGGCGGCGAGGAACACCTGCAGGTCGGCCGCGAAGCCGATGGTGATCTGCGGCTTCTCCAAGAGCTCCGGTTTCTCCACGCCGCCAGCATGCCAGGGCGGGCCGGTGCGCGGCCAACGGTTTCCGAGCTGCCGCTCCTGACGGGGTGTCAGCTCTGGGGTGCGGAGGGTGCGGCGTAGGCTCCGGACCATGCGCATTGTCATCGCGGGTGGACACGGTCAGATCGCGCGGCGCCTGGAGCGGCTGCTGAGCGCGCGGGGAGACGAGGTCGCCGGGATCATCCGGAAGCCGGAGCAGTCCGGGGACTTGGAGGCGGCGGGCGCCGAGCCGGTGCTCTGCGACCTGGAGGCGGCCTCGGTCGACGAGGTCGCGGGCATCCTGCGCGGTGCGGACGCCGCGGTGTTCGCGGCCGGCGCCGGCGCGGGCAGCGGCGTGGCCCGCAAGGACACGGTCGACCGGGGCGCCTGCGCGCTGTTCGCGGACGCCGCCGAGGCCGCCGGGGTGCGGCGCTTCCTGGTGGTCTCCTCGATGGGCGCCGACGCGGCCGCGCCGGACGGTGCCGACCCGGTCTTCGGCGCCTACCTGCGGGCCAAGGGCGCGGCGGACGACGACGTGCGGGCCCGCGAGCGGTTGGACTGGACGATCCTGCGCCCCGGCATGCTGACCGATGCGCCCGGCACCGGTCAGGTGACCCTCGCCGAGCGGACCGGGCGGGGCGCGGTCTCGCGTGACGACGTGGCCGCGGTGCTGCTCGCGCTGCTGGACGAGCCGGGGACGGCCGGGCGGACCCTGGAGCTGATCGGCGGCGCCGTCCCGGTGGCCGGCGCGGCGCGCCAGGCGGCAGGCAACTGACGCCGGGCCACCGGGAGTTGACGGCACTCCCGGCGGCCCGCGGTGCGGCGCCTACTGGTTGGGCAGCTCGAACAGCTGGGTCAGCCGGATCTGGTTGCCCGACGGATCGCGGAACCCGCAGTCGCGGCCGTACGGGCGGTCCTCCGGCTTGTCGACGAAGTCGACGCCACGGCCGGACAGTTCGGCGTAGGCGGCGTCGCAGTCGTCGGTGCTGAGGAAGACCGCGTTGGCGAAGCCCTTGCCCACCACGTCGAGCACCTGCTCGCGGGTCTGGTCGTCCATGACCGGTTGGCCGGGCACGGCCATCAGGCAGACCGAGATGTCGTCCTGGCCGACCGGGCCGACGGTGAGCCAGCGGAAGTTTCCGAGCTCGGGCAGGGTGACGTCGGCGCGGACCTCGAAGCCCACCTTGTTGGTCCAGAAGTCCAGGGCGACCTCCTGGTCGTGCACCCACAGCTGGGCGGTGGCGATCTTGATGGTCATGGGTCCTCTCCACCTTTCCTAGGGATTCCTCCGGGCGTTTCGGGCTGCGCTCCGCCCGGACGACGTACCGTCAACCTATGACCGGGCCGTCGGCGCCGTCTTCTCGAAACGTGCGGTGTTGCGGGCGGCCGTAGGCGCGCAGCACACAGCCCGGGACCAGGGCGTAGTCGGCGGCCGGCGGATAGGCGGCGCGGTAGGCGGCCGGCGAGCGCCCGTACATCCTGGTGAAGCTGGTGGTGAAGGAGCCCAGGCTGTTCAGGCCCACGTCGAAGCAGATCCGGGCGATCGGCCGGTCGGTGGTGCGCAGCAGGCTGGCGGCCCGCTCCAGGCGCCTGGTGAGCAGGTAGACGTGCGGGGACTCGCCGAAGGCCTGCCGGAACGCCCGGCTGAAATGCGCGCGGGACAGGCCGGCCGCCGCCGCCAGATCGGCCACCGCGAGCGGCTCGGCGTACCTGGCGTCGGCGAGGTCCTTGGCCCGCAGCAGATGGCGGGCGGGCGGGAGAGCTGCCATGGGGCCCAGGCTAGGTCGCCGCACCGACAGCGCCGGGCCCGCACCGCGGATACGACGCGGTGCGGGCCCGGCGGAGCGTCGCAGGTCAGGCGTTGGCGAGCTCGGGCGCGGCGCCGCCCTGCGGCGGCAGGTCCGCACCGGCGGCCGTGGCGTCGGCGAGCGCGCTCTCGTCGAACGGCAGGTCGCCGCCGAGCACGCGGTGGGCCCGGTCGTGGTCGAGCTCCTTGGTCCAGTGCCCGATCAGCACGGTGGCGACCGCGTTGCCGGCGAAGTTGGTGAGGGCGCGCGCCTCGGACATGAAGCGGTCGATGCCGACGATCAGACCGACCCCGTCGACCAGCTCGGGCCGGTGCGACTGCAGACCGCCGGCCAGTGTGGCCAGGCCCGCGCCGGTGACGCCCGCCGCGCCCTTGCTGGCGATCACCATGAACACCAGCAGCGAGACCTGCTGGCCGAGCGAGAGCGGCTTGTCCATCGCCTGGGAGATGAAGATCGAGGCCATGGTGAGGTAGATCGCGGTGCCGTCCAGGTTGAAGCTGTAGCCGGTCGGGACGGTGATGCCGACCACCGGGCGGCTCACGCCCAGGTGCTCCATCTTGGCGATCAGGCGCGGCAGCGCGCTCTCCGAGGAGGAGGTGGAGAGGATCAGCAGGAACTCGCGGCCCAGGTAGCGCAGCAGGGCCAGCACATTGACGCCGGCCACCAGGCGCAGCAGCAGGCCGAGCACCACGACCACGAAGACGATGCAGGTCAGGTAGAAGCCGACCATGATCACAGCGAGGCTCTTCAGGGCGGCCACACCGGTCGCGCCGACCAGGGCGGCCATCGCGCCGAAGGCGCCGATCGGGGCCACCCACATGATCATCGACATGATCCTGAAGACCAGCCGCTGCAGGTGCTCGACGCCGCGCAGCACCGGGGCGCCGGCCGCGCCCATCGCCTGCAGGGCGAAGCCGGTGAGCAGCGCCACCAGCAGGGTCTGCAGCACCTGGCCCTCGGTCAGCGCCGAGACCAGGGTGGTCGGGATGATCCCCAGCAGGAAGTCGGCGGTGTGGGTGGCGCCCTGCGCCGCCTGGGCGTGGCCGGCCTTGGCCAGGGCCTGGGTGAGGTGCAGCCCGGAGCCCGGCTCCAGCAGGTTGCCGACCAGTAGGCCGAGCGCCAGCGCGATGGTCGAGGTCACCAGGAAGTAGCCGAGCGCCAGACCGCCGACCTTGCCCACCTTGGCGGCCTTGCTGACCGAGCCGACCCCCAGCACGATGGTGCAGAAGATCACCGGGCTGATCATCATCTTGATCAGGTTGACGAACGCGGTGCCGATCGGCTTCAGCTGCACCGCGAACCCGGGCGCCGCGAAGCCCAGCACCACACCGAGCACCACGGCGGCCAGCACTGCCAGGTACAGGTACTGAGTGCGGTCGCCGCGTCCGGCCGGTCTGCCGGCGGCGGTGGGAGAGGCGGACATGGGTCGGCTCCTTTGCCTGGGTGGGGGCTGCCCTTGGGGATGAGGGTGATCCGACTATCGGGGTCATGGTGATGCCCGTCACCCTTGCGTTCATAGAGTTCACGCGCGGTGCGGCACACTGTCCGACATGCCAGTTCGTCTCTCGTCCGCACCGCGCCGGGTGCTGCGCAGCCTGGCCGGGCAGCTGTTCGCGGTCCAGGTGGTGATCGTCGCGGTGGTGGTGGCCGGCGGCGCGCTGCCGGCCTACCTGGCCACCGCCGACCAGGCGCGGAAGACCGCGCGCGGGCAGGCCACCGCCGTGGCCCGGTCGGTCGCGGACGCCCCCTCGGTCCGTCAGGCCGTGCTCGGCCCGGACCCGACGGCCGCGCTGGAGCCCTACGCGGAGCAGGTGTGGACCGACACCGGCGTGGACTTCGTGACCGTGATGGACACCCACGGCATCCGCTGGGCGCACCGCGACCCGGCCCAGATCGGCAAGCCCTTCCTGGGCACCATCGGCCCCGCGCTGCGCGGCCAGACCTTCACCGAGACCTACACCGGCACGCTCGGCCCCTCGGTGCGGGCGGTCACGCCGGTGCTGGACGACCAGGGGCGGGTCGTCGCGCTGGTCAGCGCCGGCATCACGGTGCAGGAGATCAGCCACCGGCTCCAGGGGCCGCTGCTCGCGCTGCTCGGCGTCGCGGGCGGCGCGCTGCTGGTCGGCGGCGTCGGCACCTACCTGGCCAACGCCCGGCTGCGCCGGCACACCCACGGCATGGGCGCCGCCGAACTCAGCCACCTCTACGAGTACCACCAGGCCACCCTGCACTCGGTGCGCGAGGGGCTGATCCTCCTCGACCCGGCCGGGCGGGTGGTGCTCTGCAACGACGCCGCCCGGGACCTGCTGGGGTGTCAGAGCGCAGACGCGGGCGCGGAGTTCGGCTCACTCGGCCTGCCGCAGTCGCTGGTGGCCGCAGTGCTCGGGCCCGAGCCGGTGCACGACGAGGTGCATCTGACAGCTGACCGGGTGGTGCTGGTCAACACCTCGGCGATCGGCGACCAGGCCGCACTCGGCACCGTGGTGACCTTGCGCGACCACACCGAACTCCAGGCACTGGTGGGCGAACTGGACACCGTGCGCGGCTTCGGCGAGGCCCTCGGCGCGCAGGCGCACGAGGCCGCGAACCGGCTGCACGCCGTGGTCTCGCTGGTCGAACTGGGCCGCCACCGCGAGGCCGTGGAGTTTGCCACCACCGAACTCGCGCTCGCCCAGCGGCTCACCGACCAGGTGGTGGCCGCGGTCGGTGAACCGGTGCTCTCAGCCCTCCTGCTGGGCAAGGCGGCACAAGCGGCCGAGAGCGGCGTGGAGTTCCGCCTGACCCCGGACAGCCGGATCGACGACGGCGTGCTGCCGCCCCGGCTGCCGGCCCGCGACCTGGTGACCATCCTCGGCAACCTGATCGACAACGCCCTGGACGCCGCCGTCGAGGGCGCCGCGGCGGACGGCGCCGCGCCCGAGGTGGTGGTCACCGCCCGCGCCGAGGACGGTGAACTGCTGCTGCGGGTCGCGGACACCGGGCCCGGGATCGCCCCGGACGCGGTCGGTGAGGTCTTCCGGCGCGGCTGGTCCACCAAGCAGCGCACCGGGCGCGGCCTCGGCCTGGCCCTGGTCGCCCAGGCCGCCCGGCGCAACGGCGGCACCGTCGAGGTCGGGCGGGAGCGCGGCGCGGTGCTGACCGTCCGACTGCCGCTGCGCCAGGCCGTGGTGGCGGGGTGAGCGGGATGATCGAGGTCCTGGTGGTGGAGGACGACCGGGTCGCGGCGGACGCGCACACCCTCTACGTGAACCGGGCGCCCGGCTTCCGCACGGCGGGCACCGTGCACTCGGCGCGGGACGCGCTGCGCTTCCTGGAGCGGAACAGGATCGACCTGGTGCTGCTCGACCTGCACCTGCCCGACGGGCACGGCCTCCAGCTCTGCCAGCGGCTGCGCGCCGCCGGGAACGAGGTGGACGTCATCGCCGTCACCTCCGCCCGCGAACTGGCCACCGTGCGGCAGGCCGTCGCGATCGGTGTGGTGCAGTACCTGCTCAAGCCGTTCAGCGCGGCCACCATCCAGGACCGGTTGGAGCGTTACGCCCGCTACCGGGCCTCGCTGGCCCGGACCGGGGAGGCGTCCGGGCAGGACGAGGTGGACCGCGCCTTCGCCGCACTGCGCAGCACCGAGCGCAGCACGCTCCCCAAGGGCCTGAGCGCCGAGACCCTGGACGCGGTCGCCCGGGTGCTGAGGGCGGCCGACGGGAGCCTGACGGCCGCGGCGGCGGGCACGGCGGCCGGGGTCTCCCGGATCACCGCGCGCCGCTACCTGGAGCACCTGGTGGACACCGGCCAGGCCGTCCGGGAGCCGCGCTACGGGCAGGTCGGGCGGCCGGAGTTGTGCTACCGGGCGCGCTGAGCAGCCGTGACCGCGACGGTGGCGTAGCTCGCCGTGAAGGAGCCGCCCAGCTCGTCGATCGCGGCGCCGACGCCCGCCAGCACGGGGGCCAGCCGGTCCGCCGGCAGGCGGGTGAGGGTGCCGTGGGTGGGCAGTTGGTCCAGCCACTCGTCGCGGGTGTAGCGGTGCTCCCAGTCGAACCGCCACTGCTCGGGCACCTCGAAGGCGCCCGACGCGTGGATGCCGTCGACGGCCTTGGCGAAGATCGCCTGGTAGTGCTGCAGGGGCTGCGCGCCGGCGGCGGGGAACGGCACTTCGGGCACCGCCTGCCGGTAGATCGCGGTGACGGCCTGCGCCAACTCCGGGGGCAGGGCGAACGCATGCCAGAACGCCGCCAACCTCCCGCCCGGGCGCAGTACTCGCGCCGCCTTCGCGGCGCCCGCCACCGGGTCCACCCAGTGCCAGGCGGTCCCGGCGATGACGGCGTCGAACCGACGGCCCGCCGGGTCCCAGGCCTCGAAGGTGGCCTCCTCGACGGTCAGTCCGTCGCGTCGCGCGAACTCGGCCATCCGTGGATCGGGTTCGACGCCGAGCACGGTGCAGCCGGCCGCCCGGAACTGGCGGGCCGCCGTACCGGTGCCGCAGCCGACGTCGAGCACCTCAGGCCCGGGGCCGGCCTCGATGATCCGCTGCACCATGGCATCGGGGTAGGCGGGGCGGGTGCGGTCGTAGCGGGCGGCGTCGACGCCGAAGGACTCGGCCATCGCGCGCTGCCGATGGGGTTCTGACGGTAAAGTGGGCATGCGCCCACTATGAGTGGGCACATGCCCACTCGTCAACTGTCAGCCAGCGAGGAGCCCGATGCCGACCGGCGTGGCCATCCGTGATGTACGCGAGCAACTGTTCGGCGCCGCCGAGCGGATCCTGCTGCGGGACGGGCCGAGCGCGCTCACCAGCCGCGCGGTCACCGAGGAGGCCGGCTGCGCGAAGGGCGTGCTGCACCGGCACTTCGCGGACTTCGACGACTTCCTGGCCGCGCTGGTACGGGACCGGATCGCCCGACTGGACGGCCAGGCCGCCGAGTTGGCCGAGGCCGCCGGCACCGGTTCCGTCATCGGCAACCTCGCCGAGGCGCTGACCGCGCTCTTCCAGTCGGTCGCCGTCGCCGTGGTCGCACTGATCACCTTCCGCGACGAACTGCGCGCCCGACTGCGGCAGTCCGGGCCGACCACCGGCGTGCCGCTGCTGGTGGAGGCCACCGCGGTGCTCGCCGGCTACCTGGAGGCCGAACGCACCCTGGGCCGGATCGCGGCGGACGCCGACCTGGCCACCCTCGCCCCCACCCTGATCGGCGCCGGCCACCTGCTGTTCGCCGACCGCACCGCCGCGCCCCCGGACGCCGAGGCGGTACGGCGCATGGTGGCCGCGGTGCTGGCGGGCGTGCTGGTCGAGCCGTAGCTCAGAGGCGCAAGCTCAGGAGCGCACCCGGGCCCGGGCCGCGAGCAGCGCGATGTCGTCCTCGGCGGCCTGCGGGGTGAGGCCGTGCAGGGTGGCGTCGAGCAGTTCGTCCAGCGCGCCGCCGACCGGCAGCCGCAGCGCGGCCAGCCGGGCCAGCGAGGTGTCGATGTCCTCGCCGCGCCGCTCCACCAGCCCGTCGGTGTAGAGCAGCAGCACCTGGCCAGGCTGCAGCTCCCGGCTGGTCTGCTGGTACCCGCCCAGGCCGGTGCCGAGCGGCGGCCCGGTGGGCACGTCCAGCAGCTCGATCGGCCGGTCCTCACCGAGCAGGGCGGGCGGCAGGTGGCCGGCGCTGGAGAGCGTCCAGCGCTGCCGGGCCGGATCGGCCAGGGCCAGCAGGCAGGTGGCCGGGCGGGAGGACTCGTTCTCCGAGATCAGCGTGTCCAGTTGGCGCAGGATCCGGTGCGGCGGCAGGTCCATCGAGGCGACGTAGCGCAGCATCGAGCGGTAGCTGCTCATGTCCACGGCCGCCTCCACGCCGTGCCCCATCACATCGCCCATCACCAGCAGCGTGCGCCCGAACGGCAGCCGCACCGACTCGTACCAGTCGCCGCCCACCACCGAGCTGGTGCCGGACGGCAGGTAGCGGGAGGCCAGCTCCAGATTGGGGTGCGGACTGCCGGGCTCGGCGAGCAGCGCCCGCTGCAGCTCCAGCGCGATTCCCTGGGAGCGGGTGTAGCGGCGGGCGTTGTCGATGCTCAGCGCCGCTCGCCCGGCCAGGTCCTCGACCAGCACCACGTCGTCGTCCAAGAAACCGGCCGAGGTGTCGGCGGTGCGGGCCAGCGAGAGCATCCCGATCAGCTGGCCGCGGGCGGTCAGCGGCACTTCGAGCAGCGAGTCCACGCCGAGCGCCTGGTAGGCGGCCAGGGTCGCGGGATCGGCGGCGGCCGTGGCCAGCTCCTCGGGGGAGAGCTGGTTGGCGGCCACCGGCTTTCCGGTGGTCAGGCAGCGGGCGGCGGCCGAGCCGGGCCGGTAGCGAATCGTTTCGCCTGGCCGGGCCAGCTCGGTGGGCGTGCCGCTCAGCTGCGGCGCCTGGGCCATCGCCGTGCGGCGCAGCCGGGGCACGCTGCCGCCGCTCCCGCTGTCGCGCACCGCGGCGTCCGGCGGCAGCACGTCGATGGTGGCGAGGTCGGCCAATCGGGGGACGGCGAACTCGGCGAGCTCGGTGCAGGTGGTGCCGATGTCCAGGGTGGTGCCGATCCGCTCGGCGGCGGCGTCCAGCAGGGTCAGCCGGGCCCGGGCGTGCTCCAGATCGTGCCGGTCCGGGGCCAGGTCGGCGGTGGTCACGGCCAGCACCACGCCGAGGGCCCGCCCGTTCAGCTCCAGGCGCCGGGCCAGCACGGCGAGCGGGCGCTGCCACGAGCCGCGCGGCGGCAGCAGACTGTTCGCCGCCACCGTGCGGGCCCGGCCGTCGGAGAGCACCCGCCGCAGGGTCTCGGCGGCCCGCCCGTGCACCGCGCTGCCGAGCAGCTGCGCCTCGGGGTGGCCGGTCAGCCGGGCGAGGGCCGGGTTGAGGTAGCACCAGCGCAGTCGGCGGTCCAGCAGTGCGAGCCCGGTCGGGGCCTGGTCGGTCACCGCGGCCAGCAGCTCCGCGCCGTCGACGCCGAGCTCGGCGGCGGCCGCCTCCAGCAACCCTTCGGCGACGTGCCGCTCCGGATCCGCCGGGTCCACCCGCCACCTCCTCCGCCGCCGGTCACCGCGATCCGCACGAAATCCATGATCACGTTAGCGGACGTGGCCCGCATCCACGTAGAGGACAAGTATGGAGGGTCCGACGGCTCCCGGAGTCATCCGGGAGCCGTCGGTCGTGCGGTCACCCGGCAGCCGAGTCGGCCACCACGTCCGGCCCGGCGGTATTGGAACCGAGGACGCTGACCACCGGGGTCGCGCCCCGCAGGTCGGCCGAGGAGAAGCTCGCCGTCAGGGTCTCGGACTCGCCCGGCCACAGGGTGACGTCGTTGTCACCCCAGATCGCCGACCGGACCTGGTTGTCACCGGGCAGTTCGGCCCCGGTGGCGGTGCCCCGGCGCAGATCCGCGCGGAGGAAGAAGCCGACCGTCGGGGTGCTGGAGGTGTTGGTCACCGTCACCGTGAGCAGCCGGTCCGCGTTGTCCGGCCCCGGTTGGTCGGTGATCCGGGCCGATGCCGACACGGTCGCGGTCGGCAGGCTCCGCAGCGCCTTGAGGTCGGCGTAGGAGCTCATCACGGCCTGCGGCTGGCCCAGCGTCTTGGGCCAGTTGACGACGTCGGGGGTCGTGGAGTTCCAGTAGACGTTGCGGTCCAGCAGTGCGCCGTTCTGACGGAGCAGCAGCTCCACGAAGTACACGGTGCCCGCGGCCGTCGGCACCGACGGCTTCAGCACGTCGGTCACCACCTGCTGCGAAGTCAGCGACAGGGCGGGGGAGTCGCGGTCGTCCAGCAGCCTGCCCGCGGTGTCGTAGACCTTGGCCTCGACGGTCACGCCGGATCGGGTGCCGCTGCCGAGGTTGTCGACGGCCACCGTGCCGGTGTCCAGGGCGTAGAGGGCGTGCAGCGGGCGATTGGCCTGCTGGGCGCCGAAGTAGGCGCCGGCCTGGTCGCCGTCGTTGTTGTAGAGCGCCCAGAGCATGGTCGGCCACCCCTTGTTCAGCTGCCAGTAGATGGTGCCGGTGGCCGGGGCGGTGCTGTTGGTGGAGTGGTCGATGAAGGCCTCGAACTGGGCCCGGGTGGACTCGTAGTTCTGCAGCTGGGCCTCCTCGACGTACTGGGTCAGGCTGGTGGGGGCGCCGTAGCGCTTGGTGATGGCGGCGTCCAGGTTGGCGTTGGTGCCGAAGGCGTAGCCGGTGTGGCCGGTGCCCTCGTAGTTGTCGTGGTACTGGTTGTACGTCGGGGTCCTCCAGAGCGCGCTCTGCTCGGCGGGGGAGAGGAAGCGGTTGATCGAGTCGAGCGTCGGGATGGTGTCGCCCGAGCTCTGCTCGCTGTCGAAGCCCCAGGAGCCGCCCGCGTTGGTCTGGGTGGGGTCGCTGGTGCTGTAGTGCGAGGTGTCGTACCAGTAGCTTGGCGGCACCCAGTCGTAGGGCCCCTCCTTCTCACCCGAAGTACCAAGCTTGGGGCTGGTGTTGTACTCGGCGGAGGAGACGAACGGCACGTCGAAGTCGGCCGCCTTGAAGCCGTTCAGTGCCAGGGTCTCCTGGGTGGCGGTGGGTGCGTTGTCGCTCCACTGGAAGCTGAAGACCGACGGGTGGTTGCGCAGTTCCCGGCCTAGGGTCTGCGCGGTCAGCTGGTAGAGCGACTGCTGGGCGCTGGTGTAGCTGGTGTTCTCCCAGAAGTCGCAGCACTGGTAGCCGGCGTTGACCAGGATCCCGGCCGCGTCCATCTGCTGGAACCAGTCGGCGGGCATGAAGTGGCCTTCCAGCCGTACCGTGTTGACGCCCAGCGACTTCAACAGGCCGATCTGCCGGGCGGTGTCGGCGGGGTCGTAGTGCAGGAAGAGGTCCGGGTCCCAGCCGCCGCCGCGGATCACCAGCGGGGTGCCGTTCACCGTGAACTGCCGCACTCCGCCGGGCGCGCCGGCCGATGGGCCGACCAGGGCCGAATCCACGGTGCGGATGCCGAAGCTGGAGCCGGTGGAGTTGAGGACGGCCCCGCCCTGCGCGACCGAGGTGGCGAGCCGGTAGAGCGGCTGGCCGCCCAGCTGGTAGGGCCACCAGATCTGCGGCTTGGCGATGGTGAGCGTCGGCAAGGCCACCCTGCGGGTGCTGTGGGCCGCCACCGTGACGTTCTGACTGACCGTGATGTCCGCCCCGCCGCCGGGTGGCGTGACGGTGGCCGTGACGGTGCCGGTCTGGGCGGCGGCCGAGGTGTTGGTGATGTCGGTCTTCACCGTCAGCGCCGAACTGCTCAGATCGGCTGCGGTGTTCTGCACCACATGGGCGTTCCCGTCGACCAGCGGGCCGCCGGTCTCCAGCTGCACCGGGAACTGGATGCCGGTGTTGTTGTCCGGGGGGATCTGGGTCCAGTCGACGTCGTCGACGCTGAGCATGCCGGTCGGATCGTTCGGATGCAGGTCGATGGCAAGCGAGTTGCCGCCCTTGCGCAGCAGCGCGGTGATGTCGAAGACGTGCTCCGCGTATGCGCCGGTGGCGGTCGCCGCATCCGCCACCCGGGTGCCGTTGACCCAGACGTCGGCCGCGCCCACCACGCCGTTCAGCACCAGGCGGGCGCTCTGCCCGGCGGGCGGGGAGGCGAAGTCCGTGCGGTACCACCAGGGCGACTTGAACCGGGCGATGGTCTCCGGGCCGACCGCGGTCATCTGGCCGTAGCAGTTCTTCATGTTGGCCGAGTAGAAGACCTCAGGGCAACTGCCGTTCTGTAGCAGGGCGTTGATCTCGGTGCCGGGGGCGCCGCCGCCGTCGTTCGCGACGCTGAGCCAGCCGGTGGTGGCGAAACCCGGGGTGGATATCCGGCTGCCCGACTGGGTGGCGGTGGCACTGCTCTGCACCTTCCAGCCGTTGCCCGCACCGAGGTTGACCACGGCGGAGGAACCGGTGGGCGGGTCGGGGAGGTGCGGCTGGACGGTCACGGGCGGCGCCGGTGCGGCCGCACTGCCGGCGGCGGCGCCGGGTGGGTTCAGGCCGAGTAGCGCCAGCCCGAGGGCGACGGCGGCGGTGGTCAGTTTCCTACCGCGATGGGCCATGTGTGCTCCTGGATAGCGGACGGCTCCCGGCCTGGGCCGGGAGCCGCTTGGGGTTGGGGTCACTTGGTGGCGAGGGCGGTGTCGTCGATGACGAAGTCGGTGGTGCCGCCGCTGGTGTCGGTCTCGGTGCCGGTGAACTTGACCGTGACGGTCTGGCCGGCGTACCCGGAGACGTCCACCGTGTGCTGGGTGTAGCCGGTGTTGTGGTCCAGGTTGGAGTAGGTGGCCAGGGTGGTCAGCACCGTGCCGCCGGTGCTGAGGAGTTGGACCTTGAAGGTGTCGGGCTTGGCGGTGCTGGTGTTCTCGGTGGTCTCGGTGTGGAGCCAGTAGGAGAGGGTGGCGGTGCAGCCCGGGGGGATGGTGACGGTCTGGGCGGCGGTGTCGGTGTCGGCCGTGCTGTTGCCGTTGAACCAGGCGATCCAGCTGCCGGAGTGGGCCGGCTCGGCGCTGGTGCCGCTGGTGATCGGGTTGAAGCCGAGGGTTGAACTGGTGCTCCAGGGCGCGTTGTTGGCGCCGTTCTCGAAGCCCTGGTTGCCCAGCAGCTGGCCGGCCGTGCAACCGCCGCCGCCGGTGCTCCCGGTGGCCGAGGGCGACCAGTAGTCGCCGGCCATCACCAGGTAGACCAGCGTCTTGATGGTCTCGCCGTAGTAGCCGTCGCCGAACGGGTTGGTGGCGAGGTAGTTCCAGATGGTGTCGGTCCAGGCCTGGTCACCGGCCGCCATCGCCGCCGGACCCACCGCGTCACCGGCCTCCTCGGCCTGGTCGCTGGTGGAGTACGGCGTGCAGTCGAGCTTGGTGTGCGGGTAGACCTTCTGCGGGTTGCCGCCGGACTCCTGCTTGGCGCAGGCCTCTTCCTTCTTGGCGGTCGCCAGCGCGGTGGCGCCGCCGTAGAGCAGCGCGTCGGTGCCCAGGTGCCAGGGGACCCGGATCGAGTTGTAGCCGACGATGTTGTCCGGCTGGCTCTCCTGGTAGTTGGCGGGCGCCGGCTGCGGGCTGGTGGTGTCGGCGTTGACCACGAAGTCGGAGAGCAGGCCCGCGCCGGCGGAGTACTTGGCGGTGAACTCGTTGATCACGGCCTCGGTGCGGGTGATCACCTTGTTCCAGTCGTGCGCGGTGTCATAGGCGGCGAACGCCCGCAGGTGGTCCAGCATGTGGTCGCTGGGGCGGGTGTCGGTGTTGGGGCCGTCGTCCTCGCACTTGAGGTGGCCGTCCGGGGCCACGTCATGGGCGTAGATGCCGGCCAGCCAGGCCTTGGCGTCGGCGGTGTAGCCGCCCCACTGGGCGTCGGCCAGGACCAGGCCGTAGCCGATGTCCAGGTCGCCGTCGGTGGCGGCGTCGGGGGTGCCCGAGCTGTAGTACGTGCAGGTCTTGCCGTCGAGCTGCCACTCCATCAGGCCCCACTGGTCCTTGTGGTCCTTGACGAGCTGCCAGAGGCCGTTGAACTCGGTCTGGGCGTTGGTGTCGTAGCCGGCCATCAGGGGCACGATGTTCATGCCGTAGCCCTGGCCCTCGGAGACCGGGCCGTTGTTGGTGGCGTCGCCGTCTCCCTTGGTCGAGACGTAGTACTCGTTGGAGGCGCAGCCGTGGACCAGGTAGTTCGCCTTCCAGGAGTCGTACTGCTTCTGGACGGCGGCGTCGCGGCTGGCCTGGGAGGCGGACGGCAGCACGCCGGTCTTGTAGGTGGTGTGGCTGGGGAACGGGTGGCTGACGGTGGCCGCGCCGGCCGGGGCGGTGGCCAGGGCGGTGAGCGGGAGGGTCAGCAGGGCTGACACCACCGTCGAGGCGAGCAGGCGGATCTTCTTGCCGTGGGGGCGCATGCAGGCTCCTGAGCTCCAATTAGTAAAGCTTCCTAACCTGATGGGACCTTAGGGTCTACGGCTGAGCGTGGCCCGTCAAGAGGGCGGGCGGCTTTGCGTGATGCCGGTACGGCGGGTACGCCCGGGGCCGTCGCGTCGGCGTGCCGAGAGCGCGGGCACGCCCGGGGCCGTCGTGTCGGCGTGCCGGAGATCATCGGCGCGCCCCGGCCCGCAGACTGTCACCCATGGAGCCAGTGAGCAGGGGCGGCCGGTGACACCGAAGGTCAGGGGACCGCGGCAGCGGCCCGTGCGCCAGGTGGCGCCCGGCCTGCAACGGGCCGCGGGGTACACCTGGCGGCTGCTGGTGCTGGCGCTGGCCGTCTACCTGCTGGTGCAGGTGCTCGGGCGCCTGGTGCTGCCCGTGATCGCGGTCTTCGTCGCGCTGGTGATCACCTCGGTGCTGCGCCCGGCGGCGGACCTGCTGGGCCGCCGGATGCCGCGCTCGCTCGCGGTGGCCGTCAGCGTACTGGGCGCGCTGCTCCTCCTCGCGGGGCTGCTGGCGGGCATCGGGGCCTCGGTCGCGGACCAGTGGAACACCCTGGTCAACGAGTTCCGCGGCGGCGTCGGGCGGATCGAACGCTGGCTGGAGGGCGCCCCGTTCCACGTCCGCGCGGAGACCGCGACCAAGCTGCAGAACAAGCTCGGCTCCTTCCTCGCCAGCCACAAAGCGACCCTGATCAACACCGCGGTCAGCCAGGCCGGGCGGGTGGTGGAGGCGGCGACGGGCGCCTTTCTCGCGCTCTTCTGCGCCATCTTCTTCATCCATTCGGGCGATCGGATGTGGGGCTGGCTACTGCGCCAACTGCCGCCCGGAGCCCGGGAGACCTGGGACCGGGCCGGGCGGACCGCCTGGCGCACCTTGGCCGGCTACACCCGGGGCATCTTCATCGTGGCGGGCACCAACGCCGTGCTGGTGGGCATCGGTCTGGCCGTGCTGCAGGTGCCGCTGGTGGTGCCGCTGGTGGTGCTGGAGTTCTTCGCCACCCTGATCCCGCTGATCGGCTCACCGATCGCGATGGTGATCGCCGCCGTGGTGGCGCTGGCCGCGCGCGGGCCGGTGACCGCCGTGATCGTGCTAGGGATGATCGTGGTGATCGGGCAGATCGAGGGCCATCTGCTGCATCCGGTGGTGATGAGCTGGGCGGTGCGGATCCACCCGGTGGCCGTGGCGCTCTCGGTGATCGCCGGGGGCATCCTGGCCGGGGTGATCGGTGCGGTGGTCGCCCTTCCGGTGGTCTCGGTGATCTGGGCGGTGGTCAGCGAGTTGCGCAGCGCACCAGCTGACGAAGCGTCATGAACAGCAGTGAGTGCGCCTTCTGCGCCATGGTGGCCGACCCGGGAGCCGTGGTACACCAGGTCTTCCGCGACGAGGTGGCGATGGCCTTCCTGGACCACCGGCCGCTCTTCCCGGGCCATCTGCTGGTGATCCCGATCGCCCATGTGCCGACCCTGCCCGAGCTGCCCGCCGAGCTGGTCGGGCCGTTCTTCGAGCGGGTGCGGCAACTGACGGGGGCGGTCGAGCGCGGCACCGGCGCCCGCGGGTCGTTCGTCGCGATGAACAACCGGATCAGTCAGTCGGTGCCGCACCTGCACGTCCACGTGGTGCCGCGCAACCCCAAGGACGGGCTGCGCGGCTTCTTCTGGCCGCGCACCCGCTATCCGGACCAGGACGCGGCCCAGCGGGTGGCGGCGGCGATCCGCGCCGCGCTGGACCCGGCGGGCTAGGGCGCCACCGGGGCCGGCGGGTGCGGTGCTTGCTCGGCGCCGGTCAGTACACGCAGGGGATCTGGCCGCCCTCCACCGAGTCCCCGGCGAAGTCGTCCGCGATCGAGCCGCCGCTGGGGCTGTCGGTGGCCGTGGCGCTCGGCGCGTCGGTGGCGGTTGCGCCGTCACTCGGGGCGTCGGTCGCGGACGGCGACGCCGGCGAGGTCGCGCCCGACGGCGACGAACCTGACGACGAGCCTGATGGGGCGTCGGTCGACGTGGCGGCGGCACTGGCACTGGCAGCGGCCGACGGCGAGGCGTCGGTGTACCCGATCGTCTGGTGCACCTGGGCGCGGGCCTTCGGCACGTCGACGATGTTCACATCGCCGTCGTCACCGCCCAGGTTCGGCTGGTCGGTGATCGCACCCAGCGTGTGGAACTCCACGTTCCCACCCGTCAGGTTCGGCACTTGCTGGGCGAAGTCGAGGACGTTCCAGCCGTTGTCGATGACCACGTCCTTCTTCGCCACGTCGATCAGCTGCTGCAGCTTGCCGAGGTCGCCGAAGACGCCCTGGTCCTTCAGCTGCTTGGTGGCCCCGGCGAGGAACGCCTGCTGGCGCTTGGTGCGGTCGAGGTCGCCGTTGGGGAGGTTGTAGCGCTGCCGGACGAAGGAGAGCGCCTGGGAGGCGTTCAGATGCTGCGGGCCGGCCGGGAAGTCCGCCCCGGAGCCATGGCCGGGGTGAGTCGCGGTACGGGCCACGATCGGGTCGTGGGCCGGCTTCTTCAGGCAGACGTCGATCCCGTTGAGCGCCTGGGCCACGTGGTAGAAGCCGAGCAGGTTGACCTCGGCGAAGTGGTCGATCGGCACCTGGAGCATGTTCTGCACCGTGAGCAGGGTGGCCTGCCGCCCGGCCTCGCGGCTGCGGTGCTCCAGCTCCACCGGATCGGTGATGCCCTGCTTGCTCAACTCCTCCCCGGCGTAGTACTTCGCGCGGTCGTAGGCCTCCTTGATCTTGTGCTTGCCGAGCGGGCGCTGTCCCGGGGCGTTGATCAGGTCGACGTAGTCGTCACGGGGGATGGAGAAGGCCTCGACCTTGCCGCCGTTGGCCGGGATGTGCATCAGGATCAGGGTGTTGGTGTTGTAGCCGCCGATGTCGGCGCTGGAGCCGGCGTGCAGCTCGTTCTCCAGGATGTCCTGCGGCACCGGGTTGCCGTCCTGGTCGCGGCGGCTGTCCAGGCCGATCAGGAGCACGTTGACCGAGGTGTCCAGGTGGCCCGCCGTGTCGGTGGGGCGCGGTGGCGCGGCCTGCTTGACCGTGTCCAGTGCACTGGAGGTCGTCATGCCGGTGGTCAGTGAGTGGTAGGTGTACCAGGTGAAGCCGCAGGTGCCGAAGACCGCGAGGGAGACCCCGATGGCCGCGGTCCGGCCGGCCACGGCCAGCGGTGTCGGCCGTCGCGGTGGCCGGCGGTGGCTACCGCCCTCGTGCCCGCTCTGGGGGGCGTTCGGGTCCTGCGCGTTCATCCATCCTCCAGGGTGCCGGTTCGGGCCCCGGGCGGTCGGTTGCGCTCGACGGGTTCCCTCCAACAACCCTCAGACGCTTTGGGGGACGGATTGGGTGCATGCGGACGGCAAACAATTCGTACCGTCAGGTCTTCGTTGCCGAGAGTGTCGGACCAAGGGCGAAATGTCGTCATTCGACGGCCCGGTAGCCGTGGGAGGCTGCCGGGCCGTCGATGGGACGCACTACTGCCAGGCGTCGTTGACTGCGGCCGCGTAGCGGTCGTTGTTGGTCAGCGGGGCGAGGCCCAGGGCGGTGTCGATGGTGCGCAGCAGGCCGTACTGGTCGACCCGGCCGTCGCTCTGGTAGCCCTGCTTGACGGAGTTCTGCGAGCCGAGCAGCAGGGTCGGCACCTGGTTGGGGTAGTTGGGGCCGAACGCCTTCGTCGCGCCCTCGTCCCAGGTGACGATCAGCAGCGAGCGCTGGGTCGTCCAGGCGGGCGAGTTGAGGATGGTCGGCAGGGTCTGCTGCAGCCAGTTGTCGCCGGCCGTGACGCCGCAGGCCTCCATGTCGTTGCAGTCGTCGGCCGCGAACCAGGCGAAGTTCGGGGTGGTCGCGGTGGACTGCAGATCGGTCGCCATCTGGGTGAGCGGCTGCATGTGGGCCGCGCAGTAGCCGGCGTCGGTCTTCATGTCCTTGAAGTAGTAGAACGGCGCGTCGTCCGGCGCGTAGTAGCCGTGGCTGCCGGTGTCGCAGTTGCCGTTGGCGCCGTCCAGGTACTCCTTCCAGGTCTTGCCGGCCGCCTCGGTCGAGTTGCCCAGGTGCGGGGCGTCGATCGTGGTGGTGGAGACGCTGTTGCCGGTCAGCCCGTACAGGCCGCCACCCGCCAGGGCCACGTAGTTGGGGTCGCTGGGGTGCGTGGTGGCGTACGACTGGGTCAGCGAAGTGCCCTGGGAGAGCAGGCTGTTGATGTACGGAGCCTGCGAGGTGTTGCCGACGATGCCGGAGTAGTCCTGGTTCTCCATGTAGACCAGGAAGACGTGGTCGTAGCCCGGCACCGAGACCGGCGGGGCGGTCAGCTGCGGGGTCGGCAGCGGGGTGGAGAGCGTCAGCGAGAGGTTGTCGGCGTAGCCGTCGGTGGTGCTCCCCGCCGTCCAGGTGAAGTTGAGGTCCACCTTGATCGAGCGGGTGCCGACCGGCAGGGTGCCGGTGCTGGAGCGCTTCAGCAGCTCGGTGGTGTTGTGGCGGTCGGTGTTGGTCACCGGGGCGATCTGGGTGCTGCCCAGCGCCGCGCCGTTGGCGCCCTGGAAGGTGGCGACCATGCCGACCCGGTCGTTCTGCGAGGCGTAGCCGCCCAGCCAGCCCGAGAGGTTGAAGGTCACGCCGCCACCGTCGATCGCGGTGGCGGCCGCCGACACGTCGGCCGTCTGCGACAGGCTGGAGTCACCGGTGGCGCCGCCGTTGAAGAAGGCGGTGCCGCGGCCGGTCGGCCCCGGGGTGCTGCTGGTGGGGTAGCCGCCGGGGGCGCCGTAGCAGACCATGTTGGGCTCGCCCTTGGTGATGGTCCAGCCCGGCACCGTCATGCCGTCCTCGCCGGTGGTGGAGCAGATCGCCACCGACTCCGCGTCCGGGTCGGTCAGCAGGTTGCCGCTGGTGCTGGTGGCGGTGCTGCTCTTGGCTCCAACAGCGGTGGCGGGGGCGGCGGTTGCGACTGCGGTGGCCAGCGGGACCAGGCAGGAGAGCACTGAGGCCACGGCGAGGGCGCGGGTGCGGCGGGGCGAACGGGTCAGGGGCATTTGGGGGGCCTCTCGACACAGGGGTGGGGAACGGAAACGGCGGGGCATGGCCCGGGTCGTTGACATGATGGGGACAAAAGCTGACGCGCCAACAGCCCTCAAACAACGGGGATATGACGAAAAGGTGGCTGGCAAACGTGAAGATGGCTGTACAACTTTGCTCAGTTCACCTGAACACCCATGTCGGCCGCGCATCAGCACCCGTGTCGGGCGGGCACTGGCAACCATGTCGGCCGGGCATCAGGTCATAGCAGCTTCCGCACTCTGTACCGGTCTTGTCCCAAACGGCTGCACCCGCCCGCGAAGTGGGCAGAATGACGGGCAGCGGGGGCAGTTGGCCGACAGCAGGGGGCGGACGGAATGCAGGCGGACATCAAGGGCAGCACCATGCCGGTGCTGGAGATCCAGCTCGGACCGGGGGAGGAGGTCATCTCGGCGCACGGCGAGCTGTCGTGGATGACCGCCAATGTGCAGATGTCGCAGACCACCAACACCGGGGGGCCGGGCGGGCGCGGCCTGCTGGGGACGCTGAAGCGGGCGGTCGGGGGTGGCGGGCTCTTCCTGACGCGCTACCAGGCGCAGGGCAGCGCCGGGTTGGTGGCGTTCGCGGCAAAGGTGCCCGGGCACATCGTCCCGGTGGACGTGGCGCCCGGGCGCGGGGTGCTGGTGCACCGGCACGGGTGGATCTGCGGCACCCCGGGCATCACGCCGACGATCGCCCTGCAGCAGTCGTTCCGGGGCGGACTGTGGGGCGGCGAAGGATTCGTGCTGCAGCGCCTGGAGGGCCAGGGGCGGGCCTGGATCGAACTCTCCGGCGAGCTCAGCCAGTACACCCTGGGCCCCGGGCAGACCATGCTGGTCCACCCCGGCCACGTCGGGATGTTCGAGCAGCAGGTGCAGTTCACCATCACCAGGGTGCCCGGCATCGCCAACAAGATCTTCGGCGGCGACGGCTACCACCTGGTCGCGCTCACCGGACCGGGCCAGATCTGGCTGCAGAGCATGCCGCTGCCCAACCTGGCGCACGCGCTGGAGCCCTACCTGGCACGCGAGGGCGCGGTGGCCGCCGGGGAGGGCGGCGCGATCGGCGGCATCGTGGGCGGGCTGCTGCGGGGCTGACCGGACGCGCAGCTTGCATGTCTCGCTGGCCGGTCGGGAGGTGCCGAGTGTCAGCGTTCGTCCGGCCGCGCCCGGAACACCGCCGAGTGTCAGCGTTCGTCCGGCCGCGCCCGGAACACCGCCGAGGTCGCCCCGGCCGCCAGCGTTGTGAAGGCCACCGCCAGCATCCAGTCACCGCTGCGCTGGTACGGCGTGCTCCCGGAGACCAGCGGCACGTCCGTGGTGAACGCGCCGCGGTAGCCCGCCCCGTGCCAGGCCAGCTGCCGTCCGTGGGCGTCGAACACCGCGCTGACACCGGTGAGCCCGACCTGCACCGCGGGCCGCCCGGTCTCGGCGGCCCGCACCGCCGCCAGCGAGGCGTGCTGGGGCTGCGCCCAGCTGCCCTGGAAGGTGGAGGTGGAGGTCTGGTACACCAACAGCTGCGCGCCGTGGGCGACTTCGGTCCTGGCCAGGTCGGGGAAGGCGGACTCGAAGCAGATCAGCGGGCCGAACGCGAGCGAGCCGCTGTGCATCACGGTGGTCTGGTCGCCGCGCACGCGATTGGTGGGCGCCGCCTTGCTGAAGTCGGCGACCCAGCCGAGGACTGGTCGCAGCGGGATGTACTCGCCGAACGGCACCAGGCGGATCTTGTGGTATTCGCCGACCAGCCCGTCGGGCGCGATCAGGGCGGACGTGTTGTAGGCGCTCGAGGTTCCCGGCACCGTGGCGTCGCCGTTCACCAGCAGGTCCGCGTTGACCTGCTGGGCGAGGCCCTGGAGGCCGGCGATCAGGGCAGGGTCGGCGGTGAGGTCGTAGCCGAGGCTGCTCTCGCCCCAGATCACCAGGTCCGGATGCTGGCTGCTCAGCTGCGCGGTCGTGGTCTCCTCCCAGGACTGGCGGCCCGTCGGCGAGGTCAGCACCCCGGGTTGTACCACCGCGATCCGCACGCTCCCGGCGGCGGGGAGCGCGGGGCGCACGGCGGACCAGACGGGGCCCACCGCGACCGCCAGCAGGATCACCACGGCTACTAGCCTGACGCGCTGACGGTTGATCAGCACGATGACCACCGCGGTGTTCACGAGCGCGATCAGGAAGCCCGTCAGCCACACCCCGCCCAGCGAGGCCGAGGCGAGCAGGCTCGGCTGGTTCCACTGGGTCGCGCCGAGCAGCACCCACGGGCCGCCGAGGCTCTGCCACGAGCGCACGGCCTCCGCGCACGTCCACGCGCTCGGCACGACCAGCAGCGCGGCGGCGGCCCGCCGACCGGTGAGCGGGGCCGCCAGCAGCCGGTGCACCGCCCAGCCCCACGGCAGCCAGAGCGCCCCCAGCAGCACGGCCAGCAGCCCGAGCGCGGGCCCGATGCTGGGCAACAGCCAGTATTGCGTGGCCACTTCGAAACCGCCGAGGCCCCACCAGGCCCGGATCACGCCCTCCCGCCGAGTCGGCGCCGCCCGGACCAGCAGCAGCAACGGGACCAGAGCCACCCACGCCAGCCACCACCACGCCGGCGCGGGGAACGCGAGCGCGGGCAGCCCGCCCGCGAGGAGGGCGGCACAGCGGCCGCGCAGCTGGGGGCGGGCGCCGAGGCGCAGACGCGGACGCGGACGCGGACGGCGGCGCCGCCTTGCGCGGCGGCTGCGCCGCCACCGCAGCTTCCCGTGGTCGGCCAGCTCGATGACCGCCCACCCCGCCGTGAACCCCGCCGCCACCCACCACAGCAGCGCCCGCTCCCGCCCTGCGTGCCACCACGGGACCATCGCCAGCCCGGCGAAGACGAAGGCGAGGTTGTAGAGCAGGTCGTACAGCGCGAACACCCGCCCGCGTGCGGCATCCGGCGTGGCCCCGCCGATCAGGGCGTCCGCGCACACCTTGAGCACCTGGAAAGCGAACGCCGCCACCGCCACGCACGCCACCAGCACCCAGAGCGAGGGGAACAGCCCGCCGACGTACGCCGCCGCGGCGGCCGGCAGGAACGCGGCGGGCAACAGCGCACGGGCCCCGTACCGCGACGCCAGCGCCGGCGCGGCCGCACTCGCCGCGAAGGTGGCGATGCCGGTGGCGGCCAGGGCGATTCCGTAACCGGACGCCTTCAGCCGGTACTGCGAGTCCGCGACCAGCACCAGCACCACGAACCCCGCGCCGAGCAGCAGCCGGTGCGCCCCCACGGCGAGCAGCGGCCGCCGGATCGCCGGCGTGCGGGTGACCACCCGCACGCCCTCGACGAGGTCGGCGACCGTGCGCAGCACGCGGGGGAAGACCGCGTCGCTCGGCTGTCGCTCCGGGTTCGGTGGGCCCGGGCTGTGCGGCTGGGGGCGCGGGGTGGCGGGTGGTTCTGGGTGGCCGGTTGGTGGGATCGGTCGATCAGGTCGCAGGGAGGGCAGGGTGGTGAAGGGCGCGTCGCTCGGCTGTCGCTCCGGGTTCGGTGGGCCGGAGCTGTGCGGCTGGGGGCGCGGGGTGGCGGGTGGTTCTGGGTGGCCGGTTGGTGGGATCGGTCGATCAGGTCGCAGGGAGGGCAGGGTTGTGAAGGGCGCGTCGCTCGGCTGTCGCTCCGGGTTCGGTGGGCCCGGGCTGTGCGGCTGGGGGCGCGGGGTGGCGGGTGGTTCTGGGTGGCCGGTTGGTGGGATCGGTCGATCAGGTCCCAGGGAGGGCAGGGTGGCGAAGACCGTCGCCGCCCCCGCGTAGAGCACGCCCGCGGCGAAGAAGCCGGCCACCACCGACCGGCCGACGAAGAGTGAGCCGCCCACCGCGCCGAGGAACGCAGCCGACGATCCGGCCAGCGCCGAGAGCGCGTTGGCCGGGACCAGCCGCTCCCGAGGCACCGTGCGCGGCAGCGCGGCGCCCTTCGCGGTCAGCACCAGGCGGGACGAGGAGAGCAGCAGGATGACCGCGAGATAGGCCGGCGCCGTCAACCGCGCCGCCACGACCACCGCCCCGACGGCGACCAGCAGCCCGCGCAGCACCGAGACCGCGACGAGCGTGCGCCGCCGGTCCAAGCGGTCCAGCAGCACCCCGGCGAAGGGGCCCACCAGGCTGAACGGCAGCAGCGTCGCCGCGAGCACCGCGGCGATCCGTCCCGGTGTGGCGCCCCGGCCCACGTCGAAGAGGACGAACTGCGCGAAGGCGATCTGCGCCAGCCCGTCACCGCACTGCCCGAGGCACTGGCCGGCCAGCAGCCCGCGCAACGGGCCGGCCAGATCCCGACGCAGGGACCCTCGCGTCGATCCGGCCGCAACCTCGGGCACCGGTCCGTTCGCGGCGAGCCCCGCTCGCTCGTCCATACCCCCATCCTCGCCCCGCGCCGGCGGGTGGAGGGGGTGCGCGCATCGCCGCGGCTTCGCCGGCGAGGAGGGCGGGCTGTGCGGTGTGCGGGTGGCGCGCTTCTCGCGTGGATGGCGGGTGGTGCCCATCGGGTGCGGGCAGGGGCGGCGGCCGGTGCGCCGGTAGGCGAAAGCCGGCTGCGGGAACCCGCCGCACGCCGCGCACGAGTTGTGCGGCGGTGCGGTGCGGTGCGGCGTGCGGTGGCGGTCGGTGCGCTCGCTCGGGCTGGCCGGGAGAGTCGCTGCACGCCGTGTACGGCGCTTGGCTGCTGCGGTGTGCGCCGGTGCGGTGTGGCGGCGCGCCCGATCGGCCTGGCCACAGGAGCCGCTGCACGCCGCGCACGGCGCTCGCCTGCTGCGGCGCGCGGTGGCGTGCCGGCGGCGGTCAGTGCGGTCCGTCGGAGTTGGCGGCCGTCAGCCGGCCGGCCCGGTGGTCGGGGTGACTGTGGCGCTGTGCGAGGCTCCGGTGGCGTCGGTCCACTGGACGGTGAGCGGCTTGCCGACGGTGCTGCTCGCCATGATCGTGGTCAGCCCGGCGGGGGAGTCGACCGTCCGGCCGTTCACGGCGGTGATCACGTCGCCAGCGGCGAGCCCCGCCTGTGCGGCCGGGGAACCGGTGATCACGCCCGCGACCGGCGCGCCCGAGCCCGCCCCGGCGCCCGATGCCGTCGCGATCTGCACCCCTAGGAAGGCGGTCGGCCCGATGTGGATCTCCGGGCCGGCCTTGCCCGCCATGATCTGCCGGGCCAGCGGCAGTGCGGTGTCGATAGGGATCGCGAACCCCTGCTGCGGCGCGCCGGCGCTGGTGTCGGACCCGGCGGTGTCGATGCCGATCACGGCGCCGGTGGCGTCGACGAGTGCGCCGCCCGAGTCGCCGGGCTGGACGTCCGCGTCGACCTGGATCATCCCGGTCAGCTGCTCGGCCGTCGCGCTGCCGGGGTCGTTCGCGATGACGGATTGGTCGAGCGCGGTCACAGTGCCGTTGGCCGCCGTCGCGCTGCCCGTGCCGCCCGCGTTGCCGATCGCGGTCACCGGGTCGCCGACCGCGACCTTCGAGGAGTCGGCGGTCCTGGCGGTCGGCAGGCCGGAGGCGCTCTGCAGTTGGAGGACCGCCAGGTCGCCGGTGCTGTCGTAGCCGACGACGCTCGCCGTGTAGGTGCGGCCGTTGCCGAGGTCGGTCGCGGTGATCGAGGTCGCGCCGTCGATGACGTGGTTGTTGGTGAGGATCTCGCCGTTCGAGCTGAGCACGATTCCGGTGCCGGCCGCCCCGGCGCCCTGGTAGCCGAGGACGGTGTTGATGACCACCAGCGCCGGATCGGCCTTCGCGGACGCGTCCGTCGTTCCTGCTCCGCTGCCGCTGGACGGGCCGGCCGGTGCCGACGCGCTGCCCGGTGTCTGGGGCGCCTGCGACTGCCAGTACGCCCGGCTGACACCGATCCCCACCGCCGCGGCCACGGCCGCCACCGCCAGCGGTACCAGGTACCTGCTGACCCGGTGCCGCCGCGGCGGCACCGCACCGTCGCCGTAGCCGGGAGCCGGCGGGCTCGGCGGGTACGGCGGGCTCGGCGGGTACGGGGGTATCGGCGGCGGCGCCGACCCGTACGGCCCGGCCGGGGGAGCGTCCGGGGGCGGCGGCCCCCAGCCGCCGGGCGGGCCGACCTGGCCACCGCTGTCTGACTTGTCGGAGGGGGTCGGGGCCCCGGGGTCCTGGTGAGTGCTCATGACAGTCCCACATGTGGTGCGTGCCGAGAAGCCGATGGGGAACCGTCCCGGCCCTGACCCACCGGGCGGGGCGACCTCCCTTCCATCATGCGCAGCAACTGGTAGCACGCGCGTAAGAGCTGGATGAGTTGTTCCTCAAGGGCCTGAACGGGCTTGCACGGACCGGCTCCGGGGTGTGCCGCACCCTTTGATTCCGGGCGAGCTGCTCACGGCCGGTAGAGGCGGAACCGGTACCCAGTGGCCGCGGAGGGAGGGTGTGACGGGAGACAACCCGGAGTAGCCGAGCTGCGCTAGCAGGCCGGCCGATCCGGGGAACGAGCGGAGTCGCCGCCGTGGAGCTCGCCACCGCCTGGCAGGCGCTCGGCAGCCGGGTGACCCTGCTGGTCCGGCGAGCGGCACTGCTGCCCCGGCTGGAGCCCTTCGCGGGCGAAGCGCTCCATGCCGACGGGTACCGAGGGAGCCGCTGGACCTCCTCGGCCGGCCCGTTCGGTCCGTTGTGCGGTGCTCGGGTGGCCGGAAGCGTTCCTTCCGGCCGCCCGAGCACTTTCACTCAAGCTTCGACGGGTGCGGGAAGGGCGGTGGTGTGCCGCGTCACCGGTCACTCACCAGGCGGCTCAGTTCGGCCTCCCAGTCGATGAGTTCGGCCTCGGCGCCGCGGGGCACGAGGGCGAAACTCTGCTTGCGGAGCCAACTGCGCAGCGGCTTGGCGGGAACGTCGAGCAGGGCCGTGCCGTCACGCCCCTTGAGCATGATGCGCAGCTCTCGGCGGCCATGGCAGTGGCACGGCGGCCAGATCCGCACGTCGCCGAGCCCCGACGGTTTGCGCAGGCCTTCCCACAGCAGGTCGCGGGAGAACTCCCAGGTCCCGACGGCCTCGTCGGAGTCGGGGAACTCCAGGACGACGGCGAAGGGGGCGTCGCTGCGGTACCCGAAGCGCACCGGTATGTCGATGAACTGTCCTTCTCCGATGAAGAGTTGCGCCTCCAAGGGGAGCGCGGTGGAGTCCCCTCCCGCGGCGGGACCCTGGTCGTGCATCGGGTGGCGTCCGGGCACGGTACCTCCAAGATGGTGACGGACGGCGCGGCCTCTCAGCCGACCGCCTTCGCGGCTTCGGTGATCGTGTGGGCGACCGTGTCGGGGTCGGTCAGCAGGGAGAGGTGGCCGGCGGGCACCTGCACGACGTGCGAGCCGGCCCGGTGCGCCATGAACAACTGCTCCGTCGGCGGGATCACGTGGTCCTGGGTGCCGACGACCGCCCACGAGGGGAGGGTCTTCCAGGCGGGCGGCCCGGACGGCTCGGTGCCGGCACTGACGGCGAACGGTCGCTGGCCCGCAGCCAGGAGCCGGGACCGCGCCGCGGGGACACGGTTCGCGAAGCACTGGTCGAAGCCCTGGTACTGGCCGTTGGGGGCGTACTTGAGGTAGGCGTCGACATCACCGGCCGGACCGCCGGGATACGGCACCAGGTTCAGGAACGTCGTCGGCGCGGCCGTGACGCAGGAGCCGGGTTGGGCCGCGTTGATCGCGAAGACGGTGTCGCCCTGGTCGGGGATGTACGCGTCGTCGTAGACGAGAGCCCGTACGTTCGGGGTCTTGGTCGCGGCGTTGGTGATGACCATGCCGCCGTAGGAGTGGCCGACCAGGACGACAGGGCCGGGGATGGTCGCGACGAAGTCGGCGATGGTCTCGGCGTCGGCCGCGACTCCGCGCAGCGGGTTCGGCGGCGCGACGACCGGGTAGCCGGCCTTCTCCAGCCGGCTGATCACGGGGTTCCAACTCGAGGCGTCGGCCCAGGCGCCGTGGACCAGCACGATGGTGGGCTTGTCGGCTGCCGACTGCGGGTCGGCGGCAGTGAACGTCGGCCGGGCGTCGGCCATGACGGGTGGCGCCGGGGCCAACGTGGCCGTGGCGGTGGCGAGCAGAAGCGCCACCGGGACGGCGCGGCCCGCGAGGCGGTAGCGGGAGGAAGTGGAATGCATACGGATCTCCTTGGCGCGGGGCGGGGCGGGGCGGAGCGGAGCGGATCGGATGGCAGGGCGGGGAGGGCGGAGCCGACATCGGACGGCCTCCGCCCACTGGTCACGCCCCGGTCCTGAGGGTGACCACGAGCTGCTCGGCGAGGAACCGGACCTGGTCCTCACCGGTGCGGATGAGCTGGGAGAGGAGGTCGTGGGTGCCGCCGTCGCCGAGCTGGGTGGTTCGGGTGGCCGCGTCGCGGGCTTCGGCGAGGATGGTCTCGTGGGCTTCGAGGAGCCGCGAGACCATCGCCAGCGCGTCCTCGACCCCGCCCGGTGGCCGCGGCACGCCGGTGATCTGGGCGGCGTGGCGGGGGTCGCCCACCGCGACGCCGCCCAGGCCCTGATTCTCCTGGTCAGCTGGTGACGGGGCGTACGGCGGCGCGGATCAGGTCGGCGACCCGCTCGGGGCGAGCACATCTGCGGGGCCTCCGCCGCGCTGGGGTCCGGCGCGGCGGATGCGGGGGTGCCGACGGGGGTCAGCCCTGGTGCAGCGCCTCACGCAGGGTCTGGATCGCGAGGACGATGGCGCCCTGCGCGGACTTCGAGGGACGCAGCGCGTTGAGCATCACGAAGTCGTGGATCGTGCCGAGGAACCGGACGGCGGTGACGGGAACGCCGGCCTGACGCAGCTTCATGGCGTACGCCTCGCCCTCGTCGCGCAGCACGTCGGCCTCGCCGGTGATGACCAGCGCCGGCGGCAGCCCGGTGAGCTGCTCGACGGTGGCGCGCAGCGGGGAGGCGGTGATCTCGGCGCGCTGGGCGGGGTCGGTGGTGTACTGGTCCCAGAACCACTGCATGGCGTCGCGGCGCAGGAAGTAGCCGGTCGCGAACCGGTGGTAGGAGTCGGTGTCGAAGGCGGCGTCGGTGACCGGGTAGAACAGCACCTGCTGCACCAGCGGGACGTCGCCGCGCTCCTTGGCCATGAGCGTGAGCGCCGCGCTCATGTTGCCGCCCACCGAGTCGCCGGCGACGGCGAGCCGGGTGGCGTCCAGGCCCTTGGCGGCCCCGTCGGTCACGACCCAGCGGGCGACGGCGTAGTTCTGCTCGATCGCGACCGGGTAGCGGGCCTCGGGCGACAGGTCGTACTCGGGGAAGACGACGGCGGCCTCCGCGCCGACGGCCAGCTCGCGCACCAGCCGGTCGTGGGTGCGGGCGTTGCCGAACACCCAGCCGGCGCCGTGGATGTAGAGGATGACGGGGAGCGGGCCGGTGGCCCCGGCGGGGCGCACGATGCGGGCCCGGACCTGGCCGGTCGGGCCGCCGGCCACCTCGATCCACTCCTCGTCGACCTCCGGCTTGGCGATCTCGCCGGACTGCACCTCGTCGACCGCCGCGCGGCCCTTGGCCGGGCCCAGGTCGAAGAGGTAAGGCGGGTTCGCCGTGGCCTCGGCGAAGGCCCGGGCCTCGGGCTCCAGGGTCGGCCCGGTGCCGGCGGCGTTCTGCTCGGACATGATGATCACCTCTCGGATTGGTTCGTCCTGCGGTAGTCATCAGGCTAGGAACGCGAGGCCGGGATGGCTGTCCCGACGGCGCACGCCCTCCAGTCGATCCGCGCATCCTGACCCGCGCGGGCTAACGCCTGCCCAATGCCTGGCCAATGCCTGGCCGTCGCCGCGTCGCCGCGTCCCGCGTCGCCGACGGCAGCGGCCCCGGGCCTCACCAGGAACGGCGGTGCAGGGCGATGTGCACGGTGTCGACGGCCTGGATCAGGGCGGCCCGTGCCGTGCTGGTGGGGAAGAGCGCGTCGAGGAGCAGGAAGCCGTGCACGGCACCCTGGTAGCGCGTCGCCACCACCGGGACGCCCGCGGCGCGGAGCTTGGCCGCGTAGGCCTCGCCCTCGTCCCTCAGCACGTCGGCCTCGGCGGTGACCACCAGCGCCGGGGGCAGCCCGGCGAGTTGGTCCGTGCCGGCCCGCAGCGGCGCGGCGGTCGCCTCCCGCCGCTGCCGGACCTCGGGCAGGTAGGCGTCCCAGAACCGGCGCATGTGGTCGCGGTGCAGGAAGTACCCGGTGGCGTACCGGTGGTAGGACGGGGTGTCGAAGTCCGCGTCGGTCACCGGGCACAGCAGCACCTGGTGCACCAGCCGTACGTCCCCGCGCTGGCGGGCCAGCAGCGTCAGGGCCGCCACGAGGTTGGCTCCCGCGGAGTCGCCGACGGCGGCCATCCGCCCGCCCTCCAGCCCGATCTCCCGGCCGTGCGCCTGGATCCACCGGGCCGCCGCGTAGCACTGCTCGACGGCCAGCGGGTAGCGGGCCGCGGGTGCCCGGGCGTAGTCCACGTACACCACGGCGGCGTCGGTGCCCAGGGCGAACTCCCGGATCAGCCGGCCGTAGGAGGCCGCGTCACCGAGCGACCAGCCGAGGCCGGGGAGGAACAGCACCACGGGGCTCGGTCGGGCGGCGCCGACTGGCCTGGTCACCTGGACGTGCACCCGCCCGGTCGGTCCGCAGGGCAGGGCGAGCCACTCCGCCGCGGTGCCGTACGGGTCGTCAGGATCCCGGTCGGCCGGCGTGGCGCCGTCCCGCCCGTCGGCCGGGGTGGCGTCCCAGGCGTCGGCCGCGGTGAGGAGGAGGAGTTCCGGGAGGTCCGTCACCGCGTTGCCGGCAGATGCGTCCAGGAACTCCTGGAGCGCCTGGTCCAGCACCGGTCGTCGGCCGTGCGAGGGGGTGGTGTCGGACAACTCTTGGCTCCTGGCGTGATCGGACGGGTACTGCCGCGCGTGGCGGCACTCGATGCGCGCCGCGCGCAGCGCCGGGGCGGAACGCCGGCGCGCCTTTCCGCTCCGCGCACACGCCGTTCGACGGTACTGCCCGGACAGCGGCCGCGGGTGGCCTGTCCGTGCACGGATTCCGGCCACCCGGCGGGCGCCCGTCAGCCGGCGTCGGCGGTCCGGAGCGCGCGCCATTCGCGCGGAGAGACTCCGTAGGCGGCCCGGAAGGCCCGGCTGAAATGGGCCGGGTTGACGAACCCCCACCGCTGGGCGACCGCCGACACCGTCGGCGCGGTCCGGCCGCGGCGGCCCAACTCCCGGGCGCAGGCGTCCAGTCGGCGCTGCTGGATGAGCCGGCTCACCGTCACCCCCTCGCTCTCGAAGAGCCGGTGGAGGTAGCGCACGGAGATGTGGTGGGCCAGTGCGATCGTCTCGGGCGATAGTTCCGGATCGCCCAGGTGGCGGTCGATGTGCTCCCGCACCCGGCGGACCAGGTGGTCGTTCCGGGTGCGCGGCCCGTCGGCCGTCCGCGCGGCGGTCAGCTGGGTGACGAACGTGCTCAGCAGGTCGGCGACACTGCCGGCCAGTCGGTCGCCGACCGGTGCGGAGTACGAGTGCGCGGACGCGGCGAGGCAGTTGAGGAAGGGCAGCAGCACGGATCCGCAGCCCTCGACCGGTGTGACGGTCGTCCCGGCGACCTGCCGCAGCTCGCGCTCGGGTACGCCCAGCAGCCGGCGCGGCAGGTGGAACAGATGGGTGCGGAAGCGCTCCGGGTAGTCGACGGAGTAGGGCCGCGCGGTGTCGTAGAGGACCAGCCCGCCGGCCGGCACCTCCGCCCGGCGCCCGTCCTGCTCCAGCACGGCCCGCCCCGACACCTGAACGCCGACGCCGACCTGGGGTTCGAGCTCCGGGGTCCGCGCGATCAGGGCCGCCGTGCGGAAGACGCGCGCCGCGTCCGCCTCCAGTGTCGAGATCCGCACGTACCCGAGCCGATGCGAAGCCAGGAGCCCCTCGAACGGCTGCCCGGCGAGTGGGGCCACCTCCACCGGCACCAGCGTCCGCGACACCGCACCGCCCCAGAACGCCGCCTTCTCGTCGTCCGGGACGGATGCGGTCGTCACCTCCAAACCCACCTGACTGCCCTTTCGCCGGAACCTGCGACGTCAGAATGGTCGGCGGGTCGGGAGGTCTGTTAGGTCATCTGACTGTCGGGCTGCGGTGGTGCGCTGCGGGACCAGCCCGGTGCACTGGGGGCACAGATGCCGGCCGGTGCCGCAGGCGCGGCGGGCGATGGTTCAGAGGCCGAACCGCGCGCGGTGCGAGGCGGGGACCAGGTCGGCGTACTCGGGGTGCTTGGTGATCCAGCCGCGGATGAAGGGGCAGTACGGCAGGACGGCGAGGTCCTGCTCGCGGGCCGCGTCCAGCGCGGCCCGCGCCAGTCGGCCGCCCAGGCCGCGGCCCTCGAACCTGGGGTCGATCTCGGTGTGGATGAAGGCGATCTCGTTGCCGGAGCGGTGGTACTCGGCGAAACCGGCGAGTCGGCCGTCATCCTGGATCTCGAAGCGGGACTTCTCGGCGTTGTCGTGGACGGACTGCTCCATGGTTCCTCCTCGGGTTTCGGCTGATCGCCTCGGCGGGCGGGCCGTTGGTGGCTGCACGAGAGAGCATAGTTGAAGAATCAACATTTGTCCTGGCGGTTGGTCAGGGGAAGGGGCCGCGAGGTGTCGCCCGGCGTGCGGGAGGCTCAAACTAGCCAGGCCCCGGGCCGGGCGATGGACTCCGCGCGCATCCGCCATTGACCCTCGGCGCACCGCCGTTCAGCCACGTCGGTCCGGTCGGGAACCAGGAGCCGCTGCCAGGGCCGGAACCGAAGGTCGTGACGGACGGTAACCTTGAGCGGCCGGGAGCGCGGACCGGCTGATCCAGAGGCGGCAGTGGTGGTGGAAGACAGGCAGGACCCGGTCCAGGCGCTGGTCGGGCGGAAGCGGGAGACGGAGCTGCTGACCGCGGCCCTGGTCCAGGCCGAGGACCGGGCGAGTGGTTCCACGGTGCTGCTGCGCGGTGACCCGGGCGTCGGCAAGAGCACACTGCTGGGCTGGGTGGAGCGGGCCGCGCGCGAGCGCGGATTCGGCGTTCTGCGGGCGGTCGGCGCCGAGGCGGAGACCGACTTCGCGTTCGGGGCCCTCCATCAGGCCCTCTGGTCGCCGCTCCAGCTGTCCGGGGCGCTGTCGGCGCATCAGCGGGACGCCCTGGACAGCGCGTTCGGCGTGCGGTCCGGTGCCCCGAGCGGGTTCGCCGTCGGTGCCGCGGCCCTCGCGCTCCTGGCCGATGCGGCACGCACCGCCCCCGTGCTGCTGCTCCTGGACGACATGCACTGGATCGATTCGTCCAGCGCGACCGTCTTCGCGTTCCTCCAGCGGCGCTCTGCGGAGCTGCCGCTGGTGATCGTCGGTGCCAGCCGGGCGGACGGTCCGTCCGCGCAGGCCTGGTCGGCCGAAGCCGTCGAGGTACGGGCCCTCGCTCAGCCGGAGGCGGCCCTCCTGCTGGCACGTTGCCACCCCGAACTGGCCGCGACCACCAGGGACCGGGTCCTGGCGGAGGCGGCGGGCAACCCGCTGGCGCTGGTCGAGCTGCCGCGGCAGCTGGCAGCGGCCCAGCAGCGGGGGGCCGAGCCGCTGCCGGAGCGGTTGCCCCTGGGACGCAAGCTGGAGCAGATGTTCGCCGAGCGGCTCGACGCGATGACGCCGGAGGTCGGCCACCTGCTCCTGCTCGGAGCCCTGGCCACCGGCTCGGACTTCAGCAGCGGGGTGTGGTTGCGGGCCGTGGCGGACGAGGAGGACCGGGAGACCCTGGACCGGATCGAGGCGGACGGCCTGGCCCGGATCGACGAGGCCGGACAGCTGGTCTTCCGGCATCCGCTGGTCCGCACCGCGGTGGTCGCCGCGGCCTCCGACAGCGCCCGCCGCGAGGCCCACCGGGCCCTGGCCGAACCCCTCGCACCGGACGACCCCCGGCGGCTGCTCCACGAGGCGGCGGCGGCGCTGCTACCGGACCAGGACCTGGCGCACCGCCTGCACGAGGTCGGCCGCGACCTCTCCCGCTGCGGCGGCGACGCGGAGGGCGCCCTGCTGCTCGAACGCGCGGCCGCCCTCAGCACCAGCTCCTGCGACCGGGTCCGCCGGCTCACCTGGGCCGCCGTGATGGCGGCCCGAGGCGGGCAACTGCGCCGCACCGCGGCCCTGGTGGAGCAACTGAGGGCCAGCACCGTTCCGGAGGACGTCGCCCCGCTGTTCGCGTACGCGGCGGTCTACGCGGACCAGAGCCACCACGTCGACTTCGAGTCCTCCGCCGCGCTGCTGCCCGCGGTCCTGGACAGGCTGACGGCGCCGGGTGCCGACACCCTCGGCGGGCTGGCGGAACAGGCCTACTTCAAACTGCTGCTGGCCGCCACCTACACCGACGACCCCTGGGCCTGGCGGGCGCTGGAGCGGCACCGGAAGAACGTGTCCGAAGCGGGCCGGCTCTGCCTGCGCGCCTGGACCGACCCGGGAGCACACGCGGCCGACGCACTGCGGGCGCTGGCCGACGGCATGACGGAGGAGCAGGGGGCCGGTTCGGCCTGGCTGCTGCTGTGGACCGCCTCGGCGCTCGACTGCCCCGAGGGCGACCTGTGGCAGCGCTTCAGCGGGCTGTCCGGCTACGCCACCCAGGGCTCCGTGGCCAAGGCCAAGTGCTACCAGGACTTCCTGCTCGGCCACTGGGACCAGGCGGCCGTCTGCCTGCGCGAGGCCGAGATCGCGGACGAGCTCGGCTACCACTGCAACGCCTTGATGTTCCGCCACTACTACGCCCACTACCTGGCCGGGCGGGGCGACGAGGCGGGCCTGCGGGAGATCGACCAGGCCATCAGGCCCACCGCCACGCGGGCCCGGATGCGGTACGTCCTCGACCGCCTGACCCAGCTGCACGGCCTGGTCGCGCTCGCCCACCAGCGCTACGAGGAGGCGTACGCGCACTTCTGCGAGATCACCCCGCCCGGGCACCTGCCCAGCGGGCCGCCCTGGCACCACGCGCTGGTCTTCGACCTGGTGACGGCAGCCGTGCACACCGGTCGGCACGCTCAGGCACGGTCTCACATCGAGGCGGCGCGCGCGGCAGGCTCCGCGGAGATCTCCGGCCGGCACGCCTTCCTGTTCGCGGCGGCCGTCGCCGTGGCCGCCGAGGACGACGGTGCCGAGGCCGCCTACCAGGCCGCGTACGCCGTGCCGGGGGCCGAGCGCTGGCCGTTCGACCTGGCCCGGCTGCGGCTCGCCCACGGTTCCTGGCTGCGGCGGCGCCACCGCCCCGGGGCTCGGGAGGTGCTGCGCGTGGCGCACCACGTGTTCCGCCGGCTCCGAGCGGCCGTCTGGGCGCAGCGCTGCGAGGAGGAGCTGCGGGCCGCCGGCGACGCGGTGGCCCCGCTGCCGGACGGACCGGCCGATCCGCAGTCCGCCCTGACCGGCCAGGAACTGCGCATCGCCCGGCTGGCCGCGACCGGCCTGACCAACAAGGAGATCGGGCAGCGGCTCCAGTTGTCGCCCCGCACCGTCGCCGCCCACCTCTACAAGGTCTTCCCCAAACTCGGCATCACCTCGCGGGCCGCGCTCGCCCGCGCCCTCGACACCCGCTGACCTGCCGGGTGTCCCGCGCAAGGTCCCCTCGTGGGGCGCACCGCCGCCGCCCGTGGTGAGGACGGACGGCACGGCACCGGTGGCGAAGTTCCTCCTGTTGTTCTTCCTGGTTCACGGCGGCGGCCGACGGTGGGATGGAGTTGGCGGCAGGCGCCGGTCCCGCGCCCGCCCGACAGCCGCGACGCCGGACCGTGAGTTCGGCGCGCCCGCAATCGTCCGAGGAGCGCTGATGTCCGTCGTTCTCGACACCACCGCGATACCGACCGCCGACCGCGCCGAGTACTGGCACGAGGCGGTCTCCCGCACGTTCATCCCGCTGGACGTGTCGCTGCTCGAAGGCTCGCCGGCCCCGGCACGCATCAGCAGCCACCGGCTGGGCGACCTCCAGATCTCCCGGGTGCGGTCCGGGCCGCAGCGGGTCGTGCGCAGTGCGGGCCTGATCGCGCGCGGCGGCGAGGACCACCTGACGTTGGCGCTCCAGCACCGCGGAACCGCTCGGCTGGTCCAGGACGACTGCCAGGTGCTGCTGCGACCGGGTGCGTTCGCGATCTCCGACGCCGGGCGGCCGTTCGCCAAGGAGTTGGAGGAGCCGTTCGACTTCACGGCCTTCCACTGGCCGCGGTCGGCGGTGGGAGTCTCGGAGGAGGACCTTCGGATGCTCACCGCGACGTCGTTCGACGCCGGGGAAGGCACCGCACGGCTGGTGGCGGCCTATCTGGAGCGCCTGGCGCGGGCCGCCGACTCGCTGGAGCCTGACGTCGCCGGTCGGCTCGCGACCACGGCGCTGGACCTGCTGGCGGTGCTCGCCGGTGAGCTCCGCGGTCGGTCGGTGTCGGAGCCGCCCGAGCCGGCCCGGGCCACCCTGGCGCGGGTGAAGGACCACATCCTGCGCAACCTCGGCGACCCGGACCTGTCGCCGGAGCGGATCGCGGCCGCCCACCACGTGTCGGTGCGGTACCTGCACAAGCTCTTCCGGCACGAGGACGCGACGGTCGCCCGCTGGATCCAGCGCCGGCGCCTGGAGATGTGCCGGCGGGAGCTGGCCCGGTCGGCGGGTCGCGTGACCGTGGCGGCGGTCGCGGGCCGCTGGGGGTTCGTGAGCGCCAGTCACTTCAGCCGGGCGTTCCGCGCCGCCTACGGGGTCTCACCGAGCGAGTGGCAGGCGGGTCCGGGGAGCGGCTTCGCCACGTCGCGGGCCGTGCGTCCTGCTGCTGCCGGCAGCGCGGCAGGGCAGGGCCCGCGCCGCCCGGCGGCACTGGCTGCCACCGGGTGACGTGACATCAACCAGCAGGCGTGCCCGTCCAGTTGCCCAGCAGCTCGACGGCTTCCGTCTTCCGGGCGGTGTCGCCGGCGGCCTCGGCGAGTGCGATCGCCTCGCGGACGGTCGCGAGCGCCCGCTCCCGGTCCCCCAGGGCGTTCAGGGCCCGGGCCTGGCCGAGCGCGGCGATGGCCTGCAGCATGGGAACCCCGAGCCGCGTGCCCAAGCTGCGGGCGTCGGAGTAGGCCCGCTCCGCGTCATCGGGACGGTCCAGGGCGAGCAGTGACTCGGCCTTCTGGGAAAGCGCGTTGGCCATGGTGAAGTCGACGATGTGGGGCGTGGCGGGGGCGGTGGCCGGGTCGGTGAGCAGCCCGATCACAGTGTCCAGGGTGGCGACCGCGGCCGTGGCCTCGCCCTGGTAGTACTCGGCACCGGCCAGCGCCAGCAGTGCCTGTGGGCGTCCCTCGCGGTCGCCGGCCGCGGCGAACAGCTCCGCCGATCGCCGCGCCAAGTCGATCGCCGCGCTGAGCCTGCGGAGCCCGACGGCGGCCGCGGCCGCGTAGAAGGCCGCCCATGCCTCCTGGAGGCGGTCGCCGCCCAAGTGGGCCAACTCGATGGCCTCCTCGGCGATGGCGAGTGCCTCGTGGGGGCGGTTCATGCAGTAGTACTGCGCCCAGGCGAGGTAGCTCGCGTGGGCCGCCTCCAGTGCCCGGTCGCCGAGCGCGTGCGCGGCCGCCCGGGACAGGCCGAACACCTCGTGCCAGTGCCCCCAGTACATCCAGCGGTCGGAGAACCAGTGCATGGACTCGGCGACGCGCACCACCTCGGTGTGGCGACCGTCCTCGGCCGCCGTCCGCAGGGCGGCGAGCCAGTTGGCACTCTCGGCTTCCAGCCACGCCTGGGCGGCCCGGGGCGTGTCGAACACGGGGTCGCTGCACGGGCCTTCCGGCTGGAAGCAGCAGCCGCCGGCCTCGGCGCTGTGGAGCAGCCAGCTGTGCATGGCGGTCTCCGCGGCCCGGCGGTCCTGCGGGGACTCCTCCTCGTCCAGGCGCTCCCGGGCGAAGAGGCGGATGAGGTCGTGGAACAGCATCCGGTCGGCGGTGGTGGTGCTGAGCAGGCCGAGTTCCAGCAGCTCGTCGAGCATCTCCTCGACGGGTCCGCGCGCGAGGCCGGTGAGGGCCGAGCCCAGCCCGGCATCGAAGTCGGGGCCCGGCACGAGCGCGAGTCGGCGGAACAACCGCCGGGTGGGCTTGGCGAGTTGCTCGTAGGAGAGCTGGAAGGCCGACCGGATGCGCAGGTCTCCGGCGGCGAGGCGCCCAAGGCGCAGCTCCTCGTCGCCGAGGCGGTCGGCGAGACTGCGCGCACTCCAGGCGGGGCGGCTCAGCAGCCGGTTGCCCGCGATGCGCAGCGCCAGCGGCAGATTCCCGCACAGGTCGGCGATCCGCGCCAGCGCCGACGGATCGGCCGCGGCCGACCCGTCCTGCGGTTCGTCATCGCGCAGCGCGAGGATCGCCCCGAGCAGGGTGGTGGCGGCCGCGGCGGGCAGGGGCTTCAGGACCAGGCGCCGGGCATGTTCGATCCCGGTGAGGGTGCGGCGGCTGGTGACCCAGACGGTGCCGTGTCCGGGGCCCGGCAGCAGTGCGCGCAACTGGCCCTCATGAGCGGCGTTGTCGAGGACGACGAGGACGTCCTGGTCCTTGAGGAGGCGGCGGTAGAGCGCCTGTCGCTCGTCCGTCTCGGTCGGGAGGTCGCGTTCGCGCAGGCCCAGGGCCCGGAGTAGGCGGCCGAGGGCCTCGTGGGGGGTGAGCGGTTCGGAGTCCAGACCGCGCAGGTCAAGGAAGAGGCAGCCGTCGGCGAACCGCTCGGTCAGACGTTCGCCGGCGTGCAGGACCAGCGCGGTCTTGCCCAGGCCGGGTGCTCCGGAGACGATCGACACCCGGGGCAGCCGCGGGTTGGCGATGGCTCGGCCGAGCCAGTCGACCTCTGCCTCGCGCCCGGTGAAATCCGGAACCGGGGAGGGGAGTTCACATGGGCGGGCGGCGACCGGACGCTGCCGGCGACGGCCCGAGCGGGCGGCGGCGAGCAGCGCCGCGGTGTCCTCGGAGGACAGGGCAAGGGCCTCGGCGAGCGCGGCGACCGTGCGGGGCTGCGGACCGCGGCTGTGGCCGCGCTCCATGTCGCCGATGGCGCGCCCGCTGACGCCCGAGTGCTCGGACAGCTCCTCCAGGGTCAGATCGGCCGTGTGCCGGTGTGCGCGGAGCAGCGGCCCGAACGCTTGGGGCTCCTGCGGGTCCATCATTCTCCCTGGTAGTTGAAACATCATCCTACAAGGGGGGATGGGACGTCAGTGGGCGGGCGGGCCACCGGCTGCCCGGACCGGGAAAAAGTTCGGCTGGGGTGCAACACAACCGAGCCCCGGCGACATTTTAGTAAGTGAGCCGCTCTACCGAGTGGATCACCTAAATGGTCGACTGGGAGCACACTTTGAGCAAGCGTCATCTCCGCCTCACCACCGGCGTCCTGGGTGATGGAACGTTCTCCGCCGACAAGGCGCACGGAACGGTACTGGAGGCGGGAGGCGAGGTCTTCCAGCCCGTCACCTGGCTTTCCTCTCCGCCGATAGCTCCCGATGCGAGCTGCACGACCGGCTCTCTCCTCGTCATAGCCCGCAGCGAGGAAGCCTTGCTCGTGAAGGTTCCCGTCAAGGACGCCCGCTTCTGCCCCAGCGGGGACATCGGCTCCCCGCAGGTGCTGATCGGGGTTCCGCAGACCACCCTGGACGACGCGCAGGCCCAGCTCCAGAACTTCGACGCCGAGTAGGGGGCACCCCCCGACCGGCGGGCCGGCTGCCGGCTGAAGCTGCACCCTGCGGTATCCAACCGCAGGGTGGAACTTCAGGCAGGAACAGCCGGGTGCGGGCGGCCCGATGTGTACGCCGGGCGCGCAAGCCGAAGCTGTGCCGGGTGCGTTGAGCTCGCCGGTGCCTCGGGAATCGAGTCGGAGCCACGCGGAAAGGCACCCCGACGAGCGCGGGAGCGAGGGCTGCCCCTCCTGCTCCGGCGCCCGGGGGCGCCGCTGCGAGTCGCGCTGGGTCAGCCGCAGTTGTGCTTGTCGCCGTTGAACGACTGGGCGATCTCCCGGCCGTTGTCATCCCACATGTCGACCTCTTCCCAGACGCAGGAACCCACGCCCTTGACGACCACGGGCCCGGCGTACCAGGAGTAGTAGTCGGAGTCGGTCTTCTCGCCCCAGTTCGTGTAGAGGGTGATGGCCGTCCGGGTCGACTGGCCGGCGAAGACCTGCTTGACCGCGACCTCGCAGTTGTTGGTGCCGTCCCAGTAGGTGTGGACGTAGGCCACAACGGTGTTCAGGTAGTCACCCTCGCCGTAGAAGGCGCGGGGCGAACCGGACACCTCGCTGCCGGCGCAGCCGTAGGCGCCGGCGCTGGCCGTGCCGACGCCGGAGACGGTCACACCGGTCGTGGCGGCGGCCACCACGGCCAGCGAGGCCGCGGTGCGACCGAGCTTGTTCATGAGCTTCATGCTTCCTCCATCGAGCTTGCTGCCACCAACAACCCCCCGTGCTCGCCAGGCGCACGACGGGCCGCCGCTCCGGCGGCCCGCTGCGGTGCGCAAAAGGACAACATGCCTGGCAGGATTGGCTGTTCGAACAGGAACAGCTTGGCAGTCGTAATGAGTGATCATACTGTCAGCCAATGATTTCGACCGTCAAGATCGTCCGGCCCACCTGACAATCCGTCTACCAACAGTGACGACCAGTCAGAGATGCTCCCAATGACCAGGCTTGACCTTGTCATTGCCTGATGGCGCAATTGTCGGAGATTCACTCCGGACCGTCGCGGACACCCTGGCCGCCGCCTGGGCTGACGGCATGCCAGCACAGCGCAGTGTCCACGGGTTCCTGTCCCTGGTCCGGCGCGAACCTGACGTCATCCCGCGCGGCGACGGCATCGTCGAGTGCCCGGGTCGGCCCGGCGCCGCTGCCGAGATCGCGTGGCATGCGTCCAGCAAGGGCCAACTCGGCCACACGGAAGGCGATTCATTGACCATGAACAGGTGGTCGGCGCGTTCTTCGCCACCTGCTCGGCGGACGGGCGCCCGGTCCAGCGCTGCCGGCGCATCCACGGCACCACGCTGTACCCGTCCAGCTTCTGCGCGACCGGGATCGCCAGATGCCCGTGGACGCCGTGGAACGTGGTGGAACGCGGCGGCGTAGCGTAGCCGCGTTCCACCACGTTGGTGTGTTCTTGGGCCTGATCAGGCCCCCTTGAGCGACCGGGAGGAGGTGTCGGGACCCACCCCTGGAGTCGGCCCGTGAGAGTGCTAGCCGCAGAGCCCCGAGTAGTCCCGGTTGATGTAGCCATCGCCCGCGCCCCAGGTTATGCACGAGTGCGGAGCGTACGCGTACACCGGGCCGGCGTAGTAGGAGTACTTACCGTAGTCCTCACCGTTGTTGGGGGAGGCGCCGTTCGGCCCCATGATGTAGACGCTGACCGCGCTCGGGGTGCCGATGTTCTGGGTCTTGATGTTCACCGCGCAGTCCGTCGAGCCGTTGAATTCGACGTAGACGGTGGATGCGGGGAGATTGTCGGTCCAAACATTGTAGTAGCCGGGTCCGCAGATGGAGGCCGGGTCCGAGGCGCTGGCAGGCGCCGCAGTCCCCATCAGGAAGCCACCAGCAGCGAGTGACAACGTACCGGCAACGGCGGCAATGCGCTTGGCGAGCACTATCTTCCCCCTGGATGATCTGAAAATCTGGCTGAAGCCGGGAGTCATTATGTGGGCTCGGGACAGCCCTCCGCAAGATCGATCCCGCTGACCGCCGGACTGTCGACCGAATGTGACGGTCCATCACCACCGATCGTGGTTTGCCACCGAACGGGGACGAACTGGGTCCACTGGGGGTCGAATGGGAATCGCAACACTCGAGTGGGTTGAGAACTGGGAAACATGGCCAAACTTCGCATCTCCGACGGCGCGATCTGAGGCTACGTCAAGACGAGGGTGGGCCCTGGCTGGAAGCTTCCCGCCAGGGTCCACCCGCGCCTTCGCCCCTGTCACCGGTCGGCGTGGAGCTCCGCGATGTAGCCGCCCGGGAACTGCACCATCGCGCTGTCCCGGTTGCCCACCGAGACCGGCCCCCACAGCACCGAGGCGCCGGCGGCCTTCGCCTTGGCCAGGGTGGCGCCCAGGTCGGACACGCCGTAGCCGGTCAGGTCCCGGCCGAACGGGTAGGGCAGGTGGCCGTCCGTCACCGTGATCGTCGTGGCACCGAAGCCCGAGGTGAGGTGCAGCAGGCGGTACGTCGTGCCGGGCAGGCCGATCGCGGCGCCGTCGGCGTGGCGGTCGTCGGAAACGATCCGGCCGCCGGTGAAGCGCAGGTAGCTGTGCAGGAAGTCGCCGACCGCGTCCGGCGACAGGTAGAGCCGGTTCTCCGGCACGCTGGCCAGCGCGGGGTAGGACGGCGCGGTGGTGTGCACGTAGAGCTGAGCGCTGATCCCGCCGGGGAACTGGACGATGGTGTCCCGGCCGATCGGGTCGGCGAACGGCGACACGGTGACGCCCGCGCCGTCGGCCTTGGCGGTCCGGACGGCCCGGTCGAGGTCGGTGACCAGCCAGCCGGTGCGCTCGGTGCCGAACGGGTACGGGACGGGCGTGGTGTAGTCGAAGAGCGACAGCGTGCCCACCGGGGACAGCACCAGCTCGGACATCGTCCTGCTGGGCGTCGGGGTCACCTGGGTGGCGACCGGCCCGAGCGTGCTGCCGCCGAAGGTGGCCACCCAACTGGCCGCGAACGCCTGCTCGGTGCCCGGCGCGACGTACACATGGGTGGTGTCGTACTGCGGCCCGACGGCGAGCTGCCGGTGCGAGTCCGGCGTCGTGCTGGCCTGGGCCATCGAGGCGGTGGGGATCGCCGTCAGTGCGGCGATCGCGGCCACCAACGGGATCGCCCGTCGAGCGAAGCCCTTCGTCATGGGGGGACCTCCCGGTCGTCGTTCACGCCCGGTGGCCGCTGTAGCCGGGCAGCGGGCGCGGGTCTGCTGCTGGTCGGAGGGTTGACCGGTGCCATGGGCCCGGTGCGGAGCCGACGGGACCCGCCCGCTCGACTACCTGACAGGACGGTAGGCGGCTCACCCGTCCGTACTTGGCCCGCAGCGCACCGCCTCCGTTCCGGCAGTGCACCGGGGCGGCGTGCCGTCAAGCGATGCGCTGCGGGGCCGAGCGCGGTGCGTCGATGGACAACAGACACCGGCCGAACCGCCCTACGGTCGGCGCATTCCGATCCGCATTCCGATCCGCAGTGCGCTCCGCGAGCGCACAAGAAAGGACCCCCTGTGACGTCGAACAGCCCTCCCACGGTCGTTCTGGTCCACGGCGCCTTCGCCGACGCCTCCAGTTGGGCCGGTGTCATCGCCGAACTCCAGGGCCACGGCGTGCCCGTGGTGGCGCCGCCCAACCCGCTGCGCGGTCTGGCGAGCGACGCCGCGTACACCGCCTCCGTGGTGGCCGGGATCGACGGGCCGGTCGTGCTGGTCGGCCACTCCTACGGCGGCGCGGTCATCACCGTTGCCGGCACGGCCGAGAACGTCGTCGGGCTGGTGTACATCGCCGCCTACGCACTGGAGGAGGGCGAGAGCCTCGGCGAGCTGCAGGGGCGCTTCCCCGACTCCCCGCTCGCGTCGAGCCTGCGGACCGCGACGTACCCCGTGGACGGGGGCGGCTCGGCGGTCGAGGTCTCGGTGGTGCCCGAGGCGTTCCCCTCGGTCTTCGCCGCCGACGTCCCCGAAGAGGTGACCAGGGTGCTGGCGGTGGCGCAGCGTCCGCTCGCCGCCGCGGCCTTCACCGAGCCGGCCGCGGCAGCAGCCTGGCGGAGCAAGCGCTCGTGGGCGCTGGTGGCCGGTGCGGACAACGCGATCAATCCCGAGGTGGAGCGGTTCGGCGCACGGCGGGCGGGCGCGACCGTCGTCGAGGCCGACGGGGCCTCGCACGCCGTGGCGGTGTCCCGGCCGAAGTTCGTCGCGGACCTGATCGTCGAGGCAGTTCGCGCGGTCGGCTGACCCGGCCCAACACACACCAACGAAAGGACGAGGAACATGAGCGCACAACCCACCGTGGGCGGCGGCCAGCCCTGGCTGCACCAGAAGGGCGAGGTCATCCAGGAGTTCGGGACGGTGAAGCTGTTCCCGCTCGGCCTGACGCACGACGCCCGCATGTACGCCTGCCAGCGGCTCAACCGGGTGCTGGCGGACACCCAGATCCTGTACGGGCTCTACAAGAAGCACCACTGGCTGGTCCGCGGCGCGACCTTCTACCAGTTGCACCTGGTGCTGGACAAGCACGCCGAGGAGCAGTTGGCGCTGGTCGACGCCCTAGCGGAGCGGGTCCAGAGCCTGGGCGGAGTGGCGGTGGGCGACCCCCGCCACGTCGCCGAACTCACCTCCGTGAAGCGGCCGCCGAACGGTGTCGAGGAGGTGCCGGCCATGCTGTCGCGGCTGCTGGAGGCCCACGAGACGATCCTCATCGACGCCCATGACGCGGCCGCCCGGGTCGCCGAGCTGGGGGACGACGGGACCAACGACCTGCTGGTCTCCCAGGTGATCCGCACGGGGGAGCAGCAGGCCTGGTTCCTGGCCGAGCACCTGGTGGACACGCCGCTGGTCCGCGCCTGACCGCCGCCTGACGGCACGAAGCCTCCGGCCCTCGCATCCTGCGGAATGCGAGGGCCGGAGGCTTCGTGCCGTGACGGCGAGGTACGCGGCTGCGGCGAGGTCGGTCGCCGCAGCCGCGCAGGGTCACTTCGCCAGGAAGGACAGCAGGGCCTCGTTGACCTCCTCGGCGTGGGTCCACAGGAGGCCGTGCGGGGCGCCCTCGATCTCCACGTACTCGGCGGAGGGCAGTGCCCGGTGGAACGGCCGGCCGGTGTTGTCGACGGGCAGGATGCGGTCGCCGGTCCCGTGCAGGATCAGGGCCGGCACGTCGATGCGCGGGATGTCGTCCCGGAAGTCGGTGTACCAGGTGGACGGCGCGGCCGAGGCGGCGTAGGCGCCCCCGCCGGCCGCGACGTTCCAACTGTTGCGGACGGCCTCCTCGCTGATCCTGGTCCCCAGGTTCTCGTCGAGGTTGTAGAAGTCCTGGAAGAAGTCGCGGTAGTAGGCGTAGCGGTCGGCCTTCACCGCCGCGACGATGCCGTCGAAGAACTCCTTCGGGGCGACCCCGTCCGGGTTGTCGTCGCTCTTCAGCAAGCAGGGCTCCAGGGAGGCCAGGAAGGCGACCTTGGCGACCCGGGCGGAGCCGTGGGCGGACACGTACCGGGCGACCTCGCCGGTGCCCATGGAGAAGCCGACCAGCACGGCGTTCTGGACGTCGAGCGTCTCCAGCACGGTGTTGAGATCGGCGGCGAAGGTGTCGTAGTCGTAGCCGGTGGTCGGCTGCGAGGACTGGCCGAAGCCGCGGCGGTCGTAGGTGATCACCCGGTAGCCGGCGTCGAGCAGCGCGGCGCTCTGCCGCTCCCAGGAGTGCCCGTTCAGAGGGAACCCGTGGATGAGGACGACCGGCTGCCCGGAGCCGTGGTCCTCGTAGTAGAGGTCGATGGAGGTGGAGTTCTCCTGGCCAACGGTGATGAACGGCATGGGATTTCTTCCTTTCGAGCAGCATGTGGCTGCGATGGGTCAGACGTTACGGTCGGTGGACGGAGGCTGGTTGCCTCTGGGAGCACTGCCTGTCGTCCGAGAGCGCTACGGGAGGGCCCGCCGATCGCGACTCGGCCGTGCGCGTACCCGGGGCGGGGTACGCGCACGGCCGAGTGGTCGCACAGCACGTCATGGAATTCCGGTGGTCGGGCGGGGCACCGGCTAAAGGGTCCGGCGCACCCCCGCCTGCCGCTCCAGCCGGCGCAGCTGGCTGGCCAGCCCCGCGTGCATGGCGTGGTGCGCGGGACCGCTGCGCCCGATCGGCAGGATCTCCCTGCCCTGCAGCTCCTCCAGCATCAGCGCGTAGCCCGCGTACATCGCAACCACCGCCAGGACCATGCCGAGCGCTCCGGCGGTGTGGCCCAGCCAGGCCGCGCCCGAGACGCCGAAGAGGCCGGCGGCGAGATAGCGGGGCACGGCGATCAGCAGGAGCAGCCACAGCGCCTTCTTCGGCCTCGCCACCGAGGCCATCAGCGCCGAGAAGACCGTGAACACCAGGTTCAACACGCCCAGCACCTGCGCACCGCCGCGGGCATCCGTCGCCGTGACCAGTCCGTTGGCCAGCCAGGCGCCTGCGAAGCCGGCCATCAGTGTTGCCGCGATCACGTCCCGGGCGCCGAAAGCGAGGACGCTGACCAGCAGTTGGAGCACGAAGGCGGGGAAGACCGTGAGCGCCACGGCCTGCCGGTCCGCGCTGTCGATCAGGCCGAGCTGCAGGCTGCTGGTGACGGCGGAGGCGATGGCCACGGTGTAGAAGCCCAGTGGCAAGGGCGAGGCGATGGGCCGCAGGGTGATCCGTGTCATGGAGTGCACGTCCGGCTCGGGTTCGGGCCCGGGGGCCGGATCCGAGCTCGTGGGTGTCTGGCGTTCGGCCTCCGCCGGGCTCGGTTCGCGCGTGGGCGCATCTTCCCTCACTGCCACCACCGTCTCGCTTCCTGCTCTTGGGGTATCGCGTCGTGGGATCGGCCACGAGCAGCGTGGCCGCCTGCCTCCCGATGCTCCTTCCGGAGTGCCGGAAGATCGCCAGGAGGCTGTCATGGCGCGGGCCCCGAGGCAGGGAGGTGCCTCGGGGCCCGCGCGATCAGGGGGGTGCCCGCGGTCAGGCTCGGTGCAGGGCGAGCCGCGTGGCCAGGCCGCCGCCGACGCCGGCGACCACTGCCACCGGCAGCCACCACAGCGGCCAGTGCGCCAGGCCCAGGGCGCCGTCGAGCGACCACTGGCCGGGGCCGGTGGCGGCCAGCGCCGCACCGGTGACGATCAGCACGAGGGGGTACTCGTACCCGTCGTGCTGCACCCACAGCCCGTGCGGCCACTTGACGGTGAGGGCGACGGTCATCACGCCCATCACACCCGCGCCGGCCAGCGGAGTGAGCAGGCCGAGCGCCAGCATCAGGCCGGCGCCGATCTGGGTGCCGCCCGCGGCGAGTGCGGTGAGCTGCCCGCCGCGGAAGCCGTCGCCGCGGAACTCCGCGGTGCCGCCGGCCAGTCCGCTGCCGCCGAGGCGGAAGCTGACCTTCTGGACGCCATGGCCGGCGATCAGCAGGCCGGCGACCACCCGCAGCAGGAGTAGACCCGTGTTCATGATGGGCTCCGGATCTGTTCGGTGACGGCCCGTCAGCCGGCGGCGTGCGGGTCGATCATGGACTGGGCGTAGACGACGCCCATGCCGTAGGCGCCGCCGTGCTCCTTGACCAGGTCGGTCACCTGGACGTAGGTCTCGGTGCGGGCCCAGTCGCGCTGGAGCTCCAGCAGCACCTGGAGCCAGGTGACCGGCACGGCGCCGGCGGCGGTCATGCGCTGCAGGGCGTGCTCATGGGCCCGCGGGCTGACGCCACCGGAGGCGTCGGCGACCACGTACACCTCGTAGCCCTGCTGGAGCGCCGACAGCGCCGGCAGGACCAGGCAGACCTCGGTCCACAGGCCAGAGAGGATGATCTTGCTACGGCCGGTGGCCTTGACCGCCTCGACCAGCGCCTCGTCCTCCCAGGCGTTCATGCTGGTCCGGTCGACGATCCCGTGGTCGGGGAAGACGTCCCGCAGCTGCGGGAGGATCGGCCCGGAGAAGGACTCCGCCGCCACGGTGGACAACACCACCGGCACGTCGAAGATCTTCGCGGCCTTCGCCAGGCCGACGGTCGAGTTGATGATGGAGGTGCGGTCTCCGCTGCCGGTGCCGAAGAACATCTGCGGCTGGTGGTCGACGAACAGCATCATCGAGTTGTCGGGCGTGAGCAGGTCGGGGCTGGGGGCGGCCTGGACGTTGGCGAAGTCCACCATGGTTCCTCTCCCATTGGGTAGTTGAGCTGAGTCAGGTGCCCCGGAAGGCCGTCGGGGCGCCACGTTCGACGACGCTAGTGCGCGCCACCCGACGTGGCTGCTCGCTCCGTGCCCTGGACTGTTCCGACACTGCACCGACGAGGAACCCCAGGTCAGCCGCTTGCACTGTGCGCTGTGGGGCAACCGACGATGCGCTGCGAAAGCACTCCGGGTGCAGGCGGCTGCCTAGGCTCGCCGCGGCGGCCCCATCGGGCTGTTCTGAAGACGGAGAGGCGGCACCCCTTGCAGTTCGGGATATTCAGCGTCGGCGACGTGACGGTCGACCCCACCACGGGACGGGAGCCGTCCGAGCACGAGCGGATCAAGGCCATCCTGGCCATCGCGCTCAAGGCCGAGGAGGTGGGACTCGACGTCTTCGCCACCGGCGAGCACCACAACCCACCGTTCGTGCCGTCCTCGCCCACCACCATGCTCGGCTGGATCGCCGCGCGGACCGAGCGGATCGTCCTCTCGACCGCGACCACCCTGATCACCACCAGCGACCCGGTGAAGATCGCCGAGGACTTCGCGATGCTGCAGCACGTCGCCGACGGTCGGGTCGACCTGATGCTCGGGCGCGGCAACACCGGCCCGGTCTACCCGTGGTTCGGCCAGGACATCCGCCAGGGCATCCCACTCGCGGTGGAGAACTACGGGCTGCTGCACCGGTTGTGGCGCGAGGACGTGGTGGACTGGGAGGGCCGCTTCCGCACCCCGCTGCAGTCCTTCACCGCCGTCCCGCGCCCGCTGGACGGCGTGCCGCCCTTCGTCTGGCACGGCTCGATCCGGTCCCCGGAGATCGCCGAACAAGCCGCCTACTACGGCGACGGCTTCTTCCACAACAACATCTTCTGGCCGCAGGAGCACACCCGGCGGATGGTCGAGCTGTACCGCACCCGCTTCGCCCACCACGGCCACGGGACGCCGGAGCAGGCGATCGTCGGGCTGGGCGGGCAGGTCTTCATGCGCCGCAACTCCCAGGACGCGGTCCGCGAGTTCCGTCCGTACTTCGACAACGCGCCGGTCTACGGCCACGGACCCTCACTGGAGGAGTTCACGGAGCAGACGCCGCTGACCGTGGGCAGTCCCCAGCAGGTCATCGAACGCACGCTGGGCTTCCGCGAGTTGGTCGGGGACTACCAGCGCCAACTGTTCCTGATGGACCACGCCGGCCTGCCGCTGAAGACCGTGCTGGAGCAGCTCGACATCCTCGGCGAGGAGGTGGTGCCCGTGCTCCGCAAGGAGTTCGCCGCCGGCCGGCCCGCGACCGTGCCCGACGCACCCACCCACGCCGCGCTCCGGGACCGCACCCCCGCCGCCTCCTGACCCCGACGGAGCTCCACCATGGAAACGACCTCTCCGATCACCCTGGCCGTGGTCTCGGCCGGGCTCAGCCAGCCCTCCTCCACCCGCCTGCTCGCCGACCGGCTCGCCGACGCCAGCACCGCGCACCTCACCCGGGCCGGCCGCGAAGTCCGGTTGCAGCTACACGAGTTGCGCCCGCTGGCCACCCCCATCGCGAACCACCTGGTCACCGGCTTTCCCGCGCCCGCACTGGCCAGTGCGCTGGAGGAGGTGAGCACGGCCGACGCGCTCATCGCCGTGTCGCCGATCTTCTCGGCCTCCTACAGCGGCCTGTTCAAGTCGTTCTTCGACCTGCTCGACCCCGGAGCACTGACGGGCACGCCGGTGCTGATCGCCGCCACGGGCGGCACCGCGCGCCACTCCCTGGCCCTCGAGCACGCGATGCGCCCGCTCTTCGCCTACCAGCGCGCTCTCATCGCCCCGACCGCGGTCTTCGCGGCCGCCGAGGACTGGGGCGGGACCGGCGACGCCCTCACCGACACCCTGCCGGTGCGGATCGAGCGGGCCGGCGGAGAACTCGCGGCGCTGGCCCTCGCGGCCGCCGCGGCTCCACGGCCCGCCGCCAGCCCGGCGCTGCCGTTCACCCCGCCGCCCGCCGCGCTCAGCCCTCACTGACCCGGCATCCACGTCGACCACCCACGCCAACCCGTCAGCTGCCATCGCCCGAAGGGGAACTCCGTTGTCCAGCATGCCCGTTGCCGGGATCCGTCCCGGTGCCCCGGACCAGCCCGCCGACCTGGTCGTCCGCAACGCCAAGGTGCACACCAATGACCCGCGCCGTCCGCATGCGAGTGCCGTGGCCGTCCGGGACGGACTGATCACGGCGGTCGGTGCCGACGCGGACGTCGTCCCGCTGGTCGGCCCGGACACCCGGGTGGTCGACGCGCTCGGCCGCCGGGCCGTCCCCGGACTCAACGACGCGCACCTGCACGTCATCCGCGGCGGCCTCAACTACGTGCTGGAGCTGCGCTGGGACGGTGTGCCGACGCTGCGTCAGGCGCTCGCCATGCTCCGGGTCCAGGCGGAAGCCACCCCGCCCGGCCAGTGGGTGCGGGTGGTCGGCGGCTGGTCCGCCGACCAGTTCGCCGAACGGCGGCTGCCCACCCTGGACGAACTCAACGCCGCGGCGCCCGACACCCCCGTCTTCGTGCTGCACCTCTACCAGTCGGCGCTGCTGAACCGGGCCGCGCTGCGGGCCGCCGGATTCACCCGTGACACCCCGAACCCGCGCGGTGGGCAGATCGTCCGCGGCCACGACGGCGAACCGACGGGCCTGCTGATCGCCGCGCCCGGCGCGCTGCTGCTCTACTCCACCCTGGCCAAGGCGCCGATGCTGGACGAGGCCCACCAGGCCGGCTCCACCCGGCACTTCCTGCGCGAGCTGAACCGCTTCGGCCTCACCTCCGCGATCGACGCCGCCGGCGGGTTCCAGAGCTTCCCGGAGAACTACGCCACCGTCATGGAGCTGGCCCGGCAAGGGCAGTTGACGCTGCGGATCGCCTACCACCTCTTCCCGCAGACCGCCGGACAGGAACTGGACGACCTCGCCCGCTGGGTCGCAACCGTGCGCCCCGGCGACGGCGACGCCTGGCTGCGCCTCAACGGCGCCGGGGAGAACCTCACCTGGGCGGCGGCCGACTTCGAGAACTTCACCGAACCGCGACCGCAATTGGGCGCCTACGAGAGCGAGTTCGAGAAGGCCGTCCGCCTGCTCATGGAGCACGGCTGGGGCTTTCGGCTGCACGCCAGCTACGACGAGACCATCCGCCGCGACCTCGCCGTCTTCGAGAAGCTCGCCGCCGACGGCCTCTTCCCGCACGGCAACCGCTGGCTCTTCGACCACGCGGAGACGGTGAGCCCGGACAGCCTCGACCGGATCGCGGCCCTGGGCGGCGCCGTCTCGGTGCAGAACCGGATGTCCTTCCAGGGCGAGGCATTCGTCTCGCGCTACGGCGCCCCGGCCGCCGCCGAGGCGCCGCCGCTGCGCGCCATGCTGGACCGCGGCCTCACCGTCGCGGGGGGCACCGACGCCACCCGGGTCTCCTCCTACAACCCCTGGGTCGCGCTGCACTGGCTGGTCTCCGGCCGCGCGATCAGTGGGCGGCGCCTGGCAGCCGAGCACAACCGGCTCAGCCGCGAGCAGGCCCTGGAGCTCTACACCCTGGGCGGCGCCCGCCTCACCGGCGAGGATGACGTCAAGGGACGTCTGACCGTGGGGAGTTACGCGGACCTCGCGGTGCTCAGCGCCGACTACTTCACCGTGCCGGAGCCGGACATCCCGCACATCGAGTCGGTCCTCACCGTGGTCGGCGGCCGGATCGTCCACGGCGCCCAGGAGCACCAGGGGCTGGCCCCCGAGCTGCCCGCGGTGGCGCCGTCCTGGAGCCCGGTCACGCGGTTCGGCGGCTACCACGCCACCCCCGCGCCCAGCCTGGCCGGCGTCCGGCAGGCCGATCGGGTGGTGGAGGCCGCCGCGGCCTCCGGCGAGCAGCTCGCCTGGCGCGAAGCCCGCGGCCTCGCCGTCCCCGGTCAGAGTGCAGCGCCGCTGGACCCGTGCTTCTTCTGATGGAACGTCAACTCGTAGAGGACACACCGTGACCACGCCCGCAGACGATCCCGGAACCGCCGCCCGACCGCAGTCGCCGGTTCCCGGGCCACAGGTCCACGACCGCCATCCGCTGGCGCTGGCCCTGTTCGCCCTCACCGCGGTCAGCGGCCTGATCGACGCCGTGAGCTACCTCGGCCTCGGCCATGTCTTCACGGCGAACATGACCGGCAACGTCGTCGTCATCGCCTTCGCCCTGGCCGGAGCACCCGGGTTCTCCGTCACGGGCTCGCTGACCTCACTCGCCGCCTTCCTGCTCGGCGCGGTCCTGGCCGGCCGCCTGGTGGCGCGGAACGCCGACACGCGGCGCGACCGCCGGGTGCGCACGGCCCTGGCCCTGGAGATCGCACTGCTCGCGGTGTCCGCCGCCGTCGTCTTCGCCTGGAGCGCGAACGGATCCGCGCGGTACGCCGTGATCGCCCTGGTGGCCGTGGCGATGGGCATCCGCAACGGCACCGTGCGCGGCCTCGGCGTGCCGGACCTCACCACCACCGTGCTCACCCTCACCCTGACCGGCCTGGCGGCCGACTCCCGCCTGGCCGGCGGCACCGCGCCGCGCCAGCGGCGCAGGGTCCTCGCGGTCGCCACCATGCTGGCCGGCGCGGCCCCCGGCGCGGTCCTGGTGCTGCACGGGCAGACCGCCTGGGCGCTGGTGGCCGCCGCGGTGCTGGCCGGCGCCACCGCGCTGCTCTACCGGGAGTGAGGTGTCGCCTCATCAGGTCCACCGGCAGTGAGGTGCTGCCGCCTCAGCTCCGCCGGGAGTGAGCTGCTGCCGCCTCAGCTCCGCTGCCTCCGGCTCCCGCCGCGCCAACCCCGTTCCGCCCACCCTCCGGAGACCTCATGGCCTCACCGGCCGCCATAGAACTGTCCCGGTGGCAGTTCGCCATCACGGCGATCTTCCACATGTCCTTCCCGGCCCTCACGGTCGGCCTCTCCGTGCTGCTCGCCGTCGTGCAGACCGCCTACGTACGCACGGGCAACCCGCTCTACCAGCAGATCTTCCGCTTCTGGAAGAAGATCTTCGCGGTCGGCTTCGGCCTCGGTGTCGTCGCGGGCACCGTGATGACCTTCGAGTTCGGCCTCAACTGGGGTGTCTTCGCCCACGCCGTCGGACCCGTCATCGGGGTCACCATCGGCATGGAGGTCATCACGGCCTTCTTCCTGGAGGCCGGCTTCATCGGCGTCATGCTCTACGGCGAGGGCCGGGTCAAACCGCGCACCATGGCGCTCGCCTCCTGGATGGTCGCCTCCGGCACCCTGCTGTCCACCACCTGGATCCTGTCCGCCAACAGCTGGATGCAGGACCCGGCCGGCTACACCGAGACGGCCGGCCAGTTCCACCCCGGCGACTGGATGACGATCCTGCTCAACCCGGCCTTCACCTACCGGTTCCCGCACATGCTGCTGGCCGTACTGATCAGCGCGAGCTGGTTCGTCGGCGGCATCTCCGCCTGGTACCTGGTCAAGCAGCGCCGGGCCGCGTTCCCGTTCGCCCGCCGCTGCCTGTCCATCGCCCTCGGGGTGCTCGCCATCCTGATGCCGATCCAGTTCTACTACGGTGACGCCACCGCCGGCTTCATGGCCCAGCACCAGCCCGCCAAACTGCAAGCGCTCGAGGGGAACTGGCAGACCGACAACAACGGATACAACCTGGTCGTCATCCCCGACACCGGCCAGGGCAAGAACGACCTGCGCATCACCGTCCCGCACCTGGGCGCGGTGATCGGCCACGACCTCACCGGCGAGGCCCACGTGCCCGGTCTGCTGCAGAGCCCGCCCGACGAGCGGCCCAACATGTGGAGCGTCTTCTACGGCTTCCGGGCCATGTACTTCATCGCCCTGGCCATGTTCGCCACCGCCCTCGCGGGTCTGGTGCTGCGCCTGCGCAGGCGGCTGTTCGACTCCCGCCGCTTCCTGCGCTGGATGGTCTGGATGACACCCGCCGGCGTCATCGCCATCACCGGCGGCTGGATCACCGCCGAGACCGGTAGGCAGCCCTGGGTGGTCTACGGCAAGCTGCGCACCGCCGACGCGCTGTCGCACCTGACCACCGCCGAGGCCGCCACCACCCTGACCGCCTTCGTGCTCCTCTACGCGACCCTGCTGGCCATCTGGGTCCGCTACATCGTCCGTACCGTCAAGGCCGGCCCAGAGGCGCCCGCGGCGCCGATCCTCGGAAAGGAGGCCCCCGTTGCTTGAGTACGCCACCTACGCCCTCGTCCTGCTCTCGCTCGGCATGTACGTCGTCCTGGACGGCTACGACCTGGGCGTCGGCATGCTCAGCCTGTTCGCGAAGGGGGAGGGCCGGCGCGAGCACGGCGAGCTGATCGCCACCGCCTGGGACGCCAACGAGAGCTGGCTCGTGCTGGCCGGCGTCGCCCTGTGGGCCGGGCTACCCGGCGTCTACGCGACCGTGCTGCCCGGGGTCTACCTGCCGCTGATCGGCATGCTCCTCGCAATCATCCTGCGCGGCATGGGACTTGAGTTCCAGAGCGCCGCAGCCGGCTACCGGCGCGGCTGGGCCCTGCTGTTCGGCTGGGCCTCGGTCGCCGCGACCCTCTGCCAGGGCCTGGTGCTCGGCGGCGTGCTCAGCGGCCTGCGGCAGCACGGCGGTTCGTTCAGCGGCGGCGCCTTCGACTGGCTCACCCCCTACAGCGTGCTGTGCGCGCTCGGCCTGGTGGTGCTGTACCTGCTGGCCGGTGCCGCCTGGCTGCAGGACAAGACCGAGGGCGCGGCCCGCGAGCGGGCGGGCCGGGCCGGGCGCCCGCTGCTGGTGGGCACCACCGTGGCCGCGCTGATCCTCGGCTTCGGCCTGGAGATCGCCGATCCGGAGAAGTTCCGCTTCGACGAGCCCGTGCGCGCGGCGCTGTACTGGACCGCGGTCGCCGGGGCGGTGGCCGCGGGGGCCGTGGCCTGGCACGGATTCGGGCGGCGGCCGGACTGGCGGCCCTTCGCGGGCGTGGTCGCGGCCCAGGTCTGCGGTCTGCTGGCACTGGTGGCCGCCACCGCCCCGGTGATCGTGCCACCTGAGCTGACGCTGCATCAGGCCTCCAGTCCGCACAGCTCGCAGACCTTCCTGGTGGTCGGCGTGGGACTGTGCATGCCGGTGGTGTTCGCCTACAACGCGTACGCGTGGTGGGCCTTCCGCGGCAAGTTCACCCAAACCCCCGAGGCGCCGCTCGCCCCGCTGCGGGTGCGGGCGCGAGAAGCCCGTCAGGCCCGGCCCGAGCCGGGCGGCCTCGTGGTCGTCGCCCGGCGCGTGCTGCTCACCGTGCCGGGCATCGGGCTGGCGGCCGTGTCCCAGGACGTCTTCGGCGGCATCGCCAGCTGGATCGACCCGGTGGGCGTCGCCCTCCTCTCGGCGACGGCCCTGCTCGCCTGGCTCCTCAGCGACCGGCGCGACCAGCGGGACGGGGTCTTCGATCTCGACCCGCAAGACGCGGACTCCGCGAGGGTTCGGACGTGAGCACTTCGACCGCCCTGCTGACCGAACTCGGCGACGAGCGGGCCAGGGGCCAGGACGACGAGGTGTCGGCCCGGCTGCAAGCGTGGGCCGAGCCCGGACGCGGGGAGCTGCGGCGGGCGGGCCTGCTGCGCGGGCTGGCACCGCTGGGCACGGTGCTCTGGGCGGCAGGCCTGGCCTGGGCCGCCCAGCGCGGGCTCACCAGCCAGAACGGTGCACGGATCCCGGTACGCGTCCTGCCCGGCGCGGGCCTCGTCCTCGCGGGACTGGCGGTCCGGTCCGTGCTGCTGTGCACCGCCGACGCGGCTGCCGCGCGCGGCGCCCGCCGGGTGCGCGCGGCACTGCGCGAGCGCCTGCTCGCCGCGACCCTGCCTGCGCACGGGCCCACCCGCACCGGACTCGGTGACGCCGCCCTCGCCGAGTCCCTGACCGGCGAGGTGGCCCGGCTGTCGGAATGGCTCACCGAGTACGTCCCCGCCCGCACCACGATGCTGCTGGGCAGCGGCCTGACCCTGGCGGCCATCGCCACCCGCGGCTGGTTCGTGGCACTGATCCTGGTCGCCGCCACACCGCTGCTGCCCGCCAACCTCAAGGTCATCGGCCTCGGCACCCAGGCCGCCGTCCACGCGCAGCTCACGGCGGTGCGCCACCACAGCGCCCGCCTGCTCGACCAGCTGCGCGGACTGCCCACGCTGATCGGACTGGGCGCCCGGGAGGCCGCCGCGCTCTCGCTGCGCGAGGACGACGAGGAACTGGCCCACCGCACCCAGACGGTGCTGCGGGTCGCCTTCCTCTCCACCGCCTGGATCGAGCTGCTGATCACCGGCAGCCTCGCCGTGGTGGCGACCTACTGCGGTCTTGCGCTCCTCAACTACCTCCAACTCCCGCTGGTACCAGGCCATATGAGCCTGGCCACCGCGCTCTTCGTGCTGGTGCTCACCCCCGCCTACTTCGCCCCCGCCCGCGACCTGGCCCGCGGCTACCATGCCCGCGCCGAGGCCCGCGCCGCGGCGGAGCTGATCGAGAAGACCCTCGGCAGCGCCGGCACCGCGGGCGAGGACCCGGACCAGCCCGCGCCGGCCCGACGCAGCGGCGGCACGGTCGGCGTGCAGCTGGAGGGGGTGACGGTCCGTCACCCCGGCCGGGTGGATCCCGCCTTGGAGGGCGTGCGGCTCCAGCTCGCCCCGGGTGCCTTCCTCGCCGTCACCGGGCCGAGCGGCGCGGGCAAGTCGACCCTGCTCGCCGTCGCGGCGGGACTCGCCGAACCGACCGCCGGAACCGTCACCCACGAGTGGGACGGCACCTCCCAGCCGCCGTCACCCGCCGCGGTCGCCTGGGTCGGCCAACCCGCACACCTGCTGCCCGGCACGGTCCGTGACAACCTGCTGCTGGCCCGGCCGGACGCCACCGACGCGGAACTCGCCGCCGCCTTCGGCACGCTCGGCTTCGGCGACCTGCTCTCCGACCTGCCCGGCGGGCTGGACACCGCGGTCGGCGAGCGGGGGAGCGGGCTCTCCTCCGGCCAGTCCCAGCAACTCGCCCTGGTACGAGCCTTGTTGCGGGACGCACCGCTGCTCTGCCTGGACGAGCCCACCGCCCACCTCGACCCGGTGGCGGAGGCTCGTGTGGTGGCGGCCGTGCGCACGCTGACGCACGGCCGGAGCGTGCTGCTCGCCACCCACAGCCCCGCACTGCTCCCACTCGCGGACCGGACGATCCGCCTGGACCGGGGACGGCCTCATTGAACGCCTGGCGACTACTGCGCCACACCGTGCCCCGCCGCGACCTGGCCGCCGGCCTCACACTGGCCGCGGCGGCGGAACTGAGCGCGGCGGCCCTGCTGGGCCTGTCCGGTTGGTTCCTGACGGCCTGTGCGGTGGTGACGCTGCTGGCCAACACGACCTGGTCGTGGATGTACCCGTCGGGGACCGTCCGCGCCCTCGCCCTGCTGCGCACCTCGCTGCGCTACCTCGAACGGTTGGTCAGCCACCGAGTCGTCCTCGCCACGACCGTGACCCTGCGCGGCCGCCTGGTGAAGGGCACCGGCGAACTGAGTGCGCGCGAGCTCCGCGCCCAACGCGACGGAACCCTGCTCGCCCGCCTGACCACCGACGTCGAGGCCGTGGCCGGCCTGCCGGCCCAGGCCGTCGCCCCACTCGCCGGGTGCGCGGTCACCGTTGTGCTGGTGGAGGCGCTGCTGCTGCGGGCGAGCCCGATGCTCGGCGCCGCCGAGTTCGCCGTGTTCGCGGGCGGCGGCTGGTGGGCGATCCGCAGCGGCCGCCGGGCCCGGCGGCACCTCGCCGACGCCGCCGCTGCGCGGACCGGCGCACAGACGGACCTGATCGCCGCCCGGGCCGCCCGCAACGAACTGCGCTGCCTGGACGCGGTGCCGCAGGTCCGCGCGGTCGTCGCGGCGGCGCTGGAGCGCGAGGAGGCGGCCGCCGCCGCAGTGGCGGCCGAGCAGCGCACGGGACGCCTGGGCCTGCGGCTGCTCGCCGCCCTCGGCCAGGGGCTCGCCCTGCTGCTCGCCCTGCAGGCAGGCATCTGGTCGCAGCCGGTGGCCGACGCCGTCGGCGAGGTGCTGCTGCTCGCGGCGGCGTGGGAGCTGCTGGACCGCCTTCCGCAACTGCTCCAGGAGCTGGCCGCCGCCCAGGACGCGGCCGAGCGCCTCGGCCCGCTCGCCGCAGCCGTCGCCGACCGGCAGCGGCCCGCCCTGACGCGGGGTGGCCCGGTGCTCACGGTGGTGGACCTGCCCGTCGAGGTGGTCGCCGACGGCTGGCTGGCCGATGCGACCGTCGCCGACCGGCAGCCGCCCGCCCTGACGCCGGGTGGCCCGGTGCTCACGGTGGCGGACCTGCCCGCCGGAAACGGCGGGCGGCCACTGACGTTCACTGTCCGTGCTCCCCGGCTGGTCGTGGTCACCGGCCCCAACGGCAGCGGGAAGTCCACGCTCCTGGGGCAGTTGGCCGGCCGGGTGCCGGCCGCCGCAGGCCGGGTGCGGCTGGGCGCCGCCCCCGTCGCGGACCTGCCCGCCGAGGCCGTCGCCGACGTGCTCACCCTGGTCGAGGCCGACGACTGGCTCGCCGATGCGACCGTCGCCGCGAACCTGTGCCTGGCCGCACCGCTCGCCGCCCCCGAGCAGTTGCGCGCCGCGCTTGCGGTGGTCGGACTCGATGCCCTGCACCCGGACACGCCGGTGGGCCAGGGTGGTCGCGCGCTGTCCCAAGGACAGCGGCGCCGCCTCGCCGTCGCCCGCGCCGTCCTGCGCCGGCCGCGCATCCTGCTGCTCGACGAACCCACCGCCGGACTCGACCGGCCGACCGCCGAGGCGCTGCTGCGCGAACTGCGGCGGGCGCTGCCCGACTCGGCCCTGGTCCTCGCCCTGCAGGAGCAGGACCTCGCGCTGCTCCCGTGGCGCCCGGACGTGGCCGTCGACTTGACCGGCCCGACGACTCCTCGGCCGGCCTGCGGCACCGGGGACGACGGTTCAGTGCGGGCTGACCCGCCGCCCTGGTACTGATCCACGGTCTGGCGATGCCGGGGCTGCGGCGGCCCGGCGGCATCCCGGTCCGGTGGCCGCAGCCCGGCTCGCGAACGACAGTGAGGAGAGGAAGCCGGTCCGCACCCACCTGGAGGCGACGATGCCTGAACCGGACACCGGGAAAGGGCTGCTCCCCTCGGGCCTGCCCTCCCGCCGGCAGGCCCTGCTGCTCGGCTCCTACGGACTGGTCGCCCTCGCGGTGCTGGTGGATCTCGCCACCGGCCCGGGGTCGACCCTCTCGCCGGTCCTGGCCTGCCTCCCGGTGCTGGCCAGCGCGGGCACCCGCTCACCGAAAGTGCCGGCGACGGCCGGGGTCGTGGCGGCGGCGGGAGTGGCCCTGCTCGTGCTGGCCAACCCGGATGTGCCGCTCGCCGTCCAGCTGGCCACCTTGACGGCGGTGGCAGCGGTGACCTTGGCGAGCACGGCCACCACCCTGCTGGTCCGGGCGCGCGAGCACGAGCTCCTCCAGGTCCGCACCGTCGCGGAGGCTGCCCAGCGCGCCCTGCTGCGCCCCGTGCCCGCGCGGGTGGGAGCGCTGCGGATCGCCGTGCGCTACCTGGCCGCCGCGGCCGAGGCCCGCATCGGCGGGGACCTGTACGAGGTCATGGAGACCGAGCACGGCATCCGGATCCTGCTCGGCGACGTCCAGGGCAAGGGACTGGCGGCGGTGGAGACCGCCGCCGACGTGCTCGGGGTGTTCCGCGAGGCGGCCCGCACCGAGCCGGAGCTGGCCGGCCTGGCCGAGCGACTGGACACCGCCCTCGCCAACCGCCCCAAGGGAGAGCGCTTCGTCACCGCCGTCCTACTCGGCATCCCCACCGCGACGGGGCCGGCCGAGGTCGTCAACTGCGGCCACCCACCCCCGCTGCTGCGCCACCGCTCCCGGGTGGTGACGGCGCTGGAGCCGCCCGCCTTCGCACCACCGCTGGCACTGCGCGCACTGACCGGCGAGCCCTACCGCAGCCGCACCTTCGACCTCCACCGCGGCGACCTGCTGCTCCTCTACACCGACGGGGTGGCCGAGGCGAGGAACGCGGCCGGCGACTTCTACCCCCTCGCCGCCCGCCTGGCCACCGACCTCACCGCCGCGGAGCCGGACGCCCTCCTCGCCCAGCTGCTGGCCGACGTGCAGTCCTGGGCCACCGACGGGCTGAACGACGATGCGGCCGTGCTCGCCCTGCGACGCGAACCCTGAACCCCGGGCTGGCCGCCTTGCCGGGAGCCCTGCCGGGGCAGCGCTTGGCAAGGCGGCGGGCGGCCTGCTGCGGCACCGAGCCCGGCCAGAGTCGGTGAATTGCCCACCGCTGCGGAGCGGTCAGCTGCTCCCGAGGATCATGACGATCACACAGCAGCTCGTGCCCGGTCCAGGTCGACGACCTCGCCGTTGAAGCCGAACTGGTGCAGGTCGCCGCCGGGTGCCTCGATGCGTCCGGCGGCGGCCAGGCCGCCGGCCTTGACGGGCTCGAACCCGGCCGTGCGGATCAGCCGCTCGGCCGCCCTTGCCGCGCTGTCGTCGTCGGTGGCGTAGAAGAGCACCGCGCGATGCGGCGTGCGGTTGGCGCTCGCGGCGAGAGCCTCCGCGGCGAGGGTGCCGAACGCCTTGACGTAGTGGGCGCCTTCGGGCAGCAGGGCGGCGGCCACCGACCCGGCCGACTGCCCTTCGGGCAGCGACCGCACGATCTGGCCCTTGTCGTCGAACGCGATCGGATTCGACGGGTCGATCACGACCTTGCCGTCCAGCAGGGGTGCGACCTGCGGGACCAGCTCCCGCATGTGGTCCAGCCAGATGGCGAGCACGACCGTGTCCGCGCTCGCGATCGCGTCCGGCACGGAGGGGGCCGCCTGGGCGAGCGGCCCGAGCTCGGCTGCGAGCTCGTTGGCACGCGAGGCGCCCTTCCCGGCCAGGACGACGTTCTCGCCCCCGGCGACCAGGTGCCGGGCGAGGGTGCTGCCGATGCTGCCGACGCCTACGATTGCGGTGGTCATCTCCGGTCTTCCTTTCCGCTGACGTTGAGTCAGGTCTAGCGCAGATGTCTCAGATGTCCCGGATGTCGTCGGGCAGCAGCCCGAATGCCTGATAGGCCCTCACCCAGTCGACCGACTCCCAGTGCTCGACGATCAGCCCGTCCTCGACACGGAAGAAGTCGAGGGTGGTGAAGTCGCCCGCACGGCCGGTCCCGGCGATGGTGCCGTCCCAGACGCTGCGGGAGGCGAGCCGGTTGTTCTCGGCGACCATGTGGGTCTGCAGGGCCGGCCCGTCGGGCATCGCGCCGCGGCTGATCGCCGCGCGTGTTCCTAGCGCATCACCAGGCCGCCGTCGACGGTGACGACCTGGCCCGTCAGCGCGGCGGCGTCGTCGCCGACGAGCATCGCCACCACGGCCGCGGTGTCGTCCGGCGAGGATTGATATAGTCACTTGGTCAATTGCTGAATGGGGGATTCGGTCATGGCAACCGGTGGAGCGGATGACCAGGCGCGCTATCCGGCCGGCCTGGCGGAGCGGCTGGCAGTCGGCCTGCTCGACCTGATCGCCGAGCAGGGGCTCGGCCCCGGCGACAGCCTGCCCACGGTGCGGGGCATGGCCGAGCGGTTCGGGGTGACCCCGCCCACGATCCGGGAGGCGCTGCGCAGGCTGCAGGCCACCGATGCCGTCCAACTGCGGCACGGGTCCGGGATCTTCGTCGGTCCCGGGGTGCGGCGGACGGTGCTGCCCAATCCCAACTCCGTGCCCATCCGGGACGAGCAGATCCTCCAACTCGTCGAGGCGCGACTGGCGATCGAACCGAGCATCGCCGCGCTCGCCGCCCGGAACCGCACCGACGAGCAACTGGCCCAGCTGGCAGCCGCGGTGGAGATCGCGACGCAGTCGCGGGTGCCCCGAGGCCGCAACTTCCACCGGGACCTGGCCGCCGCGTCCGGCAATCCGATGCTGTTCGAGGTCGTCGACTCGCTGCTCGCGGTGCGGCGCGGGGAGCAGCGCACCCTGCGCGGACTCATCCAGGACCGGGTCCACGACCGCGACCGGCACCAGGCGATCTTCGAGGCGGTGCGGGACCGGAACCCGGTCGCGGCCGAGGAACTCACCCGACAGCACCTGCGTGAGCTGCGTGCGAGCACCGCGACGCTGCTGCGCCGGCCGCGAGAAGACGAGCCGTCGACGGATGCCTGACGTACCGTCAACCAAAGAGAGGCGCACACTTTTGCGACACCAGATTCGACGTGAGGCGCGTCGGCACCTCCCGCTGCGCCGGTCGGCGTCCGGCCTGGCCGCCGGGCTCGTCGCCGTGCTGGCGGTGGGCTCGTCGGCGGGCTGCTCGGCCGGCCCGGCCTCCGCCAACTCGGCCTCCGCCGACCCGGCGTCCGTCAGGCCGACGTCCGTCAACTCGGCCTCCGCCAGCCCGACCCAGGCAAGCCCGACGGTGGCGGTGAGCGGTGGGTCGGCCTGTGCAGGTGCCCCGAACTCCGCGACCACCCACACGATCCAAGTCGGCGGGAAGTCAAGGACGTTCATCGAGCACCTGCCGTCCGCCGCCACCGCTGGCACCGCCGGCGCGAAGCATCTCGCGATCATCGCCTTCCCCGGACGTGGCGAGACCGACAGCGAGTTGGAGGCGTACTCGCGGCTCGACGGGGTCAATGCCGTCGTGCTGTACGCCCAGGGCCTGAACGGCGAGGGTGCGAAGTCGACTTGGGAGGCCACGCCCTACCTCGGGGACTCCGCGCACGACTACGAGTTCGCCGATGACCTGGTGCAGTGGCTGGCGCAGGCGCCTTGTGTCGACGCCACCCGGATCGACCTGACCGGCAAGTCGGACGGCGCCGGCTTCGCCGCGTCGGCCGCCTGCACCATCAGCGGTGTCGCGGCCGTCGCCACCGTCTCCGGTGCGTTCTACCAGGACAGCAACCACTGCACCGCCAGTGGGCACCCGCTGCCGGTCCTCAATCTGCACGGCAGCAGCGACTGGGTCATTCCCTACGACGGCAACCCGGCCCGCAGGCTGTACGGGACCGACGCGTGGCTCCAGTTGTGGCGTCAGCGCGACAAGTGCACGGGCGCGGGAGTCGAGCAGGCCCTCAGCGCCGACGTCACCCAGACCACGTGGTCGGGCTGTGCCGACGGGTCGGTGGTCGTCAACGACCGCATCGCCGGCGGCGGACACACCTGGACGGTTGCCACCGCACCGAGCGGTCCCGGTGCCACCGTCGGCCCGATCGACTCCGCGCAGACGATCGCGGCCTTCTTCGCCGCCCACCCCCTGCCGGGGGCCAAGCCGTAGCCGGACCGACCGCTCGTGACCGGCCCGCGCAACGGGCCGTCCGGGTGATCCCGGAGCCAGGAGCGGGCGTGGCACGGGTGATCGGCAAGGGTGCCGCAGACGGCGTCGGAGTGACAGGGGAGGGGCGGCCGCGTGGCGGGAGTCGGGGCCGGGACCTGCGAAAGCGGTGAGCCGAGACGGCTCTGCCGGGCCCACCGTGGTGAACTGAACTGACACGGCGTCAGCTGCGGCGACCCAAACCCGCCGAGCCGGTCCGCGTTGAGGTGAAACATGTCACGGTCCAGACCCCTGCGCCGGCCGCGCCCGGACGTGTAGGTTCCTGCGGCCAAGGGGAGCACTCCCCCGATCGCGGATCCCCGTCAACAGCTCCTGCGACGAAGAGAGAGCCACGAGAGATGTCTGCACACGGCTCTGCACACCACCACCCCCCGCAGCGCATCGGAGTGGTCACCGAGTCCGCCCCGGGCGAGACCCGGGTCGCGGCCACCCCGTCAACGGTGCGCGGCCTGCTCGCCCTCGGCTATGAGGTCGTCGTCGAGTCCGGGGCCGGCTCGGCCTCCGGCTTCACCGACGAGGCCTATGCCGAGGCCGGCGCGAGCATCGGCGATGCCTGGGCGGCCGACACCGTCCTCAAGGTCAACGCGCCGTCAACCGGGGAGATCGCCCGGCTGGCCGATGGCGCGACCGTGGCCGGCTTGCTCGCCCCGGCGCAGCGGCCCGACCTCCTGGAGGAGCTGTCCTTGCGCCCGCTCACGGCCCTGGCGCTGGACGCGGTGCCGCGGATCTCGCGGGCGCAGTCGATGGACGTACTCAGTTCGATGGCGAACATCGCCGGCTACCGGGCGGTGATCGAGGCGGCCCACGTGTTCGGGCGTTTCTTCACCGGCCAGGTGACGGCCGCGGGCAAGGTCCCCCCGGCGAAGGTCCTGGTGGCCGGTGCCGGCGTGGCCGGCCTCGCCGCCATCGGCGCCGCCTCCAGCCTGGGCGCGATCGTCCGCGCGACCGATCCACGGCCCGAAGTCGCCGACCAGGTCCGTTCGTTGGGCGGCGAGTATCTCGCCGTCGACGTCACCCAGGAGGCCAGTACCGACGGCTACGCCAAGGCCACCTCCGCCGACTACGACCGCGCGGCCGCCGAGCTGTACCACGAGCAGGCCCAGGACGTGGACATCGTCGTCACCACCGCGCTGATCCCCGGCCGTCCCGCCCCGCGCCTGCTCACCGCCGCCGACGTGGCGGTGATGAAGCCCGGCAGCGTCATCGTCGACATGGCCGCCGCGCAGGGCGGCAACGTCGAGGGCACCGTGGCGGGCCGTGCGGTGGTCACCGACAACGGCGTCACCATCATCGGCTACACCGATCTCGCATCCCGGCTGCCCGCCCAGGCCTCGCAGCTGTTCGGCACCAACCTGCTCAACCTGCTGAAGCTGCTGACGCCCGGCAAGGACGGCCAACTGGTCCTGGACTTCGACGACGTGGTCCAGCGCGCGGTGACCGTGGTGCGGGCGGGGGAGCTCACCTGGCCGCCGCCACCGGTGGCCGTCTCGGCCGCGCCCGCCGCCGGGCCGGCCGCCGCCGAGGTGCCGGTGGAGCCGAGACGGTCCCGGCTCACCCCGGCGGCCCGGTTCGGCCTGATCGGCGTGGGCCTTGCGGCGATGTTCGCCGTCGTCGGTTTCGCCCCGGCCCAACTGGCGGAGAACTTCACGGTGTTCGCACTCGCCGTGGTGATCGGCTACTACGTGATCGGCAAGGTCCACCACGCGCTGCACACCCCGCTGATGTCGGTCACCAACGCGATCTCCGGGATCGTGGTGATCGGCGCCCTGCTGCAGATCGGGCACGAGAGCGTGGTCGTGACCGTGCTGTCCTTTGCGGCGATCCTGCTGACGAGCGTGAACATCTTCGGTGGCTTCGCCGTCACCCGCCGCATGCTGTCGATGTTCTCGACGTCCCCCGAAAGGCGCTGAGCTCCGATGACTTCCACCACAGCCTCGCACGCCGCGGACCTGGTGGCCGCCCTGCTGTTCATCCTCAGCCTGGCCGGGCTGTCCCAGCACCGCACCTCGCGCGCCGGCGTCGGCTACGGCATCGCCGGCATGGCCCTCGCGCTGGTCGCCACCATCGTGCTGGCCGCCCAGAGCATCACGGCCGGCGCGGTCGCCCTGATCATCATCGCGATGGCGCTGGGCGGCGCGCTTGGCCTGTGGCGGGCACGGCAGGTCGAGATGACGCAGATGCCCGAACTCATCGCCGTGCTGCACAGTTTCGTCGGCTTGGCGGCGGTGCTGGTCGGCTGGGACAGCTACCTGGAGGTCGAGTCGCACGGCTCGGGTCAGACCCGGATCGCCGCCGACCTGCTGGGCATCCACCACGCCGAGGTGTTCATCGGGATCTTCATCGGCGCGGTCACCTTCACCGGGTCCATCGTCGCCTTCCTCAAGCTGTCCGCCCGGATCGCCTCCCGCCCGCTGACGCTGCCCGGCAAGAACGCGCTCAACCTCGGTGCGCTGGCCGCCTTCGCCGCGCTGACGATCTGGTTCACCGTCAGCCCGGACCTCGCGCTGATGGTCGCGGTCACCGTCCTGGCGCTCGCGCTGGGCTGGCACCTGGTCGCCTCGATCGGCGGTGGTGACATGCCCGTCGTGGTCTCCATGCTCAACAGCTACTCCGGCTGGGCCGCGGCGGCCGCCGGGTTCCTGCTCGACAACAACCTGCTGATCGTCACCGGCGCGCTGGTCGGCTCCTCGGGTGCCTACCTGTCGTACATCATGTGCAAGGCGATGAACCGTTCCTTCATCTCGGTCATCGCGGGCGGCTTCGGCATCGAATCCCCGGCGCGCGGGGACGAGGAACAGGGCGAGCACCGCGAGATCCGGGCCCGGGAGGCGGCCGAACTGCTCGCCCAGGCCAGCTCGGTGGTGATCACCCCGGGCTACGGCATGGCGGTGGCGCAGGCCCAGCACCCGGTCGCCGAACTGACCCGGCGGCTGCGCGAACGCGGCGTCGAGGTCCGCTTCGGCGTGCACCCCGTCGCCGGGCGCCTGCCCGGGCACATGAACGTGCTGCTGGCGGAGGCGAAGGTGCCCTACGACATCGTCCTGGAGATGGACGAGATCAACGACGACTTCGCCGAGACCTCGGTGGTGCTCGTCATCGGCGCCAACGACACCGTCAACCCCGCCGCCACCGACGACCCGTCCAGCCCGATCGCCGGCATGCCGGTGCTGCGGGTCTGGGAGGCCGAGCACGTCGTCGTCTTCAAGCGGTCGATGGCCTCCGGTTATGCGGGAGTCCAGAATCCGCTGTTCTTCCGGGAGAACAGCAGCATGCTCTTCGGCGATGCCAAGCAGAGCGTCGACGCGATCCTCCAGGCGCTCGGCGACGCCGGTCCGCACGCCTCGGGCCCGGCCGCCCAGCAGACGGCGGCGGCCGGCTAGCCGGTCCGCGCTGTAGGGTCGGGTCCTGGTGGGACACCCGACCCGAAACGGAGAGACGATGGCAATCGAGAAGGCGATCCTCGCCGGCGGCTGCTTCTGGGGCATGGAGGAGCTCTTCCGCCGGCAGCCCGGCGTGCTGTCCACCCGGGTGGGCTACACCGGCGGCGAGGTCCCCAACGCCACCTACCGCCACCACGAGGGCCACGCCGAGGCCATCGAGGTCGTGTACGACCCGGCCCTGACCGACTACCGGGCGCTGCTGGAGTTCTTCTTCCAGATCCACGACCCCAGCACCATGAACCGGCAGGGCAACGACATCGGCAGCAGCTACCGCTCCGGCATCTTCTACACCAGCGAAGAGCAGAAGAAGACGGCCGAGGACACCATCGCCGACGTCGACGCCTCGCGCCTGTGGCCGGGCGAGGTCGTCACCGAGGTCAGCCCCGCCGGCGCCTTCTGGGAGGCCGAACCGGAGCACCAGGACTACCTGCAGAAGTTCCCCGACGGCTACACCTGCCACTTCCCGCGCCCGGGCTGGAAGCTGCCGCGCCGGGCGGCGGGCTGACGGCACGCCGCTGGGGCGGCAGCTTCACGGGGCCGGACGGGCACCGGCAGGCAGCGGCGCTGCGCCGGCGGGTTTTCGCGCCGCTGGGGGCCCGCTAGCGCTGCGCTGGTGGGCCTCCGTGCCGCTTGGGGCTCGCTGTCGGCCGCGCCCGCGCAGTGGGCCGGGCGCGGCGGCCGTCCGTCAGTGCCGGTGGTCGTAGTCGGGCTGGGCCGGGTCGCCCGGGTGTTCCAGGCCGGGGACCAGGGTGAGGCGGGTGGCGCGGGCCTGGTCCAGCCAGCGGACGAAGGCGAGGCGGCGGGCGCAGTCCAGGAGTTCGGCTGCCGGGTCGGGGCCGGGGGCGGGAGGTGCCGGGCCGAGCAGGGTAGCGGTCCAGGGGCCCACGGTGACCGGCCGACCGGGGCCTGCGGTGCGCAGGGCGTCGGCCAGGTCGGTGGGGAGGGTGGCCGGGTCGGCGGTGAAGTCGCCGTCGGGGGTGCTCAGTTGCCACTCGGGCGGGGCGGGTCGGCGGCGGGCGGCTGCTCGGTGACCTGGACGTCCGCCGTGACCGCCTCGTACACCGCCCGGACGGCGGCGCTGCCCTCGAAGGCGGCCGCCGCGATCGATCCCAGTTCGACTGCGGCTCGCTGGTCCAGATGGACTGGTGAGGCTGTCGCGCAGTCCAGGCCCCGGGCGGCGGCCTCGGCGGCGCACAGCTCCTCGGACAGCAGCACCTGGGCCACCCAGCGGGTGAGTTGGCGGTCCTGCTGGGTGCCGGGGGCGGGGAGCGCCGAGGCACGCGGGCCGGCGCGCAGGGCGGCGAGCCGGGCGTCCAGCTCGGCGCGGGGGAGTGGGCGGCCGTCCAGCAGGCCCAGTAGCGGCTCGTGGGTGTGCATCACGGTGCCGCCACCCGCAGTTCGACGGTCGGCGCGTACTGGCAGCGGCCGAACCACATCACCTTGGCCACGGCCCAGGAGTGCCCTGGTGCGGCGTCGGTGGGTACGGCCACCTCGAACGCGACCGTGGTCTGCTCCCCGGGCGCCACCGTGAAGCCCCGCACCGGTTCGGCGAGCAGCTCCCAGCTGCCCCAGGGCGAGACCAGTTGCAGTTCGCCGCGGATCTCGCCACGGGTGCGGTTGGCCAGCCGCACCTCGATCGCCGTGGTGTCACCAGGGGTGAGGCGGACGGTGGTTGAGGTGACGTCGACCGACAGACCGGTGTCCCGGGCCTTGCCGGACTTGGTGCCCTGGGTCTGCCGCCCCTCGTCCATCGGCTTGCCGGGGACGGGGAGTTGGCCACCCGGTACCTTGCCGACCGCGACCGTGGCGACGTCCTCGATCACCTGCCCGTCGTACTCGGTGCGCACGGCCACGAAGTAGAGGCCCGGTTCGGCTCGGTGCGCCGGGGTGACGGTGATCGGCAGTTGCAGGTGGCCGTCGACGGCGAGACGGTAGGGGCGGCGGCGGACGGACACCTGCCAGCCGTCCGGGGCCAGGATCTCCAGGGTGCCCGTCACCTCGGTGTCGCGCAGCTGGGAGGAGAGCACGGCGGTCAACTCCACCGGCTCGCCGTTGGTGTGGCGCAGACCGGGGCTGACGCCGACCGACAGCGGGAGGTAGCCGAGCGGTGCCGGGCCCCGGTTGTGCAGCCAGTAGCGGGCGTGCACCGGCTGGGCGCGCTCGGCCACCGGCCCGAGCACCTCGATGGCATCCGTGACCACGACGGCCGCCGCCACCCCCACCACCGTGGCGATCCGTGCGCCCGTCAGCTCGATCGCGCCGTCGGCCACCGCCGCACCCGGCCGCTCCAGCAGGTCCGCCGAGTGCAGTCGGTCCAGAGCCAGCGCGCCACCGAGGCGGGCGGTGCTGCCGAGCCCGGTGGACTCCAACAGGCGGACCGTCACCCCGTCGGTGGCGTCGGCAGCCGCGGCCGAGCCGTGTGCGACCGGGTTCCCCTGCGGCTTCAGGGCGCCCAGCCGCACCGCGCGGGCCGGCTCGACGCGCAGCCAGGACAGCTCGGCGGGCAGCGGCCCGGACTGCGCGGGAGTTACCCGCGAGTACAGCGGATGGTTGAACTCCTGCCCCTGCGCGGGCAGTTCGAGGGACCGCCAGTCACCGTCCCCCGACACCAGGGCGTAACTGAACTCATGTGTCCAGTGCTGCAGTTGGAACGCGCTGCCGTCCGGGGCGGTGCGCCGCGGCGGGTCGATCCAGACGCCGGACGGCCAGCCGGTGCAGGAGCGCATCAGGGACAGGTGCAGCGCGCCGGTGGGGTCGACCGCGAAGCCGGGCAGGCCGTAGCTGAGCAGTGCCACCGTGTGGTCGGTCAACCGCTCGCTCTCGTGAAGCGGCTCGGGGCAGACGGCGTCGACCGCCGCGTCAGCCAGGTCGGCGGCGAGCGCGTCCCGGTCCAGCGCCACCAGTGCGGGCAGTGCCCGCAGGTCGCGCAGGTCGGCATTGGGCTGCCAGACCTCGCGCAGCGGCCGCTCGGCCGGGACCCACACCCGCCCGTGCTCGGCGAGCAGCTCCGCGTACGGCTCACCGGCCCGCGCCAGCAACTCCCTTACGGCCGGGTTGCGTTCCGGGCTGCCGAGCAGGATGCGGAAGTCCGGCAGGTTGGAGTCGACGTCCAGCCACCCGTACCGCGACCAGTCGGCGCTCGCGGTGGTCGTGGTGACGCCGACCCGGGCCAGCGCCACCACCAACTCGCGGGCGTCAGCGGCCTCGTCGAGCTCGGGAACCACCAACTCGGCCACACCCAGTGCCCGTTCACCCAGGGAGTCACCGTCCGGCGAGGACACCCGCACTCGTGCCGTCGCTCCCAGGCCGAACCAGGTGTTGGCGGGGTTGTCCAAGGTCCAGGGGGCCTCGGCGACATCGACGTCCGGCAGGGCGAAGCCGCGGCCCACCACGGCGTCGGCGACCTCGCTGATCGGCAGGGCGCCGGGCAGGTCGGCCGGGAAGCGCACCCGGACCAGGCGGTCGGCGGCCGTGTAGTCGAGGACCCTGGTGCGGCAGTCCACCCGGTCGGCGCCGTGCCACAGGGTGACGGTCTGCTCGTAGGTGATGCCGTCCACCTGGCCGGTGGCGACCAGGCGTTCACCCAGCGGCCCGGTCTCCCGGTGCACCGTGGCGGCGTGCCCTCCGGAGCCGATGGCCGGGCCCTTGGGCAGCAGGTGCCAGGGGCCCTCGCCGAAGTCGGGGTGCTGCGGGTACTCCTGGTAGACCCGCAGCTCATTGCCGAGCTGGCCGGCGCGCAGCAACTCCCTGTCGTGCCGCCGGTCGTACACACTGGACAGTGCGCCGCCCCGGGCCGGATCGGCGGTGACCCGGTAGCGCTGGTTGGCCACCGTCAGCCCATCGGCTCGCCGCCAGAGCGGATCTGAGGCACCGTCAACCAGCCGCCAGGTGCGCCAGCCCAGTGACGGCACCCGGTCGGCGGCGAAGTGCAGCACCCCGTCGGCCACCGCACAGGGCACCGGTTCGCCGTCGTCGTCGAGGACTCGGGCATCCGTCAGCTGGTCGGGAAGTCGGAGCGACACCAAGCCCGACCGATCGAAGGAGAGCGTGTTGGCCACCACCACGGCCGACCCGTCCCCGCTGGTGTCGATCCGGGCCACCAGCGCGTCCAGCGAGCGGTCGCGGACCTCGGCGGCCAGGTCGTGCGCCTCCCGCCAGCCGCCGAGCAGGTCCAGGTAGACCTGGTCCGACTCGGAGCCGGTGATCGCGTCATGGTGGGCGCCGTAGGCCAGGTGCCGCCAGACCTTGTCCAGCGCGCTGTGCGGATACCGGCCCAGGCCCTGGAGCGCGGCCAGCGTGGCCAGCTTCTCGGCGTCCAACGCGGCCACCTCCGCCGCCCGCTGGGCCTGCTTGGTGTCGATGTAGGAGACGTCCTTGCCGGTGTAGATCGGGTTCATGTCCCGGCTGATCGGGCTGGGGCGGCGCCCCGAGGCCTGGAGTTCGGCCCGCACGGCGGTCAGGAAGTCGCGAGGGGTGCCGCAGACGAACCGCGGCCAGACGTACTTGGCCGCCCAGGAGCGGTGGATCCCGGTGACCCACTTGTTGGGCGGGGTGTAGTCGGTGCCGACCGGCAGCAGCAGGTTGCGGGTGGCGCCGACCGGCTTCAGCTTCTGGTAGAGCTGGTAGACGGCCTGCTCGGCAGTGGCCAGGTCGGGGGAGGAGTCCATCCACCAGCCGGCCGAGTAGTGGTGCGGCATGTAGTGCGTGAGCACCCCGTCGCCCGAGGGGGAGAGCCACTCGAACTCGCTGGGGAACTGCATCACCCGGGCGTCGTCCTTGGCCGTGCGGAAGTTCTTCTGGATCGGGCCCCACTGGTGGAACGGGCCGCGGGCCCAGGCGCTGGCGGTCAGCCCGGCGGCGGCCAACAGGCCCGGGAACTGCGGGTCGTGGCCGAACACGTCCAGCTGCCAGGCGGTCTGCGGGTCGCCGCCCAGGATGTCCCGCTGGTAGCCGATGCCGTGGATCAGATTGCGGATGGTGGTCTCGGAGCCGGTCAGATTGGTGTTGGGCTCGTTGTAGGTGCCGCCGACCAGCTCGACCCGGCCCTCGGCGAGCAGTCGGCGCAGGTCGGCGCGGCGCTCCGGGTGCTGGTCGAAGTAGGGCTTGAGGTAGTCGACTTCGGCCAGCACGAACCGGTAGTCCGGGTCGCGGAGCGCGAGCGCCAGGTGGGCGTCCACCAGGGCGAAGCCGTTGCGCTCCCAGAGCGGCCGGGTGGTGGCGTCGCCGGAGAGCAGCTCCCACGGGGAGGTGTAGGCGGCCTGGGTGTTCCACCACACCGGGTCGTAGTGGAAGTGCGAGACCAGGAACATGGTCCAACCCGGCTCGGCGACCAGCACGGTGGCCTCGACCTGGGAACGGCGGGCGGTGACGGTGACCGGCAGCTCGGTGCCGGGGGCCGCGCCGGTGATCTCCAGCGGTACCTCGACGGTGCCCGTGCCGCTCGCCTCGCCGTGCACCCCGGGGCCGCTGACGGTGACGGTGGTCGACCGGTGGCCGCTCAACCTCACCCGCAGCACCTGGCACGGGTCCTGTTCCGTGCCCACGAACAGGTCGGTGGACTCCACGGCGGTGATTTTGACCGACACGGGCGGTGCTCCTCTCTCCGTGGACTGACGCTACGTCAGTTCATCGCGTTTTGCGCCGCGGCGTACCAGGAAGCCGGTCCGCTGCCGTTCACCGGAACGGCGTTGAAGTACTCCCATCCGGCGACCCCGCCGAAACCGGGGTACTCGCCGACCAGCGCGGTCAGCGTCGAGCCGAGGGTGGCCGGGTCGACGTAGCCGTCGCAGTTGGCCGAGTTGGTCACCGCGCCGGCCACCACCCTGGACGGGGCGAAACCGTTGGCCACCACCGAGTCATAGTCGGTCGTGCTGCTCAGATCGCCCCAGCCGCAGTAGAACTGGGCGTTGTACCAGGAGATCCGGCTGCCCATGTCCCGGTCCAGCCGGGAATAGTCGAAGCCGCCGGAGAAGCTGGAGCCACCCGAAAGGTCGCTGGCGACCGGCGCCAGGTTGACGATGAAGCCGCTGCCGAAGTCGGCGTGCAGCTGCTTGATCAGGTGTTCGGTGTCGGCGAGCGAGAAGGTCTCCTCGATGTCCAGGTCGACACCGTTGAAGTGGTGGGCGCGCAGGGTGTCGCGCAGCTGCGGGTAGTAGGTGGCGAAGTTGTTGTGCAGGTCGGCGTAGCTGCCCTGGGCGGCGCCGCCGAGCATCGCCTCGATCTTCAGGCCGCTCTGCTGCAGGGTGGCCAGGTCCTGCCACATCTGGTTGTACTTGGCGGCGGACGGCGGGTCGTCGTTGAGGGTGATGGTGGAGCCCGCGTTGAGGTGGAAGGCGGCCACGTCGACGTCGGTGGCGGCGCCGCGCAGCGGGAGCGGGGAGACGTAGCTGCCGTTGTCGTACTGCGTCTGGTAGTAGGCGACCACGTGGTGGGCCGGAGTGGCGCGGTGGGCGGGGTCGGCGGCGTGGGCGCCGGCCGGGGTGACGGACAGGGCCAGTGCGCCGACCGCGAGTAACGCGAGTGCGGCGGAGCTGCGGAGCCGGGGCATGAGGGGCACCTCCGTGCTGGGGGAGCGGACGCCGATCGGCATCCGCTTCGCCAGGGGACGCTAAAGCGATTTAGCTTCGGGAGTCAATGCCCGTGCACCGTCCGGAAGATATGGATGGCAGCGTCGAGGAGTGCCGGCGGCAACGTCAAGAGGTGCGCGTCTCACGCGAGTTGATCACCGGCGCGGCATCGCGGTGCTCTCCCGGACGGTCAGCCGGGGCGTCGCGGTCTTCAGCTCCACCTGGCTGAGCGGATCCTCGATCGCGGCCAGCAGGGTGCGGGCCACCAACTCGCCCAGTGCGAAGGTGTCCCTGGTCAGCGCGGTCAGCGGGGGGTGGACGATCCGGGCGAGCACCGAGTCGTCGAAGGAGACCAGCGACAGCTCGGCGGGCACCGCCACGCCCATCTCCGCGGCCACCCCCAGCCCGGCCACCGCCATCACATCGCTGTCGTAGACGATCGCCGTCGGCCGCTCCCGGCGGGCCAGCAGCGCCCGGGTGGCCGCCGCGCCCTCCGCGTCGCTGAAGTCCGTGGGCACCGAGTACGCCTCGACCAGGTCGAGCCGGCGGGCCGCGTCCCGCAGCGCCCGGATCCGCCGCTGGGTGTGCAGGAAGGCGGGCAGCCCGGCCAGATGGGCGATCCGGCGGTGACCGAGCGCGGCGAGGTACTCGACGATCGACAGCATCGCCGCCCGGTCGTCGGCCCAGACGGTCGGCAGGCTGCCCTGCCGGCGCGGGCCGCCCAGCACCACGGTGGGCATCGCCAGCTCCTCCAGTACCGCGATCCGCGGGTCGCGAACCTGCAAGTCGACCAGGACGAAGCCGTCCACCCGGTGCTCCGAGGACCAGCGCCGGTAGACCTCGATTTCGGCGGCGGTGTCCTCCACCACCAGCAGCTGAAGTGCCGTGGAGCGGGTGGAGAGTTCGGCCTGCAGGCCGGAGAGCAGCTGTGCGAAGAACGGCTCGACCCCGACGGTGCGGGCCGGACGGGCCAGCACCAGGCCGACCGCCCCGGCCCGGGCCCCGCCCAGTGCCCGCGCCGCGCTGTGCGGGCGCCAGTTCATCTCCTGGGCGACCCGCAGGATCCGCTCCCTGGTCTGCTCGCTCACCCCCGGCCGCCCGTTCAGCGCGAACGACACCGCGCCCTTGGAGACGCCCGCCTGGCGGGCGATGTCGGCGATCGTGGGTCTGCCCATTCGTGCGTCCTCCCTTGACACCCGTTCCGGCGGCGAGCATAGTCCACCGCATCGCTGTACCGGTTTAGCTAACCGATGCAAGCTTCGCGGAGCGCTCCAGACCCACCCTCATCCAGCCGTGCAGGAGCGGAGACCCCCCATGCCCAGAATCCGCACGTTACTGGCCCTCGCCACCGCCGTCGCCGCCCTCGCCGGCTGCGGAGTCGGCGGCGGATCGGGCGAGGCGGCCAAGCAGACGGTCGCCACCGACAGCCCGCTCAAGGGCGAGATCAGCTTCCAGACCTGGTCGTTGAAGAACGACAAGTTCACGCCGTACTTCACCGCTCTGATCAAGGACTTCGAGAACCAGCACCCCGGCACCACGGTCAACTGGACCGACCAGCCCGGCGACGGCTACGCCGACAAGGTGACCAGCCAGGTGACCAGCGGCTCGCTGCCCGACGTGGTCAACCTGCCGCCCGACATCGCGCACGCCGTCGCCAAGGCCGGCGGCCTGCTCGACCTGGGCCGCAACGTGCCGACGCTCAACCAGGATTACGTGCACAGCGGCCTGAAGGCCTACACCTACGCCGACTTGGGGACCGCGACCTACGCCCTGCCGTGGTACCTGGGCACCGACGTGTCGTTCTGGAACAAGGCCATGATGCAGCGCGACGGCCTGGATGCGGCCAAGCCGCCGAAGACCTTCGACGAACTGGTGGCCGCGGCGAAGGTGATGCACGACAGGTCGGGTGGCAAGGACTACCTGATGAGCCGCCCGCCGGGCCTCGGCGACATCGTCAACTCCGGTACCCAGCTGATGACTCCGGACGGCAAGAAGTTCGCCTTCAACACCGGCGGCGCCGCCGCGATGCTCGACAAGTACACCGCCGCCTACAAGGCCGGCTATCTGCCGTCCAATGTGCTCACCAGCACCTACGAGGGCAACTCGGCGCTGTTCGTCAAGCAGCAGGTCGCCTGGACCACGGCCGGCGGCAACTACATCCAGAGCGTGCAGCAGTCCGACCCCAGTCTGGCACCGCAGATCGTGCCCTCGCCCGCGCTGGACACCGCCCCGCTCTACGTCCAGGGCATCTCGGTCGCCGCCAAGAGCAAGAACCTGCCGCTGGCCCTGGCCTTCGCGCAGTTCGCCACCGACAACGCCAACCAGGTCGCCTTCATCAAGCTGGCCCCCGGCTACCTGCCCGGCACCACGGCCGCCGCCGGCGACCCGGCCTACAGCAAGAGCGACGGCACCCCGCAGGGCGACGCCTCGGTCTACGCGTACCAGGACATGCAGAACGCGGTGAACTTCACCCCGCCGCTGTGGACCGACGCCATGAACACCGCGCTCAACCAGCAGATCGCGCTCGCCATGACCGGAAAGGAGAGCTCCAGGCAGGCCCTGGACAACGCCGTCAACCAGGCCAACCAACTGCTCGCCCAGTAGCCCTGGAAGGTCGCCCGATGAGATCCCACCGCTCGTACACCCCATGGCTGTTGGTCGCGCCCGCACTGCTCTGGCTGGCGGTGTTCAACCTGTGGCCCGCGCTCAACACCTCGGTGTTGTCGTTCACCAATGTGCACACGCTCAGCGGTGGGTCCTTCATCGGGCTGCGCAACTACTCGCTGATGTGGCAGGACCCGCACCTGCGCGACGCCATCCTCAACACCCTGGTGTTCATGGCGGTCTGCGTGCCGCTGCTGACCTTCCTGCCACTGCTGCTCGCCCTGCTGGTGCAGCGCACCCTGCCGTTCATGGGCTTCTTCCGAACCGTCTTCTACTTCCCGGTGATCGCCTCCGCGGTGGTGGTCGCGATGATCTGGCAGTGGCTGCTGGACGACCGCGGCCTGGTCAACGGCCTTGCCCAGCAGGCCGGATGGATCCACTCGGCGCTGCCCTTCCTCACCGACCGCTGGCTGCTGCTGTTCAGCGCGATCGCGCTGACGGTGTGGAAGGGGCTGGGCTACTACATGGTGCTCTACCTGTCCGCGCTCGGGAACGTCCGCCGCGAGCTGCACGAGGCGGCCGCGGTGGACGGCGCCGGCACGGTACGGCGGTTCTGGTCGGTCACCGTGCCCGGGGTGCGCGGCACCATGGCGCTGGTGGCGATGCTGATCGCGGTCAACGCCATGCGGGTCTTCGCCGAGCTCTATGTGCTCGGCGGGCGCACAGGCGGGATCGGCGGCCAGGACGTCTCGTTGGTGATGCTGATCCAGCAGGCGGCCTCCGGGGCCGACGGCCGGCTCGGCTACGCCTCGGCGCTGAGCGTGCTGCTCTTCTTCCTCACCGTCGGCCCGCTGCTGCTGCTCGCCCGCTGGAACCGCAGGGAGGATTGATGGAGCATCAACTCAGGCGCAGATCACCGGTGTTCGACTCCGTCACGCCGCTCGGGCTGACGGCCCGCTACCTCACCCTGCTGGTGGTGCTGGCGATCACCGTGGGGCCCATGCTCTGGGAGCTGTCCACCTCGCTGAAGAGCGCGACCGAGGACGTCTACACCGCCACCCCGCGGCTGCTCCCCGCCCACCCCAGCACGGCCGCCTACGGCCAGGTGTCACGGACCGTGCCGATCGCCAAGTTCGCGCTCAACTCGCTGATCGTGGCGGTGTTCTGCGTGGGCGGCAACCTGGTCGGCGCCACCGCCGCCGGGTATGCGCTGGCCCGGCTGGAGTTCCGCGGGCGGCGCCTGGTGCTCGGGCTGTTCCTGGCCACCCTGGTACTGCCGGGGGAGGTCACCGTGATCTCGCAGTACCAGACGGTCACCCGGCTGGGCTTCGGCAACTCGCTGCTCGGGGTGGCGCTGCCGTCGATGATCGGTGCGCTGAACGTGCTGCTGATGCGCAACGCCTTCCTGGCGATTCCGGCCGAGTTGGAGGACGCGGCGGTGCTGGACGGTGCCAACGTCTGGCAGCGGCTGCGGTATCTGGGGCTGCCCAGTGCGAAGGGCACCCTCAGCGTGATCGCGATCCTCACCTTCATCGCTGCCTGGGACGACTTCCTGTGGCCGCTGCTGGTGCTGCAGAGTCCCGACAAGCTCACCCTGACGGTCGGCCTGTCCTATCTGCACAGTGTCTTCTCGGCCGACCCGCGCACCATGGCGGCCGGGACCATGATCGCGCTGGTACCGGTGCTGGTGCTGTTCACGGCGTTGCAGCGGTTCTTCTTCCGGGGTGTCGGCGAAGGGGCGGTGAAGGGTTAATGATGGACAGCATTACTACGGCTCGCCAGGTCAGGTTCGGGGTCAACTACACGCCCAGCCGGGGCTGGTTCCACCACTGGCTGGACTTCGACCTGGACTCGGTGCGCGCCGACCTGGACGCGATCGCCGGGCTCGGCCTGGACCATCTGCGGGTCTTCCCGCTCTGGCCGCTATTCCAGCCCAACCGCACGCTGATCCGGCCGCGCGCGCTGGAGCAGCTGGGGGAGCTGGTGGACGCCGCCGGCGAGCGGGGGCTGGCCGTCGCGGTGGACGGGCTGCAGGGCCACCTCTCCAGCTTCGACTTCCTGCCCGCCTGGACCCAGACCTGGCACCGGCGCAGCCTCTTCACCGACCCGGAGGTGGTGGACGGCCAGGCCGCCTACCTGTGGGCGCTCGGCGCGGCGCTGGCCGACCGGCCCAACTTCCTCGGCCTGACCATCGGCAACGAGTTCAACCAGTTCTCCGGCGAGCCGCACCCGGACCCGGACCGGATCACCCCCGGCCAGGCCGCCGACTGGCTGCACCGGCTGCTGGCCGCCTGCGAGTCGGGCGCACCGGGCCGGCTGCACCTGCACGCCGCCTATGACGCCGCCTGGTACCAGGACGACCATCCCTTCACGCCCGCGCACGCCGCCACGATCGGTGCGGTGACCGCCGTGCACTCCTGGGTCTTCAACGGCACCGCGCAGCGCCACGGCCCGTACGCCACGGCCACCGCCCAGCACGCCGCCTACCTGGTGGAGCTGGCGAAGGCCTGGGCCGTCGACCCGCACCGGCAGGTCTGGCTGCAGGAGGTCGGCGCGCCCGCCCCGCACATCGCGCCCGAGGACGCCGGCCGCTTCACCGAGGCCACCGTGGCGGCGGTGCTGGACTGCCCCGACCTGTGGGGCGTCACCTGGTGGTGCTCGCACGACGTGGACCGCGCGCTGGCCGACTTCCCGGAGTTGGAGTACGGGCTGGGCCTGTTCACCAACGAGGGCCGGGTCAAGCCGGCCGGCCGGGTGCTCGCCGAACTGGTCGCGGCGGCGCGGGCCGAGCCGCCGCGCCCGCGCCCGCGTGCCGTCGCGCTGGTGCTCGACCTGCCGGCGGAGGCGAGCAAGCGCTCGGTCACCGCCCCCGGCGGCGCGTTCTTCGAGGCCTTCATGGACCTGGCCGCCACCGGCGAGCGACCCGCCGTGGTGCTGGCCGACCGCGCGTCGGACCGCGACCACCTCGGTGCACGGGGTATCACCGACCTGATCACCGTCGACACTGCCCACCGCTGACGCCCCGCCTACCGCTGACGCCCCGCCTACCGCTGATGCCCTGCCGCCCCGCCAGCTCGCCCCGCCACCGCAGCCGTCGCCCCGCCAGCTCGCCCCGACCACATCCCTCAGCCACGGATTCGGAGTCCAGCCCATGCACGATGACCGCTCCCTGGTCGAGGCCCGCCTCAAGCGGGTGCTGGACGAGCGGATCCGCCCCGCCGTCTACCCCGAGTCGGTGCCACTCCAGGTCGGCATCTGGACGGCCCCCGGCGAGCCCGTCCCGGTCGCCGAGGGCCTGGCCGCCCCGCGCACGCCGCTCACCGTCGGCCAGGCCTGGGGCGCACCCTGGGGCACCAGCTGGCTGACCGTCAGCGGCATCGTGCCCGCCGACTGGGCCGGCCGCACCGTCGAGGCACTGCTCGACCTGGGCTTCGACGAGAACATGCCCGGCTTCCAGTGCGAGGGCCTGGTGTACCGCACGGACGGCACCCCGGTGAAGGGCCTCAACCCGCGCAACCAGTGGGTGCGGATCGTTGATTCGGCCTCAGGCGGCGAGACGGTCGAGCTGCACATCGAGGCGGCCGCCAACCCGGTGATCCTCGACTACCACCCGTTCCTGCCCACCGACCTCGGTGACAAGGCGACCGCCGGCAGCGCCCCGCAGTACAAGATCACCCGGATGGACCTCGCAGTCTTCGACCCGGTGGTGTACGAGCTGGTGCTCGACCTGGAGGTGCTCGGCGAGCTGATGGCCGAGCTGCCCGCTGACGGCGCCCGTCGCTGGGAACTGCTGCGCGCCGTCGAACGCGCCCTCGACGCGGTCGACCTGCAGGACGTCAACGGCACGGCCCCGGCGGCCCGAGCCGAGCTGGCCGGCGTGCTGGCCGCCCCCGCCGTGCCGTCCGCCCACCGGATCAGTGCCGTCGGCCACGCGCACATCGACTCCGCCTGGCTCTGGCCGCTCCGCGAGACCGTCCGCAAAGTGGCCAGGACCTGCGCCAACATGACCGCGCTGGTCGCCGAGCACCCCGAGTTCATCTACACCATGTCCCAAGCCCAGCAGTACGCCTGGATCAAGGAGCACCGCCCCGAGGTCTACGCCGAGGTCAAGAAGGCCGTGGCCGAGGGCCGGTTCGTGCCCGCCGGCGGCATGTGGGTGGAGTCCGACACCAACATGCCGGGCTCGGAGGCGATGGCCCGGCAGTTCATCCACGGCAAGCGGTTCTTCCTCGACGAGTTCGGCGTGGAGAACGAGGAGGCCTGGCTGCCCGACACCTTCGGCTTCACCGCCGGCCTGCCGCAGATCATCAAGGCCGCCGGCAGCAAGTGGCTGCTCACCCAGAAGATCTCCTGGAGCCAGATCAACACCTTTCCGCACCACACCTTCTGGTGGGAGGGCATCGACGGCACCCGGATCTTCACCCACTTCCCGCCGATCGACACGTACAACTGCTCCATGAAGGGCAGCGAAATCGCCCATGCCGCCCGCAACTTCAAGGAGAAGGGACGGGCTTCGCACTCGCTCGCCCCGACCGGGTGGGGCGACGGCGGTGGCGGCACCACCCGCGAGATGGTCGGCAAGGCGGCCCGGCTGCGCGACCTGGAGGGCTCGGCCACCGTGCGCTGGGAGCGGCCCGCCGAGTTCTTCGCCAAGGCCCAGGCGGAGTACCCCGAACCGCCGGTCTGGGTCGGCGAGCTGTACCTCGAACTCCACCGGGCCACCCTCACCAGCCAGGCCCGCACCAAGCAGGGCAACCGGCGCAGCGAGAACCTGCTGCGGGAGGCGGAGCTGTGGGCCGCCACAGCGGCGGTGCGGTGCGGACTCCCGTACCCCTACGAGCAGTTGGACCGGATCTGGAAGACCGTGCTGCTGCACCAGTTCCATGACATCCTGCCCGGCTCGTCCATCGCCTGGGTGCACCGGGAGGCGGAGGCGACCTACGCCAGGGTCGCGGAGGAACTGGAAGAGCTGATCGGCGCATCCCAGCGCGCACTGGCTGGTGACGGATCGTCAGAGATCGCCTTCAACTCGGCCCCGCACGACCGCGGCGCAGTGCCGGCCGGCGGGGCTGCCACCGTCGCGCCCGCACCGGGGAGTTGCACCGCCGAGCCGTCCCCCGACGGCGGCTTCACCCTCTCCAACGGCCTGGTGCGCGTGGCGGTCGACGCGCGCGGCCTGGTGGTCTCGCTGTACGACGTGGCCGCCGGGCGGGAGGCCGTGGCCCCGGGCACAGCCGCGAACCTGCTCCAACTGCATCCCGATTTCCCCAACATGTGGGACGCCTGGGACGTGGACCAGTTCTACCGCAACACCGGCACCGACCTCACGGACGCCGACTCGGTGGTGCTGGCCGCCGACGGCCCGCAGGCGGTCGCCGTCCAGGTGACCCGGTCGTTCGGCAAGTCAACGGTGCTGCAGACCCTCACGCTCACCGCCGGCGCCAAGCGGCTGGACCTGGACACCGAGGTGGACTGGCACGAGACCGAGAAGTTCCTCAAGGTCGCCTTCCCGCTCGACCTGCACACCGACCGGTACGCGGCCGAGACCCAGTTCGGCCATCTGCACCGGCCCACCCACACCAACACCAGCTGGGAGGCCGCCAAGTTCGAGGCCTGCAACCACCGCTTCGTCCATCTCACCGAACCCGACTGGGGCGTGGCCCTGGTCACCGCCTCCACCTACGGTCACGATGTCACCCGCACCGTGCGCACCGCCGACCGCGGCACCACGACCACGCTGCGCGCGTCCCTGCTGCGCGCACCGCGGTTCCCCGACCCGCACACCGACCAGGGGCGGCACGTCTTCCACCACGCCCTGGTGCCCGGCGCGACCATCGCCGACGCGGTGCGCGAGGGCTACCGGATCAACCTGCCGGAGCGGCGAGTCAGCGGCTCCAACGCGGTGGAGCCGCTGGTGACGGTAAACCAGGACGCCGTAGTGGTGAGCGCCGTGAAGCTGGCCGACGACCAGAGCGGCGATCTGGTGGTACGGCTCTACGAAGCGCACGGCGCCAGGTCGCGGGCGCGGCTGCGGACCTCGTTCCCCGTCGCCCGGGTCGACGGATGCGACCTCTTGGAGCGCCCGCAGCACCAACTGCCGCTGGACGGCGAGGGGATCGAACTGACCCTGCGCCCGTTCGAGCTGGTCACGCTGCGGCTGACCCGCACCACCACCGGTTGACCGGTTGCCTGTTGAGCACGCGCCTGCTCAACAGGCAGCCGCCGGTGGCGAAAGCCGCCCGGGTCGGGCTCAGGTCCACTGCTCCGAGGGCTTGAGGCCCGGCAGAGGCTTGCCGATCAGGGCGAGCGGGATGAAGAAGTTGACCTGGCCGATCGCGAGGGCGAGGGTGACCAGGGCCTTCTCGTCGTAGTGCGCGACCGCGCGGGCGAAGAGCGCGTCGGGGACCCGCTCGCCGTGGATGGCGGGCTGCAGCACGGCCTCCACCAGGGCGAGCGCGACGGCCTCGGCCTCGGTGAAGTACGGAGCGTCCTGCCAGGAGGCGACGGCGTCGATGCGCTCCTCGGGCTCCCCGGCCGCACGCAGGCTCTTGGTGTGCAGCGCGGTCAGGTAGGTGTTGCCGACGATCTGGCCGGCCCGCAGCTGGATCAGGTCGATGGTTCCCTGCGGCACCGAACCGTTGCCGACGGCCTTGTACAACGCGCCGGCCGCCGCGCCCATTTCGGGAACCAGCTTGACCGGGTTGGACAGCCGGGAGGCGGTCACGGTGCGGGCGGTGGTGGCCTCGGCAGCGGCGGTCTCGGTGGTGGTGGTCTCGGTGGTGGTGGTCTCGATCGCCATGGTGGTGATGTCCTTCGCTCGGTGCGGTTGTCGTGGCCTTCACTGCCTCGACGGACCGCGGCGACCGGATGTGACAGCCGATCGGAAAAACTTTTCGAGTGAGGGACGACGGGCCGTCAGGGGCGCAGGGCCAACGGCGCGAGGGTGTCCGTTCTCGGCCACCCGTGCGGGGGCTCCTGGGTCGCGTGACGTGCGGGGAGGCGGTCGAGCCCCTGCAACGGCAGCTCGAACCAGACGCGTTTGCCGCCGCCGTACGGGTCCGGCTCGCACCCATGGGCCGCGGCGAGTTCCGCGACCAGTTGCATGCCGCGGCCGTGCTCGTCGTCCGTGTCGAACGGTCCGAGCACCGGCCGACCGAGTCCGGGGTCGCTGACGGAGACCCGCAGGCGGTGGGTGTCGTGGTGCAGATCGGCCTCGATGGTGAGCCACTGGGCCGGGTTCCCGCCGCCGGCGCCGTGCAGCACGCCGTTGGTCGCCACCTCGGAGATCAGCAGGCGCAGCGTGAAGTCCTCGTCATCGGAGAGCGGCACACCGGCCGTGCGCAGATCGGCGGCCAACCTGGCCCGGATCGCACGGACTTCCGAGCTGGTAGCAGTGGTCGTGAACTTCACCATGGGCATCGCGGTCCTCCCAGGGGCGTACCAGTTGACCCGGGCAGGGTCCGCTGCGGATTCGGCAAGGTTGACCGCGGCATGGCCTGCTCGGCAACCGCAAGAAGTTGGGGGTTTCGCCGCGAAGTTGGGGGTTCTCCTGGTAAGACGTCAAAATCCCCGATTTTCCCGGGATTTAGCATGATCCCTCGGGGCATCTCACTACTCTGGAGAGTCATTCGGTCACACAAGGTGGTGAAGACGGGTTGGTGCACAGCCTGTCCTGCTCCCGGGAGATCCGCCGTCGCGCGGTTGCCGAGGAGTGGGGCGTCGAACGGATCGTCGAGGCGATCGCCGCGTGCTGCGGCATCAGCCGACTGCGTGCGCACCGGCTCGGCCGGGGGTGGACGCTGACCGAGACGATCAGCGAACTGCGCGTGCTCTGCCGCGCGACCGGCCTCTCCGCGCCCGGCACCAACGAGGAGCAGCTCCGGGCCTGGGAGACGTCGGCGCGCCAACCGCGCGCCCGCACCGTCGATCTGCTCTGCCGGCTCTACGCCACGGATCCGGCCGGACTGGGCCTGATCGGCGACTACCGGCCCGAGGACCGTCCGGCCGCGCCAGCCACGGCCGACAGCTGCCCGCCGCCCTGTCCGCCGCCCGTCACGGCCGCGCCGCCACCGGCGGGTGATTCGATCGAGGTGGTCGTGGACGCCGTCCGCCGCTCGGTCGAGCGGACTCTCGCGCTCACCACGGTCAGCGCGACCCAGCTGGAGGTGCTGGACGAACGCCTGCTCGGACTGCGTCAGGCTTATGTGTACACGCCACCGACCGAGATGCTCGCTCAACTGCTGGGCGACCTGGAGGAGATCAGGACGCTCGCCGAGGAGCGCCAACCGGCCGGCGTGCAGGTGCGCTTGTCGGAGATGACGGCCCTGGTTGCCACGCTGGTCGCGGACGCCCTGATGAAGCTCGGGCGGGTGCAGCAGGCGCAACGGTGGTACGGGACGGCGCGAACTGCGGCCGATGACTCCGGCAACTGCGAGTTGCGCGCCCGCGTGCGCGCCCAGGCGGCCATGCTCCCCTACTACTACGGTCCGTTGGACAGCGCCGTCGACCTGGCCCGGCAGGCCCGGCTGCTCAACCGCAACCGGCCGACCGCGACCGGTGTCCTGGCGGCGGCCGCCGAGGCGCGGGCGCTGGCCCGGCGCGGCAGCGCGGACGAGGCGCGGGCGGCGATCCGCCAGGCGCAGGACCTCTTCGAGCGCTGCCGGCACGGTCAGGTGGACGACGCCTGGGCCTTCCCCGAGCGCCGCCTCTACCTCTATCTGAGCGGCACCTACACTTACCTCGGCGCGGCGGCCCAGGCGCGCGCCGCCCAGCAGCAGGCACTGCGCCTCTACCCGGGCCAGGCCGGCATCGATCCGGCGCTGCTGCGCCTGGAGGAGGCGATCTGCCTCGCACAGGAGCGAAGTCTGGCCGAGGCGTGCGAACTTGCGAGCCACACATATCTGCAGGTCCCCGCCGCACACCGGACGGATATCCTCGGCTCGCGAGCCAACGATGTGATCGAGATGGTTCCGCTACAGTTCCGATCTGTTCGGGTGGTGCGGGAGTTGGGCGAGATCCTGATGTTGCCGGCCGGTACGAGGTGACAGTGGAGTGGCTCATCGGCCAGCCTTACCCCTATGAGCGCACTCGCCTCGTTGAGCGCACCGCCCCTGGTGGGCGGTTTCGCCGAGCTCGACGTCCATCGCATCCTCGACACCGCCTGTCGCCGTGCCGGCCTCGATCCAACGGGCGCAACTCTGCTACGTGGTCACACCAATGCGGTCTTCCGGCTGCGCACGGCTCCGGTGGTGGTGAAGATCGCCCGACGCGGGTCCTGCCCGACCCAGGTCCAACGAAGCGTCCAACTGGTCGAGTGGCTGGCCGGTTTGGACTTTCCGACCGTTCCGCTCCATCCGGTCCGCCAGCCGGTCGTGATCGACGGCCAGGCAACGACCTTCTGGAGACACCTACCGCAGCCCGACCACCCCGTCCAAGCGGAACAACTCGCCGCCCCGCTCCGCATGCTCCACCAACTCCCGCATCCGCCCTTCCGGATCCCCGAGCTGGACACGGTCGGTGCCATCCGGCGCTCCCTCGACGTGATCACCGCGCTGCCCGCCGAGGACGTGGACTTCCTCGCCCGCCGGCTGCGGCATCTTGAAAAGCAGCTCGCCGACCTGGCGTTCGTGCTTCCGCCCGGGCTGCTGCAGGGCGACCCGCAGCACCGCAACGCCCTGCACGACGGCGGCCGCGCCGTCCTCTGCGACTGGGACACCATCTGCTACGGCACACCGGAGCTGGACCTGGTCACCATCGAGATCCACTGCCGCCGCTTCGGCTACGGCCGTGCCCACTACCAGGCGTTCGCCAGGGCCTATGGCTTCAACGTCACCCATTGGGACGGCTACCCGGTGCTGCGGGACCTGCGCGAGCTGCGGATGATCACCACCAACGCCAAGCGGGCGGTGATCGGCTCGTTCACCCAGGAGGAGGTGATCCGGCGCGTCGACGGGCTGCGGCGCGACGACTACGGGCTCCGCTGGCGGATCCTTTAACAACGGCCCCACCCGGAACCCCGCCCGCCCTCGGGCCGGGGTTCCGTGGCATTCCTCGCCCTTTCACACATTGTATGACTGTATATCGGCAGTCAATCTGACGATCTGTCATTTGAATATCTCTGGCTGGCCCGGTGGTGTTCGTGGAAATTATTTCCATGCCGGTGCAACACGCCGATTTTCAACGGAGTCCGACCTTGTGAAGCTGCCATGATGATGCCAATCCTGAAGTCGGGAAGGGTACATGAGGTCAGTGACAGCACCCGCCGCTGCCGGTCGAGCCGACGGCCGGCACGAGGTCGTGGTGACGCGGCACCAATGGCGCGGCCATTCCTATGAGGCGCGGTATGTCCGCGGTGCCTCGTCGCGGACCGCACCCCTGGTGCTGGTGGGTGGCGCATTCCAGACCAAGGAGGGCTGGGGCCGACTGGAACGCGAGTTCCTGGCCTTCGCCGATGTGCTCGCCGTCGACCTGCCGGGGTGGGGGAGCAGCCCCGTCCTTCCCGAGCAGTACGGCACCGACTTCCTCTCGGACGCCCTCAGTCAGATCCTCGACGACCTCGAACTGACCGAGGTGAACCTGCTCGGCGGCTCCTACGGCAGCGCGGTCGTCTACCGGCTCGCGCAGCGGCAATCCGACCGAGTGGCCAAGATGGTGCTGGCCGGCACCATGATGCGGATCCCCGAGCAGGCGCACGCCCCGATCCGCCGCAGCCTCGAACTGCTGGCGGCGGGGGAGATGGACGAGTTCGCCGAGGTGACGCTCGGCATGCTGATCAACGCCGACACCGTCGCCTCGGTGGTCGCCGGCACCCGGGTGCGGCGGTTCCTGCAGCGCCGGCTGCTGAACATGACGCCCCGCGACAAGCAGCAGTTCATCGCCAACAGCCGCCGCCTGCTCCAGCACGAAGGCCTCGACCTGCGCCAGCCGCCGACCATGCCCGTACTCGCGATCGCCGGCGAGCACGACAACTTCACCACCCCCGAGCGCTGCCGAGCCCTCGCACGGACCTGCCCCGACAGCCGGTTCGCCGTGGTGGCCGATGCCGACCACATGCTCCCGGTCGAACGGCCCGTTGAACTCGCCGACCTGGTCCGGCGGTTCCTCCTCGGCGAGCCGATGGGCGAGGTCGGCTACTGCCGAACCGTCGAGCGCATCTCGCCGCTGGTGCTGGTCTGACCGGATGAGGATCCAGCTCGTCACGGTCGGCACCACCGGCTCAGTGGCCCCCTACACCGGCCTGGCGCACCGACTGCTGGCCGACGGCCATGACGTCGAACTGGCAACCCACGCCCGGTTCGAGAGCCTGGTGTCCTGCTGCGGGCTGCGCATCCGACCGATCGACGCGGATCCGTTCGAGGCACTGCTCGGCGCGCACAGCCGGCGGGGCAGCGGACTGCCAGCCCTGCGCGCCTTGCGGGGCGCCGGCCAACGGGCCGCACTCGACCTCGTCGACGGGATCCTGACCGCCGTCGACCCCAAAGCGGACCTGATCCTGCTGTCGACCCTCGCGGCCCCGATCGGCTCGGTGGTGGCCCGCTACCACCGGATCCCGACGATCGGAGCCTTCCTTCAACCAGACGTGCCCAGCCGGGAGTTCGCCCCCTGCTCGATGGCCTGGCGAGGGCCCGCCCGCGCCAACCCGCTGCGGGCGCGGCTAGCGAACGCCGCCTTCGACTCCCTCTACGACGCGGCCGTCCGCGCAGTGCACCAGCGGCTCGGCCTGGCGCCGGCCGGCAGCCACCGGCTGCGCACGACCAGGGAGCGCGACAACTGGCCGATCTGGCACGGCTACAGCCCCACCGTGCTGGCCCGGCCCTCGGACTGGCGGTCCGGACTGCGGGTGGCGGGCTACTGGTGGCCGCACGAGTGCCCGCAGTGGCAACCACCCGCCCTGCTCGCCGACTTCCTGGCGGCCGGCCCGCCACCCGTGCTGATCGGCTTCGGCAGCATGATGCCCGGCGACCCGGAGCAGCTGAGCCACCTCGCCGCCGGTGCCCTGCGCCGGGCCGGGCTGCGGGGCATCGTCCAGTCCGGCTGGGCCGGTCTGGACGTGATCGACGACGACATCATCACCGTCGATGCCGTCCCGCACGGCTGGTTGATGCCCCGCACCGCCGCCGTGGTCCACCATGCCGGCGCGGGCACCACGGCCGCCGGCCTGCGCGCCGGGGTGCCCGCCGTACCCGTGCCCGTGATGACCGACCAACCCTGGTGGGCGGCACGGCTGGTGGAGCTGGGAGTGAGCGAACAGGCGATCTCCTACCGTGAGTTGACCGAGAGCCGATTGGCCGACGCGCTGCTGGCTGCGACCCGGGACGGGGTGCTGCGGCGCAACGCGGCCGGCCTCGCGCGAGCACTGCAACGGGAGGACGGAGCCGGCAGTGTCGCGGACGCCATCGCACGACTCGGGTGAGCCGGCCGGCGGCAGGGGTGCGGCGGAGTCGGAAGCGATGCCGCCACTGGATGCGTGGTTCCACCGACAGCAGAGCAGCGGTGCGGCGTGCATGACGGTCGGATACGCGGCTTGGTTCGACGGCCCGCCGCCCACCCTGGCTCAGTTGCGGACGCGGGTCCGTCAACGCCTCGGTCGGTTCCGGAGGTTGCGCGCCACGCCGGTGACCGATGGCGACAAGTGGCCGCACTGGCAAGAGGGTTCGGCATTCAAGGCCGACCACCACATCACGGCCTCCGGTGAACTGAGCCCCCTGCTGACTGAGCCGCTCCCCGCCGTACGGCCGCCATGGCAACTGCATCTGCTCCCGGACGCCGATGGGTTCGCCCTGCTGCTGCGCGCCCACCACGCCCTGCTGGACGGGCAGTCGCTCAGCATCATGCTGAACGCGCTGCTGGACCCCGCCCCTGAGCACCGCCCACGGCCGCAGGCCTGGCCGCCCTCACTCGCCCGGAAGGTGGCCTGGGTGCTGGACGACCTCCTCCCCAAGGCCCGGCCGCTTCCGTTCCACGGCCGGCTGGGCCCGGGCCGCCATCTCGCCTTCACCGGGCTGCCGAGCGAGCTGCTGACCGCCGCACGAAACGCACTCGGCGCCCGGAAGACCTCGAACACGGCCGTGCTCCTCACCGCGATCGCCGGCGCCCTCCGGGAGTCGGGCCTGACCGGCCCATCCGCCTGCGCCATGGTCCCGGTGGACGTCCGCACCGCCGACCAGCCCACCCTGCTCGGCAACCACTACGCCACCGTGCGCCTGCCGCTCCCCGCCCACCCCGACCCGCGGCAGCGCCTGGCCGCCCTCGATCACCGTATCCGCCGCACCGACCTACGCCAACGCGCCCTGTTCCAGGCTGACTTGGTTGCCGCCCGCCCCCGCCGCACCACGGCTCTCGGCACCGCAGCAGGCCGTTATGTCGATTCCCCCCACTACTTCTCCCTCCTCTGTACCAGCCTCCCCGCCGCGCCCGCCCCCGCCGCGACCCTCGACACCGCCCGCCTCACCGGCGCCGCCCTCCTCCCACCCCTCGGCCCCTCCCACCCATTCGCCGTCTCCCTGACCCACCACCCCGCCGGCGCCGTCCTGACCACCCTCACCGACCGCACCCGCGCCGCCTTGGCCGCCCCGCTCAACGCCGCGATCACCGACCAGCTGCGGCACCTGGCGAAGTGAGGGCGCCCAGGGCGGAGCGCTCACCAGTCGGCGGCCCGGGAGCTCACCGGGTGACCCGGGCCATCGAGGCCCGGACGGCCTCCAGGGCACCCTCGGGGAAGTCCACGGCGCCGCCGAGCGCACGCGCGGCGAGTTCCGCCTCGGCGCTCTCCTCGATCGCGACCACCAGGTGAGCGGCCGCCGCAGCATCCGGACCGAACGCCAGCAGGCCGTGGTTGGCCAGCAGGACGGCGGACGTCGTCGACCGCTCGGCCAGGATCGCGGCGATGCCCCGCACCGACACGTCCGACCCGCGCGGCCCCCACGGCACCACCGGCACCTCCTCGGCCTGGCCGAACCGCAGCAGCGGCTCGGTGCGGCACGGCAGCGGCCGGTGGGCGACGGCGAAGGCCGTCGCGGCGGGCGAGTGGGTGTGGATGACCGCCCCCACCTGCGGGCGGGCCCGGTAGACCACGCCGTGCATCGCGATCACCTCCGCTGCGGAGGGGCTCATCTCTCCGGCCAGGACCTGCCCGTCGAGGCCGATGGTCGCCAACTGGTCGGCCGCCAGGTCGCGGACGGACCCCGGGCTCATCAGGAAGCGCTCGCCGTCCAGCCGGGCGCTCAGGTTGGCGTGCCCGGAGTGCGACATCACTCCTGCCGCGAACAGCTGCCCGGCCGCCGCGACGACCTGCTCGGCCCGCTCCTGGGCCATGCCTGCGCTGGTCATCCCATCATCTCCTCGTGCTCGGCCGGCGGCCGCTCCAGTGCTGCCGCCGTGCGCACCAGCAACTGTGTGACTTGAACTAAGGTTCAAGTCAAGCGACACACGAGGAGGCACGCCGCGATGCGGATGACGATCGGTCAGCTCGCCGGGATCACCGAGGTGCCCGCGTCGGCCATCCGCTTCTGGGAGCGCCACGGCCTGCTGCCCGCGCCCGAACGGCAGGGCGGGCAGCGGCGGTATCCACCGGAGGCCGCCGAGCGCATAGTGATCCTGCGCAAGTTCCAGCAGGCCGGGCTGACCCTGGCCGAGATCGGCGAGTTCCAGCAGGACCGGCCCCGCCGACAGGCCATGATCCGCGCCAAGGTCGCCGAGGTCGAGCAGCGCATGCTCGACCTCGAGCACGCGCACCAGCTGCTGACGCACGCCCTCCAGTGCGGCGAGCAGGACATCGTCAGCTGCCCGACCTTCCGGGAGCAGATGGCGACCTGGTAGCCGTGGTCAGTCGCGGCGGGCCGGCGCCGGCCACTGGGGAATCGGCGCGCGACGCCCCGCCTTCTTCGGTGGCTCGGTGAGCCGGGCGGCGACCTCGGGGGTTTGTGCGGCCCAGGCGGCGGTGAGGGCCAGGGCGCCGACCAGAGCGAACGCGACCACGCTGTACCCCCAGTACGGCACCAGCCGCCTGGGGGCGATCGTGAGCAGCACCGGAACGGCCGCGGTGAGGACCGCGGCGGCTCGGATCTTCATCCTGGCGTCGACCTCACGGTGATGCCACGATGCCAGCGCCCACCACCAGAAGAGAGGTGGCAGCATGCTGCCGAGCAGCGGCGGAAAGAACATGATCAGCGCCAGTTCGCCGGCGAACCGCCCCTCCCCCTCGTGGTAGGCGTACGTCTCCTCGACCAACCGGCAGTAGAGCGCGAGCATGCCTACCGTGAAGGCTGACCAGGCCACCAGTTGGCCGACCGTCAGCCATCTGGTGATCCGGACCGTCCCGAGCGACCTCATGTGTCCCCCCATCTGCGTGAACTGACCGGGATCACCCTAGGTCAGCGCGGCGACGTCAGGGCTTCTGCTGACCGATCCCGAACGCAGCTGTGGCGATTCCGTACCAGTACGGCGCCTCGGCGCCGTCCAGGACCGTCGGGTTGACCGAGTAGACCACGGTGCGGCTGAGGTCGCGGGTGGCGAAGACGCCGCTGGTCCAGCCGGGACGGGAGCCGGTCTTGCCCCAGACCACCAGGCCGTTCAGCTCGGCGCGCTCCAGGCCCATGCTCATGCAGGCGCGGCCGGCGGTGGGGCCGGTGTTGCAGTGGCTGCTCTGGTAGTCGGGGACGTCGGGGACGGTGAACAGCAGCTGCTCCTGGGCGGGCGGGAGCAGGCGGCCGCGGAAGAGCGCGTCGTAGAAGCGGGACAGGTCGGGGGCGCTGGAGATCAGGCCGCCCTCGGCCCACGGCCACGGGCTCTGCTCGGTCACGTCCACCTGGTGCGAGCCGCCGTCGGGGTCCTGCACGGTCAGGTAGGGGTGGGCCGCGGCGTCCGGCAGGCGCGGGTCGTCGGCCTTCGGGACGGAGGTGTCGTGCAGGCCGATGGGCTGGATGATGCGCCGACGCACCTCCTGGGCGTAGCTGTGGCCGGTGACCTTCTCGATGATCATCCCGGCCACGAAGGTGTTCATGCCGTTGTACTGCTGCGCGGTGCCGGGCTGGAAGCTCATCTGCTCACCGGCCATCCCGGCGACGATCTGCTGCGGCGTCCAGCTGTCGAACCGGTGGTCGGCGAACCAGCCGGTGCCTCCGTTGCCCCAGCCGACCGAGCCGCCGGGCAACCCGCTGGTGTGGTTGAGCAGTTGACCCACCTTGATCGGCGGGAAGCCGGCCGGCAGCACGCCGGGCAGGTACTGCTGGACGGTGCCGTCCAGGTCCACCTTGCCCTCGGCGGCCAGCTGCAGCATCACGGTGGCCGTGAACACCTTGGAGATCGAGCCGATCCGGAACCGGCCGTCCGGGTTGATGCCCGGGCCCGAGGCACCGGTGAACTTCCCCGCGCTGCCGGTGACTTGGACGAACCCGCCGGAGACATCCGCCGCCGGGCGGTTCGCCAGCGCCTGCCGGATCGCCGCCGGGTCCAGCGGCGGCAGGGCGGTGCTCGACGCACTCGCCGACGCGGTCGCGCCGGTGACGGGTGCGGCGCTCGCCGGGGAGGTCACGCCGACGGCGAGTGCGGCGGTGAGGGCAGCGGCGGCGGCCGCGGTGGTCCAACGAGTACGGCTGACGGGGCTCTTCACAGCGGATTCTCTCCGAGTCAGGGATCAGGGCCGGTTGCGTTCCGGCTCGTCGAAGAGTCTGCCGATCAACGACGCGCCGGCCATCGGGGATCCGCCCTGATCGGACCCCGGCTTCAAGATCAGGGCTTTCCCTGACGAACGGCTGACCAGGCGTCAGGGTGCTCGGAACCGCGAGCCCGCGCGCAGCTCGCCCGCCTCGCCCTGCCAGACGACCCGGCCGCGCTCCAGCACATGGACCAGCGCGGTCGGCGGTGCCCAGGCGGGGAGCGTGCGGGCGGTCAACAGGGATGTGCGGATGGCGAGTTGGTCATGCAGTCGGGCGCTGACCGCCGGGGCCAGACCGCGGTCCGGCTCGTCCAGCAGCAGCACGGCCGGGTCGGTGAGCAACGCGCGGGCCAGGGCCAGGAGCTGCTGCTGCCCGCCGGAGAGCGCGGTGGCCCGGCGGGGGAGCAGCGGAGCCAACTCGGGGAAGGCGTCGACGATCGGCTGCGGCGGCCGACCGGTCAGGGCCAGGGTCTCGGCCACCGTGAGAGCGGGGAAGACCGCGCGGCGGGCCGGCACCAGCACCACCCCGAGGGCGGCCCGCCGGTGCGGGGGCAGGGAGCCGATGTCGCGCCCGTCGAGCAGCACCGTGCCGCCGCTGGGCCGCACCAGCCCGGCCAGCGTCTCCAGCACGGCGGTGCGACCGGAGCCGTTGCGCCCGATCAGGAACCCGAGCCGGTCGGCCGGGCAGCGGATGTCCACCCCGGCCAGGCGCACCGCCGAGCCCTGGTGCACGGTGACCCCCAGGAGCGCGAGCCGCAGCGGCGTGGTCACCAGAGCCTCCGCACCCGTTCGTCGGCCAGCACCTCGGCGATCGTGCCGGTGGTCACCACCCGGCCGGTGTCCAGCACATACGCCCGGTGCGCGAGCCGGGCCACCAGGGCCAGATCGTGCTCGACCAGCAGCACCGCGGCGCCCTCCTCCGCCGTCATCGCCAACACCTGGGCCACCCAGGCGACTTGGGCCGCATCCAGGCCCACCGACACCTCGTCCACCAGCAGCACCCGGGGCCCGCCGGCCAGCGCCCGCCCCAGCTCCACCAGCCGCAGCACCCCGAGCGGCAGCCCGGCGACCGGATGCGCGGCCAGCTCGGCCAGCCCGAGCAGCCGCAGCACCCCCGCGACCCGGGTGCGCCCGACGGCCCCCGTGGCACCGTGGTGCTCCGCGCCGACCAGCACGTTCTGCGCCACCGTCAGCCCCGGGAAGACGGCCACCTGCTGGAAGGTCCTGGCCAGCCCGAGCCGGGCCCGCCGATGGCAGGGCGCCCGGGTGACGTCACGAGCGCCGAGCAGGATCCGGCCGCCATCGGGCCGGGCCACCCCGCTGAGGCAGTCCAGCAGCACGCTCTTGCCCGCGCCGTTGGGGCCGACCAGCGCGGTGACCTGACCGGGCGCCAGGTCCAGGTCGACACCGTTCACCACCGCGACACCGCCGAGCCGGCGGGTCACGGACCGGACACTCAAAACGGACCGGGCACTCAAGACGGGCCCTGCGGGCGCAGCGGTCACGACGACGCCCCCAGCCGGCTGCGCGCCCACCCGATGAGCCCGCCCGGCAGGTGCCCGGTGGCGGTGGCCAGTGCCCCGACCGCCACCGCCGACATGCCAGGGACCGTGGCGGCGTCCAGGCCGACCAGCACGAACGGGGCCAGCACCGCCCCGGCAGCGCTGTCCACCCCGGTCACCACCACCGTGGCGAACCAGAGCAGCCCCTGCACCGGGTCGAACGTCGCCGCGTCGAACGCACCGCCCGCCAGCGCCAGCAGCACCCCGCCGGCGCCGGCCAGCCCGGCACCGAGGGCGAACACCAGCAGTTTGAGCCGCGGCACCGCCACCCCGGCGGCCCAGGCGCCCGCCTCATGGTCGCGGGTGGCCAGCAGGGCCCGGCCCAGCCGCCCCCGGCGCACGGCCGCCACCAGCAGCGCGCCCACCGCCAGCACCGCCAGCTCGGCACTGTAGAGAGCCCGGTCGCTGCGCAGGAACGACGGTCGGATCGCTGTCAACCCCGCAGTGGCATAGGGCTGTTGGAAGACGAAGCGACTCAGTCCGACGGCCAGTGCGAAGGTCACCAGGGCCAGCACCAGGCCCCGCCGGTGCACCACCGGCCAGCCGATCAGCACCCCGGCGGCGGCCAGCCCGAGCACCGTCACCACCAGCGCCGCCCCGCCCGGCACCTGCCCGGAGGCGAGCTGCGCGGTGCCGAGCGCGCCCAGGCCGGCGAACGCGCCCTGGGCCAGCGAGACCAGCCCGCCGCTCCCGGTGACCAGCACCACCGAGAGCAGCACCAGGGCGATCCCGGGCACGGTCAGCAGCGCGCGCACCCCGCCACCGCGCAGCGCCAGCGGGGTGAGCAGCACCACCGCGCACAGCAGCGGCGTCCACCCGTCCCGATGGCGCCGAGCCCCCGTGCCGGCCAGCAGCGCCCCGCCTCCGACCAGCCCCTGTTCCGCCGCACCCCACGGCACCAGGGCCGCCACCAGCAGGGCCACCGCGAACAGGTTGGACTGCGCGGCGTCCACCACCGCCATCAGCGTGCCGGGCGGGTGCAGCCAGGCCAGCTCCGCCTGCGCGATGCCGAGCGCCAGCCCGGTGGCCACCGCCACCGGCAGGCTGTGGAACCGGGCGGCCACCGCCACGGCCAGGGTCTCCAGCACCAGCAGCGGCAGACCGTACGGGTCGAGCAGCACCAGCGGAGCCAGCAGCACCCCGACCAGGCCCGCCGTCAGCGCCCCGAACGCCCAGCCGATCGCGCCGACCGCCTCGGCGTTCACCCCCGCCAGCTCGGCCAGCACCGGGTCGTCCGCGACCGCCCGGCTGCGCACCCCGAACCGGGTGAACCGGCCCACCGCCCACACCGCGCACGTCACCACCAGCACCGCGCCCAGCTGGGCCACCGTGTCCAGCCGCAGCAGCCGCCCACCCGGCAGCGTGAAGGTGCGCGCCGGGACCAGCGACGGCACGTCGGCCAGCGGCGCGGTGCCCCAGATCGCCGCCACCAGCCCGATCAGCAGCACCAGTACCCCGACGGTCGCCACCACCTGTTCACCGACTCCGGCCGCCCGCCGCCGCAGCGGCCCGAAGACGCCGAATTGCAGCAGCACCCCGAGCCCGGGCGCGACCAGCAGCAGGCAGACGGCCGCCGCGAGCCACAGCGGCCAGCCGCGCACCACGGCCAGCTCGCGCAGCAGGTACGCGATGAACACGGCGATCCCGCCCTGCGCCAGGTTGAGCACCCCGGTCAGCCGGTAGCAGACCACCAGCCCGACCCCGCTGAGTGCCGCCGCGCTCCCGACCGCCACGCCCGCGAGCGCGAAGTCGATCGCCAGTCCGGGTGCGGCCATCAGGGGGAAGTTTCGGGGGAGGGGAGGATGTCGGGCTCGCAGACCGGGCAGGGGGCCAGGCCGCGCTGCCGCACCGCGGCGGCGTCGACCGGTACGGCCTGCTCCTTGCCGGCCACCAGCGGGCAGCCCGGCCGGTGGCAGAGGGTGCCCCCCGGGACGGCGACCAGCCCGCCGCCGAGCACCCCCGGCTCCCCGGCCGCCTCGGGTGCCTGCCACTCGACGGCCGCCGCGGGCCGGTCGGCTGTGCCGCCGGCGGCGGTGTGGACGGCCAGCCAGACCAGGCCGCCGGTGAGCAGGGCCACGCCCGGCGCGGTGGCCGACGCCAGGTAGGGCAGTTGGCGGGCCGTCACGGACTCGCCGGAGACCGCGTACCAGCCGAGGACGCAGAGAGCCCCGCCGACCACGGCGAGCAGCAGGCCGGGGCCCGGCCCGGTGAACAGGCGCTCGGCGGCCGACCGGCCAGGTCCCCGCCGGCCCGGCGAGGAGGCGCCCGCGCCGGGGTCGTCCATCCGTTGCCTCCTGTTGCGTGTGGTTCGCCGATCGGCCTACATGGTCAGTGTTACCCGTGTCGCACGCTGACGCAGTGTCACCACGACCGAGAACCGGTACCACCGGGCGGAGAGAGACCCCATGCGCAAGGACCTCGTGATCAGAGCGGCCGGTGCCGTCCTCGGCGCCGCGCTGCTGGTGACCTCCTGCTCCAGCAGCACCAAGAGCACGACGACGCCGAGCCCCACGCCGAGCCCGACGTCGGCCGGCCTGTCGCCAAGCCCGTCCGCCGGCCCCACCGGGACCGCACCCGCCGACACCGCGGCGGCCACCCAGCAGATCACCCAGAACTGGCAGAGCTTCTTCTCGCCCAGCACCCCGATCACCGCCAAGGCCGGCCTGCTGCAGAACGGCACCCAACTGCTGCCGGTGCTGCAGAGCTTCGCCAACGACCCCCGGGTGGGCCAGATCAGCGCACAGGTGACCAATGTGCAGTTCACCTCGGCGACCATGGCGACCGTCACCTACAACCTCTCGCTCCAGGGGCAGACCGTGCAGCCCAACGCGGCCGGGCAGGCGGTGCTGGAGAACGGCACCTGGAAGGTCTCCGACTCGACGCTGTGCGCCCTGGTCGCCCAGGCCGGTGCCAGCGCGGTGCCCGGTTGCAGCAGCTGACCCGTCGCGCCCGCCTCGCCGCGGCCGTCCTGCTCCTGCTGGTCGGCTGCGGCACCCGGCTGCCCGCCAAGGACTTCGCCGCCCCCACCGGCCCACCGGCCGGCGGCGGCAACACGGCCAGCGACACCGGGGTGACGGCCGGCCAGATCAAGGTCGGGATCATCACCTCCCTCACCAGCCCGCTGGGCGCCGAGGTGCTCTCCGGGCCGCGCTACGGGGCGCTGGCGTTCTTCCAGGCGCTGAACGCCGCCGGCGGGCTGCACGGGCGAACCGTGCAGGTGGTCACCTGCGACGACGGCGGCAGCGGCATCGGCAACCAAACTTGCGTGCACCAACTGATCGACCACGACCAGGTGTTCGCGCTCACCGCGGGCAGCTCGCTGGACTACGCGGGGGCGTCCTATGTGAGCGGCAAAGCGGTGCCGGACGTGGGCGGGCAGCCGATCGGGACACAGTACGACCGCTGGCCGCACCTGTTCGAGATCTACGGCAACAACGCTCCTCGGGACGGGCGCAGCGTCGGCTGGGACGGCACGCTCTACCAGACCACCGAGGTCTACCGGTTCTTCAAGCAGCGACTGAACGCCGACCGCGCCGCCGTGGTCGCCTACAACCAGGCCGAGTCGCTCTCCTACGCGCACCAGATCGAGCAGGGCCTCGCCGCCGAGGGCTACCACGTGCTGACCCGGACGGTGGACCTGGCGCTGCCCGCCTTCCAGGCGGTGGCCACGGCACTGTCGGCCGACCACACCCAGCTGCTCTTCGACGCCATGGACACCCGGGGCAACACCGCGCTCTGCCAGGCCCTGGACACCGCCGGGGTGAAGCTGGCCGCCAAGGTGACCAATGTGCAGAACTGGACCCAGACGGTGGCCCGTGACTACCAGTCGGCGCCCGGCTGCCGCGCCGTGCTGTGGGCGACCTCGTCCAGCCGCAACTACGCGGACACCCAGTACCCGGCCGTGCAGGCCTTCCGCAGCGCCATGCAGCGCTACTACCCGGACCGTCAACCCGTCATGTCGGCATGGGAGTTGGAGGGCTGGGCGGCGGCGCAGTGGCTGACCGACGCGATGGCCTCGTGCGGCGGCGCCCTGACCCGGGCCTGCGTGGAGCGCTTCATGGACCGCGACCAGCCGTATGACGCGCACGGGCTGCTGATCCCCACCGACTTCGTCCGCCAGCCACGTCCCAGCGGTCCGACCCGCGCCTGCCTGGACGTGGCCCGCTGGCAGGACAGCACGCCGGCGGGCGGGCCGGGCTGGGTCACCCAGGTGCCGGACATGGACACCAACTGCTTCGAGGTCCCGCAGCTGCCCTACCAGCCATGACGGCGGACGTCGCCCGAACGGCGGCCAGCTGTTGCCGGGCCGTCGGGCCCCGCGTTGACTGGCTGACATGCTCTCAGCTCGCACTCTGTTCCAGGAGATCCACGCCAACGACGAGGCGTTCGGGCTGTTCTGCTCCATCGCGGCCAAGGGTGAGGACCAGGGCGGATGGGAGAACGGCCGGATCGCCGCACTGGTGGCGGACCAGGAACTCGCCCCCAAGATCGCGCGGCACGGCGCCGACGAGGACAAGCACGGGCGGATCTTCAACGCCCTGCTGCACAAGCGCGGCCTCACCCCCGTCGCGGTGCCCGACGAGACCGACTACACGATGATCCTGGAGCGCCAGGGCATCGGGCTGGCGCACTCCCGGCTGCGCCGCGAGGAGCCGCTGACCGAGGTGGACGTGATCGTCTACCTGGCCCACAGCCGGGTCACCGAGCAGCGCGCCTCCGAGCAGATGCGGCTGCTCTGCAAGGTGTTCGGCAACGACCCGGAGATCGGCCGGGCGGTGCGGATGATCTCCGCCGACGAGGACAACCACCTCGCCTACTGCCACGAGGAACTGCTGCGGCTGGCCGCGGCCGGCCACGGGCGGCGGATCCTCGACACCCTGCGGGAGACCGCCAAGGCGGAGATCCGCACCTATCGCGACGTCAGCCTGGCCGTGACGGCCCACATGGGGGCCATCCTGCGCTGGCCCAAGGCCAAGTCGGCGGTGCTGGCCGCGGGCATCCAGGTGGTCTACCTGTACGAGCTGCTGGGCGGCTGGCAGCGGATGACCACCCTGAAGATGCCGGCCAAGCGCAACGCCCTGGGCGGTCCGGCGACGGCCGACGCCGTCGACTGATGGCCCAGACCGAACCGTCGCGGCCGAGCGGGGCGCTGACCCGGCTCGGCCGCTTCTGCTACGGGCGGCGCCGACTGGTGCTGGTCGCCTGGATGATCGGGCTGGTGGTGCTGCTGGTGGTCGGGTTCGGCTTCAAGGCGCCGGCCGACAATGACTTCACCGGCGGACGATCGGAGTCCGCCCACGCGCAGAACCTGCTCAAACAGCACTTCCCGGAGCGCAAGGGCAGCTCGCTGACCCTGGCGATCCAGGCCCCGGCCGGGCTGAACGATCCCGCGGTGCGCCAGCGGGTGGAGGCGATGGTCGCCACCCTGGAGCACTCGCCGCACATCACCACCGTCGGCTCGCCGTACGACGTCCCCGGTCAGATCTCGCACGACGGCACCGCGGGCTTCGCCACCACCCAGTCGGAGCAGAACCCGATGGACACCGGCGAGGTCAAGCACCTGATCTCGCAGGCCAAGGCGGCGAGCGGGTCGGGTGTCACCTTCGCGCTGGGCGGCGCCGACGTGGTCACCGCGGAGACCCCGTACGGCGGGTCCTCGGACGCGATCGGCGGGCTGGCCGCGATGCTGGTGATCCTGATCGCCTTCGGCTCGCTGCTGGCGATGGGGCTGACCATGCTGGCCGCCCTGTTCGGCATCGGCAGCGGACTGGCGCTCATCTTCCTGCTGGGCCATCCCATTCCGGCGCCCTCGTTCAGTCCGCTGGTGGCCACCCTGCTCGGCCTGGGCGTCGGCATCGACTACGCCCTCTTCATCGTCACCCGCTACCGGGAGGGACTGGCCGAGGGCGACCATCCGGAGCAGGCGGTGGTGGTCGCGACCGCCCGGGCCGGCCGCTCGGTGCTGTACGCGGGCGCCACCGTGGTGATCGCCATGCTCGGCCTCGTCGTGGTGCAGCAGCGCCTGCTGACCGCCACCGCGGTGGCCGCCTCGGTGACGGTGCTGATGACCATGATCACCGCCATCACCCTGCTGCCGGCGCTGCTGGGGTTCGCCGGGCACGGCATCGACCGGTTCAAGCTGCCCTATCTGGGGCGGACCGGATCCCGCAGCCCGATGGCCGAGCGCTGGGCCCGGGTGATCCAGCGGCGACCGGTCACCGGATTGGTGACCGGTGCGACGGTGATGATCCTGCTCGCCGTGCCCGCCCTGTCGATGCGCCTCAGCTTCGAGGACAACAGCACCGAACCGCACGGCACCAGCGGCTACACCGCCCACCAGATCCTCAAGCAGGGCTTCGGGCCGGGCTTCGACGCGCCGTTCGTGGTGGTCGCCGAGCTGCCCTCGCCGGGGGCGGCGGCCGCCGTCGGACCGCTGGTCAGCGCGGTGGCGAGCACGCCCGGAGTGGCGCAGACCGTGCCGCCGGAGCGCAGCGCGGACGGCGCGGCGGAGCTGTTCATCGCGTACCCGACCACCGCGCACCTGGACCCGGCGACGCCCAAGCTGCTGGACCGGCTGCGCGGCCAGGTGATCCCGCCCGCGATCGCCGGCACCGGGCTGGTGACACTGCTGTCGGTGGGAGCCGCGTTCGGCGTGCTGGTGATGATCGTGCAGTGGGGGTGGCTCAACTCGTTCCTCGGCTTCCCGACCACGGCGCCGGTGACCGCCTGGGTGCCGCTGTTCATCTTCCCGATCCTGTTCGGGCTCTCCACCGACTACGAGGTTTTCCTGGTCTCCCGGATCCGCGAGGAGTACGACGCGGGCAACGACACGAGCGAGGCGGTGGCCCGCGGCCTCAGCCGGACCGCCCGGGTGATCACCGCGGCGGCGGCGATCATGGTGACGGTCTTCCTCTCGGTGCTCGCCACCCCGACATCGCGGTCAAGGAGTTCGGGCTCGGCCTGGCGGTCGCGGTCTTCCTGGACGCCACCCTGGTCCGGATGGTGCTGGTGCCGGCGATCATGGAGCTGCTGGGCAAGGTCAACTGGTGGCTGCCGCGCTGGCTCGACCGGATCCTGCCGCAGGTCTGACGGCCGGCCAGGCCGGGCGTCCGATCCACCCACGGCGTCAACGGCGGCTCAGGCCTGACGGCCGGTCAGGCCAGGGGCTCCGGCTCCCGGCGGGCCAGCAGCAGCGCCACGTCGTCCGGCCGGTTCGGGGAGCGGTGGGCGGCGGACAGCAGCCGGTCGGCCAGCAGTTCGAGATCCGTCGGGTCCGCCTCGGCCAGGGTGTCCCGCAACCGCGCGATGCCCGGGTCGACGCCGATGCCGGGCTCCTCCACCAGGCCGTCCGTGTAGAGGGCGAGCACCGAGCCGACCGGCAGCCACACCGGGACGGCCGGGAAGTCGGCCGGCGTGGCCACCCCGAGCAGCGGCCCGCCCGGCAGCTCCAGCACCTCGGTCCGCCCGTCCGGATGCCGCAGCAGCGGCGGCACATGGCCGGCCCGCACCAGCAGGGCCGGCCCGTCCCCCGGGCCCAGTCGCACCAGCAGGCAACTCGCCAGCAGCCCCGGGTCCAGCTCCATCAGCAGCTGGTTGGTGCGCGCCAGCACATCCTGCGGACGGTCCGAACTGCTGGTGAACGCCCGTACCACACTGCGGAGTTGACCCATCGTCGCGGCCGCCGCCACGCTGTGCCCCTCGACGTCCCCGATCACCAGGGTCAGGCCCGGGCCGGTCGTCAGCACGTCGTACCAGTCGCCGCCGATCTCCATGCCGCTGGTGCCGGGCAGATAGCGGGTGGCCACCGCCAACCCGGGGAGCGAGGGCAGCCGGTGCGGCAGCAGCGCGTGCTGCAGACCGCGGGCCAGCGCGAACTCGGTGTCGTAGAGACGGGCCCGCTCCAGCGCCTGGGCGATCAGCCCGCCCAGCGCCGTCAGCACCCCGCGCTCCTCGGCGGTGAACCGGCGGGCCTCCTGGAAACCCAGGATGCAGCTGCCGACCGGACGTCCGGAGGCGATCAGCGGCAGGAAGGCCCAGGCCGCGCGGTCGTCCAGCGGGATCCCCGGATAGGCCGCGGCCAGCTCCTCGGCCGTCTCGAAGAAGATCGGCGAGCCGCTGATCAGGGCGTCCACCCCGGGCAGCCGGGCCCGCAGCTCGGTGCCCTCGAAGCGGTCCAGGAAACCGTCCGGATAGCCGGTCTGCAGCTCCAGGTGCAGCCGGTTCTCCCGCACCACGTAGAGCGCCAGCTGCTGCCCGCCGAACGCCGGCAGGATCTGCTCGGCCACCGTGGCGCAGACCTCGCGCACCGTGACCGCCTGGGTGAGCAGGCTGGCCAGCTGCATCAGGTGGTAGATCGCCCCGGGCTCGGTCGGCACGGCCGGCGGCCGACCCGCCACCGCCACCGGCCGGCCCGGCCCCGCGCTGCGGGCCGGTGCGGCCGCCGGCACCACCGTGCCGGTCACCCCGTGCGCGTCCGGGTAGAGCGAGAAGGCCAGCCAGTGCTCGGGCGGGCGGCAGGCCAGGAACGAGACCGCGGTCTGGGAGAGCATCGCCGCCCGGTAGCGGTCCGGATAGCCGGGATCGGCCAGCCACGGCAGCGCCTCCCACGGCTGACAGCCCAGCAACTCGTCCCGTCCGGCGCCTAGCAGCAGTTCGCCGGCCCGGTTGAGATAGCTGAGCCAGCCGTCCGGATCCAGGGCGAACACCCCCTGCGGCAGCCGCTCCACCGCGCCCGCCGCCGCCGAGCCGACCGCTGGGGACACCGCGCCGACCAGGTGGTCCGGCGCCCCCGTCGCCGGCCAGGCCCACAGCCGCACCTCCCCGGCGCGTCCGTCCGGCTCGGCCGGCGTCAGCCGCAGCCGCATCGCCAGCGGCCCCTGTCGGGGCCCCGGCGTGGCCCACAACGGCCGTACGGCGGCGCGCAGCGCGGCCAGGTCGGCCGGATGCACCCGGTCGGCCAGGTCCGCCCAGGTCGACTCCCGGTCCGGCGGCAGGTGGAGGATGACCCGGGCCGAGTCGTCGGCGTCGAACGCATCGGCGGCCAGATCCCAATCGAAGAGCCCCACCGAGGTCGCGACCCCGGCGGGCTCCGGCAGGTCGACCAGCAGCGGCTCGCCCTCGGCGATCTCCGGTTCCCCCTGCTCGGCCAGCGCGGCCAGGCCCGAGCCGAGACGGTTGGCCAGCGTCCGCAGGTGCCGCCGGGCCGTCGCCGGCACCCCGCGCGTGGCAGTCGGCCAGAGCGCGAACAGCGCCCCGAAGGTCTGCCCGGCACCGATCACCGGCACCGAGACCGAGGCGAACGCGTACGGCAGCCCCATCAGGAGCTCCGGGAACCGCCGCATGGTCTCCTCGGGACCGCCCAGCGTCACCGTGCGGCCGCTGCGGAACGCCGCCGGCACCGGGTGCGCGGCCGGTACGGGCAGCCGGGCGAACCCGCTCAGCAGCGAGGCCGGCACCCCGGCGACCGCGCTGAGCTGCAAGAATCGCCGGTCGGCGGAGGCGAGGTAGAGCAGGCAGCCGTACGCCTCGGTGGAGAGCACGGCCTTGCGCAGGCAACCGGTCACCAGTTCGGCGCGCGAAGGGTCGACGCCGCCCGGGCCTGGCCCGGTGCGCCTCGCCCTCTCACCGCCGACCGGTGTGTCCTGGCGCACCCTCCCTCTCTAACCCGGGGCGCCAGAGGTGTCAACAGCAGAGCCGGGCACCCCCTTCGCCCCTTGGGGTGGGTGCTGACCTGGGCGTTCGTCAGATCCCGTACACCGCACGGCCGATGGCCGCTTGATGCCACAATGATCATTGTGCGGATTGACCTCCTTGGGCCGTTGGCCGTGCAAACCGGCGGCGGCAGATCGATCGAGATCGGCAGTGCCACGCTGCGTGCGCTGCTGGCCCGGCTGGCACTGGTGGCGGGGCAGGCGGTGACCGCCGAGGCACTGGTGGACGACCTGTGGGGCGCCGAGCTGCCCGCCGGGGCGGCCAACGCGCTGCAGCGCCGGGTCTCCCGGCTGCGCCGCGTACTGGCGAGCGCCGGCGAGCCGGACGCGCTGCACCTGGAGGCCGGCGGCTACCGGCTGGCGTTCGAGCCGGACGCGGTGGACGCCCTGCGCTTCCAGCGGCTGGCCGAGCAGGGCCGGGCCGCCCTCGCCGCCGGGCACACCGCGCAGGCGGCCGAGCTGCTGCGCGCCGCCGACCGGCTGTGGCGCGGGGCAGCCGCGCTCACCGGACTGGGTGAGGCGCCGTTCGCCGCCCCCGCCGCCGACCGGCTGGCCGCCACCCGGCTGCTCGCCGCCGAGGACCGCCACGACGCCGAACTGGCGCTCGGCCGGGCCGCCGCCCTGCTCCCCGAGCTGGAGCAGCTGGCCGCCGCGCACCCCTGGCGGGAGCGCCTGCAAGGTCAGCTGATGCGCGCACTGCAGGCGACCGGCCGGCAGGCCGAGGCACTCGCCGTCTACCAGCGGGTACGAACCGAGCTGGCCGAGCAGCTCGGCGTGGAACCGTCCGCCGAACTGGCCGCCGTCCAGCTCGACGTGCTGCGCCGGATCCCGCAGCCCCGACCGGCCGCGACCGCCCCGGCGCCCCGCCCCGCGATACCCGCCGGCAGCAGCAGCTTCGTCGGCCGCGCGGCGGAGCTGCGGCAGGTGTACCGGCTGCTGACCACGGCCCGGCTGGTCACCGTGCTCGGCCCCGGCGGCGCCGGCAAGACCAGGTTCGTCCGGGAACTGCTCGCCCGGCACCCCGAGCAGCCGTTCGGCGAAGCCTGGTTCGTCGACCTGGCCGCAGTCGCCGACCCCGGCTACGTGGCCCAGACCGTCCTGGTCACCGTCGGCCCCCAGGAGCAGCTCCAGCCCGCCCTGGCCGACACCGGCACCGCGTCCGCCGGCGGCATCGCCGAGCGGATCGTCGCCGCCCTGCGCCCCCGGCCCGTGCTGCTGGTGCTCGACAACTGCGAGCACCTGGCCGCGGCCGTCGCGCTGCTGGCCGGGCGGCTGCTGGCCGACTGCCCCGAGCTGCGGATCCTGGCCACCAGTCGGGAGGTGCTGGGGCTCACCGGCGAGCAGCAGTTCCCGCTGCCGCCACTGGGCCTGCCCGCGCCCGGCAGCCCGACCGCCGACGCGCCCGGCTACCCGGCCGTGCGGCTCTTCCTGGACCGGGCCGCCGCCGTCCGGCCCGGCTTCAGCCTCGGCCCCGAATCCGCACCGGCCGTGATCGAGATCTGCCGCCGCCTCGACGGCCTGCCACTGGCCATCGAACTGGCCGCGGCCCGGATCCGGATCCTTGACCCGCAGGAGCTGGCCCGGCGCCTCGACGACCGGTTCCAGCTGCTCGCCAACTCCGACCGCACCGCCCCCGCCCGCCACCAGACGCTGCGCGCGGTGGTCGACTGGAGCTGGTCGATGCTGGAGCAGCCGCAGCGGATGCTGGCCCGCCGCCTCACCGTCTTCGCCGGCGGCGCCACGCTGGAGGACATCGAGCAGCTCTGCGGCACCGGTCCCGAACTGCCGCGCGCCGCGGTGCTCGACACCCTGGCGGCGCTGGTCGACAAGTCGCTGGTGGAGGTCGGCGAGCCGGCCGTGCCCGGCACCGGCACCCGGTACCGGATGCTCGACACCATCCGTGCCTACTGCGCCGAGCGACTGGCCGAGACCGGCGAGACCGAGCAGCTCCAGCGGGCCCACGCGCTGCACTGGACGGCCTTCGCGCAGGCCGCCGAACCGCGGCTGCGCACCGGCGAACAGCTGCCCTGGCTGGCCCGGTTGCGCGCCGAACACCCCAACCTCTTCGCGGCGCTGCGCCGTTCACTGGACGCCGGGCAGCACGGGACCGCGCTGCGGCTGTGCGCCGCGCTGATGTGGCCGTGGCTGGTCCAAGGGGCCCGCTACGACTACCAGTTGGTGGACCGGGTGCTGGCGCTGCCCGGCGCCGGGCTGCCCACCGAGCGCACCGTGATCGCTACGGCGCACGCCCTGGTGCTCTCCTCGGCCTTCGCGGGCGGCGCCCCGGAGCTCGGCCGCCGGGCCGTGGCGCGGGCCCGCGAGCATGCCGACCGGGCGGAGCGCGGGGCGCACCCGGTGCTCGTCTTCCTGGCACCGATCGATGCGCTGCTGGCGCACGACCGGGCCCGGGCCCGGCAGGAGCTGACCGCGGTGATGCCCGAAGCGGAGCCGTGGACAGAGGCGTTGGCGCTCATGCTCCGCGGCCTGGTGCTGGTCGGCGAGAACGAGCTGGACCAAGCGCGGTCGGACGTCGCGCGGGCCCGGGACATCTTCGCGGTGCTCGGTGATCGATGGGGCCGCTACCTGGGCGCCCAGTCGCTGGCGTCCATCATCGGCGAACCGGCCACCGCCGCCGCCTGCTACCGGGAGGCGCTGGCCTGCCTGGCCGAGCTCGGCATGGACCAGCATGTGCCGGTGGTGGTCGCACAGCTCGGCTACGAACTGGTCCGGGCCGGCGAGCCCGCTGCCGCCCAGGCCGAACTGACCAGGGCGCTGGCGCTGGCGGAACACTCCACGGACCAGCTGGCTGCCGTCTGGGCCACCGGAGGCCTGGTCGAACTGGCCAACCGCTCCGGGGACTCCGCCGAGGCGCAGCGTCGCTTCGGGCAGCTGCGCCGGGCCCTGGCACAGGGCGCCGGCGCCGCGCTGCTGCCGGCGATGCTCTCCCGGATCGCCGGTGCGATGCTGCGCCAGGGCGAGGTGGCCGGGGCCCGGGACAACCTGCGGCAGGCCGTGGACCTCACCATGGCCGCCACCGACGCCCCCGACCGGCGGGCCGCCCTGCGGATCCTGGCCGACCGTGCCGGCGCCAACCGGGACTTCGCACTCGCCGCCACGCTGTTCGGCATCGCCGCCGACCCCGACCCGGCAGGGCCGACCGCCGACCTGCGCGGCCACCTGGGCGATGAAGCCTTCGAAGCCGCCTACCACCGCGGAGCCGCCCTCGACCTGGACGCCGTCTCCGCACTCGCCACCCCCGCACCCGAGGCCGCCGCCGCACCCGGGCCTGCCACAGCGCCCGGGCGCGCCGACGAGGCCGCCGCCGGCCCCCTGTCAGCGTCAGGTCAGCGTCCGGTCCGTGGCCGGTCAGCGGACTGAGGGACGCTGGACGATGGCAGCGGGCGGCGGGCAGAATGCGGGTAGGGCGGGGGACCAGGGCAATGCGCTTCGGGCTGTTGGGGCCGATCGAGTTGAGCGATGGCGACGGTCGGTCACACGTCGTCCCGGCGGCCAAGCAGCGGGCGCTGCTGGCCTGCCTGCTGGTGCGGCCGAACCAGCACGTCACCATGGACACCCTGATCGACATGCTCTGGGACGGCGCCGCCCCGCCCAGCGCCAGGGCCGCCGTGCTCAACTACGTGACCAGGCTGCGCAGGCAGCTGGGCCCGGAGCTGGCCGCCCGAGTGCGCACCGAGGCCGGCGGCTACCGGCTGGAGCTGCGCGCCGCCGACGAGGCCGACCATCTTCAGGCGGGCGCGCTGGAGCAGCGGGCGCGCCGTGCGGTGACCGCCGGTGACTGGCCGATGGCGTTGGAACTAGCTGGCCAGGCGATGGAGTTGTGGCGTGGCGAGCCCCTGCAGGACGTGCCCTTCGACCGGCTGCGGGCGGAGCACGTACCGCCGTTGAGCGGGTTGCAGCTGCGCCTGGAGGAGTTGCGGATCGACGCGGCGCTGGGCGCGGCCCGGTTCGACCAGGCGGCGCAGTGGCTGGCCGAGCTGCTCATCCGGCACCCGCTGCGGGAGCCCTTGCAGTTGCGCAAGCTGGTCGCGCTGCACTCCGCCGGGCAGCGGGCCGAGGCGCTGGCCGACTACCACCGGTTCTGCGGGCTGCTGCGTGCGGAGTTGGGCGTCGGACCGTCCCAACCACTACAGACGGCCCATGAGTTGATCCTGCGGGACGCCGCCGCAGGCGCCGTGCTCGAGGTCTGGCGCTCGGCGCAGCGGCTGCCGGCCGGTGCGGCCGGCCCGGTGGCAGCGGCGCGGTTCGAGCCGCCGCCGCGCCAACTGCCCAGGGCGCCGCGGCTGCTGGTCGGCCGGGAGGCGGAGTCCAAGGAGCTGGGCCGGCTGCTGGCCCCCGCCACCGACTGCCAGGTGGCGCTGCTGACCGGACCGGCCGGGGTCGGCAAGACCACCCTGGCGCTGGCCTGGGCGCACCACGCGGCCGACCGGTTCCCGGACGGCCAGCTGTTCGTCGACCTCAAGGGGCATGCCGCGGACGGCCCGGTCGATCCGCGGCGCGCGGTCAGTGTGCTGCTGGACTGCCTGGGGGTGCCGTCGGACCGCCAGCCGGCCACCTTCGAGGGCCGCACGGCGCTCTACCGCAGCACGGTGGCCGGGCGCCGGCTGCTCTTCGTCTTCGACGACGCCCGGGACGCCGAGCAGGTGCGGCCGCTGCTGCCGCCCGGCACCAACTGCCGCACCGTGGTGACCAGCCGGCAGCCGTTGGCGGCGCTGGTGGTGGCGGACGGCGCCGAGCCGCTGCCGCTGGAACGGCTCAGCCCGGACGGGGCCCGGGAGTTGCTGGTGCACCGGCTGGGCGCGGCCCGCACCAGCGGTCAGGAGGCCGCGCTGGCCCGGCTGGTGGAGCGGTGCGGACGGCTGCCGCTGGCACTGGCGGTGGTCGCGGCCGACGCGGCGACCATGCCGCAGCTCTCCTTGGAGGCCCTGGCGGCCGACACCGCGCACCTCAACCGGCTGCTGACGCAGGGCCGGAGTGCCGGTCGGCCGGCCGACGCCGCGCGATAGTGCCGCGATAGGCCCGCGTTGTCGCCCGCCCGTACGGTCACTGCCGGAACTGGAAGGTGGAGTGATGGACGGAACCCGTCGTCTTGTGGTGGGGATCAGCGGCGCGACCGGGTTGGTGTACGGGACGAGAGTGCTGGAACTGGCCCGCAAAGCCGGGCTGGAGACCCATCTGGTGGTCACCCCGGCCGGGCAGCAGACCCGCGCCCACGAGACCGACCTGACGGCCCGTGACCTGGCGGCGATGGCCGACGTGGTGTACCGGCCGGCCGACATCGGCGCCGCGATCGCCTCCGGCTCGTTCCGCACCGCCGGGATGATCGTGGCGCCCTGCTCGATCCGGACCCTGTCGGCGATCGCCCACTCCAACGGGGACAACCTGCTGACCCGGGCCGCGGACGTCACCCTCAAGGAGCGCCGCCGCCTGGTGCTGCTGGTCCGGGAGACCCCGCTGACCCTGGGCCATCTGCGGGCGATGACCGCCGTCACCGAGTGCGGCGGCATCGTGATGCCGCCGGTGCCCGCCTTCTACCTGCGCCCGCGCACGGTCGACGAGATCGTCGAGCACACCGCGGGCCGCGCACTCGACCTGCTCGGTGTGGACGTCCCGGACCTGCCGCGCTGGGGCGAGTAACCGACCTTCAAGCACGACCCTTCAAGCACGACCCTTCAAGCACGACGTTCAAGTACGACCTGTTGTGCACGACTTGTGGTGAGAGGCCGAACCGTTGAAACACCTGAAGAGCCTGCGCGAGTTCATCGAGGAGCTGGCCAAGATCGGCGAAGTCCAGGAGATCGACAAGGAGGTCGACTGGAACCTGGAGATCGGCGCCGTCGCCCGTCGCTCCTATGAACTGCGGGCTCCGGCACCGCTGTTCAACACCATCAAGGGGATCGACAAGGGCTTCCGGGTGCTCTCCGCACCCGCCGGCCTGTCCGCTCAGCCGGGGCTGGCCTACAGCCGGATCGCACTGGCCCTGGGCCTGCCGGCCGACGCCAAGGGCGCCGACATCGTCACGGCGCTGGCCGACGCCCGGCAGCGCGAGCCGATCCCGCCGAAGGTGCTGGCGACCGGCCCCTGCAAGGAGAACATCATGAAGGGCGACGAGGTCGACCTGCTGAAGTTCCCCACCCCGCTGATCCACGACGGCGACGGCGGCCGCTACATCCAGTCCTTCGGCATGAACATCGTCCGCACTCCGGACGGTTCCTGGACCAACTGGTCGATCAACCGGATGATGCTGGTCGACCGCAACCGGCTGGCGTGCCTGATCCCGCCGCCGCAGCACCTGGGCATCATCCGGGCGCTCTGGGAGCGGCAGGGCGAGCCGATGCCGATCGCGGTGGCGCTGGGCGTCGAGCCGGGCCTGCCGTTCGTCGGCGGGATGCCGATCCCGGAGGGCGAGGACGAGTCGCACTTCATGGGCGCCTACTTCGGCGAGCCGCTGGAGATGGTGCAGGCGGAGACCGTCGACCTGCTGGTGCCGGCCACCGCGGAGATCGTGATCGAGGGCTATGTCTCGCTCACCGACACCGTGGAGGAGGGCCCGATGGGGGAGTACCCCGGTTACCTGGACCGGGGCAGCCACTCGCCCAAGCCGGTGCTGCACGTCACCGCCGTGACCCACCGCAATGACCCGATCCTGCCGGTGGCCGTGGCGGGCGCGCCGGTCGAGGAGGACCACACCGGCTGGGGCCTGCCGCACGCCGCCGAGATGATGCACGTGCTGCGCCAGGCCGAACTGCCGGTCTCGGCCTGCTGGGGTGTGCTGGAGTCGGCCTGCCACTGGTGGGTGGTGGCGGTCACTCCGGACTGGCACGAGCGCTCCGGTCTGAGCTCGCAGGAGATGGCCCAGCGGGTCGGCGAAGTGGTGTTCGGCGCCGGCAAGTTGGCCTTCGGCGTGCCCAAGCTGCTGCTGGTCGAGCACGACTTCGACATCGCCGACCCGAACCAGCTGATCTGGGCGTTCGCCAGCCGCTCGCACCCGGAGCACGGCGAGGCGCACTTCCCCAACCAGTCGCAGAACATCATCCCGATCTACCTGGACGAGCACGAGCGGCTCAGCTACCACGCTACCAAGGTGGTCTACAACTGCCTGCTGGCGGACCGCTTCCCGGTCGGCGAGCGCCCGGTGGCCTCGGACTTCGCCCACAACTGGCCGGCTGATCTCCAGCAGTACGTGCTGGACAACTGGCAGTCCTACGGCTACCGCTGACGGTCTGTCGGAAAGGAATACGCAGAGCCATGCCCATGTACTCAGTGGCGTTTCCGGCTGATGGTCTGACGGCTGATCAGAAGCGCGAGATCGCGGGGGCGGTGACCCGGATCCATGCCACGGTGACGGGTGCCCCCGAGTCATTCGTGCACACCTCGTTCGAGGCGTTCGCGGCGGGAGACTACTTCCGGGGTGGACCTCGGCATCGAGAACATCGCCACGTGCTCCACGGGCTACCGGGCGGCGGGGCGCGGTTTGAATCGGCATCGCAAGCGCATGCGCGACCTGCGCGCCAAGCTCCAGAAGAAGGGCACCAAGTCTGCCAAGCGTGTCCTCAAGCGCCTGGCGCGCAAGGAGTCCCGCCGCGCCAAAGACACCAACCACGTTATCTCCAAGCGCATCGTGACCGAGGCTGAACGCACCCGTGCTGGGATCGGACTGGAAGACCTGTCCGGCATTCGGCGCAGGGCACGGCTCCGCAAGCCCCAACGGGTCACCCTGCACTCCTGGGCATTCGCTCAACTCGGCTCGTTCGTTGCTTACAAGGCCAAGGGCGCCGGTGGCCCGATGGTGTTCGTCGACCAGGTACACCAGCCAGGAATGCTCCGAGTGTCATTACATTGACAGGAAGAACCGGCCTGACCAGGCCACCTTCGCATGCCGGTCGTGTGGCGTCGTTGCGCACGCCGACCGGAACGCTTCCCGCAATATCGCCCACCGCGCGGCGATGCTGTGGGACGCGGGGCGGCAGTCATCCGCCCCTGTCTCCGTCTCGCGAGGGCGGAGGCCGGACGTGGGAGCTCACCCGCCAGCCAGTTGGGCGCCACCTGCAAGCTCAGCCCTCTGCGGCTGAGACGTCGACGGCCAGCGGCTACGGCCGCGAGAACGGCCCGGAGGCCTTCGAGAACTACACCCAGTACAAGACGACCTGGCTGAGCCTGGAGTCCTGACCGGGTGTCATGGTGGCTCCCCCGCCGGTCAGGCTGCTTCCCCCGCCGGTTAAGATCACCGCCGACTTCGAACCGAGCGGGGGGAAACCACCATGATCGAACTGTCCGACCGGCCGATGACCTGGGTGTTCGCGGGGGACAGCATCACCCAGGCGGTGCTGCACACCCATGGCGCCCGCGGCTGGGTCGAGCACGTCCACGAGCGGATCCGCTGGCAGCTGGACCGGCTCACCGACATCGTGGTCAACACCGGCGTCTCCGGCTGGCGGGCCCCCGACGTGCTGGCCCACTACGACCACCTGATCGGCCGGTTCGCCCCGGACGTGCTCAGCATCTCGCTGGGCACCAACGACGCCCGGGCCGGCCTGGCCGGGCTGGACGAGTTCAGCACCGCGATGCGGGAGATCATCGCCCGCACCCCCGGCACCCAGCTGGTGCTGCACACCCCGGTGCTGGTCAGCATCGCCGGCCAGGCGGCGCGTGCCGAGCAGCCCGCCTACTGCCAGGCGGTGCGTGAGATCGCCGCCGACACCGGCGCCGTGCTGGTGGACCACGAGGCGTACTGGCGAGCCGAGTTCGGCGCGGACGACCCGATCGGCTGGCTGGACGACCCGGCCCACCCCAACCCGCTCGGTCACCGCCGGATGGCCGACCTCAGCCTGAAGGCGATGGGCCTGGGCGAGCTCGACGAGCTCTGACGCGACGGGAACTGACGCGACGAGCCCTGACCCGACGGGATCTGACTGGACTCGGCGAGCCCTGACCCGACGGGATCTGACTGGACTCGACGAGCGCTGACTCGACGAGCCCCGGCACCACGGGCTCCGAGCGCCCCTCAGCTCCCGCCGGCCCGGACCAGGCCCGACTGGTAGGCGATCACCACCAGTTGGGCCCGGTCCCGGGCGTCCAGCTTGGCCATCGCCCGGTTCACATGGGTCTTCGCGGTGAGCGGAGTGATGAACAGCCGCCCGGCGATGTCGTCATTGGACAGGCCCGCCGCGACCAGGGTGACCACCTCGAGCTCCCGGGCGGTGAGCGAGGAGAGCCGCTCCGGCACCCCGCCCGGCACGGCCGGCTGGGCCAGGAAGCGCCCGATCAGCGCCCGGGTGGCGGCCGGCGAGAGCAGTGCGTCACCGGCCGCCACCACCCGGATCGCGGTCAGCAGCTCCTCCGGGTCGATGCCCTTGCCGAGGAACCCGCCGGCGCCGGCCCGCAGTGCCTCCGCCACGTACTCGTCGTTCTCGAAGGTGGTCAGCACCAGCACCTTCACCGCGGCCAGCACCGGGTCGTCGGTGATCTCCCGGGTGGCGGCCACCCCGTCCAGCTCGGGCATCCGGATGTCCATCAGCACCAGGTCGGGCCGCAGCGCCCGGGTCATGGCCACCGCCTGGCGGCCGGTGCCGGCCTCGCCGACCACCTCCAGGTCGTCGGTGGAGTCGATCAGCAGCCGGAAGGTGCCGCGCAGCAGGGCCTGGTCGTCGGCGAGCAGCACGCGGATGGTCATGGATCAGCCCTTGGGTCGCAGGGGGAGTTCGGCATGCACCCGGAAGCCGCCGCCCGGGCGGGGACCGGCGTGCAGGGTGCCGCCGGCGGAGCGGGCGCGCTCATGCATCCCGATCATGCCGTGGCCGGTTCCGGGCCCGCCACCGCTGCCGTTGCCGTCGTCGGTGACGGTGACGCTCAGCACCGAGGCGCCGGTCTCCAACCGCACCACGGCGGCGCCGGCCTCGGCGTGCTTGTGAGTGTTGGTCAGCGCCTCCTGGATGATCCGATAAGCGGTCAGCTCGGTCAGCTGCGGCAGCTCGCTCTCGGGGCCGGTGCGCTCCAGGCCGACGGTCAACCCGGCGTGCCGGAACGAATCCAGCAGCACCGGCAGGTCGGCCAGGCCGGGCGTCGGCTCGCGCGGCTCCTCGCCGTCGTCCCGCCCGCGCAGCAGGCCCACCGTGGCGCGCAGCTCGTCCAGCGCGGCCCGGCTGGTGTCGCGGATCCGCTCCAGCGCCTGGTAGGCGTGCTCCGGGTCACGGCGCATCAGATGGTGCGCCACCCCGGCCTGCGCGTTGACCAGGGTGATGTGATGGGCCACCACGTCGTGCAGCTCGCGGGCGATCCGGATCCGCTCCTCGGTGACCCGGCGCTGCGCCTCCGCCTCCTTGGTGCGCTCGGCGCGCTCGGCCCGCTCCCGGTAGGAGGCCAGCAGCTCGCGGCGGCTGCGCAGGGCGTCGCCCAGTGCCACCGCGGCCCCGGTCCAACCGAGCACCCCGAGGTTCTCCGCCAACCGGTCCACGCCGGGGCGGAAGGCCAGCCCGGAGACCAGCAGGATCGTCGCAGCGCCGCCGCCGGTGCGCCAGGCGGTCACCCGGTCGGTGGTCACCGCAACCCAGTAGAGTGCGAAGATCACGGAGACTGGTGCGGTGGCGACCGCCGAGGACAGTGCGAAGCCGAGCTCGCAGATCAGCACGGTGGCCGCGGCCACGGGGATCGGCCAGCGGCTGCGGACCAGCAGCGGCACGCAGGAGACCGCCAGCAGCAGCATCGTCACCGACACCGACTTGTGCTGCTGATAGGCGGAGGTCAGCGCGATCGGCACGCCGATCGCCAGGCAGATGAGGGTGGCGATGACGTCGTTCGCCGCCGGCCGCACCCGCAGCCAGCCCCGGAACCGCTCGATCATCGCCACCCCTCCACCTTAGGTGTGCTGGTCAGGGCCGTCCGACCACGGTCAGCTCGGGCGTGCGCACCGGCTCCGGGTCCGGCTCGCCCTCCACCGACACATGCGGCAGCACCCGGTCCAGCCAGCGCGGCAGCCACCAGTTGGCTCGCCCGAACCGGTGCATCAGCGCCGGCACCAGCACCAGGCGCACCAGCAGTACGTCCAGCAGCACCGCCACCGCGAGGCCCAGGCCGAACTCCGCGATCATCCGCTGCCCGCCGAAGATGAAGCTGGCGAACACCGATCCCATGATCACCGCGGCGGCCGTGATCACCAGCCCGGTCTCGCCGTGCCCCACCCGCACCGACCGGTGGTTGTCCCCGGTGCGGTGCCACTCCTCGTGCATCCGGCTGATCAGGAAGACCTGGTAGTCCATCGAGAGGCCGAACAGGATCGCGATGATCATCGTGGGGGCGAACGCCTCCACCGGCCCGGCCGCGCCGGCACCCAGCGCCTCCGATCCCCAGCCCCACTGGAAGACCGCGATGATCGCGCCGAACGCCGCGCCCATGGTCAGCAGGTTCATCACGGCACCGAGCAGCGGCACCAGCAGGCTGCGGAAGGCGATCATCATCAGCAGGCAGCCCAGACCCACGATGATCGCCACGAACAGCGGCAGCTTCCCGGTGAGCACGTCCGCGAAGTCCGCGGACGTCGCGGTCGAACCACCGACCAGCACCTTCAGGTCGGTGCCCTGCTCGGCGGCCGGGATCACGTCGTGGCGCAGGTGGGTGATCAGGTCCGAGGTCTGCGCGGACTGCGGCGAGCTGGTCGGCACCACGCTGATCGGGGTGACCTGCTGGCCCGGCTTGGTCGGCAGCGCCGCCACCCGGGCCACGCCCGGCGTCGACTTCAGCTCGGTGACCAGGTGCTCCACCGCCTGCTGGTCCTGCGGCCCGCCGGTCTGCGCGACCAGCAGCAGCGGCCCGTTGGAGCCCGGCCCGAAGCCCTGCGCCATCAGGTCGTAGGCCTGCCGGGTGGTGCTGGTCTTCGGGTTGTTGCCCGCGTCCGAGCTGCCCAGCCGCAGGGAGAGGACCGGCAGCGCCACCGCGACCAGCAGCGCCAGGGCGACCAGGGCCTTGCCCAGCGGCCGCGCCTCCACCTTCGCGGCCCAGCGGCCGAACGCCCCGGCGCCGGCCTGGTCATGCACCCCGTCCGCCAGCCGGCGGCGCTGACGGCGGCTCAGCACCCGCAGCTTCAGCAGGCCGAGCAGCGCGGGCAGCAGCGTGGTGGCGGCCAGCACGGTCAGCGCCACGGTGACCGCGGCCCCGATCGCCATGCCGTTCAGGAAGCCGATGCCCAGCACCAGCATGCCGAGCAGCGCCACCACCACGGTGGCACCGGCGAACACCACGGCGCGGCCGGAGGTGTTCAGCGCCCGGACCACCGACTCCTCCACGCTCAGGCCCGACATCAGACCCTTGCGGTGCCGGTTGACCACGAAGAGCGCGTAGTCGATGCCGACGCCGAGGCCGACCAGCGAGGCCAGCGTCGGCGCGGTGTCGGCCAGCGACAGGCCGTGGCTGAGCAGACCGATGCTCAGCACGCCGGCGCCGACCCCGGCCGCCCCGGTGAGCACCGGCAGCACGGCGGCCCAGGCGGACCGGAAGATCAGTAGCAGGATGGCCAACGCGGCCAGGACGCCGACCAGTTCACTGGTGCCGCCCATGTTCTGCTCGGTCTTGGCGATCGCCCCGCCGCCCAACTGCACGTCCAGCGACGAGCTGCGGGCCTGCTCGGCGAGCTTGACCACCTGCTCGGCGTCGCCCTTGGCCACGTGCATGGCGTCCTGGTCGAAGACCACCTGGGCGTAGGCGGTGCGGCCGTCCGGGCTCACCTGCGCGGCGCCGTGCGGCGTGTACGGGCTGGACACCGAGGCGACCCCGGGGCTGTGCGCGATCGCGTCCAGCGTCTGCGCCATCCGGTCCTTGACCGCCGGATCGGTCACCGACCCGTCGTTGACGTGCCAGACCACGGTGTCCTGGTCACCCGCGGCCGCCGGCATGTTCGCCTTCAGCAGGTCCATCGCCTTGCTGGACTCGGTGGACGGCAGCGACAGGCTGTTGCTGTACGCGGTGCCCACCTTGCCGGACACCACACCGAGGCCCACCAACAGCCCCAGCCAGAGCAGCACGGTCACGAGCCGGTGCCGATGGCACCAGCGGGCAAGGACGGACATCGAACCTCCTGGATCTCGGAACGATTCCAGACTCCGCGATCGGGGCCGCTGCGTCGTCCGGCACCCGCAGACACCTGGCCTGCTGCGTTCGCGGTACGCGGGCACCGGTCTACTGCGAACGCGGGCCCGGGGAGCTGTCCGGGCCGGGGCCGGGGAGGTGTCCGGGCCGGGGCGGCCGCGCCCGGTGTCGGCGGTGATCGGCAGACTGTGACCATGGTGATGACGCCCGAGGAACTCAAAGCAGCCTGCCTGGCCTTCAACGGTGCCGAGGAGACCTTCCCGTTCGGCCCGGAGACCTCGGTCTTCAAGGTCGGCGGGAAGATGTTCGCGATCAGCGCGCTGGACGGGGAGCCGCCGTTGCGGGTGAGCCTCAAGTGCGATCCCGAGTTGGCGGTCCGGCTGCGCGCCGAGTACCCCGCGATCACCGGTGGCTGGCACCTCAACAAGCGGCACTGGAACACCGTGGTGCTGGACGGCTCGGTGCCGCGGCGGCTGGTCGACGAGATGATCGAGGACTCCTACGACCTGATCGTCGCCCAGCTGCCGCGCCGTCAGCGGCTGGCCCTCGACTGGCCGGGGGAGCACCGCCCCAAGGCGCAGTGACGGGTCCTGCCGAGGGCTTGACGTGGCATGTCAGGGGCGGGATGGTGAGTACTTGGATCATCTGACATGTAACGTGTGCAATGGCACAACTGGAGAGGGGCGCCCCGGTGGAGCTCGAGCTTCGGCACCTGCGGGTGCTGTGCGCCATCGCCGACACCGGCAGCGTGGGCCGGGCCGCCGCGCAGCTCGGCTCCTCGCAGCCCGCCACCAGCACCCAACTGCGCCGGATCGAGCGGCACCTGGGCGCGCCGCTGTTCGAGCGCACCACCTCCGGGGTGGCGCCGACCGGATTCGGGGCCGAGGTGCTGGCGGCCGCCCGCGAGGTGCTGGCCCGGGCCGACTGCCTGGGGCGCCGTTCGGTCGACGAGACCGCGGCCGGCCGCCGGGAGCTGCGGCTGGCCGCCACCAACTCGCCGGTGCTGCCCGGGATGCTGTCCCGGCTCCGCAGCCAGCTGCCGGAGCTCCAGGTGACGGTCAGCAGCGTCTACCGCTCCTCCGACATCGTCGACCTGCTGGAGCAGGGGGTGCTGGACGCCGCGATCGCCGTCGACTACCCGGGGATGGAGCTGCGGCACTCCGACGCGGTGGCGTACCGGGGCATCGTCACCGAGCCGACCTTCGTGGCGCTGGCCGCCGGGCACCGGCTGCGGCACCGCACCGAGGTGGCGCTCGCCGACCTGGCCGAGGAGCCCTGGTTCGTCACCCCCGACGACGGCGCCGGCTGGCCGGGGGTCTTCTTCTCCGCCTGCAGCGCCGCCGGATTCAGTCCCGCGGCGGTGCACGAGTTCCTCGGCGACCGGCTGGAGCTCCAGGACATGATCGCGGCCGGGCTCGGCGTCTCCACCGTGCAGGCGACCACCAAGCCGCAGTCCGCCGTGGTGATCAAGGCGCTGGCAGGCACCCCGCTCTGGACCCGGTACCTGCTGGCCTGGCGGTCCGCGACGGTCGGCGGCGAGCTGGTCGAGACGCTGTTCGGCGCCGCGACCGCCGCCTACCGCGAACTGATCGCCGGTTCACCGCACTTCCAGGCCTGGGCCGCCCGCACCTACCGAGGCGCCCGCCCGTGAATCCGCCCCGCTGTTATGGCAGTCGGCCACAAGGTCATATGACCTGTCACATTGCACACTCCTTCGTCGACTGACAAGCTTCACGTCAATTCCCCCCAAGCCTCGCCTGATTGCTCAGCAGTGAGTCGACCCCCACTCAGGAGAAGGACCAGCAGTGCGACTGCGCATACCCCTCCCCACCCTCATGTCCGGCCTCGTCGCCGGCTGTGCCACCGCGGCCTGTCTGCTGCCGGCGCCGGCGGCCTTCGCCGCCCCCGGCCCGGCCACCGCCAAGCAGGCCGCCAACACCTCGCCCGCTGCCCCCAAGCCGCTCGGTGCCACCCTCCCCGCCGCCAACCCCAGCGCCACTGAGGAGTTCGCCCCAGCGGCACTTCCGCTGTCGCGCGATCAACTGGCCCAGCCGCAGCAGACCCTGGCGACCGGCGCCGTCGCGGCCCAGTCCACCCAGTCTGTCCAGTCGCCGGCCGTGAAGCCGAATGCCGGCCGCGCCGCGGCGAGTTGCTCCCCGTCCGACTTCGGCAGCCGCAGCGGCAGCGCGCTGGTCTCCTTCATCGAGGGCTCGACCTCCGACTGCGTCAACACGCTGTTCAACACCACCGGCACCGACGCGGGCAACATCTTCAAGGAATCGCAGATGCTGACCGTCGCCAACGCCTACCAGGCGCTGGCGGCCCACTACACCGGTGACGACTCCACCGGCATCTGGCAGTTGGAGCTCTTCCTCCGCGCCGGCTGGTACGTGCAGTCCAACAACGCGGCCGCCGTGGGCGGCTACGACGCGGCGCTGACGGCCGCCAACAAGGCGGCGCTGGACGCCTTCTTCGGCAGCGCGCACTGGAAGGACGTCACCGCCGCCAACGCGCCGGTGCTCTACGACGCGCTGGTGATGACCGACAGCGCCAACCTCCAGGCGTCCTACCTGAACACCTACAAGCAGGTGCTGACCGGCTACAACAGCTCCTACGACGCCGTCGCCGGCATGGACAAGGCCGTCAACTCGGTGCTGTTCGCGCCGCTGTGGCGCGGCAACTGGAACCCGGACTTCGTCAACGCCGTCACCGCGGACCCGAGCGTCTTCAGCGCCATGTCGAGCTTCGCGACCACCAACAAGGGCATGGCCGCCGGTCCGAACGGCAACCTCGTGGTGAACGCCGGCAACGACCTCGGTCGGGCCGCCGGTGACGGCGGCGCCGCCGGGGCGGCCGCCGGGCAGCAGGTGAAGGCGGTGCTCGACGCCACCCCGATCACCGGCGCGACCGGCCCGCTCTACGTGCACACGGCCTACGACGCCAACCTGTACGACGCGTCCCACTGCTCGGTCTACGGCACCTGCGACCTGCCGGCCAAGCTGACCGCCGCGGTGCTGCCGAACCAGCTGGTCTGCGACAACCGCACCCTGCAGACCGAGAACCTCACCGCCGACGAGCTCAACACGGTCTGCACCAGCCTGCGGGGCGAGGACGGCTTCTTCCACAACCTGGTCAAGGACAGCGGCGCGGTCAACCCGTACGACAAGACCGTCACCTTCGGGATCTTCGCCAACCAGGCCGACTACCTGACCTACTCCTGGGCGATCTTCGGGAACTCGACCGACAACGGCGGCCAGACCGTCATGGACCCGACGGACCCGAACAACCAGGCCGTCACGGTGATGTACCGCAAGTCGTGGAACGACAGCTTCCCCGCCAACGTGTGGAACCTCAACCACGAGTACACCCACTACCTCGACAACATCTACGACACCAAGGGCAACTTCGGCACCTTCACCTCCGTGCCGAACATCTGGTGGATCGAGGGCGTCGCCGAGTACGAGTCCTACAGCTACCGCGGCCTCACCGACACCCAGGCGATGGCCGAGGCGGCCAAGCACACCTACAAGCTCAGCACGATCTTCCAGAACACCTACGGCAACTCGGACTCGGTGCGCACCTACCCCTGGGGCTACCTGGCCGTCCGCTACATGTTCGAGAAGCACCCCGCCGACGTCGCGAACATGCTGGGCCACTTCCGCACCGGCGACTACCAGGGCGCCTACGCGGTCTACAACAACCTGGGCACCTCCTACGACGCCGACTTCGACAGCTGGCTGACCAGCTGCGCCGCCGGCGCCTGCTACGCCAACGGCCCGACGGCCCTGTTCGGCTCGGCCGTCAACGGCGCCACGGTCAGCCTGACCGACAAGTCCGTGCAGACCGGCGGGGGCACCATCACCGCCTGGCACTGGACCTTCGGTGACGGCAGCACCTCGGACCAGCAGAACCCGGTCCACACCTACACGGCGGCCGGCACCTACACCGTCGCCCTGACCGTCACCGACAACACCGGCCGGACCGCCAGCACCCCGGCCTCGGTGACCGTGACCACCGCCGGCCCGGTCACCCTGCCGACCTGCACCGACCCACGCACCGACGCGATGGGCCAGAACTGCTCCCGGTCCAACCGCTCCGAGGCCGCCGGCAACAACGACTACCTGTACGTCTACCTGCCGGCCGGCACCACCAGCCTGAAGGTCTCCACCTCCGGCGGCACCGGCACCGCGGCCCTCTACTACAACGACAGCACCTGGGCCACCCCGGCCGTCTTCACGGCCTCCTCCACCAACCCCGGCACCGCCCAGACCCTCACCGTCACCAACCCGACGGCCGGCTACCACTACCTGACCCTGCACGCCGTCACCGACTTCAGCGGAGTCACCGTCAGCACCCAGTTCTGACGACTCTCAAGGACGCCCGGCCGGGCCCCGCCGACAGCGGGCCCGACCGGGCGTCCTGGTGCCTGCTCCGCGGCGGCGGGCGCCTCAGCGGACCACCGGGATGAAGCTCATCATGCCCTTGTCCTCGTGGGCCGCGATGTGGCAGTGGAACAGCCAGTCGCCCGGGTAGTCGGTGAAGGCGATCCGGATCACCACCTGGCCGTTCTCGCCGCCCACCGCGCGGTCGACGACCACGGTGTCCTGGCGATGGCCGTACGGCTGGGCGGTGCCGTTGACGGACATGACCTGGAAGGTGCCGGTGTGCAGGTGGAACGGGTGGTTGATCTCCGTGTAGTTGACGATGGTCCACTCCTCGACGGTGCCCAGCTTGGCGGGCGTGTCGAAGACGGACGAGCCCATCGCGTACTGCTTGGCGTTGAGGTAGTAGGCGCTGCCGTCCGCGGCCTGGGACATGTTCACGGTGCGGCGCTGGGCGATCGGGGCGTTCGACAGGTCGGCGGGGGCGGTGCGGATGCCACCGGTGACCGCGGGCAGCTTGGGTGCCGGGGTGCCGGCGACCTTGACGGTGGCCAGCGTGGTGTCCGGGTACTGGTCGCCCGCCGGGCCGGTGCTGTAGGCGGTGGTGCGCAATGTCGCCGCGCCCGCCTTGGCACCCGCGGTGACCAGCACGTCGTAGCGCTTGCCGGGCGGTAGCAGCAGGGTGTCGGGGGTGCTCACCCGGGCGACCGGGGTGCCGTCCTCGCCGATCACGGTGAACCGGTAGCCGTCCAGCTGCAGTTGGTAGAAGATGTCGGCTCCGGCGTTGACCAGCCGCCACAGCTGGGTCTCGCCCGGCCGCATGGTCAGCACCGGCCGCAGCTGGCCGTTGACCAGGCGGACCGTCGGATTGTTGGAGACGATGCCGCCCTGCACGATGTGGTTTTCGGCGTCGAGTTGGACGTCCTTCAGGACCATGGTGTGCGCGGTGACGGACTGCAGGCCCTTGGGCAGCAGGGTGCGGTCGTCGCCGACGATCAGGGCGCCCGACAGGCCCGCGAAGATCTGGTTCTCCACGTCGCCGGGGACGAAGCCGGAACCGTCCGCCGCCGTGTCCGCCATGTCCGCCATCTTCGTCATGTCCCCGGTGCTCCCCATGTCCGCCAGGTCGGCCGACTTGCCGGGACAGGCGGTGCCCATCGCATGGCTGTGGTACCAGAAGGTGCCGAGCGGATGGTCGGCCGGGATCGCCAGCTTGTAGTCGGTGGTGCCGCCCGCCGCCACGCAGCTGGCCGGGTTGTCCGAGTCGCCGGAGGGGGAGATGTGCAGGCCGTGGAAGTGCAGGCTGGTCGCCACCGGGAGGTGGTTGACCAGCCGGACGGTGATGGTGGAGCCCGGCTTCACCAGCAGGGTCGGGGCCACGAAGGTGCCGGCGTATGACTCGCCGTAGACCGACTTGCCGCCCACCTGGAAGTTGGTCCGGGCCGCGCCCAGCGTGATGGTCAGGGCCCGCTTGGTGTCGGCGGTGACCGGGTCGGCCAGTGGCAGCCCGCTGGTCATCCCCTTCTCCTGGTCCGCGGTGGACGGCGGCGGGGAGTCCGCCGCGCTGCCTGTTGGGCTGTCGGCCATCGCCGCCGTCCCGACCGCCGCCGACAGCGCCAGCGCCAGCGCGGTGAGGGCGTGCAGCATGCGCCGGGTGCGGCGTACGGACCGTCGGCGGGCGGCTGCCGAGCGGGTGGTGTCCTCGGCCATCGGGCCTCCGGTGTGTGAGGGTTGGTACATCGGTCTGTACTCAAACCTCATCGATCGATCGGTGGCGGACAACAGCTGACGGCGAGTCGGGCCGCCATTTGAGTGGCACGCCGCCGTGTCCGACCGCATTGAGCGGATAACCTGACTTTCGGTCAGCACACTGGCGATCGGCCGGACCTCAGCGTCCACGGACATCGAACACCAGGGCGGATCACATGACGGAACTCATGCCAGCAATGCACCGACAAGTCGGCGAAGCGAGCGGCCGACCAGGGCTGCTACGACTGAGGACGGGGGCGGCAGCAGCAGCGAGCCTGCTGCTGTTAGGGCTCCCCAGCCCGGTGCACGCCGTCGAGGCCACCATCTCGGGGAACAACCTGCGGACCGGCTGGGACGCGGCGGAGCCCAACCTGTCGCCGAGTCAGGTGGCCGCGTCGACCTTCGGCCAGCGCTTCTCCACCGCGGTCAACGGCGCGGTGCTGGCGCAGCCGCTGGTCACGGCCAAGAACGTGATCGTCGCCACCGAGAACAACTACGTCTACGGCATCGACCCCGCCAGCGGCAAGGTCAACTGGACCCGCCAGCTCGGCCCGGCCTGGCCCACCTCCGCGGTCAACTGCAACGACCCCGCCAAGCAGACCGGCATCACCAGCACGCCCGTCTACGACCCGGCGTCCAACACCCTCTACGCGGTCGACAAGGCCAACGACGGCTCGGACGTGCAGCATCCGCACTGGTACATGCACGCGATGGACGCCGGAACCGGCGCCGAGCGCGCGGGCTGGCCGGTGACAATCCAGGGCACGCCGACCAACAGTCCCGGCCAGCCGTTCGAACCGTTCCGCTCGGGGCAGCGGCCCGGGCTGCTGCTGATGGGCGGCGCGGTCTACGCCGGGTTCGCCTCGTACTGCGACAACGGTCCGTTCGTCGGCTCGGTGGCCGGGGTGAACACCACCAGCCGCAAGGTCACCCTGTGGTCGACCGAGGCGGGCTCCAGCATCCAGGAGGCCGGGGTCTGGCAGAGCGGCGGCGGGCTGGTCTCGGACGGTCCCGGCCGGATCATCCTCACCACCGGCAATGGCGCCGGCACCGGTGCCTCGCCCACCAAGGGCCCGGGCAACCAGCCCTCGGGGCACCTCGGCGAGTCGGTGGTGCGGCTCGCGGTGAACGCCGACGGCAGCCTGACCGCCAAGGACTTCTTCAGCCCGGTCGACAACCGGTCGCTGGACAGCCACGACTCCGACTTCGACTCGGGCGGACCGGTCGCCCTGCCGGCGGGCTTCGGCACCAAGGCGCACCCGAACCTGCTGGTCCAGGTCGGCAAGGACGGCCGGGTCTTCGTGCTGGACCGGAACAACCTGGGCGGCATGGGGCAGGGCCCGAACGGCGGCGACAACCCGGTCAGCATGGCCGGGCCGTTCGAGGGCATCTGGGGCCACCCCGGCGTCTGGGGCGGTGACGGCGGCTACATCTACACCGTGGCCACCGACACCGGCAACGGCCACTCGCCGCTGCGGGCGCTGAAGTACTCGGTGAACGGCGCCGGCGTGCCGGTCTTCAGCAGCGCGGCGACCAGCAACGAGGGCTTCGGCTACGGCTCCGGCTCGCCCGTGGTCACCTCCAGCGGCAGCAACTCCGGCTCCGCGCTGGTCTGGGCCGTCTGGTCGGGCTCCGGGGTCGGCGGGGTCGGCGGCGAGCTGCGGGTCTACAACGCGCTGCCGGTCAACGGGAGCATGCACCTGATCCGGTCGTTCCCGATCGGCACGGCCGCCAAGTTCGTCTCTCCCGCCACCGACGGCGGCCGGGTCTACGTCGGTACCAGGGACGGCCACCTGGTGGCGTTCGGCAGCCAGTGACCCGACCCGCCGCGGTGCCCGGCCCGCTCAACGAGCAGGCCGGGCACCGCTGTCGGCGGACCTCAGCGGAAGCGCCGGGGCGCCGGGCCCGAAGTGCCCGCCGGGGCCGGTGCGGTGACCAGGTGGTGGTGCGGCGAGAGCCGGCAAGCCGGGTCGGTGGCGGCCGGATCGCCGGTGAACTGGAAGGCCTGGCAGCGGCAGCCGCCGTGGTCCAGCTCGCGCAACTCGCAGCTGCGGCACGGCTCCGGCATCCAGTCGGTGCCCCGGAACCGGTTGAACGCGGGCGAGTCGTGCCAGATCGCCGCCAGCGGCTCGGCCGCCGCGCTGGGTACCAGTAGGCCGGGCAACTGGGCGGCGGCCAGGCAGGGCAGCACGGCGCCGTCGGGGTTGACCACCAGCTGGCGCTCGCCCCAGCCGTCCATGCAGGGCTTGACGGTTCCGCTGTGATGGTCCGCGGCGACCAGGGTGATCTCGATCCGGTCGGCGTGCCGCTCCCGGGCCGCGGCGACGTCCGACTCCGCCTGCCGGACCTGCTCCTCGGTGGGGGCGAGGTGGGCGCGGTTGTGCCAGGCCCAGCCGTAGTACTGGGTGTGCGCGAGCTCGACCCGGTCCGCGCCCAGTGCCACCGCCTGGTCGGCGAGGGCGCCGAGCCGGGCCAGATTGCCCCGGTGCAGCACGGCGTTGACGGTCAGGGGCAGGCCGGCCTCGGTGAACTGCCGTGCCGCGGCCAGCTTCCGGTCATGGGCGGCCAACCCGGCCACGGCATCGGCGCTGCGCGCGTCGGCGTCCTGCAGCGAGAGCTGCACATGGTCCAGGCCCGCGTCCGCGAGCGCCCCGGCCCGCCCGGCGGCGAGGGGAATGCCGCTGGTCACCAGGTTGGTGTAGAGCCCCAGTTGGCGAGCATGAGCCACCAGGTCGACCAGGTCGCGGCGCAACAGCGGTTCGCCGCCGGTGAGATGGATCTGGAGCACGCCCAGCTCGCGGGCCTGGTCGAGGATCCGGAGCCACTGCTCGGTTCGCAACTCATCGCGGTACTTGGCGAGTTCGAGCGGATTGGCGCAGTAGGTGCACTGCAGCGGGCAGCGGTAGGTGAGTTCGGCGATCAGCCCGAGCGGGGCCGGGCGGCGAAGGGGGCCGCCCCCCGGTCCGGCCGCGGTGTGCGGCCGGACCGGGGAGCCGGTGCCGTCCAGGGTGAGCAGGCGGCGCTCGGCGAGGTCGGCGAGCAGGGCGACCACCTCGGCGCCGTCCACCCCGTCGTACTCCTCGCCGAGCCGGGCGGTCAGCCGGGCCGCGTCCCGCCGCCCGTCGCAGTGCCGGAGCACGGCGGCGGCGGTGTCGTTGAGCAGCAGCACGCCCTCGGGGTAGAGCAGCGCGGACTGCTCGCGGACCGGGTCGTGCACCAGTCGAACGCCCTTGCGCAGCCCGGGAAGTACGGCAGCCGGCGCGGCGGTCACCGATCGGCCCCGTAGTCGACCGCGTCCAGCATGGCGCGCAGCACCTCGCACTTGAAGGCCAGGGCGTCGATCGCGGCCTGCTGCTCGGCGGTGGTGGTGCAGTGGTCCAGGACGAGTTCCAGGGTCTGGGCGCTGTCCTTGCGGGCGACCGGGATCCGGTGCTCGAAGTAGGCGTATCCGCCCTCGTCGATCCACGGGTAGTGCGCGCGCCAGGCGGTGACCCGCTCGGCCATGTGGTCGGGCGAGAACATCTCGGTGAGCGCCGCCGCGACGCCGTCGGTCCACGGACGGGTCTGGCAGAAGTGCAGGTAGGCGTTGACGGCGAACCGGGTGCCCCGGGCGACGTGCCGCTCGTCGAGCACCTCGGCGCGGTCGAGGCCGACCGCCTCGGCGAGCACCAGCCAGTCGGCCAGGCCGCCTTCGTCCCCGCTCGGCCCGTCCTGGTAGGCGAGGCGCTGGGACCAGATCCGGCGGACCTCGGGCAGCGGGCAGTTGGCGATGATCGCGGCGTTCTTGCGGGTCAGGACGAGCTGGTAGTACCACCGGTTCGCCACCCAGCGCCGCAACTCCGGTGGCGTGCAGCCACCGGAGTGCAGGCGCAGATGGAACGGGTGGGTGTCCCAGTACCGTTCGCGCAGGTCGAACAGCTTCGCCGCGAACCGCTCGCGGGTCAGCGGTTGCGCCACGGGGTGACCCGGCCGGCGTAGGCGGTGACCTCGGCGCCGGTGCGGTGGCACTCCACCGCCGGGGCCGACCAGCTGGGCTTGGCGCCGGCCGGCTGGGCCGGGGGCGCGGTGGGGGCGGCGGTTTTCGGGGTACGGGTGGCATGCATGGGTGCCTCCTCGGTCAGAGTGGTGTTCAAGAGCCTACGGGCCCTCTGGAACAGGACGCTACGATTCGCGGAAGCCGGCCGCCGGTCCAACCCGCGTGGCGCGATCGGAAACGCCCTCGAACGGGTGATGGGCAGCCGCGGACTTGACGTATGGGCAGGGGCATGGCAAGGCGGGCGACCCCCGCCGGCAACCCCCGCCGGCAACCCTCGCCGGCAACCCCCGCCGGCCTCCGGAAACGAGTGGCCCCGCACCTGCCCGAGTGCCACCCGACGTGTACGAAGCCATTGACCCGAGCCGACGCCGTCGGGAAGGGTTGTTCGATGTGGCGCGGCGGTGGCGGTTTTGATGGAGGCTCAGATGTCCGACGATTCCCAGGAGTTCAGTCTCGCCCTGGTGGGCGGTGGGCCCGGGCGACCTATGCGCTGGAACGGCTCGCCGCCACCGTCGCCCGGCTGGACGGCCGCCGACTCGCCGTCCACGTGTACGAGCTCGGTGGTGAGTTCGGCGCCGGACAGGTGCACAGCACCGAGCAGCCGAACACCAGCTACCTCAACCGGTCCGGCTCCCAGATCGCCTTCGCCGCCGACCACACGGTGGCCGGCGCCGATCCGGTCCGACCCCCCGAGGAGCGCCCGACCCTGCACGAGTGGTGCCGGCAGCGCTTCCAGGCCGACGGTGACGCGGCCTTCGACCTGGAGCCCACCGAGTTGCCGAGGCGGCGTCAACACGGCCAGGCACTCCGGGAGATGTTCGACCGCTACGTCGCCGAGCTGGCCAAGGTGCCCGGGGTCACGGTGACCCTGCACGCCGAGGAGGTCACCGACCTGCCCGCCACCGACGACGGCCGGCTGGACGTGGTCTCCACCTCCGGAGTGCACTGCACCGCGGACCGGGTGCTGCTGGTCACCGGGCACTCCAGCAACGACTGCGCGGGCGAGCCCGGCCCGGAGGCCTACCGCGCCTTCGCACAGCGCACCGGCGCCGGCTATCTGCCGAGCGCCTACCCGCTGCAGCCGCAGCTGTCCCCCCAGGCCCTCGCGGCCGGCAGCACGGTCGGCTGCGCGGGCCTCGGACTGACCGCGATCGACCAGATCCTCTATCTGACCGAGGGCCGCGGCGGGCGCTTCGAAAGCGAGGGCGGCCGGCTCCGCTACCAGGCCGGCGGCTCCGAGCCGGCCACGGTGTACGCGTTCAGCTGGACCGGCTTCCTCCCGCACACCCGTCCGCTGAACCGCAAGGAGCAGCCGCACCAGGGGCGGTTCCTCCACCCCGAGGCGATCGACCGGCTGCGCGCGGCCGGCGGCCGGCCGGCCGAGGACGGCGGTCGCCCGCAGCTCGACTTCGAGTCGCAGGTGATGCCGCTGATCGTGCTGGAAATGGCCGTCGTGCACTACGGCACGCTCTTCGGGCCGACGGCCGTCGACCTGATCGCCGCCGAAGTCGACGACGCCTACCGGCAGTTCCTCGACGGGACGGCCGGTGCCGGCCAGGTCACCCGGCTGCTGCCCGGCGTGGAGCGGGTGGCCGCCCTGGTCGGCGGCAAAATGCGCGACGTGCTGGCCGGCCGCCTGTCGCTCACCGAGGCGGCCAAGGCGGTGCCCGGCTGGGACCCGGCCGAGTCACTGACCCGCTGGCTGACCGTGGTGTTCGGCGCGGACCTGGCCGACACCGTCGAGGTGGACCCCGAGCAGCGGGCCAGGGTGCCGCTGCCGTCCACCTCCCCGTGGCGGCTGTCCACCGAGCCGAGCGCCAACCGGTTCGACTGGGCGACACTGCTGCACCCGGTCCGGCTGCGGCCCGGCTCCACCCAGCACGAGTTCAAGGCCGCCTACCTGGACTTCCTGGACCGCGACCTGCTCTGGGCCAACCAGGGCAACGCCGACAACCCGTACAAGGCGAGCATCGACGGCGTGTGGTGCGACCTGCGGTCCGTCATCAGCCACGCGGTCGACGGGGGCGGGCTGACCGCCGACTCGCACCGGCACTTCCAGAACCAGCACCGGCGCCTGCAGAACAAGCTCTCCGGCGGCACCGCGCCCGAGGTGATGGCCAAGATCCGCGCGCTCATCGAGCACGGCGTGCTGGACGTCTCGGCCGGGCCGCGCGCCGTCGTCCTGTTCGACGAGGACAACGGGCGCTTCACGCTGCACGGCGACGAGACCGCGCTGCGGGCGCCGCTGGACGTGCTGCTCGACAGCAGGGTGCACTCGTTCGACGCCACCCGCGACATCCGGCCGCTCTACCGCAACCTCATCGACCGGGGGCTGGTCCGGCTCTGGCAGCACCGCACGCCCGGCCAGCAGGCCTTCATACCCGGCTACATCGACCTCGACGAGCGGTCCCGGCCGATCGGGCTGGACGGCCGGCCCGTCGACGCCGTCACCGTGCTCGGCCCGCCCGCCGCCTCCCGCCGCACCTACCACTTCGCGGCGCTGCAACCGAACCGCGACGACGTGCTGATGCGCGAGATCGTCGAATGGCTGGACGGGGTCTGGGACGCGCTCGACGCCGCGGAGCGGCCCTGAGAGTGACCGTTCCTCAGCGGGTCGACCGTCCGAGGAGTCTGTGCTGCTACCCCCGGCGGGCGGCCTTGCGGTAGCCGTCCAGGATGTCCTGGCGGAGCAGCAGGCCGAAGCCCGCCGACTCCAGGCGCAGACCGAGTTGGGCCGGTGTCAGGCCGAGGTCGGCGGCGGTGCGGCCGAGGTGCCAGTCGTGCGCGGCCAGGCGGCTGAGCAGATGGGCGCGGCGGACCAGCTTCTCGGAGAGGCGGAAGGTCTTCAGGTAGGCGAGCCGGCCATCGCCGTCGGTGATGGTCTCGCCGATGTGGTTCTCCTGCTTGGGCAGCAGCGGCGGGAGCAGGCGGCTGAGGGTGAACGGGCCCATCCGGTAGACCCGGTGGGCGGTGTACTCGGCATCCAGCAGGCCGGCGGCGAGCAGGGCGTCGTGCGCGGTGCGCCAGTGCTGCGCCTGCTGCTCGGCGGCGGCCCGCAGATCGGCCAGGCCGGTGATGCCGGGGCCCGGGATGCGGGCCCGGAACTCCGTGACCGGGGGCATCAAAGTGGCGTAGTGGTGGACGAGTTCGCCGTAGAGGTCCTGCAGCAGGCTGGGGTGCAGAGCACGGTAGTCGGCCGGGTGCGGCACGACGAAGGCGGCGGCGAGCGCGTCGGCCAGGTAGAGCAGCATTCCGCACTGGCCCGGGTGGATCTCGAAGACCCGCAGGGCGTCGGCCAGTCCGCGGACCTCGCTGCCCAGGTAGGCCTCCTCGGCGCGGGGTGACAGGCCGCCCCGCATCGCCCGCTGGGACCACTCGGACCAGGCGATCGTGGGGCCGCCGAAGTGCAGCGCCAAGTAGCCCTCCAGCGCCAGGTGCTGGGGCAGGAACCGCAGGCGGCCAGGGCCCTCGCGCCGGGCGAGCCGGCGGTGCATCCGCAGCCGCATCGCTGGAAGGGACGGCAAGTCGGGCTTGGGCGGGGTCAGTTGGGTGCCGTAGGCGGCGGCCGAACTGCCGTCGTTGGTCCAGTCGGCGACGAAGGCGTGCGGCACGTAGGAGAAGTACTCGGACCGGCCGCCCAGTTGGGCCACGCCGAGCTCCTGGCCGGGGAAGAGGCGGCGGTGCAGTCGCAGATCGGTGATGGGCTGCTCGCGCAGCAGCGGGACCAGGCGTACCGCGCCCCAGACCTGGGCGGGGCCGGGGGTGAGGCCGGTGAGGGTGAGGCGGGTCATGCGGGGTTCCCGTCGGTGAGGAAGGCCGCGACCCGGTCGGCCAGGTGGGCGCGCAGCTCGGGCAGGCCGGTGCGGCCCTCGGCGAAGCGGGCCAGCTCGACCAGGGCGGGCAGGTCCTCGGCGTCGCGCAGGCCGGCGGTGGGGACGCCGGGGGCCAGCCGGCGGACGTCGAAGTCCTCGGCGTCGTACACCGGGTTGAGGTGGACCACGGCGGTGCGGCCGTGCGGGTCCAGGCGGGTGCGCCAGATCCGCAGGACCTCGGCGGCCAGGCCGGGCGGGGCGTTGTCCCACCCGTCCGAGACGATCAGCAGCCGGTCCGGGGCGGCGTCCAGCGCGTCCAGGATCCGCAGGCCGAGCGGGGTCGGGCCGCTCGGGTGCAGCAGCAGTGCGTCGGTGCGGCCGGAGGTCCAGTGTGCGCGGTACTCGGTGGCCAGTGCCGCGAGCAGGTGGTGGCTGGCCAGCGCGGCGGCCAGCGGGCGGCGGCGCTTCTGGCCGGATCCGTAGCTGGAGAAGCTGTCGTCCAGCACCGCCGCCACCCGCCCCCAACTGCCGCGCAGCGGGCCGGCCGTACGCTCGGCGGCGGCGGTCAGCGCGCCGGTGAGCTCGGCGCGGCGGGCGGTGCGCTCCTCCAGCGGCAGGCCGAGCACATAGGAGGCGAGCCGGGTCAGGGGCATCCGGTCCAGCTCGGCCGACACCGCAGCGGCGCCCAGCGCGCGGGCCGACCCCTGGAGCCGCAGCCGCTCCAGCCGGGTGAGGTTCGGCGCGATCCGCTCCAGGAAGGCGCCGCGCGCGATGCCGTGCTTGGCGGCGAAGCCCTCCGCGACGGTGAAGGGCAGCTCGTAGATCGCCGCCTGCTCGAAGTGGGCGCGGCGCCAGGCGTCGAGCAGCGGCTCCCGATAGCTCGCCGGCTGCTTGGCGCGGAACAGGAAGGGGCCCAACTCCTGATGTGGAGGCGGTAGATGAGCGTGCTTCAAGGCACCCTTCAGGCCGCTGCGGTACTTGACGGCGTCCAGCGCCGGGTCGGGGCGGGCGGCCAGCCAGTCGCGCATGATGGCGCGGGTGCGGCGGTTGTTGACCCGGGCCCGGCGGAGGGCGGCGAACAGGCGGTAGACCCGCTGCGGGGGCAGCAGGGCGAGGCGCCGGGCGATCAACCGGCCCTCGGTGCGGCGCTGTTCGGCGGTGGCCTCGGCGGCGGTGGTCAGCAGATTGCGGACGATCAGCGCCGCGTTGTGGTCGTTGATGTCCAGGGCGAGGGTGGCCGCGTACAACTCGCGGTAGTTGCCGAGCAGATAGGCGTGCAGGAACTCCAGCGAGAGGTGTTGCTCGGCGCCACCGGAGTGGAACTCGCGCTGTCCGGTGGCGGTGATCGCGGCGTTGACGAAGAGCAGCACGTCGTCGGCGGCGATCAGATCCTCGTGAGTCTCCATCACTGTTTCCTGTGCACGGTCTCGGCGTGTTCCGCTTCCCGGGTGGCCGGCCGGGGTGGTGGGGGCACGAACTGCGAATCATTGCGGTAGAAGCAGGTTCCGGAAGTCGCACCGGAGTCCCGCGGCCGGCCGCCTAGACCGTAACAGAGCGCTTCGTCAGTCCGCCGCCGGGTTTTCGGCTCCCGTCGCCCGGTCAGCGGTCACCGGCACAGTGCGGTGTCCACCGCGGTGTCCACGTGGTGGGCGGTCGCGGCATCGGGGAGGGTGGTGACGGCGATGCTGACGGCCCGGCCGTCGTCGGTGGCTCCGCCGCGGGTGTGGTAGCCGGGGATGTCGCCGCCGTGGCCCCAGTAGACGCCGCCGCAGGACAGCGGCACGCTCATCACGCCGAGGCCGTAGCGGGTACCGGCGCCGAGCTTGTCGGCGGGCACAGTGGTGCGCATCTGGGCGAGTTCGGCCGGGGCCAGGAGCTTCCCCGAGAGGAGCGCGCTGAAGAAGCGGTTGATGTCGCTGTCGGTGGAGACGAGCTCGCCCGCGGCCCAGCCGAAGGACGGGTCGAGCTCGGTGACGTCGCGCCAGGGGCCGTCGGCCGTCTCGCGCAGGTAGCCCTCGGGGTGGGGCGCACGCAGGGTCAGCTCCCCGGGGGCGGGCACGTAGGTGTGGCGCAGGCCGATGCGGTCGATGACGCGCTCGGTGATCTCCTCGCCCAGCGGGCGGCCGGTGACCTTCTCGATGATCAGGCCCGCGACGATGTAGTTGGTGTTGGAGTAGTTCCATGCGGTGCCGGGGGCGAACTCGGCCTTGCGGGCCAGGGCTTGGTCGAGCAAGTCCCGGGGCTCGTAGTAGCGCCGCAGGTCGGCCAGGACGGCACCCTGGTCGAGGTAGTCGGGCAGACCACTGGTGTGCTGCAGGAGTTGGCGGACCGTGATGCGGCGGCCGTCGATCCCGTCGCCGCGGAGCAGACCCGGCAGGTAGCTGTCGACCGGCCGGTCCAGGCCGACCTGCCCCTCACCCACGAGTTGGAGCATCACCGTGGCGGTGAACGCCTTGGTGGTGCTGCCGATCCGCACCTGGCCGTCGCGCGGGACCCGTGCCCCGGTGGCCAGATCGCCGACGCCGGCGGTGTAGTCGCGGCTGCGGCCGTCGCGGCCGGTGACGGCCGCCAGCGCGGCGGGCACGCCGTCGTCGCGGACCAGCCCGTTGACGCTCCGCTGGACGGGGTCGGGGGCGGCCGCCAGTGCCGCGGGAGCTTGCAGCCCGGCGGCGGCCAGGGCGATGCCGGCCAGGACCGTCGCGCGTCGACGGGTGGCCCCGGGCTTCGGCTTTGACAGCTTTGACACCTCGAACATGAACAACGACTCCTCCTGGTAATCGGGTTGTCGATGTCCACCTCACCACCGCAGGCGGCGCGGATCGTCGGAGCCGGGAACGAGAACGGGCCTGGGACCAGGGGAGCAGAACGACGGCCGACCAGGACCCTGCTCCCAGAGCGGGCCCGGCGACGCCAGGACCCGCCGCACAGGGGTGGCACGAACGGTAACGGATCTGCCGTCTTCGGAGCTTCCTCGCTGCCACGCCCGACCCGTAGCTTCCTTCAGGGCCGCAGCACGCGGCCTCCAGGGCCCAGGAGCCCGGCGACCCCGCCGGACCGCAGCCGATGGGGCGTCAACTCACCGAATGCCAAAGGAGATCGGTATGCCCAAGAAGAGGGCCGCCTTCGCCGTCACGCTCTGCGCGGCGTTAGGCCTGCTCGCCGCCGCGCCCGGGTCGGCCGAGGCGGCGGGCACGGTGACGTCGCATCACGACCCGCACCAGCTCAAGCCGAAGACGCAGCACGCCGCCCCGGCCGTCATCACCGGCGCGATGTCCAACCACGGCGGCCCGGTGCAGTCCGCGCCGCAGATCTACGTGGACTACTGGGGCTGGGGAGCCGACCCGAGCGGTGAGCAGGCCTACCTGAACCGGTTCCTGTCGTCGATCGGCGGCAACCCGTGGCTGGCCACCGTCAACCAGTACGGCGGCGGCTCGTCGCCGGTGCTGGCCGGCACCTGGTCGGACCCGGCCGCGATCCCGGCCAGCCCGAGCGACGCCCAGATCCAGGCCGAGGCGGGGGCCGCCGCGCTCCACTTCGCCACCGGCAACTCGGTGAACGTAGAGATCGTGGTGGCCACCCCGACCGGCCACTCGACCCCCGGCTTCGGCACCCAGTACTGCGCGTACCACGGCGCCATCGCCGGGCTGCCGAACGTGACCTACACCGACCTGCCGTACATGTCCGACGCCGGCTCGAACTGCGGCGCGGGCTCGGTCACCGGCTCGGCCCTGGACGGCGTCAGCATCGTCGAGGGCCACGAGATGGCCGAGACCATCACCGACCCGCTGCTCAACGCCTGGTACGACGCGGGCAACAACGAGATCGGCGACAAGTGCGCCTGGACCGGCCTCGGCACCGTCACCACCTCGGCGGGAACCTTCGCGATGCAGCCGCTGTGGAGCAACAGCGCCAACAACTGCGTGATGAGCGCGCCCAACATGCTGACCGCGGGGTCGTTCGAGCAGAACACCACCGGCTGGCAGCGACTGGTGCCGCCCGGCGGGATCGTGAACTGGGCCAACTACAACACGGCCGCCGGAGCTCCGGCACCCGCCCATGACGGCACCGGCTACCTGGCGTTCAACACCAACATCGGCGGCGGCTCGGTCTACCAGGACATCCCGGTCAACGTCGGGGCCGGCGCGTCGTACACGGCGTCGGTGTGGCTGTCGTCGCAGTCCGGGGGCGCGAGCGGGTCGTTCTGCCTCTGGGGACTGGGTGCCACCAACACCAACACCTGCGTCCCCTACAACGTGAACTCCAGCAGCGGCTACCAGTACTTCCAGATCTCGTACACCGCGCCGCAGCCGGTCTCCACACTGCGGTTCCAGGTCTACCCGGCCGTCAACGGCGGGACGACGGACATGGACACCGCCGGCGTGGTCCGGATCGGGTGATCTCAGGGGTGAGGTGACACCGATCGTATGAGGAGGGTGGTCGTGGGATGCCACGGCCACCCTCGACCGGTCCGGCCGCCGCGGGCCGGCTCAGCCGGCGTGGCGCTGGCCGCGGAGCTGACCGGCCGTCCGGCCGGTGCGGGTGCGCAGCAGCATCCGCAGGGTGCTGGCGGTCTCGTAGCCGACCCGGCGGGCGATGACGTCGATCGGCTCGTCGGTGCTGCGGAGCAGATGGGTGGCCTGCTCGATCCGCAGGTCCTGGATGAAGCGCACCGGTGAGATGCCGAGGACGGACTGGGTGCGGCGCTGCAGGGTCCGCTTGCTGACACCGATGGCGTGGGCGGCGTCCGTGAGGGTCACCGGCCGGTTGAGGTGGCAGCGGACCCAGGCCTCGAACGCGGCGGTGGTGGCATCCCGGTCCGCGAGGGCGGTGGGCATGGAGTGGGTGGCCTGGGTGGGGCGCTCCTCGATGATGAGCCTCTCGGCGACGAGGTCGCTCAGGCTCGGGCTGCTCCGGCGGACCAGGGAGAGGGCGAGGTCCACGGCACTGAAGGCCGCGCCGGCCGTCGTGATGCCGTCGCTGTGGGTGACCATGCGCTGCTCGTCGAGTGCCACCTGCGGGTAGCGCTCGCGGAACAGGGGGGCCAACTGCCAGGCCGTGGTGGCCCGCAGGCCGTCCAGGACGCCGCTGTCGGCGAGCAGGAAGGTACTGGTGCACGCGCCGGCGAGCTGGGCGCCGCGGACCCGGGTCCGGGCCACCAGCTCACGCGCCCGGGCGGTGCCCTCGCTCTCCAGCCACGGCGCCAGACCGTGCGGGAAGGGCGTGGAGACGGCCGGGATGAGCAGCAGGTCGCAGTCGGCCGCTCGGGCGACCGGCTCCGTGCCGACCAGGAGTCCGCAGGAGGTGCGCACCGTGCTGGTGAAGCCGACCCGGGTGAGATCCCAGGGCGGCGGGGGCTGGGGAATGCACCCGCGCAGATTGTTGGCGGTCTTGAACACGTCCAGGACGGCCGTCAGTCCGGAGTCAAACACATCGTCAAGAACGAGCACGGCGATCCGCATGCGCGAACGGTATCGGAATCGCCGCTCCCCGTAACCGTTCCGTCTCGGACAGTTGAACGCCGGTGCCCGCCGGGCCGGTGGGTCGCTACGTTTCCCAGGCCGCCCGTGGCGCGCTGACTAAGCGCTTGCTTAGAATCGGCCCGCAGGGACACCGAAGCCCCACCGCCCAGTCGCCCAGGAGGCGCCATGTCGTCCACCGTGAACCGCCAGATCCGCCTCGCCCGCCGCCCCGTGGGCGACGTCGGGCCCGACGACTGGGAGCACGTCACCGAGGCGGCCGCGGCCCCCGGCGCGGGCCGGTTCGCCGGCCGCACCCGCTACATCTCCCTGGACCCGGCGATGCGCGGCTGGCTCGACGACCGTCCCTCCTACCTGCCGCCCGTCGGCATCGGCGAGGTGATGCGCGCGGCCTCGATCGTCGAGGTCACCGAGTCCGACCATCCGGACTTCCAGGTCGGCGACCTGGTCACCGGCGCCTTCGGCGTCCAGGAGCGGGTGGTCTCCGACGGCCGGGGCGCCCTGAAGATCGACCCGGCCGCCGCCTCGCCCTCGACCTACCTGGGTGCCCTCGGCATGCCGGGCCTGACGGCCTACTTCGGGCTGCTGGACGTCGGGGCGCTCAAGGACGGCGACACCGTGGTGGTCTCCGGGGCCGCCGGGGCGGTCGGCAGCATGGTCGGCCAGATCGCCAAGGCCAAGGGCTGCCGGGTGATCGGCATCGCCGGCGGTGCCGAGAAGTGCGCCCTGCTGACCGGCGAACTCGGTTTCGACGCCGCGATCGACTACCGCACGGAGAACGTCCGCAAGGCTCTGCGCACTCACGCGCCCGACGGCATCGACGTGTACTTCGACAACGTCGGCGGCGACGTCCTGGACGCGGCCCTGGCCAACCTGGCCAGGCACGCCCGGGTGGTGATCTGCGGCGCCATCAGCCAGTACAACACCACCACCGGCGTCCAGGGCCCTGCCAACTACCTTGCCCTGCTGGTCGCGCGCGCCAGGATGGAGGGCTTCGTGATCTTCGACTACGCCCCGCGCTTCACCGAGGCCGCCCGGGAGATCGGCGGCTGGATCGCCGCCGGTCGCATCAAGGTGCTGGAGCACGTGGTGAAGGGGACCGTGGACGACTTCCCGGCGACCCTGCAGATGCTGTTCCGGGGCGAGAACACCGGGAAGCTCGTCCTCGAACTCGACTGACGGTCCGTCACCGACCGCTGTCGGCGTCGGCCGCTGTGCTCAATGCTCACAGCGAACAGGCCTCGCCGACAGCGAATTCCCCCTGAGTCGGGCCGGAACCGGAGCGGTCGGCGGCTACTGTCGGGCGAGTGGCAGGGCAGGTCCGGTGCGGACCGCACGGGCCGCCCCCCATCGACCAACTCGCCTTGACGAACAGGTGGATCCATGACGACCGCACACGACGGAGCCGGCGACCTCATCTTCAACCGCCTCCTCGGAGACCGCATCATCTTCCTCGGACAGGAGGTCGACGATGACATCGCCAACCGCATCGTCGCCCAACTGCTGCTCCTGGCCGCGGAGTCGGACAAGGACATCTACCTGTACATCAACTCGCCGGGAGGCTCGGTCACCGCGGGCATGGCGATCTACGACACCATGCAGTACATCAAGAACGACGTGGTGACGATCGTCAACGGCATGGCCGCGTCGATGGGCCAGTTCATACTCACCGCGGGTGCCAAGGGAAAGCGGTACGCGCTGCCCAACGCCGAGGTGCTGATGCACCAGCCGTCCGCAGGTCTGGGCGGGTCCGAGAGCGACATCCGGGTCCAGGCCGAGCGGCTGCTCCGCAACAAGCAGCTGCTGGCCGAGCTGATCGCCAGGCACAGCGGGCAGAGCGTGGCGCAGATCAACGCGGACTCCGATCGGGACCGCTGGTTCACCGCGGCGGAGGCGGTGGACTACGGCCTGGTCGACCGGGTCATCCACAGCCCTGCGGACGTCCTCGGCGGTGACGGCCCCCACCGACAGGCGCCCGGGTTCTGACGCCTGCGGCCACAGCGGGAGCGCGGCCGCGACGAGAAGCGATGACGATCCGTCAAGACCGTTTCCCCGCACTGTCGGCGTCTGCCCGCTGGGGCGCATACTGTCCGGCGCGGCCGCCCTCGTGCGGCCGGGCCACTCCGGGCCCGGCCGGGTGGCGGCCCGTCAACGGGGAAGGTCGGGCACGTGGGCGCTGCCGTCGTCATCATCGTGGTGTTGCTGGTCCTCTGGCTGGTCCTGGGCGTGCGGGTGGTCCAGCAGTACGAGCGTGGTGTGGTGTTCCGCCTCGGCCGGGTGCGCGGCAACGTGCGTCAGCCGGGCGTCGCCCTGCTGATTCCCTTCCTGGAGCGGATGCGCAAGGTCAACGTCCAGGTGGTCACCATGCCGGTGCCCGCCCAGGAGGGCATCACCAAGGACAACGTCTCGGTCCGCGTGGACGCCGTCCTGTACTTCCGGGTGGTCGAGCCGATCAGGGCCACCGTCGACGTGCAGAACTACACCTTCGCCATGCTCCAGGTCGCGCAGACCTCCTTGCGTTCCGTCATCGGCAAGAGCGAGCTCGACGACCTGCTCTCCGGCCGGGAGAACCTGCACCGCGGCCTGGAGTTGATGCTGGAGTCCCCGGCGACCGGATGGGGCGTGCACATCGACCGGGTGGAGATCAAGGACGTCACGCTGCCCGACTCCATGAAGCGCTCGATGGCCCGGCAGGCCGAGGCCGACCGGGAGCGCCGGGCCCGGATCATCACCGCCGACGGTGAGTTCCAGGCCGCCGCCAAGCTCGCCGAGGCCGCCGGCAAGATGGCCGAGACCCCGGCGGCGATGCAGCTGCGCCTGCTCCAGACCGTGGTCGAGGTCGCGGCCGAGAAGAACTCCACCCTGGTGCTCCCGTTCCCGGTGGAACTCCTGCGCTTCTTCGAGGCCGCCGCGGCCCGCAGCACCGACCCGGCCGCCGCCCCGGTCACCCCAGCTGCTCCGGCCGCGCCAGCCGCCCCAGTTGCGCCAGCTGCCCCGGACGCTCCGGCTGTCCCGGCACAGGACAGCGCGCCCGCCGCCGGCTGAGAGCCGAACGCACGGCTCAGCGACGGGCGGTGCGGCGCGCGGGCGGTGCTATTCGGACCCGCTGCTCGACCGGCGCGCTCTCGATGTCGTTCAGCTGCGCGGTGATGGTGCCGCGCAGCTCGTCGTAGTCCTCGAAGTCGAAGTCGTTGAAGAGCGTGTAGCCCGTCCACATCAGGTTGGCGCACACCCGCGCCGGCACCTTGCCGGTCTGGGCGCCCATGCCGACCAGTGCCACCGATCGGATGCTGCCGGGCTTCGCGCGGTTCTGCTGGTGGATCGCCTGGAACGCGGCGGCGCAGGCCAGCGCCACATTGAGGGTCTCACTGACGTTCTGCGAAGAGGTCGCCATGGTCGGCGCCGAGATCAGGAACTTCGGGTTGACGGCCCCGGACGGGACGCACACCGCGCTCCCCACCGGCAGCGTGCCCGCGAACTTGTCGCGGATCGCCTTCTGCACCCGCAGCTGGATGCCCGCACCGAGGTGACGCTTGATCACCGCGTCGACCCCGCCGTCCATCCGGCCCTTGGAGTTGGTGGGGCTGACCCAGGCGTCGACCTCCTCGGTGAGGATCGAGCCGCTGCGGATCTCGATCCCGGGGGTGTCGGCGAACGCCGCTCGCCAGGCCTCCACCACTGCCGAGTTGAGGTCGGTCAGCACCACCTCGAGCGGCAACACCACGCGATCCACGGTCATACGTCACTCCTTGTCGGAATGTGGTTCCTCCACTGCCTGTGAAACTACCGGTCCGCACTGACAGTGCAGCTCAACGGGCGGGGCCGGGCCCTCGATTGTCAGTCCCGGGCGATATGACTGCGGGGTCCCGCCAGCGAACTGACGGGGCCTCAAGAGTCACCGTCCGACATTCCGGAGCCACCGCCATGAGCGACGACAACGCCGTCCCCGCCACGTCCGACCCGAACGACCCGCTGGCCCTGGCGGAGCTGTTCAAGGGCGGTGGTGAACCGTGGCTGCCGCTGCTGAAGCCGGTCCTCGAAGCGCAGCCGGGCGCGGCCGCGTTCATGGGCCCCGGCCGCAGCCCGGACGTCGTGCCGGTGCGCGAACTGACCTTCCAGGCGCTCAAGCCCCATGCGCCGCACAAGTGGAAGGTCGTCATATTCGGCCAGAACCCGTACCCGCGGCCGGAGAGCGCCACCGGCATCGCCATGTTCGACAACACCTTCCACGACTGGAAGGACAGCCAGTTCGGCCGGGTCGTCAGCATCCGCTGCATCATCAAGGCCGCGGCGATGTGGAAGTACGGCATCCCCAAGAAGACCCCGATCGCCGACATCCGCGCGCTGCTGAAGAAGCAGGACACCGTCCAGCCGCCGGAGTGGTTCCAGGCGATGCTCACCCAGGGCGTGCTGCTGCTGAACGCCGCGCTGACCGCCAGCGCTGACGGGGCGATGGGGCCCGACCAGCACACCGCGTTCTGGCGCCCGGTCATCGAGCGGATCGTGGAGGAGATCCTCGCGGCCAAGCAGAACGCCGCCGAGGAGGACCGCGGTGTGGTCTTCGGATGGTGGGGTGCGCATGCGCGAACCCTGAAGAAGGTGGTGCAGCGGCTGGAGAAGAAGTACCCCGGAGTCGAAGTCCGGCACATCGACCACCCCAACCCGGCGGCGCAGGGCGACATCTTCTGCGACGGCGACCACTTCCGGGTGGTGAACGAGGCCCTCGCGTCGGTGGGCGCCGACGAGGTCGACTGGCTGCCGAGCGTCGGGTGGCACACCCCGGCGGCGGGAGCCGGCGGCGCCGACAGCGAACTCGCCGACCGCATGGGCGCGTTCATTGCCAACACGATGGAGCTGCACCAGCTCTACCTGGACCGGCTCGCCGGCGTCAAGGACGAGGGGCTCGTCCTCCCCGCGATCACCGGCGTGTTCGACACGCCCCTGATGGACTTCCGCGACGCGGTGGAGCCGGTCGCCAAGCTGCTGCGCGGCCTTGACCGGCACGTCGCGCTGTCGCACGAGTTCGGCAAGCGGCGCGCCGACGAGGCGGCCGGCATCCTGTCCGCCGACGCGATCGCCGCGCTGTACCTCTACACCTGCGAGTCCGCGTTCTACCGGGAGATCAACGCCATCCTGCGCTCCCCGGACCGCAGCCGGCTCACCCCGTACCTCCCGTACCTGCGGCTGCTGTTCGCCGCGGTGTCGCAACTCCCCGCCCGCTCCGAGCCGTTGTGGCGCGGGGTGGCGCTGGACCTGCGGTCGCAGTACCCGGTCGGCAAGACCGTGACCTGGTGGGGCGTCTCCTCGTGCACGCCCAAGCTCGGCGTGGCGCAGGCCTTCCTGGGCAGCCGCGGCAAGCGCACCCTCTTCCAGGTGCTGCCGCTGAGGGCCACCGGCATCCAGAACTTCTCGGCGTTCACCGGCGAGGAGGAGTACATCCTGCTGCCGGGCACCCAGCTCCAGGTGACGGATGTGAAGGCCGAGCGCGGCGGCCTGTGCACGGTGACCCTCAGCGAACTCCAGGAGCAGCCCTTGGTCTCCTGAGCCCGAAGGTAACTCCGTTGCCCGGCTGACGGCGTGCGGCGATGATTCCGGACATGCCCGAAGCCAGGCCCGGTGCCACCTCCGAAATCACGCCCGGCAGCACCGAGTTGCTGCCCTACCCCAAGATCTCCGCGCGGGGGCGGCTCTCCGCGTCCGGGGTGCGGGAGTGGGTCGCGGTGGAGAAGGTGCACGGCGCGCACTTCGCGGTGGTCTGCGACGGCACCGGGGTCCGCCCGGCGAAGCGGCGCGAACTGCTGGGCGACGACGCGCTGGACGACTTCTTCGGCGTCAGCCGGATCTGGCCGGCGCTCTCCGTGGCGGCAGTCCGGTTCGCCGCGGCGGTGCGGGCCGAACGGGGTGACGGCGCGGTGGTGACCGTCTACGGCGAACTGGCCGGCGGGCACTACCCGCACCCGGAGGTGCCCGCCGTCGCCGGAGTCCAGCCGGTGCAGACCGGCGTGTGGTACGCGCCGGGCCTGCACTGGCTGCCGTTCGACGCCTCGGTCGACCAGGTCGAGCGGATTGACCAGGGCGAGCGGGTCGAGCAAGGCGGGACCTCGAACGGCGCGGCCGGCGCCAGGTGGTGGCTCTGCGACCGAATGCTGCGGCAGGCCGCCGCCACCGCCGGGCTCAGCTGCCCGCCGGTGCTCGGACAGGGCGCGCTGACCGTGCTGCAGGAACTGCCGAGCGCCTTCCCCAGCAAGGTCCCTGCCCTGCTGGGCCTGCCCGAGCTGCCGGACAACCTCGCCGAGGGCTACGTCCTCAAACCGGCCGGCACCTGGCAGGAGACCGGAGCCACGGGCGCCGGCCCGCGTCCGCTGGGCAAGGTGAAGCAGCAGGCCTTCGCCGAGGACGAGCGCTTCCAGGGCGCCCGCCCCTACCTGCCACCGCCACAGGGCGCCGCCGGGATCCCCGCCTGGCTGCTGGTCCAGGCCGCGACGCTGCTCACCCCCGCCCGCGCGGCCGCCGCCGTGAGCAAACTGGGCCCGCGCACCCCGATGCCCGCCGTGGCCCGGGAGATCGCCGACGACGCCACCGGCGAACTCGCCGAAGCGGTAGGCGGATTGTCCGACGACATCAGGACCGCCCTGCGCCAAGCCCTGGCCCCCGGAGCCCGCGCCCTGGCCGCCTTCGACGCCGAGGACCGCCGGGCCCGCTGAGCGCGGGGCTGCCGTAGGGTGTCGGGGAAGCGACGGTGAGGGAGAGTGAGTTGACGCGGATTCTGGTCATCGGCGGCGGCATCGCCGGGACGGCGGCCGCCCTGGCGCTGCACAAGGCCGGCCTCGACGCCACCGTCTACGAGGCGCACCCCGACACTGGAGCGGACATCGGCGCCTTCCTCACCCTGGCCAGCAACGGCATGCGCGCGCTGGCCCAGTTCGACGCCGCCGAGCCGGTCGCCCGCGCCGGCTTCCCGATCACCAGCATGAACGTCGTCGACGAGTCCGGCACCGAGCTGGCCGCCATGCCACTCGGCGAGCCCGACCACCCGCTGACCCGCTACCGCTGCCTGCGCCGCGCCGAGTTGGGCACCGTGCTGCGGGCCGAGGTGCGGCAGCGGGGGATCCCCATCCGGCACGCGGCCCGCCTGCGCACCGTCACCGAGACCGCGACGGACATCACCGCGCACTTCGCGGACGGCAGTTCGGCCACCGGCGACCTGCTGATCGGCGCCGACGGGCTGCGCTCCACCGTGCGGTCGTCGCTCGATCCTCGCCCAGTCTCCGACCGGGGGGACCCCCATGCCGCCGGGCCGTCCTACGCCGGCCAGCGGGTCTTCTACGGCTACAGCACCGCGGCACCGCCGCCGTCCGCCGTGCCGGAGCGGATCACCATGGTGCGCGGCAGCGCCGCCGCCTTCGGGTACCTGGTCTCGCCGAGTAGTGAGACCTTCTGGTTCGCGCGAGTGGCCGGGCCGCCGGTGACCGCCGAGGAGGCCGCCGAGCTGACGCCCGGCCAGTGGCGCGACTGGCTGCTGCCGCTGCTCCGCCCCGACCGCACCGAGACGGCCGACATCGTCGCGGGGACGGGCGACGAGCTCATGGTGACCAACGCCCTGCACCTCACCCCGGGCCTGCGCTGGCACACCGGCCGCGCGGTGCTGCTCGGCGACGCCGCCCACGCGGCCTCTCCGGCCACCGGCCAGGGCGCCTCGATGGCCCTGGAGGACGCCGTCGTGCTGGCCAAGGCACTGCGCGACGCCCCGACCCGCGCCGCCGCCCTGGCCCGCTACGAGCTGCACCGCAGGCCCCGCACCGAACGCAACATGGCGGTCAGCGCCCAGCTCACCGCCAGCCGCACCCCCGCCGCCGCGGCCGCACCCCGGGACTCCGAGAACCCCGCACCCCGGGACTCCGAGAACCCCGCACCCCGGGACTCCGAGCGCCCCGCCTCGCGCGTGGACGAGGAGCTGCTGCGCCTGCTCACCTGGGACACCCCGCTGCCGGAGGCCTGAGGCCGGCGGCGCGGTGCACCTGCCGCGGGCTGGCATGATCGGTACATGAGCGAACGAGTCATTGCCGCGTGTGACGGAGCAGCCAAGGGCAACCCGGGGCCGGCCGGTTGGGCCTATGTGGTGGCGGACGGCGCGGGAGTGCCGCAGCGCTGGGCGGCCGGGGCGCTCGGCCACAGCACCAACAACATCGGCGAGTTGACGGCGCTGCGGCAGCTGCTGAGTGCGACGGATCCCGAGCTGCCCCTGGAGGTGCGGCTCGACAGCACCTACACCCGTGACGCGGTGACCAAGTGGCTGGTGGGCTGGAAGCGCAACGGCTGGAAGACCGCCGCGGGCAAGCCGGTGGCCAACCAGGAGCTGATCCAGAGCATCGACGCGCTGCTGGAGGGACGGGACGTCACCTTCGTGTACGTCCCCGCCCACCAGGCGAACGGCGACCCGCTGAACGCCATCGCCGACAAGGCCGCCAGCGACGCCGCCCGCACCCAGGAGGACGCCGCCGGCACTGCGGAGAACCTCCCGGTGCCGGACCCGGTGTCGAGCACCGCCCCGCGCGCCGCACGCTCCGGGTCGGGAAAGGCGTCCGCGTCCAAGACGGCGTCCGCATCGGGAACGGCGGCCAAGCGCGCCTCCTCGGGCGGTTCGCGGACCCTGGCCGCCCGTTACCCCGGCACCTGCCCCTGCACCCGCTCCTACGCGAAGGGCGACACGATCACCAAGGTGGGCAGCAGCTGGGGCCACCCGGAGTGCGCGGCACCGAGCGGCAGCTGACGGACCGGGCCCCGATAGAGTCTGCTCGGCAACGACCCTCGGGGGAGAGTTTGGTGGCAGGCATGCGGCCGTTGGTGGCAGGGGATCCGTCGGTCGTCGGTTCGTACCGACTGCTCGGGCGGCTCGGCGAGGGCGGCATGGGCTGTGTGTACCTCGGCCGCACCGCCGGGGGCCGGACGGTCGCGGTCAAGGTGATCCGGCCGGACCTGGCCAGGGACCCGGAGTTCCTGGCGCGGTTCCGCCGCGAGGTGGCCGCGGCGCGCCGGGTCGGGGGCACCTGGACGGCGCCGGTGATCGACGCCGACACCGAGTCGGCCGAGCCCTGGGCCGCCACCGGGTACGTCGCGGGGCCCGCACTGTCACAGGCGGTGGCGGAGTTCGGCCCGCTGCCCGAGCACGGCGTTCGGGCGCTGGTGGCAGGGCTCGCGGAGGCGCTGGTCGCGGTGCACGGGCTCGGGCTGATCCACCGTGACATCAAGCCGTCCAATGTGATGCTGTCACCGCACGGCCCGCTGCTGATCGACTTCGGGATCGCGCGCGCGATCGACGGTTCCGCGACCTCGTCGCTCACCGGCAGCGGCCAGGTCATCGGTTCGCCCGGCTACATGTCGCCCGAGCAGGTGCTGGCCGGGCCGCTCACCCCCGCCTCCGACGTCTTCCAACTCGGCGCGGTGCTCGCCCACGCGGCCACCGGCCGGGGGCCGTTCCAGGCGAACAGCGCCGCCTCGCTGCTCTACCAAGTCGCCCACGGCGAGCCGGAGCTCGGCTCACTGACGGGTGAGCTGCGCACCCTCGTGGGGGCCTGTCTGGCCAAGGACCCGGCGAACCGCCCGACCCCGCAGCAGATCGCCGCGCAGCTCGCACCGGGCGGCGCCGCCGGGCTGCTCACCGCCGACTGGCTCCCGGCGCCGGTGATGGCCCAGATCAGCCGCCGCACCGTCGAGTTGCTCAACCTGGACGCGGCGCCGGAGCCCGCCGCGCCGCCGCCGCACCCCGCCACCGTGCGGGAGGTGCCGCAGGCGGCCACAGCCCGGGACGTGCCCGTGGCGCCGGCCACCCCGCCCGTGCCGCCTGCCCCGGCCGCGTCGGAGCCCACCCCGGCCGGGTCGCCCCCGCCCGTCACACCGACCCGCGTCCTCGGCACCCCGCCCGCGGGCGCCCCGCCCATCGAAGCCCCTCCGGTAGGCGCCCCACCCGGCTGGGCGCCGCCGGTGGCCGCTCCGCCCAAGCGCCCGGGCAGGGGGCCCGGCCGGGTGGCCGCGGCGGCCGTCGCGCTGGTCGTGGTGGTCGGTTCGGCGACCACTGCCGTGGTCCTCAACTCCCAGGACGGCAAGCCCCGGTCGGGGCCGATCGACTACTCGACCGTGTCGCCGACCGCCTCGGCGCCCAGCGCGAGCAACGGTCTCCAGGGCCAGTACAAGCCGGTGGCCAACCTGTGCCCGCACGTCGACACCGATACCCTCCAGCAGGCCCTCGGCCAGCTCGCCGCCTCACCGTCACCGGGCACCGTCGCCGGCCTGGGGGCGCAGGGGACCACGGCACTCTGCACCACCACGTACGGCGGCAGCGGCACCACCGTCCAGATCTCCGCGACCGTCGCCACGGACCGCGCCACCGCCCAGGGGGAGTACAGCTCCGCCATCAAGGGCCGGTCCGACTCCGGAAGCCGACCGGGCGTCCCGCTGGGCGAGCAGGCCCTGGAGTACGAGAACTCCCTCGAAGCCACGCACGGATGCTGGAAGTACGAGGTGATCGTTCAGGACAGCAACCTGCAGATCACCATGTCGGCGACCATCTGCTCGGCCACGCAGGACGTCACGAAGGCGGTCGTCCTGGACGACGCCCTGAAGAACACGATGGACGCGCTGAAGGCGTAGTGGGCGTCAGCTTGCCGGTTGTGCCGGATGCCGACGGCAGGCCCAAAGACGGCCAGCCCAAAGACAGCCGACCCAAAGACGGCTGACCCAAAAGGGCGACACGGGCCGGACGGATACCGACCGTGGCGGGGCCGGTCGCATAGCCTTTCGACCTGATACCGGTCGGTGCCGCCGACATGCGGACGTGGACAGGGGGCAGGGTGAGTTCGTCGGGTGCGGCTGCGTCGACGCGCGGGGTGAGGTTCCGGGCCTGGCTGCTGGAGGGCCTGTCCGACCAGGCCAAGCAGTACCAGGGCCCGCATGCGGAGGCGCCGGTCCAGGAGAAGGGCCAGCGCTGGTGGCGGGTCATGTGCCTGACCGGCCTGGACTACTTCTCCACGCTCGGCTACCAGCCCGGCATCGCGGCGCTCGCGGCCGGGCTGCTCTCGCCGGTCGCGACCCTCGTGCTGGTGGCCGTGACGCTGTTCGGCGCGCTGCCGGTCTACCGGCGGGTGGCCCATGAGAGCCCGCACGGTGAAGGTTCGATCGCGATGCTGGAACGGCTGCTGTCGTTCTGGCAGGGGAAGCTGTTCGTGCTGGCGCTGCTGGGCTTCGCGGTCACGGACTTCATGATCACCATCACCCTGTCGGCGGCCGACGCGACCGCGCACCTGGTGGAGAACCCGCATCTGCACAGCGCCCTGTCCGGCAAGCAGGTGACGATCACGCTGCTGCTGGTCGCGCTGCTCGGCGCGGTCTTCCTCAAGGGGTTCAGCGAGGCGATCGGCTTGGCGGTGGTCCTGGTCGGGATCTACCTCGCGCTCAACGTCGTCGTCGTGGTGAACGGGATCTGGCACGTGCTGAAGGCCCCGGCCCTGGTCACCGACTGGTCCAGCGCACTCACCGCCGAGCACGGCAACGTGATCGCGATGATCGGCGTGTCGCTGATCGTCTTCCCGAAGCTGGCGCTCGGCCTGTCCGGCTTCGAGACCGGCGTCGCCGTGATGCCGCACATCGAGGGCGACCCCGAGGACACCGAGGAGCGGCCCGTCGGCCGGATCCGGGGAGCGCGCAAGCTGCTCACCACCGCCGCGCTGATCATGAGCGCGTTCCTGATCACGACGAGCTTCATCACCACGGTGCTGATCCCCAAGGCCGCGTTCGAGACGGGCGGACCGGCCAACGGCCGCGCCCTGGCGTACCTCGCCCACCAGAACCTCGGCAGCACCTTCGGCAGCATCTACGACCTGTCGACCATCGCGATCCTCTGGTTCGCGGGCGCCTCGGCGATGGCCGGCATGCTCAACCTGCTGCCCCGGTACCTGCCCCGGTACGGCATGGCGCCGCACTGGGCGCGGGCGGTGCGGCCGATGGTGATCGTGCTGACGCTGATCGCGTTCCTGGTGACGTGGATCTTCAACGCGAGCGTGGACGCCCAGGGCGGCGCGTACGCGACCGGTGTGCTGGTGCTGATCACCTCAGCCGCCATCGCCGTCACCATCGCCGCCCACAAGGCCGGGCAGCGCCGGGGGACCATCGGCTTCGCCGTCATCGCGGCGGTGTTCGTCTACACCACGGCCGTGAACATCTCCGAGCGGCCGGACGGTGTGAAGATCGGTGCCTGCTTCATCGCAGGCATCATGCTGGTCTCCTTCCTGTCCCGGATCATGCGGGCCTTCGAACTGCGGGTCACCGACGTGGTGCTGGACGAGACCGCCGAGCGGTTCGTCCGGGACTACATTCACCGGCCGATCCGGCTGATCGCCAACGAGCCGCACCACCGCGACCTGGCGGATTACCAGGAGAAGAAGCGGGAGATCCAGGCGCACCACGACATCCCGGCCGACGCCGATCTGGTCTTCGTCGAGGTGATCGTTCGTGACCCGTCGGAGTTCGAGTCGGTGCTGACCGTGCACGGCGAGGTCCTGTACGGCCGCTACCGGCTGCTGTCGCTGGAGAGCGCCAGCGTCCCGAACGCGCTGGCGGCCCTGATGCTGACCATCCGGGACCGCACCGGCCAGCTTCCGCACATCTACTTCAAGTGGACCGAGGGCAGCCCGTTCGCCCACCTGCTGGGCTTCTTCCTGTTCGGCCAGGGCGAGGTCGCCCCGGTCACCCGTGAGGTGCTGCGCGAGGCGGAGCCGGACCGCTCCCAGCGCCCGCGCGTCCACGTCGGGTAGGTCGGCGCAGGCACGGCGACCGAGCTCCGCCAGGGCAGTCAGGGCAGGGCGAGGACGCAGAACTCGTGGCCGTCCGGGTCGGCCAGGCAGGTCCACGGGACGTCGCCCTGGCCGAGGTCGAGGTCGGCGGCGCCGAGGGCCCGCAGCCGGGCCACCTCGGCTGCCCCGTCGTCACCGGGGTACGGCAGCAGGTCGAGGTGGACGCGGTCCGGCACGGCCTTCACACCGGGCGTGCGGAGGAACTCGAGATACGGGCCGACGCCCCGGGCGGAGCGGAACACCGCACTGTCGTCGGTCACCTCGTGCAGGGTCCAGTCCACCGCCTCGCCCCAGAACCGGGCCATGGCCCGCGGATCCGCGCAGTCGACCACCACCGCGGCGACCGGCCCGGTGTCCCGGTAGACCTCCCGGGGTTCCAGCACGCAGAACTCGTTGCCCTCCGGGTCGGCGAGGACCGTCCACGGCACTTCGCCCTGGCCCACGTCGACGGGCGTCGCACCGAGAGCCAGGAGGCGCGCGACCAACTCCGCCTGATGGGCCGCAGAGGTGGTGGCGAGATCGAGGTGCACTCGGTTCTTCGTTGATGTCTTGGGTTCCGGCACGGGAACGACGTCGATGCCTAGGGCGACCGGGTCCGGCCAGACGAGGGTGCTTTCGGGGCTGACGTAGGTGGTCACGCCGGGGCTGTGAGCAGTCCAGCCGAGCGCCTGCGCCCAGAACCGGCCGACCGACGAGTGATCAAGAGCCTTGATGTTCACCATCACAGGTCGCAGTGCCATGGCGACGATCCTATGCACCCCGCAACGGCATCCAGCCGCAGCGCGCGCCCCTCAGGTGATCGTGAACGCCGCGTAGCGGACGGCCCCGGCGGTGCGGGCGCCCGAGGCGACGGCAAGGGTCCGGTTGAGCCAGCGGTAGCGGTCGTCACCCGTCTCGAAGCGGCAGAAGAGCCTGAAGTAGTACTCGGCGGGATCCACCTCCTCACCCGCGGCCAGGCGCTGCAGGACCTCGGACGGGCCGTGGCGGACACCGCTGGTGGTGAGGTAGAGGTACGCGCCGTCGTGGGTGCGCAGCGTGTGGCGGGCGTCGATGCTGGCCGTGCCGTCGGGGTGCAGGACCTGCCAGTCCGCTCCGCCCGGCAGGATCACTCCGGCCAGCCGCGCTCCCTCGAAGGTGCCGCCGCTGATGTTGATCACCCGGCGGCGGCCCCAGTGCGAGTCGCCGAGGTCGAGGACCGGTTCGAGCCGTACGTCGAAGGTGGCCAGGCTCTCCAGGTTCACCGCAGGCTCCAGGAGGCGCGCCCGTTGAGCAGGGCCGGGTCGAAGCCGGCGAGGCGCTTGTAGGAGGCGGCGATCGCGGTGCGCTCCGCGAGGGGGACGACCTGCTCGATGTCGTCGAAGCCGCCGGGGGCCCGTTCATGGGCGAGCCGCATGACCACCTCGGGCCCCTGCTGCCGGTTGGCGAGTTGGAGCGCGGTGGTGGCGGGGCGGCGGATCTCCTCGTAGGCGGCGGTCCCGCCGGTCGTGGCGAGCGAGTGGGCGAGCACCCGGGCGTCGATGATCGCCTGGGAGGCGCCGTTGGAGCCGACGGGGTACATGGCGTGTGCGGCGTCGCCGAGCAGGACGACGTCGTCCCTGCTCCAGTGCGGGAGGGGGTCGCGGTCCACCATCGGGTACTCGTAGGCGGCCTCGGCTGCTGCGATCATCCCCGGCACGTTCAGCCAGTCGAACGTCCAGTCGGCGAAGTGCCCGACGACGGCGGCCAGGTCGGCGGGACGGTTCCAGTTCCCGCGCTCCGGCGGTTCCCCGCCCAGCGGCCGCTCGGCTATCCAGTTGATCTGCCGCCCGTCCCCGATCGGGTAGGCGACGAACTTCTGGGTGCCGTACCCGGCCATGATCATGGACCGGCCGGTCAGGAACGGCTCGCCGAAGGTCGTTCCCCGCCACAGGACGAGCCCGTTCCACGGCGGTGCCCCTTCGCCGGGGAAGAGCGCGGCCCGGACGCCGGAGTGGATGCCGTCGGCGCCGATCAGGAGGTCGGAGTCGTGGCGCAGGCCGGTGATCCGGCTGTCGGCCCGGACGGCGTGCGCACCGAGGCGTTCGCGGACGGCGTCGAGCAGCAGCATCTGCAGCGCACCCCGGTGGACCGAGTACTGCGGCCACCGGTAGCCGGCAGCGAGCCCGCGCGGTTCGGACCAGATCGCCTGCCCGTACCGGTTGAAGTAGGCCAGCTCGGCGGTGGGGACGGCGATCGCGGCCAGCCGGCCGGCCAGGCCCAGTTCGGTCAACTCCCTTACGGCATGCGGGAGGAGGTTGATTCCGACGCCGAGCGGCCGGATCTGGTGGGAGGCCTCGTGCACGGTGATGTCCTCGAACCCGGCCGCGTGCAGGCTGAGTGCGGTGGCGAGTCCGCCGATGCCCGCGCCCGCGATGGTGATCCGCACAGCGTTCTCCTCTCAGTGGTGCAGCGTGATCGCGTAGGCCTTGCGCAGGGTCTCGTGCACGGTCCAGGTGGTCCGGTCGCCCTCGCGCAGGACGGCGAGGTCGCCCGGGCCGACCTGGAGGGTGGGGCCGTCCTCGACCTCGATGGTGGCGCGGCCGCTGATCACCACGAAGAGCTCGTCCGCCTCGGTGTCCGTGACCACTCCCGGCGTGATCTGCCAGATCCCGCGCAGGCACCGGCCGTCGGGCGACTCCCAGAGGAGCTTGCCGGAGACCTCGGGGCTACCGGAGAGGATCTGGTCCTGGGGGAGGGGTTCGGGCTCCAACTCGGCGTCGGGTATGTGCTGGACGAAGCTGTGGGTCATGTCCGGTGTCTCCAAGGAAGAATGATGGTCCGTCAGCTGTCGAAGCCGAGGCCGAGGCGATCGAGGGTGCGCAGCCAGAGGTTCCGCCGGCCTTCTCGCTCGTCCGCGCGGGCGAGCGACCACTGGGTGATCCCGATGCCTGCGGAGCGGATCGGCTCCGGCGGGAAGGGAAGCGGCTTGCGCCGGACCATCTCCAGCGCCGTCCGCTCGGTGCGCTCACCGGCCAGCAGGTCGAGCATCACCTCGGCGCCGAAACGGGTCGCACCCACGCCCAGGCCGGTGAAGCCGGCGGCGTAGGCGACCCGGCCGCCGTGCGAGAGGTCGAAGAAGGCGCTGAACCGGGTGCAGGTGTCGATCGCGCCGCCCCAACTGTGGCTGAACCGCACGTCCGCCAGCTGCGGGAAGGTCTCGAAGAAGTGCCGGGCGAGCGTCGCGAAGGTCTGCGGCCGCTGGTCGTGCTCGGCGCGCACCCGCGCGCCGTAGTGGTAGACGACGTCGTAGCCGCCCCACAGGATCCGGTTGTCGGCGGACAGCCGGACGTAGTGGAAGCGGTTGGTGCTGTCGGCGAATCCCTGTCGGTTGCGCCAGCCGATCGAGGCCAGCTGCCGGTCCGTCAGCGGCTCGGTCATCAGCGCGTAGTCGTACACCGGGACGGTGTACGGGCGGTGGCGCCGCAACAGCGAGGGGAAGGCGTTGGTGGCGAGGGCGACGCGCCCCGCGACGACCCGCCCGTACGGGGTTCGCACGGCGATCCCGGCGCCGGATCCGGCGAGGCCGGTGGCCCGGGTGTGCTCGTGGATGCGGACGCCGAGGCCGAGGCAGGCCTGCTTGAGTCCCCAGGCGAGGCGCGCCGGGTTGACCATCGCGACGCCGTCCTTGTCCCAGACGCCGCCCAGGAAGGTCGGGGAGTCGATCTCGGCGCGCATGGCGTCCGCGTCCAGGACCGTCAGCTCGCTGCCGAAGCGACCCGCGAGTTCGGCGAACTCCCGTAGTTCCTCGATCTGGTAGGGCTCGGTCGCCACGGTCACGGAGCCGGTGCGCTCCCAGTCGCAGTCGATGCCGTAGCGCTTGACGGTGTCCTCGATGGCCTGCAGGTTCCGGGCGCCGAGCCGCTCCAACCGGGCGAGTTCACCGGGCCAGCGCTGGTAGCCGTTGCCGAGGCCGTGCGTCAGGCTGGCCTCGCAGAAGCCGCCGTTGCGGCCGGAGGCGGCCCAGCCGATCTCCTGGGCCTCGATCAGGAGGACGTCGAGCGAGGGGTCCCGCTCCTTGGCGAGCAGCGCGGTCCACAGCCCGCTGTAGCCGCCGCCGACCACCAGGAGGTCGCAGCGGGTCTCGGACACCAGGGCCGGGGCCGCCTGCGGCCGGCCCGGGTCGTCCAGCCAGAAGGGGAACGGCTCGGCGTCCTGGAGCGAGCGGACGGGATCAACCATGACGGGACTCCTACGGTGCAAGGAGGGGCTGGCCTGGGGGTTGCGCCATCTGACCGCCGTACCCGGTTCAACGTCAATGGTGTTGACATAAGCTCACTCAGAAGGCCGCCCCCGCTCCGCGCTCCGGTCGGGCAGTCGGGCGGCGATCGCGTCGAGCAGCAGAGCCAGTGCGAACGGGTAGCCGCTGCGCCGCATGTCGGCGGTCAGCAGTTCGGCGGTGGCGGCGATGTTGGGGTGGCTGCCCGGGTCCAGCCGGGCGTAGCGGGACTGCCAGACGCCCAGGTCGGCCGCCTGGGCGGGAGCGGGCAGGGCCAGTGCCGCCGCGTCGAGGGCCGCGAAGGCGAGGCTCTGGTCCACGAGGGCGTGGTAGATCCGCACCGCCTCCGGATCCGGGAAGCCGGCCGATCGCAGCACGCCGAGGATCGACTCGACGGCCAGGATCTCGTGGTCGCGCCCGGTCGTGCGGTGGGCCGCCAGCAGGGCTGCCTGGGGGTGCGCCAGGTAGGCGGAGTGGATGCGGAGTCCGATGGCCCGAAGGTCGGCCCGCCAGTCGCCGGTCGACTGCCAGCCGTGCTGGGCGCGGCCGATCAGCTCGTCGGCGATGGCGAGCAGGAGGTCGTCGGTACTGCGGAAGTAGCGGTAGATCGCACTCGGATCGGCGCCGAGCGCGGCGCCGAGGCGCCGGACCGTGAGCGCCTGCGCGCCGTGCAGCCCGACCAGCCGCAGGGCGGTGTCGACGATGATGTGTTCGGAGAGGACCGTGCCCTGCTTGGTGGGTCTTCTGCGCCGCCGCTGCGGCTCGGGAGTCACTCGGTCAGCCATGGCCGGGACCTTACGACAACGGCATTGACGTGTGAAGGGCTTGCCTGTTGCATGGCCTGCCACCCGGCCCCTTCGGTCGAACTCCCCCCACACAGACGGCGGTGACCCGTTGGCAGAGACGCTGAACGACGCGGACCCTGACCCGAGATCCCGAACCACCCGCACCACCTCCACGACCGCCTCCACGGCCGCCTCCACGGCCGCCTCCGCGACCGCCTCCACGACCGCCTTTACGACCACCTCCACGACCGCCGAGCCCGCGATGCCCCGGTCGCTCGGCGTTGGCGGCGCCATGGCACTCGCCGCCTCCAGCACGGCGGCCACCAGCAGCATCGGCATCGGGCTCGGCCTGATGGCGGGCGTCGTCGGCCTGCACCTGCCGGCGATCATGCTGCTCGCCTTCCTGCCCGTGCTCGCCATCGCGGGCGGCTACGGACGGCTCAACCGGGTCGCGCCCGACGCCGGCAGCAGCTACCGGTGGGTGGGCGCCGCGCTCAACCCGTGGCTGGGCTTCCTGACCGGCTGGGTCAACATCCTCGGTACCGTCGTGTTCATGGCCTACACCACCACGGTGACCGGCTCGGCGGTGATCCAGTTGCTCGCCGCCGCCACCGTGCACCGGGTCGCGGGACTGTCCCTCAGCCCGGACTCCACGCTGCAGTGCACCTGCATCGGCATGGTCGTGCTGATCGCCTCGGCGCTGGTCGCGGTGCGCGGGCTCGACCTCGCCGCCCGGCTGCAGAAGTACCTGCTGGTCTTCGAGTACGCCGTCCTGCTCGGCTTCTGCGGATACGGCCTGTTCGCCGGCACCCAGCCCTTCTCGCTCGACTGGTTCGATCCGTTCGGTATCCCCTCCTTCCACGCCCTCGCCCAGGGCATGGTGCTCGCGGTCTTCTGCTACTGGGGGTTCGAGTCGGTGTTCAGCGTGGGGGAGGAGGTCCACGACCCGCGTGACGCCTCTCGCGGCGGCTTCATCGCCCTCACGGTGATGATGCTGCTCTTCGTCCTCGCCGGTGCTGCCTTCCAACGCGTGCTTCCTGTAGACGAGTTGGTCGGCAACGGAGCACAGGGCCTGACCTACTTCGGCAACCGGCTCGCCCACCAGCCGCTCGCCGCGCTGCCGTTGATCGCCCTGACCTTCTCGGCCGCCGCCTCGCTGCAGGCATCCGTCGTACCCACCGCGCGCGGCATGTTCGCGATGGGCCGCGACGGCACCCTCGGACCCGTCTGGACCCGTCTGCACCCGCGCCACCAGACCCCCGCCGCGGGCACCCTGCTGATCACGGCGGTCGCCATCGGTCTCGCCCTGCTGTCGCTGGTCATCCCCACCGTCAGCTCGCTGATCTCCGCCGCCGTCAACGCGATCGGCATCGTGGTCGCCCTCTACTACGCCCTCACCGCCGTCGCCGCCGCCGTCCGCTTCCGGCACCTGCTGCGCACCTCACCCGTCGAGTCGCTGCGGGTGGTCGTCGCCCCGCTGCTGGGCGCGGTCACCCTGCTGGCCGTCGGCGGATACCTCGCCTGGAGCTTCTACGCCTCGGCCGACCACTTCGAACTCAACGCGGACAACGGGTGGTTCGAGCTGCTCGTGCCGGTGCTGATGGTCGGCTCCGGGCTGCTGGCCGCTGCCTGGGCCCGCTGGCACCGCCGCTCGCCGTACTTCACCGGCGGGATAGAACCGGTCGCCGAGGCCCCGGTCGGCACTGCCTGACCCACGATTCGCGCTCCTGTCCGTTCGCTGTTCCGCCCCCTCCCAACCGCGGTTCCCCAAGGGCCGCCGACCCCAGTTGGAGCACCTCCATGCACCAGGCCGACCTGGTATTCACCCACGGTCCCGTCCACACCGGGGACGGCGCCCGAACCCGGGCGAGCAGCCTTGCCGTGACCGGGGAGCGGATCACGGCCGTCGGCCATGACGAGGTACGGGAGTTGATCGGTCCGAAGACCCAAGTGATCGACCTGCGCGGCAAGTTGCTGCTGGCGGGCTTCCAGGACTCGCACATCCACGCCGTCTACGGCGGCGTGGAACTCGCCCAGTGCGACCTCACCGGCACCACCGGCGTCGACGAATACCTGCGGCGGATCCGCGAGTTCGCCGACAGCCACCCCGAGCGGCCGTGGATCACCGGCGGTGGCTGGTCGATGGAGAGCTTCGACGGCGGTCTGCCGACCAGGCAGCTGCTCGACTCCGTGGTCCCGGACCGCCCGGTCTACCTGCTGAACCGCGACCACCACGGCGCCTGGGCCAACACCCGCGCGCTCGAACTCGCCGGCCTCACCCGGCAGAGCCCCGACCCGGCCGACGGCCGGATCGAGCGGGAGCCGGACGGCACGCCCAGCGGCGTCCTTCAGGAGGGCGCCACCGGCCTGGTCGCCCGGCTCGTCCCGCCGACGAGCGCGGCCGAACGGCTGACCGGGCTGCTGCGCGCCCAGGCGCTGCTGCACTCGCTCGGCATCACCGGCTGGCAGGACGCCCTGCTCGGCGAGTTCAACGGCCAACCCGACCCCTCGGACGCCTACCTCGCCGCCGCCCGGGACGGTTCCCTCACGGCCAGGGTCAACGGCGCCCTCTGGTGGGACCGCGACCGGGGCGCAGAGCAGATCCCGGAGCTGGCCGACCGGCGGGCGGCACTGCGCCACGGCCGTTTCCGGGCGGACTCGGTCAAGATCATGCAGGACGGCATCGCGGAGAACTTCACCGCCGCCATGAGCAGCCCGTACCTGGACGCCTGCGGCTGCGCCACGGCCAACTCCGGCCTGAGCTTCGTGGATCCGGTGGCCCTGTGCTCCTACGTCACCGCGCTGGACGAGCTCGACTTCCAGGTGCACTTCCACGCCCTGGGCGACCGCGCGGTGCGCGAAGCACTGGACGCCGTCGAGGCCGCCCGGGCCGCCAACGGCCGCCGGGCGACCCGGCACCACCTCGCGCACCTCCAGGTGGTCCACCCCGACGACGTGCCACGCTTCGCCCGGCTCGGTGCGATCGCCAACATCCAGCCGTTGTGGGCCGCCCACGAGCCGCAGATGGACGAACTGACCATCCCCTTCCTCGGTCCCGAACGCGCCGCCTGGCAGTACCCGTTCGGCTCCCTGCTGCGGGCCGGCGCCACGCTCGCGGCCGGCAGCGACTGGCCCGTCAGCAGCCCCGACCCCATCGCCGGCCTGCACGTCGCGGTCAACCGGACGGAACCGGGTGCCACCGACGACCGGGTCTTCCTCCCCGAGCAGCGCCTCGACCTGGCCAGCGCGGTCGCCGCCTACACGGCCGGCTCGGCGCACGTCAACGGCCTGGACGACACCGGTACCCTGCGCGTCGGCCAACTGGCGGACCTGGTGGTCCTCGACCGCGACCTCTTCGCCGCGCCGCCGGAGGAGATCTGCGCGGCCCGGGTCCTGCGGACGTATGTGGGGGGTGCGCTGGTGTATTCGGGCGAGTAGGGCTGAGCCATGATCAGGGGCCTCGTCGAGGCTGGACGGGGTCCTCTCGCTGGGGTGAGCCGATCCATACGGACACGCCGCTGCTGCGCGGGCAACTGACGCTGCCGTAGCCGTCGGTCAGTCCTGCGCAGGAGCCACAGAACATGGCTGAGTGTTCGGGAAGTAGGGCCAGGATCTCAATGCGACCATCACTACATCCGATTCCCTGATGATCCAATGCGCTGCGGTCATATGTTGACGCTAAGATCGATGGTTCGCGTATCGTTCGCTTGACCGCTGAACGGGGCCGACGCTAGCTCGCGCAACTTGGCACGGGTTTCGGCATCCGCCGAATAGACCACCGTGCCCCTGACACCGCGAGTCAGCAATACCTTGTAGGTATGCCGGATCAGCCGGTCGACCTCGGCGTCCGTGGTCGCTTTGGTGAATACGTTGTCTTTGGAGAGGCTCCGGTTCACTACCCAGCGGTCGTTGCGCCACACCATGTCCGGCCCGATGATCACCCCGCTCCAGTCGTACTCGAAGCCTTGGGCTGTGTAGACGCAGCCGACCTGGCCGAAGCCGGCCGGGTCGGTCGCCCAAAGTGCGGCTGGCGGGGCGCCGGAGATCGAGCGATCGCCTCGCAGGTTCCACGGCCGCGCCCAAGTGTCGATGACGACGTCCAGGGGAAGCGGCTCACCGTCCTTTGGCTCCGGGCTCCATCGCCAGCAATACCCCGCGGTGATGCGAGCCTCGTACTTTTCGGCCTGACGCGCCTGCAGGAACTCCTCCAGTGCTGACGGTGAATCGGCAACAAGTAGATCCATCAGGCCGTCCGGTTCCCAGGCCGCAGGACCGCCCTCAGTCAATCCCAGCAGACGGTTTACCCAGTCCACGTAGGCTTCGCTTCCACCACACCGGAACTGATCCGCGAGCTGCACGACGTGCACGTCCAGTCCCTTATCCTGGGCGGCTTTGACTACCTGTGCCTCGGTGCCCAGCTCCCCAGGTCGTACTACCTGGTTCTCGTCCAACAGAAACACCGGCACCCGGGCTGCATCGATCAACTCATCCACTTGGGATCGCTTGGTGCGGTATGCGGCTGGGGTCCAGCGGGTGCTAGAGGTCTCTCGGATGCGGTGAGCCTCGTCGCAGATCAGTACATCGAGGGCGTTCTTTTCTGCGGCTATGAAGTCGTTGAAGTACTTGAAGAGTTTCTGCACGGCGGGCTTGCGGGCTCCGGCTACCTTGCGCATGGTCAAGGTGAATGAACGTGAACCTGTGGCGTGCAGTGCGGTACGGCCCTGCCTGTACAGTTCGCCGAGCAACGACAATGCAATGACGCTCTTGCCCGTCCCGGGGCCGCCGAGGACCACCACCACCTCCTTGCGGTCCGCTTGATGGGAGCGTTCGACCGCGCGCAGCACCATCTCGTACGCTAGCCGCTGTTCCTCAAGCAGTACGAATTGCTCGCGCGCCCGGACTTCCTGGGCGGCCACCGTCATCAGCTGCTTCGATGGCCGATTCTTACCGAGTAGCAGCTCATCGGCAGCCCGAGCTCCCGAGGAGGGGGCGAGCAGAGTCTTCAGGTATTCCAGGAGATCGGCCCTGCGTTCACCGCTAAAGATCCGTCCGCGGATGTCCTGTCCCACGTCTTGTAGGCCCCGGATTCCGAATTCGGTCGCGTTGTGCAGGTACGCCACGCCCGCGATCCTTTGCGGATGTTCGGCGAGCGCACCGTTGAAGTCTGCCAGGTAGTCGCAGTACCCGCGGACTTGCTCAATCGGATTGAGCCTCGGGGTCGAGTAGGCATCGACCCAGCAGAGCGCCGGCGCACCATCGTCTGGAGAAGCGGCACTCCACTGCTTCAGCTCGACGACGACGTAGGACGGCTCCTGCGTTTTCGGATGGACGCCCGCCAGCACGATGTCCGCTCGGCGGCTGGTCAATGGCAGCTGATACTCCAACAGGAGCTCGACCTCACCGAGGCCTGCGTCCAGCAGTGCATCGGTGAGGACCGGGATGCTTCGCTCCCACGAGCGGGTCTCAGAGGGGCTCGGCCGGTAGCCATGCTTGTGCACGAAGTTCTCGCTCAGGCGGAGCACAAGAGTGCCTGCGGCCCTCTCGGCGGAGACGGAGGATGCGGAACCGCGGAACAGCAAGACATGCCCCCAGGCAGCACGAAGTGACTCGTGCGGGTGGGGGCATGTCCTTCGAGACTCGAAACCGCGCATGTCGGCGCCGAGCGGAAGCCCGTCGGGCCGCGTTGACGATGGGGTCAACCCTAGCGTGAGCTACCGGCAGTGAGGGAGGGGATCCGGTCGATGGCCATGTGAGCCAAGTAAAGGCGCGAGCGTCGCGGGTACGGGGCGTGCTGTGGGCCGAGTGAGCTCCCAGTGGAAATCGTTGGGGTGGGCCTGCCGGAGCGTCGGCGTTCTGCTGGCGTGGCCATGAGTCGATACGGCCTTTCTGGGGCCGGACCATCAACCCTTCTGAGTTCAACCGGGGCGGATGGGAGGTTGCCGCCGCCGATGCCCGGAAGCCCAACCCCGTGTGGTACCTCGGATGGACTCACCGCGGGGACCCGCTAAGGGTGAGGCTGAACGACCTCCTCCCGCATCCTCAAGAGGCAACGGAGACCGCGCGAGGCCTCTGCCTACCCGGGCAGGTGGCTCAGTGCACCTGGAACCGGACTGTCTGCTTTAGCAGCCGCTTGGCACTGTTGAGATCACCGAGTCGCTCGGCTACGACGGTTTCGCCTAGCGCCTGCGGGAGCACCTCGGAGATCTTGAGTCCCTTGCCTGCACGGGCATCGACGTTGGGAAGGACAAGACGGTTGGCCTGCAGTGGCCACGCGCCACATGCCGAGGGTGATGTCCTCACGGAGCCGAACCCAGGCGTCGGCGGGGCGTTGGATCGGGTCGGCGAGAGCCGGAAGGCTGGCTGCCAGGCTGGCGTTGGCTCGGTCGGAGCAGTGTCCGCTGCGAGTTCGAGCGTTCCGTCCGCGCAGTGTGTCATATGACAGTACCTTCATCCTTCGTGAGGACTGAACGGACGCTCAACAGCCACCGGTTGCCCAACTCAGCTGGTAGGAAGGTCGGGTTGGGTGTCGCCGCGCTGGCGGCAGTGCTCTTAGCGGCCGGTTGCAAGCCGGCCACGACTGGGACGCCAGTGCCCAACGTCGTTGGGATGCACGGTGACAAGGCGAAGGATGCCTTGCAGAAGCCGGATGCGTATATAGCAAGGGACGTCACCTTCCAGGACGTGAAGGCCGGTGAGACGTCCCCGCGCATCGTGATCATAAAGAGCAACTGGAAGGTCTGCGGGCAGGCGCCCGCAGCAGGCTCGCCGTCGGTGAAGGATTTGACGGTGAAGCTGTACGTGGTGAAGAACGAGGAGAACTGCCCCGGGATTTCGCCGAGACCTTCGATGTCCACCTCCGCGCCGACGGCCGTGCCTTCTGCACAGACGACAGCCACGCCCACGCCGAACACTGCACCCTCCACTCAGGTCCCGGCCCCGGAAGCCACCACGAACCCACCGGCCAACACGTATAGCCCGCCGCCCGCTCCTGCCGCAGGACCGACACCACCGGCCCCAAGTCCGGCGGGGTCGTGCAAGGCGCACACGGTGGGCTACTGCGGCTGGGATCGGGGCGAGACACCTCAGCAACCGGGTGAGACGGCAACGTGCAAGGACGGGTACGTCTCGTTCGCGGGCGACGATGGCTCCGGCACCTGCTCCGGCCACAAGGGCGTGCGGGTCTGGTTCAAGTAGGACGGCGTAGCGATGGCGCCCGGCGGTGGTCGGGCGCCATCGTCATGAACGTGGGTGCCGTATCGCGCCACGTTGTCAGGAGGTCAGCGCTGACGGAACGCGGTGGTGATCGGGGCGGAGCCCGCAGAGGCGGGTTGCCGGCGGCGGGTGCGTATGTCGACGACGGCGGCGCTGATGACATTGGCGATTTTGGCCTGCTGTTCGGCGGGGACGGGCTGGTAAATCAGCGCGCCACGGGCGGAGTTGTGACCCATGTGAGCAATGAGGTTGCGCAGGCTGACGCCGGTGCTGGCGGCGAGGACGTTGCCGGTGTGGCGTAGGCCGTAGAGGCAGAAGCCGGTCATGCCGAGCTTCGCGCGAGCCTTGCGCCAATTGCGGCCGAAGGTCGAGCGCCGGTAGGGAGCGCCGCGCTCGCCGATGAACAGCAGGCCGTCGTCGCCGTCCTGGGCGTACCAGCGTAGGTGTTGCTCGAACTCCGGGACGATCTCCGCTGGGATGCCGACCGCGTGCTTGCCAGCCTCGGACTTGGGGGCGCCCACGGCGCGCTCGCCGGTGGACAGTTCAGTCGCCAAGCACATGTTGGTCGCCTACTACGTGAAGGGCGAGGTCATGTCCGCTGACGGCTCGGTCGTTGGACCTCGCGAGAGGCTCGACACGACCATCGACGCACTGGCCGCGATCCGACGCCAGTTCGCCGGCGCCGCCAACAACCTCAACCGTCAGCGGCGTGGCGATCGGCCCAGCCCGCCGGCGATGACGCTGATGGCAGTCGCCTTGCTCGGTGGTTCGCAGGTCGAGCGCGAAAACGCTCCTTGTCCGCAGAGCTGCGGACAAGGAGCGTTCGTCGATCAGCTGGTGGCTGGCCGGGCAGAGCGTCGTCAGGTACTGCTGCACCGGCTCGAACAGCCCGGTTGGCACGTACTCGGCGATCTGGTCGTGGGTGACCCAGGCCAGCGCTGCCAACTCCTCGGTGTCGACCACTGAAGCGCTACCGCTCACGATCTCGCAGGCGCTGTAGGACATCTGCCGGCCGGTATTCGGGTGGACGCGCTCACCGAGCAGCCGGACGGCCTTGACCGTCAGGCCGACCTCTTCAGCGGTCTCGCGGACCGCGGCTTCCTCGGCCGTCTCTCCCCGCTCGATCTCACCGGCCGGGAACTACCACGACAGCTCGCCTTCCTTGACCCGGCGCTGCACCATCAGCACGCGGCCGTCCTGGACCACGATGGCGGCGGCGATACCCGGCTTATCGGTGATCTGCTCAGTCATGCTGCGGCTCCTCCAGGGAGGCCAGGATGGGCGGGAAGATGGTATCGACGGGGATGAACGGGCACTGCGTTTCTTGGAACCCACACGACGTCGGCGTTCTCGACCGTGTCCTGGTTCAGGGCTTCCCCGGCCAGGTACTCAGTCAGGAAGTACTCGCACCAGACCCCGGTAGCCGGATGGAGTCGGCCGCCGAGGAGTTGGCGTACGGCGCAGTGGATCCCGGTCTCGGCTAACGTCTCGCGGACGGCTGCCGACGCCGGGTTCACCCCCGGCTTGATGACGCCTGCTGGGAACTGCCAGCGGATGCCAGCGCTCTCGTCGTCCCGACGGCAGACGAGCAGTACCTCGGAGTCGCGCACCACCACGGCGATGGCCACGCGCAGGGCCTGGCCCGCGTTGCGTGGGCTGGCTTCGGCGGTCAGCAGCGCGAACCGCTTCTGCACTGCCGGCGGCGCGGTCTCCAGGATCTGGTCGAGTAGCTGCCGCATCTCGGTGCGGGGGACCAGCTCCGGATCGGCGTGCCAACTTGCCACTGTCCGTAGGCCGATGCCAAGCCGCCCCGCGAACCCCTCGTTGGTGTCGCGCAGCGCCTCTTGGAGCGCACAGGCGGACTTGCCCGTCCAGGTCCCCACCACGTCCACCTGCTGCTCCTTCCCGAGCTGGCTGGCTACGCCTTGGTCTTGGCTTCGAGCACCGGGCGCAGCAGGCGCAACGGTGTGCTCCAGTCGTACTGGTCACGGCCCCCGCCGGCCTTCGGCTCGTGCGGCATGTAGTCGCCGAACAGCACGCCCATCGCCTTCAGTCGCTCCACGTTGGCCGGGTAGGCCGGGTGGGCGGCCTGGGCCGAGTTGACGTACGGCTGGGCGGCTACCGGGATGCCCAGGCCGTAGGCCTCGGTGAGTATGCCGAGCGCCAGAGTGTCGGCATGGCCGTCCGCCCACTTGTTGATCGTGTTGAAGGTGGCGGGCGCGACCGCGATGGCGTCGGCCGGCGGCAGTGAGGCCGGCACCTCGGGCGTGCGCCAGGCCGAGCGGATCGGGTAGCCGGTCTGCTTCTCGATGGCGGCCTGATCGATGAACCCCATCGCGTTCGGCGTCGCTACCACGCCTACCGCCCATCCTTCAGCTTGGGCGGCTGAGATCAGCTGGCCCACGTCGTCGGCGATGCCGGAGGCGCACACGACGACGTAGAGGAACGGCTTGCTCAAGGTCGGACTCCCAACTCACGGCTGAACTGGCGTAGCCCCGGCAGGGCACCGCGGCGGTCGCGTGCTGCCATGTCGGCCACCAGCTCCCGGATGTCCGGACGACGCCGGATGTCTTCGGCGGCGTGACGTTCGGCGATGCGCAGGGCGCGGTAGCCCTCGGACAGTTTGCCCTGCTGGTTGAAGGCCCTGGCAAGGTCCACCCACAGTGCCGCTTGCCGTTCGGGTGCTGGGATGCGGCGCCGCAGCAGCGGCCGGGCCGTATCGATGGCGGCGCCGGCGTCGCCCAGGGCCACCGCGGCGGATACCCGGTGCAGCGCAACGTTGGTCTGGCTGAAGTTCGCCCAGGCATCCGGGTGGTCGCGGTCGACGTACCGGGCAACTTCGTCGGCTTGGTCCAGCAGCTCGCCGTGGTGGAACGGTCGCCACCACTACTGGCAGCCGTCACCCCGCGCAGGAGCATCAGGCCGAAGGCGGCGAGGGCACCGGGTTTGCGCTGGTCGTAGTGGCCACCGAGCTGGTCGGCGGTGTGCTGGACCATCGTGACGGCCGGCGCGTGGTGGCGCTCGCGGGTCATCAGGTGGGTCCGCCTGTGTCTGGAGGGCACCCCCTACAAGCCGTTCCGGCCCTGGTGGTGAGCTGCCGTGTTCGTCATCCTGGTCTACGACACCGCCGCCGAACGCAACCCCACGGTCCTGATGACCTGCCGCCGCTACCTCCACCGGACCCAGCGCAGCGTCTTCCAGGGCGAACTCACCGCCGCCCAGTACCGTGAGCTGACCAGCGCGCTCAGTACCGCCATCGACCCCGAGTACGACAGCATCGTCACGTACACCGCACGCTCCCCGGGCATGATCGACTCCACCACGATCGGCGTCCACCTCGGCGGCCCCGGCGACATCCTGTGACCTGCGTAACTGCACCGTCGGACCGCTGCGGCGCGCCGATTGGCTGCGGTCGAGTCAGACCGCGCGTGACCTGGGACTTTACCCTCGGGTCGTCAGTGTCGGGCGGCTCGGTCACCGCGGGTCCACGGTGGCCATTGCAAGCCGTGCAGTACCGCGCTGCTCATTTGGTCTTCCAATCACTGCACCCGTCAAGCGGCCTTGCTGCGCGACTGCATCGTCCGGAGCCTCCACCGACCGACCCAGGCCTGAGATGTTGATGACGTACGCTCAACAACCCGGCGATGGAGTACTGGATGTCGACGGTGGGGGTGGAGCTCGACTCCACCGCCCCCCGGGTGGTGGTCCGGGCCAGGTCCTTGACCTGAACGTCGCTGATGGCCGCCCCAGGGCGTCGTCGTCGCCTACGCCCCGGCCTTCGTCACCCGTCATCTGCTGATTCGCCGTCACATCTCCAGGTCAACTGCTAGCTTTTCCAAAGCAATTGACAGATCATTCACCGGGGGAACACGCCAGTGAACTGGATACACTCGCACGCCCAGGCCATCGGGATCGCCGCCTCAGCCTGGATGGTGTTCGCTGCCATAGTCGGCATCCGCGTCCGCCGCTGGCGCGACCGGCAGGCACAGGACGACCGCTGATGACACCCGTCACGTCCGGCGCGTAGTCTGCCTTCGGGGAGCGGCGCCATGGCGCCGTAGCGTCGGGGCCAGCGGGGTCGACGGGAGGGACTTCCGGCTTCGTGGCGGACCGTCAGCAGCACGCGGCGGCCCCGAGGGTAGAGTGCGGTCCTGGCCGCCGCCGCTCGGGGCAGCAGTCATGATGCGTTCCCAGGGCGGGGCCACACTGGCCGTTCCTGAAGGACATCCGGAAGGCGGTGCTGCTCTGACCTCCCCGAGAACAAGCGGCCTTCCCCGCGTCTCACCGCTGGAAGGCCGCGCTGAAGGCGCGCAACGCACTACGGCGTGACGGTGGAACAGGGACGCCGCGCTCGGCCGGCGTCATCAGCCCTAATTCCTCGGTAACGGGCGGTGGGAGCCAGGGGTTGCCATCGGACCGTTCAAGCGCTGGGGGCGTGATGCCTGGACTCACCCGGGCCATCGAGGTCTTCCGATAGAGCGGCACTTGCGGCCCCGGCGCTCGTGGTGGTGGCGGTCGCATGGGCGCCGGGCGGATGCCCGTTATCAGCCGGGCCGATTCAGGTCTACCTCCAGAGCGGCGACGCTCGGCGCCTTCATGGTCGCCACCACCGTCAACACCGCCTGCTTGATCACTCGTTGGTGTTGGTGGTCGGAGCCCGCTGCACGGTGACCTCTCGATACTCCCGAGCCATCTGAGCTTCCGCAACAGACCGAGGTCCGCGTGGCGCGCTGGTGCTATGAACGGCTAGTGAGGTGGCGGACCGACCGGGTGGTTGAGTCCTGGAATTAGACACCCTCACGGTGCGAAGGCGTCAAGTCGATGGCCGGCCGGAGCATGGGGCAGTCGAACAGAGCGGATCTTCGTGCGCGAGAATCGCGGCATGGTGATGGCGCGGCACTGGTACTCGTCGGTTCCCGTTGTGGACGGCCTCCCGCTGCTGGGCGAGCCCGGGTTCTGGGCCGCGCACCTGGTGGACTTGTACGAGGGGGAGCCGCCGGAGGCCTTCGGCGTGGACGCGGGTGACGCCGGCGCCATGTTGGACCGGCTGCAGGACAAGTCGGCCTGGCCGATGTTCACGGTTCCGTTGGAGGGCGGGTTCTCGATCGTCGTGCACTACAACAGCGGCGAGGAGTACACGACCACCGACTACTTCCTGGTCAGCCCGGGCGGTGCCGACGTGGTGCTGGCCAGCCCGGATGAGGACCGCATCGGTCCGGGCCTGTGCTGGCCGGAGCTCGTAGCGATCCTCCGCGCCCCCGACGGCGCGGACGGTGTGACCGATCCCCATGCCCGCCTGCTGCTGCTCCTTCCGGCGCTCGGTGACTCCCGGGTCCCCGAGGAGGCCGTGGGTGCCGTGGTCGAGGCGCTGATCGCCAATGGTGCCCCTGACGAGTGCGAAGCTCTGGCCCGGCAGCTGCTCGCGGGCCACCCGATGTGGGGTGCCCAGCCGTGGTCGTTCGATACGGACGAGCGGAGCTGGATCTGTGACAGCGAGCTCAGCCACCGGCAGTCCCCGCTCGGAGATCACCTGCCGCCCGCTGAGCGAGCCGCACTGGCGGACTGCCTCAACCCCGGCACCGTGACCGGCGCCTGAACCGTCAGGCAGCAGCGGCCACGGCCGGGGCTGGGAAGGCGACTTGCTCGTCGAACAGCCGGCGGTTCTTGAGGCAGTGGTAGAGCTGGCCGAGCAGGCGGTTGAACAGGTTGCGCTGGGCGGCGGCGTGCCAGTCGCCGGCGTCGTCGCGACGGCGCCGGTAGTGGGCCATGGCTCCGGGCGAGTTGGTCAAGGCGGCGAAGGCCCACAGGTAGCCGGCGTGGTTGAGCCGGTCGTTCTTCACCCACCGGCGGGTGATGCTCGACTTCTTGCCGGAGGCGCGGGTGACGGGGGAGGCACCGGCGTAGGCCTTGAGGCCGCGGGCGTCGGCGAAGCGTGTGCGGTCGTCACCGATCTCGGCCAGCACCCGGGCGCCGAGCTGGGGGCCGAGGCCGGGGAAGCTGAGGATGATCTCGGCGTCCGGGTGCTGCGGGAACATCTCCTCGACGGCCTGGGCGAGGTTGTCGGCGGCGGTGCAGGCGGCGGTGAGCTGGCCCATGAGGGCGAGCATCTGCTTGCCGAGCGCCTTCTCGACCAGGGCGGGCTGATGGGCCCACTCGGTGCGGAAGACCTCGCGTAGCCGCTCGGCCTCCGGTTCGATGCCGCGCTGGCGACCGGCCCGCCGGAGAGCCGCAGTGATCTGAGTGTGGGTCAGCCGGGCGGCCTGGGCAGGGGTGGGGGCGAGCTTGAGCAGCTCGCGGGCCTCGGGGCGGCACAGGCCGTTGGCCCACTTGGCGAAGGCCTCCAAGGCGGCCGGGTAGTACTCGCGCAGCAGGGAGCGGAGCTGGTTGGCGATCTGCTGCCGGTTCCAGACCGCGTCCTGTTGAGCGCGGGCGAGGACGGCGATGGCGCGGGCCAGGTCGCTGTCGTCGGGCAGGGGCCGGTGGGCGTGCATGTCGGTGCGCAGGATGTTCGCCAGGAGCAGGGCGTCGCCGGGGTCGGACTTCTTGCGGGAGACGGCGTGCCGGTCGCGGTAGCGGGCGGCGGCCAGCGGGTTGATCGCGAACACCTGGCGCCTGCCGGTCCGCAGCACGGCGACCAGCAACCCGCGGGAGGTCTCGATCGCGACCGGGATCGGGTTTTCGGCGGTGTCGCCGCATTCGGCGAGCAGGTCCAGCAGGATCTTGTAGCCGGCCGCGTCGTCGGTGATGTGACGTTTGGCCAGCAGCTGGCCCGAGTCGTTGACCAGGGCGACGTCGTGCGTCTTCTCGGCCCAGTCGATGCCGCAGTAGATCAAGGTTCCCTCCCCAAGGACGCGGTGTTTGCGCTGGTTGCGAGCGCATGCGGGCCACGCAGCGACCTAATTCCAGGACTCGACCATACGGTCGGTCCGCCACCTCACTAGCCGTTCGTGGCACCAGCGCGCCGCGCGGGCCTCGGTCTGTTGAGGGAGCTCAAGCGGCTCGGGCAGATCGAGAGGTCACCGCGCAGCGGGCTCGCACCACCAACACCAACGAGTGGTCAAGCGCAAGGTGTTGACGGTGGTGGCGGCCGAGTAGGCGCCGAACGTCGCCGGTCTGGGGGAAGGCCTGCACAGCCGGATATCTGTAAGGCATCCGTCCGGCGCCCACGCGACCGCCACCACCACGAGCGCCAGGGCCGCGTGCCGCTCTATCGGGAGACCTCAATGGCCCGGGTGAGTCCAGGCATCACGCCCCCGGCGCTCGAACGGACCGGTGGCAACCCCTGGCTCCCACCGTCCGCTAACAAGGAATTAGGGCTGATGACGACCGGGGGCCGCAGGCCTCGCCGTACGGCCGGTTCCGGTCGTCATCAGCCCTGGAGGCGGCGTCGTCATCAGGCCTAGGGGGCTCGCAACAGGTTAGCCGGTGCCGGGTACTGGCGAAGCGTCAGTTTCGTCATCAGCTCTGGAGGGCTCGCAACTGGCTGACGCCCGCCGCCACCAGGTCGCCGTGCTGCTGCCGTCATCAGCTCTGGAGAGCTCGCAGCGACCTGCGCGAAGGCGGGTTCGCTCGAACAGGCTGGCGTCGTCGGCTCTGGAAGGCCTGCAACGCAGGTGACGATCTCCCGGCCGGGGCCGTAACCGATGAGAGGGCTGCACCGAGCCGGACGTCATGTCGTCCCTTCGCATAGTAGCAGGTGGGGGAGGAGGGTTCACGCTGTCGAGCCAGCGCTGAGCCACCGTGAAGTGACTAGCTGTCAACTGTCGTGCCGACGGCCAATGGACCGGCCGGGCCGATCCAGGCGCTACGTTCGGGAAGCCCATGGCCGCCAGCGCACCGCGAAGGAAGCAATGAACGACTCCCCGTACACGCCGCGCACTTTCCCGATCTCGATCAAGGGCGTGGTGCTCGATTCGCAGAACCGAGTGCTGTTGCTCAAGAACGAGCGTGAGGAATGGGAACTGCCCGGCGGCAAGCTCGAACTCGGCGAGGAACCCGCGGACTGCGCCGCCCGGGAGGTCCGGGAGGAGAGCGGCTGGGATATCGCGGCCGGCCCCCTGCTGGACGTCTGGATGTACGAGCCGATCCCCGGCCGCCACGTCTTCATCGTCACCTACGGCTGCCGGCTGCTCGGACCGGAACAGGCCCCGGTGGTGAGCAGCGAGCACAAGGAGATCGGCCTCTTCGTCGAGGACCAGATCGCCGACTTGGTGATGCCGCAGGGCTACAAGGACTCCATCGCCCGCTGGTACGACCACCGCGGAGTCGGCTGATCCATGATGGCCCCGGAGGCACTGCGGCGCCGGGCCGCCCCCGGCCCAGAGCCTACTGGCGCGGCCGGCAGCTCGGTGAGATCGGAGACACCGTGCACCGCGGCCTGCTGGGTGCGCAGCTATAGATACGTCACATGTGAAATGGTATTGTCTTTTTCTGTGTGTGGATCAACGACGATCGGAGGCACTCTGTGGAGCAGCAGGACGGGTCGCGCGGTGTCGAGAGTCACGACCGCGCGGTGCCAGCCGCGTCGGCCGAGGCCTTCCGGCAGGGGTGGGCGGATACGGGCCTGAAGCTGTCGCCCGTTCCCGGGGCGGCGTACGCGGCCAAGCGGCGTGCGGCGGTGTCCGAGCGGTTCCCCGGGGAGCGGATCGTCATTCCGGCGGGTGGGCTCAAGGTTCGGAGCAACGACTTCGACTACGCGTTCAGGCCGCACTCCGCGTTCGTCCACCTCACCGCGGAGCAGGGGGCGAACGCGGTCCCCGACAGTGTCCTGGTCTTCGAGCCCACCGGGACCGGGCACTCGGTCACGCTGTACACCCGGCCCCGGTCACCGCGGGACGGCGGGCCGAACGGCACGGAGTTCTACCGCAGCCGCCAGCACGGCGAGTTCTGGGTCGGGAGGCGCCGGACGCTCTCGGAGACCGCCGACGCCTTCGGCATCGAGGCCGCCGCACGTGACGACCTGCAACGAGCCCTCGGTGGGAACGTCCCGACCCGGGTGCTGCGCGGCGAGGACGCGCTGGTCGACGCACTGGTGCCGCCATCCGCCCGGGACGAGGCCGAACTGAGCACCTTCCTCTCGGAGTTGCGGCTGGTCAAGGACGAGTGGGAGATCGAGCAGCTGCGCGCGGCCGTGGGGTCCACGGTCGCCGGGTTCCACGACGTCGTCGGCGAGCTGCGCCACGCCACCGGACTGGCGCGGGGCGAGCGCTGGATCGAGGGCACCTTCAACCGGCGTGCCCGGCTCGACGGTTACGGCCTGGGATTCGACACCATCGCGGCTGCCGGCGCCCACTCGTGCGTCCTGCACTGGATGCGCAACGACGGCCCGGTGCGGGACGGGGACCTGCTGCTGCTGGACGCCGGTGTCGAAGCCGACTCCTTCTACACCGGCGACGTCACCCGGGCGCTGCCGGTCAGCGGGCAGTTCACGGATGCTCAGCGCCGGGTCTATGACCTGGTCTTCGCCGCCCAGTCGGCGGGCATCGCCGCGCTGCGGCCCGGGGCGCGGTACGGCGACTTCCACCACGCCGCGATGCGGGTCATCGCCGAGGGCCTCGACGGCTGGGGCCTGCGGCCCGGCGGCACCGCCAGCGACCCCGACCCCGGGCTGTACGGCCGCTACACCGTCTGCGGCTCGGGACACATGCTCGGCCTGGACTGCCACGACTGCTCCGGCGCCCGCAGCGAGACCTATGCGGACGGGGTGCTCCAGGCGGGCCACGTCCTCACCGTCGAGCCGGGACTGTACTTCCAGCCCGATGACCTGACCATCCCCGAGGAACTGCGCGGCATCGGCATCCGGATCGAGGACGACTTCCTCATCACGGCCGACGGCCCGGTCTGCCTGTCCTCGGGCCTGCCGCGGGGCGCGGACGAGGTCGAGGCATGGATGGCGTCGCTGCGATGAGCGCGCACCGCCCGCTCGTGGACCAGGTCTGAGGTGCGCGGCGTAGGCGACGGACACGTCGCCTACGCCTTTTGCTGGTCGAACCGGTCAGCTGCGGCGGCGGCGCTCCAGCCAGGTGGCCAGGGCGGACAGGGTGGTGTTGATCAGGACGAAGCAGGCCGCCGCGACCAGGTAGGTGGGCAGCACGCTGTGGTAGTACTCGCCCAACACCTGGGCCTTGTGCAGCAGTTCGAGATAGCTGACCACATAGCCGAGGGTGGAGTCCTTCAGTAGCCGCACCAACTGGCTGACCAGGGTCGGGACCAGTCGGCGGACCGCCTGCGGGATCACCACCCAGGCCATCGCCTGCCAGTACGTCATGCCGAGGCTGTACGCGGCCTCCGACTGGCCGCGGTCCAGCGCCAGCACACCGGCCCGGAAGATCTCGGACAGCACGGCGGCGTTGCCGAGCACGATCGGGATGACCAGCTGCCAGAACACCGGAAAGGTCAACCCGGTCCGGGGCAGGCCGAACAGGAAGATGTACAGCAGCAACAGCAGCGGCACGGCCCGGAACAACTCCACATAGCCGCGGGCCAGCGCGCGGGCCACCCGGCTGCGGCTGAGCCGGACCAGCGCGACCAACGCCCCCAGTGGCAGCGCCAGTCCGGCGGCGACGGCCGTGACCAGCAGGGTCTGGCCGACGCCGTCGAGCAGGAACCGGATGATCGCCCAGTTGCCGAACATCTGCCACTGGGAGGCCGCCAGCTGCCCGTGCGCGGCGAACTGGCGCAGCGCCAGGGCCAGTAGCGCCGCCAGCACCAGCACCGAGACAGCGGTGACGATCCGGATCCGGCGCCGGCCCCGCGGGCCCGGGACGTCGAACAGCTGGTCGTCGTCCACCGTTTGGCCCTTCACCGTTTGATGGCCACCTTCCGTTCGATCCGGCCCGCGATCAGCCCGGAGGTCAGGGTGATCGCCACGTAGACCGCCGTTGTCAGCGCGAAGCTGGTCAGCGGGTTGTCGTACTTGAGCGTCACCAGCTGGGCCTGGCCGGTCAGTTCGGGCACGCCGACGGCGGCGGCCAGCGAGGTGCCGAGCGCCAGGCCGATGAAGACGCTGCCCAGCGGCTGCACCATCGAGCGCAGCGCCTGCGGTATCACCACGAACCGCAGGCACTGGGTGAAGGTCAGGCCGAGCGCCCGGGCCGCCTCGATCTGCCCGCGCGGCACGGTCCGTACTCCCGAGCGCACCACCTCGCAGACGAACGCGGCCCAGTACAGCGCCATGGTGAGCGCCACCGTCGCGAACAGCGGGTAGAGCAGCCCGACTTCGGGCATCCCGAAGACGAACAGCACCAGCAGCACCAGCAGCGGTATGTTGCGGAACGCCGTGACGTACGCCGCGCCGGCCAGCCGCAGCGGGGGCACCGGGCTGATCCGGCAGATCGCCAGCAGCACGCCCAGCACCAGCGCGCCCGCGAAGGCCAGCGCCGTCATCTCCACGGTGACCAGCAGGCCGTCGCCGAGCTGGCTCAGGACCGCCGTAGGCACCGGACTCAGCTCCCGGCGGCCGAGCCGACGACGGGCGGCGTCGGGGCGTCACCGGACAGTTCGGTGCCTATCGTCGCCTTCCATAGCCTGGCCCACTCGCCGTCCGACTCGATCAGCTTCAGCCAGTTGTCGACGAAGGTCTTCATCTCGGGCGAGCTCAACGGCACTCCGATGCCGTACGGTTCGTCGGTGAACGGCTGGCCGACCACCTTGACGTTCTTGTCCCGGGCCGCGTCGCCGAGCAGCAGCGCCTGGTCCAGCACGTACGCGTCGGTCCGGCCCTGCTCAACGGCCTGTTGGCACTCGGCGTTGGTCTGGAACAGCACCACCTTGGCGCTCGGGGCGAACTGCTTGATGTCGTTGGCGGCGGTCGAACTCGTCTCGGTGCAGACCGACTTGCCGTTCAGGTCGGACGGCTTGGTGATGGCCGTGTCGGACGACTTGACCAGGATGGCGTCGCCGGAGGAGTAGTACGGTCCGGCGAAGCCGACCTTCTGCGCGCGGGCGGGGGTGATGGTGTAGGTGGCGAGCACCGAGTCCACCGTGCCGTTCTGCAGCAGGACTTCGCGGGTGGTGACGTCGATCTGCACCCGGTTGGTGCTCGGCTTGCCGATGATGTACTTGGCGAGCATGTCGGCCAGGCCGGCGTCGAAACCGGTCACCTTGCCACTGACCGGGTCCTTGAGGGCGAACAGTGCGGCGGCGTCGGTGCCACCGACGTTCAGGGTGCCACGGGCCTTGATCTTCGCCATCAGGCTGCCGGCCGGGATGTCCGAGGCGGCGGCCACCGGCGCGTCGTCGATGACCTGTTGGTAGCTGTCCGCCCCGGCCGCCGAGCCGGACGAGCCGGGTGGGGCCGGCATCTTGCTCGACGAACTGCACGCGGTCAGGCCGCACGCGACCGTCAGGGTGAGCAGCAGCGCCGGGAGGGTCAGGGAGGAGCGAGTGGTCATGCGGGGTCTCCTTGCAGGCGAGGGAGCGCGGTGGTGCCGCATGCGGCCGGGCGGCGGTCGGCGTCAGTGCCGCAGGATCTTGCCGAGGAAGTCGCGGGCGCGGTCGGTGCTCGGGTTCTCGAAGAAGACGTCGGGCGGCGCGGTCTCCAGGATCCGGCCCTGGTCCAGGAAGGCCACCCGGTCGGCGGCGCGGCGGGCGAAGCCCATCTCGTGCGTCACCACGAGCATGGTCATGCCCTCGGCGGCGAGTTCGGTCATCACCTCCAGCACCTCGCCGATCATCTCGGGGTCCAGCGCGGAGGTCGGCTCGTCGAACAGGATCAGTCGCGGGTCCATCGCCAACGTGCGTGCGATCGCGACGCGTTGCTGCTGCCCGCCGGAGAGCTGGGCGGGATGGGCGTCGGCCTTGTCGGCGAGCCCGACCCGGTCGAGCAGCTCACGGGCGCGTGCCTCGGCCCGGGCGCGGGGCAGCCCGCGCACCCGGACGGGCGCGAGCGTGACGTTCTCCACTACCGTCCGGTGGCCGAACAGGTTGAAGGACTGGAACACCATCCCGACCTGGGCGCGTAGCCGGGCCAGTTCGCGGCCCTCGGCCGGAATCGGCGTGCCGTCCAGGACGATCTCGCCGGAGTCGATGGTCTCCAGCCGGTTCACGCACCGGCAGAGCGTCGACTTGCCGGAGCCGGAGGCACCCAGCAGGACCACGACCTCGCCCGCGTGCACGTCGAGGTCGACATCCCGCAGCACATGCGACTGTCCGTAGTGCTTGTTGACTCCCCTGAGCTGCAGCAGCGCGTCCGCACGGGCAGCACTGCCAGGACCACTCGCCACGGACACCTCGCGCACCGTCTCGATCCCGACGGCCCGCGATCCGTGGGCCGGAACGGGTATCTACCCACAACTGGCCTTCACCAAGGCGAAGATGAAAGACCGTTATGTTTGCGGCCGGAGCGCCGTCACGGCAAGGCGAACTCGACGCAGCCGGTGTCCAGCGAGTAGTAGGCGCCGACCACCCGCATCCGGTGCTCGCTGATCAGCGGGGCGAGCACCGGATCGACACGCAACTGCGCCACGGTGAGCCGGATCTGGGCGCGGACCGTGTTCTCGACCTGGTCACCGGGAAGTGGCAGCGCCGCTTCGTAGGCGGGTCGGAGCGCCTCCACCACGTCCTTGAACTTCGCCGGCACCTCGGTGCCGTTGTTGAGCGCGTCCACCGCGAACGTGACCGCGCCGCAGCGCTGATGGCCCATCACCACGACCAGCGGTGTGACGGCTTCCTCGGCTCCGTACTCCACCGCGCCCTGGATCAGGCCGTCGTTGGTCTGCGCGGCGGTCCGGACCACGAACAGGTCGCCCACCCCGAGATCGAACACGATCTCCGGTGGCACCCGCGAGTCGATGCAGGAGAAGACCGTGGCGATCGGGTGCTGCCCTGCTGCCACCGCCATCCGGCGGGCCACGGTCTGGTGAGGATGGGTCAGCTGACCCGACACCCATCGGTCGTTGCCCTGGATCAGCCGGCGCAGCACCAGCTCCGGGTCGGTCGACTCCTCGTCGGGCGATCCCGGCGCCTCGCGGACCGCCCAGGTCGGGCGGCCCACGGCGGCTTGCGCCGGGCCGCCGAGCGCGGGGGTGGCAGCCAGCGCGGCGGCGCCGCCGACCAGGAACCGGCGTCGGCTCGGCACGGGCGCGGGGGGTGATTGGGGGACGATCCGATCAGTCACTGGCTGCTCCGATGACGTGGGCTTCACCGCAACTCATGCGCAGATCATCGCCGCGAAGCACGGCCTGCCACGCCCGACGCGCCCGACGCACGCGCGCACACGTCGCACGATCGCACCCAAGGTGCAGCGTGCCACCCCGTCCACGCTCCACGGTCGCTCCACGCCCGTCCACGCTCCACGGTCGCTCCACGCCCGTCCACGCTCCACGGTCGCTCCATGCCCGTCCGCGATCCACGATCGCTCCACGCCCGTCCGCGAGCGCGGAGCCGATTCCAGGGCCGGCAATGGCCCGAGCCCCCGGATCGTCGATCCCCCAGGGACCGATCGCATATCCCCTGTGGATCCCCATCCTCTGGAATGGTCGGCATGAGGTCGACGAGCAGGGAGCCGACGTGGCTCTGATCAAGGGGAGCGAGCGGGCGACGCTGGCCCAAGCCGCGCTCTACTTCGCGGATGAGAAGGCCGAAGCGACAGGGGCCTTCAACCTCGCGGTGCGCGTGGAGGTCCGGGGCCGGATCGCGGCGGCGGAGCTGGCCGCCGCCTGTCGGCGGCTGGTGGCCGCGACGCCGGCCCTTCGGGTGCGGATGGGCATCGACGCCTGGACCGGGGAGATCGTCTACGGCTTCTCGGATGACGAGCCCGAGATCGAGATGCTCGCCGAGCCGGTGGACGACGCCGAGACCTTCATCGCGGCGCGAACCATGCGGCCGTTCGAGGTGGACGACGGTCCGCTGGTGCGATTCCTCGTTCTGCCGGTGGCTCCCGGGCACACGACAGTGGTCCTGATCGTCCACCATCTCGTCTACGACTGGATCAGCCACCGCCTCCTCGCCGAGCAGCTGAGCATGTCCATCACCGGAGCCGTGACGCCGGCCTCGCCTGACGAGTACGTCCGCCTGGTCCGCCGGGTTCGCGCGGCTGAGGAGTCCGCGCTCACCGAGGACCGCGACTACTGGTACGACAGGATCCCGCCATCGGCGATGGTCGCCCCGTTCCCGCGCGAGGGCGCCTCCGACACGGTGCTGCGGCGGATCATCACCGCGGATCCGGCCGCCGCGGCAGGCATCAGCGCGTGCGCCGGCTCCGTCGGCATCAGCGTATTCAAACTGGTCTCGGCGGCGGTCCACCATGCCTTGCCGGTGCCGGACAGCGGTGTGACCGCGCTCGGCGCGGCCGCATCCCAGCGGCTCGCCGGCGAGGCCGCGGTGGTGGGATGTTTCATCAACGAGGTGCCGCTGCCCGCGAGTCGGGAGGCCGGCGAGACAGTCGTCGACCTGGCTCGGCGAGAGCATGCGAGATGGTCCGACGATCTGCGGCGGCGCCACTACTCCTTCGCCGACCTGGCCGCGCACGTGCGCCGCGGCGGGGGTGCGGTGGAGGCACTGAACCAGGTGATGATCTCCTACCGCAGCCAGCAGCAGTCCGTCGAGCGCGCCTTCGCGGGCGTGACGTGCACGGCAGAGCTCGACGTCCCCAACTACGCGGCCAAGACCCCGCTGTCGGTGCGCTTCTTCGAGGACGGTGGCGGCCTCGGCTGCGAGGTGCAGTGGAGCGGGCACCTGTCGGCGCGGTCCGGCGAGCGGTACACGCAGTGCCTGGCCGAGTCACTCGCACAGTGCGCCGGAACCGCGGTGCGGATTGAGGAGGCCTCATGAACGGGATGACTGGCACAACCGGAACAACCGGAACAACCGGAGCGAGCGAGGCGAGCGGGAACCAGAACGGGGATCTGATCCCCCTCGGTGACACCGGGTGGCAGGTGTGGCGACAGGTGGAGCTGCGCTCCGCCGGGTTCCCGTCGGCCATCGTCGAGCCGCTGGCCGACGACGAACTGCTGGCGGCCGCAGCCGCCGAGGACTCCGAAGCCCCGCTGTCGGACGCACTGGCCCGGGAGTACGACGGCGCCATCGCACGGATGGAGGCGGCGCTGCGCGCGGCGGCGGCGGACCCGATGCTCCGCGAAGCGGTCGCGTGGCAGAACCCCGCCATGCTCCGCGACTGCGTGGACAAGGTCGCCACCCGGTCCAAGGCCCAGCCGGCACGGCAGCGCCGCCGGGAGCTCAAGGTCGCCACCTACCTCCAGCGCTACGGCTTGAAGAACGAGACCATCGGCTTCTTCGGACCGCACTGCTGGGGTCGATGGTGCGAGGACACGACCGGGATGACGGTCCGGCCCGGTGAGCGGCTGCTGCGCCGACGCCAGGTGTACTTCGAGCACTGGGCCGTCGAAGCGGTGGCCCGGGCGCTCGCCGCCGATCCGCGGGTGCGGGTGTCCCTCAAGCCGCGTCGCTCGGAGGCCGACGTGCTGCTGGGCGACGGCAGCGTTCGCAGGCCGCGCGGCCCGGTGCGCGAGCTCACCGCCGCGGAGGCCGAGGTCTTCGACCTGTGCGATGGGGCCATGACGATCCTGGAGATCGAGCGGTCGATCCCGGGATACGCCGAGCGGACCGGCGAGAGTGTGTTGGCGGTCGTCGACCGGCTCACCGCGGAAGACCTGCTGGTATGCGAACTCCCGCTCTCCGTGGGCGAGTTCCGCGAGCAGGAGCTGCGCGGTGAGCTCCTGGCGGTGGCCGACGCGGTGGCCCGCGAGCAGGCGCTCGGCCTCCTGGACGAGGTGCTCGCCGCCCGTGAGGCCGTGAGCGAGGCGGCGGGCGACGCCGACTCGGTGTTCAAGGCAATGGAACGGCTCGACGAGGTCTTCGAGCGGGTGACCGGGCAGGATCCGGCACGCCGGGCGGGACAGGCCTACGGCGGTCGGCGGGTGGTGTACGAGGACACGGTCCGCGACACCGAGGTGGCATTGGGGGCGGACCTGCTCGGACAACTCGCCGCGCCGTTGGGCCTGTTGCTCGACAGCGCGCGCTGGTTCGTCGGACAGGTCGGCGAGGCGTACGGCAGGCGCCTCGTGCAGGTGTACGAGAGGCTCCGCTCGGCCTCCGCGGACGGCGAGGTGTCGCTGAACGCCGTCCTCAACGCGATGACACCTGACCTGGTCTACTCGTTCCAGGACCTCGCGCCGCCGGTCGCGGCGGTCGTCCCGGAGCTCCAGCGGCGCTGGGCGGAGATCCTTGCGGTCCCGGACGGCGTCCGCCGCCACCAGGTGTCGGCCGCCGACCTGGCCGACCGGGTGCGCGAGCTGTTCCCGGCCTGCGAGCCGCCGTGGTCGTCGGCGGTCCACCAGTGCCCGGACATCATGATCACCGGCCGCGACCCGCAGGCGATCGCCGCCGGCGACTACGAGTTCGTGCTCGGAGAGCTGCATCTGGCGATCAACACGCAGGACAGCCCGGCCGGTATCGCGCAGTGCCCCGACCCCGCCCGGTTCGCCGCGACGGACGCGGCCGACCGCCGGACGCCGCGCGTGCTCCCGCTGCCCGCACGGGAATCCCCGGCGGTCAACTCCCGCACGTACCCTCCGGTGCTGGTCGGCCCGCAGGACCTGGTGTGGACCATGCACGCCCGAAACACCGGGACGACGGGCCGGGTCATCCCCGGCGCGTCCATGACCGTGCACCGCGATGGCGAGCGTCTGATCGTCAAGTCCCCCGAGGCGCCGGACCTGGACATCCTGGAGGTGCTGGGGGAGTACCTGTCCGGCGCCGCCATGAACGGCTTCAAGCCGCTGCCGTCGGCCGCATACCGTCCCCGCGTCACGATCGACCGGCTGGTGATCTCCCGCGAGTCCTGGAGCATCGGCGTCACCGAACTGGCCTGGGTGCGGCGTTCCGACCGCGTCGAGCGGCATCGGGCCGCAGTGCGCTGGCGCGACTTGGTGGGGCTGCCGCGGCGTGCCTTCTACCGGGTCGCGGTGGAGGCCAAGCCGATCTACGTCGACTTCAGCAGCATCGCGTTGGTGGAGTTGCTCGCCGCTGCGGTCCGCAGCGCGGCCGAGGACGATCCCGCGTCCCGGGTCTCGTTCTCCGAGATGCTGCCCGACCTGCCCGGGCACTGGCTCCGGGACGGCGCGGGCGCGGCCTACGCGTCCGAGCTGCGGCTCGTCGCGATCGACGGCGCCGGCGCGTAACTCCCAGCCGGCGATGGCGACATCAGACTCACCGCTACCCCTGACCTAAGGACACGACACATGAACACCGCATCAGACCTGACGTCCAACCAGCCCACCGCCGAGATGTTCGCACCGCAGGTCGCGGAGGTCTTCCAGGAGGTCCTCGGCGGCGACGCACCCGTGAACGGCGAGAGCGACTTCTTCGAGCTCGGCGGTAACTCGATGCTCGGCGCGCGCCTGGTCGCCCGGCTGCGCCAGGTCTTCGACGTCAAGGTGACGATCCGCGACGTCTTCCGGGCCAGGACGGTCGACGGCGTGGCCGAGGCCGTGGCCGTTCGAACCGCTCAGGGCTAGGGCACGGCCGGACACTGGAGACAGGTACGCGAATGACCTCAGCATCGCAGGGGTGGGACCGACTCGGCGGGGGCGGCCAGGGCGCCCTGGTCCTGGCCGTCGACTTCGACGGAAGCACCCGCCAGGAGGCCACCTTCCGGGACCTGGCCCGGCTGCTGCCCGATCGGCTGGACGTGTGGCACGCGGTCCCGCCGACAGCGGATCTCGAGCGCGCCGACCAGTACCTGGCCTGGTGGCTGGAGACCCTGCCGCGCTCCGGCGAGCGCGTCTCGGCGGTCCTCGGCTACTGCGCGGGCGGTGTGTACGCGGCGGCGCTGGCCGACGCGATCGAGCTCAGGCAGGAGGTCCGGCCCGAGGTCGTCCTCTTCAACCCGGGATCGCCGAACACGGCGACCCTCAGCCGCGATCTGTTCGGCGCGCTGGGGTCGATGACCGCGCTGAACGAGGACGAGCGGCAGCGGTTCCGGCAGCGCGCCGAGGAGGTCGCCAAGCACTGCGCCGGCGACTTCGCGGCCCTGGCGGAGGAGTTCTGCGCCGTCTACGTCGACGCCAGCCGGATCGCGTTCGATCGATGGGGCATCGAGGGCGAGGTCGGCGACGAGCTCATGGGGCTGTTCCGCGCCTATACGCGCTACCTGTCGGCGGCGCGCCAACTGGAGCGCCAGCCCCGGTGGGTGGACGCACTGTCCATCAACTCGGCTGACCACGAAGGCGGTTTCACGGATCGTGAGACCTCGTTCGACGCCAGCCGCGCCGATCTGCTGCGCAGCCCGGCGGTCGCCGCCGCCGTCACGGCCACGCTCACGGTCAGCAGCTGAAAGGCCATCACCATGTCAACCCGAACCATGTCATCCCGACTTTCGACGAACGCGCCGCGCACCGCCCCCGAGCTGTTCGCCGAGCAGGTCCGCGCGACTCCCGACGCGGTCGCCGTCGTCCACGACGGCCGCGAGCTGACCTACCGGGAACTCGACGACCGGGCGGCCCGGCTCGCCGGAGTGCTCGCCGACAAGGGCGTTGGGCCCGGTGCGTTCGTCGCAGTGATGCTCGACAGGTCGACCGACATCGTCGCCGCGCTGCTCGCGGTGCTGAAGACCGGCGCCGGGTACGTGCCGATCGCCCTCGACGACCCGGCCCGGCGGATCGCGCATGTCCTCGCCGACTCCGCCGCGCCGATCGTGGTGGCGTCGGGCGAGGCCGCTCGCACCGTGCTCGCCGGGACGGACACCGGGGCCTGCGTCCTGCACCTGGAATCTCCGGAGACCGAAGGACTGCTGGACGCCTGCGATCCGGCTGGATCGGTGTACTCGGCGTTCTCGACATCCGTGGCCCCGCCGCCCGAAGACGACAGCACCGCCTATGTGATCTACACGTCCGGCTCCACGGGCATGCCCAAGGGCGTCGTGATCGAGCACGGAGCCCTGAACACCTACCTCGACTACGCGCGCACGCACTACCCCGCCGCGGCCGGCCGGACGCTGCTGCATTCCTCGGTCTCCTTCGACCTGGCCGTGACGAGCATCTTCCCCCCGCTGATCGCGGGAGGATCGGTCGAGGTCGTCGATCTGGTCTCGCTGGCCGACGGCCGTGCCCTGCCGCCGGGATTCCGCAAGCCGAGCTTCCTCAAGGTCACGCCGTCGCACCTGGCGCTGCTGCGTCGGCTGCCCGGTGAGTGTTCGCCGAGCGAGCAACTGGTGATCGGCGGCGAGGCGCTGCTCGGCGCGGCGCTGGAGGCGTGGCGGGCGGCACACCCCGGGGTGAGCGTCGTCAACGAGTACGGCCCCACCGAGGCGACCGTCGGCTGCTGCGTGTACGTGGTCGAACCCGGTCGCCGGTTGGAGCCGGGAGCCGTGCCGATCGGGCGCGCCATCGAGGGCACCCGGCTGTACGTCCTCGACGACGCCCGGCGGCCCGTCCCCGACGTCGGGATCGGCGAACTGTTCATCGGGGGCGCCCAGTTGGCGCGCGGATACCTGAACCGTCCGGCGCTCACCGCGGAGCGGTTCATCGACGATCCGTCCGGCGAACCGGGCCCGGGGAGGATGTACCGCACCGGCGACCTGGTCCGGACGCGGCCGGACGGCGAGCTCGAGTACCTGGGCCGGGTCGACGACCAGCTGAAGGTCAACGGCTACCGGGTCGAGCTCGGCGAGATCGAGGCAGCGCTCGCGGGGTCCCCGCTGGTGGACCGGGCTGCCGTGGTGCCGAGCCCGGACGACGCGGGCAACACCCGGCTCACCGCCTACGTCGTGGGCGCGGCCCAAGGCGCCGTCGACGCCGTCGAGTTGCGCCGGTTCCTGGCGAGGACGCTGCCCCAGTACATGGTCCCGGCCGTCTTCGTACCGATGGCCGATCTCCCGCTCACGGCCAACGGGAAGCTCGACCGCGCGGCGCTCCCCGGACCGGAGGCGGCCGAGCCCGCCGGGACCGGGGTCGGGCCGATGACACCGGAGCAGGAACTGCTGTGCCGGATCATCGGGGAGACCGTCGGCGCCGAGCAGGTCGGTATCGACGACGACTTCCTCGCTCTGGGCGGCACGAGCATCGCCGCCGCACGCGTGGTCACCCGCGCCCGCAAGGCCGGCTTGCAGGTCGGTCTGATGGACGTGCTGCGCAAGCGCACCGTCCGGGACATCCTCGCCGACTGACCGGTCCCCGGTCTCCCGTTCAAGGACAGGACTCTCCATGCTCCGCACTGAAGGCAGCACGCTCGGCGGCGTGCCCGCCGACGTTCACGACAACGGCCACACCGCCGCACTGGTCTACGACCTCGCCACCGTCGAGGATCCCCTGGCCTGGGTCACCGCCCACCGGGAGCCGCTGCGCGCCGCGCTCCGAAGCAGCGGGTTCGTCCTGCTGCGCGGCGCCGCGGGCGATGTCGGGGCGTTCCACGAGGTGGTCAGCGCGGTGGGCGGCGACCTGCTCGAGTACACCGAGCGCTCCACCCCGCGCAGCGCGGTCAGCGGCAACATCTACACCTCCACCGAGTACCCCGCCGACCAGGCGATCCCGATGCACAACGAGAACTCCTACGCGAGCCGTTGGCCGGAGCTGCTGTTCTTCTCCTGCCAGACCCCGCCCGCGACCGGCGGCGCCACCCCGATCGCCGACAGCCGATCGGTGCTCGCCCAGCTGCCCGCGGATCTGCGGGCGCGTTTCGCCGACGGCGTCGTCTACACCCGCGCGTACCGCGACGGGCTCGGCCTGAGCTGGGAGGAGGCCTTCCAGACCGCCGACCGCGGAGCGGTCGAGCAGTACTGCACGCGCCACGGCATCGAGTTCGAGTGGGCCGAGGACGGGCTGCGCACCCGGCACCGCCGGCCGGCCACCGCCCAGGCCGCGCACACGGGCGAGGAGGTCTGGTTCAACCAGGCCAACCTGTTCCACGTCTCGAGCCTGGAGCCCGAGGTGCGCGAAGCCCTGCTCGGGGTGTACTCGGAGGCCGAGCTGCCCCGCAACGCCTACTTCGCGGACGGCGGTTCGATCCCCGATGAGGCCCTGAGGACGATCGCGTCGGCCTACGACCGCGTCGCGCTGGCGCTGCCGTACCGGCAGGGCGACGTCCTGATGATCGACAACATGCTGATGGCCCACGGCCGCGAGCCGTACACCGGCGACCGCCGGATCCTCGTCGCGATGAGCTGACCGGCCGCGACACCCCCGAAACGAAGGAGGAAGCCATGGCCGACGGCCATGAGGCGCAGTTCAAGGTAGTCGTCAACCACGAGGAGCAGTACTCCCTTTGGGCCGCGGACCGGCCGAATCCGCCGGGCTGGTTCGACGAGGGGACGGCGGGTTCCAAGCAGGACTGCGTCAAGCACATCGAGCAGGTGTGGACGGACCTGCGGCCGCGCAGCCTGCGCGACCGGATGGCCGCTGCGGCGGACGCCTGATCCTGTGATCTTCTGAGCGAGGCTGATTGGTGATGGCGATGAATCAACGGTTCCGGCCGACCCCCGAGCAGTTCCCCGAGGCCGATCTGGATGCGGACGGTCTGGACAGCGTCCTCGACCGGTACCCGCCGGACACGGTCGTGGACATCTATGCCCTGTCGCCGCTGCAGGCGGGGATCCTCTTCGAATCGACGCACCGCCCGGGCAACGGGAACTACTTGACCCAGACGGTGTTCGAGATCCGGGGCCGGCTTGACACCGAGGCGTTCATCGCCGCGTGGCGGTACGTCATCGATCGGCACCCGATCCTGCGGACGACCTTCGTCACGGACGGCGTCGCGCACCCCGTCCAGGTCGTCCACCGGGGCTTCCCGCTGCCGTTGCGGGCCCTGGACTGGCGCGGCCGCGATGACGAGGCGATACACGCGGCGACGACCCGGCTGCTCCTCGACCGGCGCCACCGCGGCATGGACCTGGCTGCCGCGCCGCCGCTGGCATTCGACCTGATCCGGCTCGACGGCGAACGCCATCTGCTCGCCTGGCACCAGCACCACATCCTCATGGACGCCTGGAGCGGATCCATCGTCCGGGGCGAACTCGGCGCGGCCTATTCCGCGTTGGCCGCGGGCATGCTCCCCGGCCTTCCCGAGCCAGTGCCCTTCGGCCGCCACGTCGAGTGGCTGCGGCGGCGCGACGAGCAGGCCGACGAGGACTTCTGGGCGGGCCTGCTGGGCGGTTTCGACTCGCCGACGACGCTGCCGTTCATCGCCGCTGCCGCCCGCGAGGCGAGTTCGAGCAGCGCGTCGGCCGTCCGCACCGTCTCCCCGGCCCTCACCGAGCGGGTGGCCGAACTCGCCCGGCGCAACCACTGCACCGTCCACACGGTGGTGCAGGGCGCCTGGGCGATCGCGCTGAGCCGGTACAGCGGGCAGCGGGACGTGTGCTGGGGCACCATCCTCTCCGGCCGCTCCGCGGACCAGGCCGACCTGGAGCGGATCGTCGGCCTGCTGATCAACACGGTGCCGGCCCGGGTCACGGTCGACGCCGACGCGGTCGTCGCGGACTGGCTCGCGGAACTGCGCACCTCCCTCAACGGGATGCGCAAGGCGGAGCACATCGGCATCACCCGCATCCGACGGCACACCTCGGTGCCGAGCGGGACCCCGCTGTTCGAGAGCCTGTTCCAGTTCGTCGACCTCCATCAGGACGCCGACGCGGACGCAGCCGGGCTCGACCTGCAGGTCGTGCGGAGCTACGAGCAGACCGGCTTCCCGCTGGACCTCAGCGTGGTGGCCGGTGACGAACTGCTGCTCCACCTGACCTATGAGCCCGCGCGGGTGAGCGAAGCCGACGCGGAACGCGTGCTGAGCACCTATGAGCTGATACTCGAGCAGATGGCGGAGCGGCCCGAAGCCCGCATCGGTGAGATCGAGGTCCTCACCGCCGCCGATCGCCGGGAACTGCTCGACTGGGGTCTCAAGGCCCTCGGCACCACCGTCGAGACGACAGTGCCCGAGTTGTTCGCCGCCATCCTGCCCACCGCCTCCGACTCGACGGCCGTCGTCGGGGTGGACCGGACCATGACCTATGCGGAACTCGACGACGGCTCCAGCCGGTTGGCGCGGGTGCTGCGCGCGCGGGGCGTGGGGGCCGACACCGTCGTCGGAGTCGCGGTTCCCCGGTCGGCCGCCCTCATCACGGTGCTGCTCGCGGTGCTCAAGGCCGGTGGCGCGTACCTGGCGCTCGATCCGGTCGCGCCGCCGGAGCGCAACCGGCTGCTCGTCGGTGACAGCGGGGCCGAGGCCATCGTGGCCACGACCGAGTCGCTGGCCGGGATCGGTGCGGCGGCGCAGGGCCGCACGGTCGTCGTGCTCGATGATCCCGAGGTCCAGGCCGCGCTCGCCGCGGAATCCGCCGAGGCGTTGGCGATTGCCGCGCATCCGGACTCGCTGGCGTTCGTGACGTTCACCTCGGGTTCGACCGGGGTCCCGAAGTGCGTCGGCATCACCCACCGCAACATCGTCCGGCTGGCGCACCGGCAGAGCTACCTGTCGTCCGGCCCCGGCTACACCGCCCTGCACACCGTGCCGCTCGCCTTCGACGTCTCCCTGGAGGAGATCTGGGTTCCGCTGCTGAACGGCGGCACCGTCGTCGCGCCGGCGCCCGGGCGGCTGGACGTTCCCGAGATCGCGGCGCTGATCCGGGAGCACTCGATCACCAGCTTCAGCCCCACCACGGGGCTGTTCCACCAGATCGCCGAGCAGGACATGGCGGCGTTCAGCGGCCTGCGGCAGTTGCTCATCGGGGGCGACGTCGCATTGCCCGCGCCCTGCGCGAGCGTCGTCCGCGCCCATCCGGAACTGACCCTGATCAACGCCTACGGCCCGACCGAGAACACCTGCGTCACCACCGCAGCGGTGCTGGGCCCCGAGCAGGGGCCGCGGGTGTCGATCGGTGGTCCGATCTCGGGGACGTCGGTGTATGTGGTGGATGAGAACTTCGATCCGGTGCCGGTGGGTGTGGTGGGGCAGTTGTGTACGGGTGGTGCGGGGGTGTCGCGTGGGTATCTGAATGATCCGGGGTTGACGGCGGTGCGGTTCGTGCCGGATCCGTTCAGTCCGGTGGCGGGTGCGCGGATGTACTGCACGGGTGATGCGGTGCGGTGGCGTGCCGATGGGCAGTTGGACTTCGTGGGTCGGATCGACCGGCAGGTGAAGGTCCGTGGTTTCCGGATCGAGCCGGGTGAGGTGGAGGCGCGGTTGATCGCGCATCCGGAGATCGCGGAGGCGGTGGTGGTGGCGCGGGCCGATGGTGGTCACAAGCGCCTGGTGGCCTACCTGGTGGTGCGTGGTGGTGTCGAGGTGCCGGTGTCGGTGCTGCGTGCGCATGTGGGGCAGGCGTTGCCGGAGTACATGGTGCCGCAGGCGTTCGTGGTGGTGGAGCGGATTCCGTTGACCGCCAACGGCAAGGTCGACCGCGACGCGCTGCCCGCCCCCTCGCCCGCCGAGGCGGCCGAGGACGGCGGTGCCCGTCGCGCCCCGGGTACCGAGGCCGAGCGGGTCCTCGCTCAGGCGTGGTGCCAGGTGCTCGGCCTGGCCGAGGTGGGGATCGACGAGAACTTCTTCGAGCTCGGCGGCGACTCCATCATGGCGATCCGGGTGGCCTCCAAGGTCCGCCAGGCCGGCGTGACCCTCAGCTCCGGTGACGTGTTCGACCATCAGACCATCGCGGAGCTCGCGCAGGCCGCCGGGGCCGGTGGCACGCCGGTGCGGGCGCAGCAGGGACCGGTGACCGGCGAAGTCCCGCTCACCCCGATCCAGCATTGGTTCCTCCAAACCCACGGCCCCGAAAACCACTTCAACCAGTCGAAGCTGCTGCGCTGGCACGACAAGGCCGACCCCGAGGCGCTGCGCGACGCGCTGTCGGCGCTGGCGGGGCATCACGACGCGCTGCGGTTGCGGCTGGAGGAGCGCGACGGCCGCTGGCACCAGTACCTCGCACCGGTCGACGACAACCCGACGCCCCTGGAGGTCATCGACGCTTCGGCGTGGCCGCAGGCCCAGCGCGAGGAGCTGGCCGAGGCGGCCGGGGCGCGGGCCCAGGCGGGCCTCGACCTGGTGACCGGCCCGCTGATGCGCGCGGTCCTCTTCGACCACGGCGGGACCGCGCCGGACGAACTGCTGATCGTCGTCCACCACATGGCGGTCGACATCGTCTCCTGGAGCTTCCTCGCCGGCGATCTGGCCGCCGCGTACACCAGCGCCGTGCGCGGCGAGCCCATCGAACTGCCGAGCAAGACCACGTCGTTCAAGGAATGGGCAGAGCACCTGCAGCGGTACGCGGCCGGCCCGGCGTTCCAGAAGGACGCGGAGTACTGGACCCAGGCCCGCAGCCGCCCCACGCCGCTGCCCCGCGACGCGGCAGCCGGCTCGGACCCGGCGGGGACCGGCCGGGTGCGGGTCGAGCTGGACCTCGCCGAGACCGACGCGTTCCGCGCCGCGACCAGGCGCACCACCGGTCGGATCACCGCCGCCGAACTGCTGCTCGTCGCGGCCGTCCCGGCGCTGCACGACTGGGTGGGCAGCGGCGCCGTGGCCCTCGACGTCGAGATCCACGGGCGCGAGGCGTTCGCCCGCGACCAGGACGTCGCCCGGACCGTCGGCTGGTTCACCGCCGTCCATCCGATGACCCTGCACCTCACGGCTGGTGACAGCCTCGGCTCCTACGTGGCGCAGGTGCGGGACCAGACCCAGGCGATGCCCAACCGCGGCATGGGCTACGGTGTCGCCCGCTACCTCGCCGGCCCCGAACTCGCCGCGGCGGTCGGCTCCGACGCGGAGATCGGCTTCAACTACATCGGCGAGGTGGGTGACGCACCCGGCGACGGCGGCTTCCCCTTCACGGACCTGCCCGGCACGCTCGGCTCGGAGGCGCCGGCGGACTTCGCGAGCTCCTATCCGCTGGAGGTCATGGCCGGGATCATCGACGGCCGGCTCCAGGTGACGTGGCTGTACGCGGCCGACGCCTTCGACCGCGAGACCGTGCGGTCCGTCGCGGAGAACCACCTGCGGGAACTGCGGCGCTTCGTGAACCAGATCTCGCTCTGGGACGCGGACCAGGCCGAGCCCGAGGAGTGGCTGCGGCGCATCCATCCGAAGACGCCGCTGCTGATCGGACCGATGGTGCGCTACCGCGTGCCCGGTCTGAGTGTCGCCACGATCACGGACGGCGAGATCACGGCGTGGGGGAGCGGCGTGACCGCGGCCGGCGGCTCGGTCCCGGTGACCGAGCACACGGTCTTCCAGGTCGGGTCGGTGGCGAAGCACCTCGCCGCCATCGCGGTGATGCGGCTAGCCCGCGACGGCCTGCTCACGCTCGACACCCCCGTGAACGAGCTGCTGCTCGAGCAGCGCGTCGACACGCCGGACCCGGCCCAGCCGGTGACGGTCCGTCATCTGCTCTGCCACAGCGCGGGACTGAGCCCGGACGAGGACGCGGAAGGGCCGCTCGTCGCCGTCAGCCGACCGGCGGGCTCCCAGTACGAGTACAGCCTCGCGAACTACACGCTGATCGAGCGGATCATCGCCGATGTCACCAACCTGGCGTTCCCGAAGGCGTTGAGGACTCTGGTACTCGATCCCCTGGGCATGGACGACACGGTGTTCCTGCCCGAGTTCCCCACCGGGGCCGGGGACGCGGTCGCCGTCGGGCACACCGCGACCGGGCGCGGCTACGGCCGCGGTCGGCGGTCCGGCGGCGCGGCCGCGGCCGAACTCGTCTGGACGTCCGCCGCGGACCTGGCCCGGGTCGGTGCCGAGCTCCACCGCGCGCTGACGCAGGACCGGGGAGTCGTGCTCAGCCGCTCGGACGTCGAGCAGATGCTCGACGGACTGCGGACCGGTTACGGGCTCGGCACCTCCGTGAAGACCGTGGCGGGCAGGCGGTGGATCGGACACCCCGGCGACGGCCCGGGATTCCGCAGCGTCTACGCCGTGGATCCGGTGTCCGGCCACGGCTTGGTGGTCCTCGCCAACGGTGACGGCGCCACGCCGCTGCTCGAAGATCTGCTCGCCGAACTGCGGGTCGACCTGGTGATGCGCGTCCAGGGCCCGCTCATGACTTGGGACAGGGGATAGTCCGATGACCGGTGTCGAAAGCGTCGCGAGCCGGGAGCTCCGAGTCGGCGGCAAGACGATCGACCTCGCCGCCAGGCTCGCCCGGCGCGCGATCCCGCGCCGGGCGGGCGCGGACGCCGTGCTCTCGCCGATCCAGCGCGGGGTCTGGGCGGCCGGGCAACTGGCCGCCGACGAGGGCCTCTACACCATGACCGAGCTGTCGTGGCTGCGCGGAGCGCTGGATCACGAAGCCCTCCGGCAAGCCTTCACGGACCTCGCACGGCGGCACGAGACGCTGCGGACGACCTTCGCCGGCGAGGACCCGCCGCGCCAGTCGGTCGCCCCACAGGCCTCGGCTGCGGTCGACTTCGAGGTCATCGACCTGAGTGCCGACGGCGGAGCCGCCCGCGAGCACGCAGTGGGGGCGCTGACGCGCGAAGGCGCCCGTCCGTTCGACCTCGCCGGCGGGCCGCTGTGGCGGGTCCGGCTGGCCCGCACCGCAGCGGACGAGCACCTGCTCCTGCTGGCCATGCACCACCTGATCGGTGACGAGTGGTCACTCGGCGTCCTGCACCGCGAGCTCGACGCCTGCTACACGGCCCGGGTGACCGGCACCCCGGTCGAGCTTGCGGCAGTTCCCGTCCAGTACGGCGACTATGCCGAGTGGCAGGCTGCCCGCTTCGACTCCGAGCCGGGCGAGCGCGATCTCGGGTACTGGCGCGAGGCGCTCGCGGGCATCCCCCACGTGCTGGAGCTGCCGACCGACCGGCCGAGGACCTCGGCGCGCTCGCCCAGGGGCCACCGTGCGGAGTGGTCGATGTCCGCCGAGCAGAGCCAGCGGTTCCACGAGCTCGCCGCCGCCGCGGGCGCCACGCCGTTCACCGCGATGGTCGCGCTGTTCGCCACGGTCCTGAGCCGGCATTCCGGGCAGTCGGATCTGGTGATCGGCGCCGCGGTCTCCGGCCGCCGGCGCACCGAGACCGAAGGGCTGGTCGGCCTGTTCGCCAACCTGGTGCCGATCCCGGTCCGGCTCGGCGCCGCCGCCACCGTCGAGGACGCCGTGCGGCACACGGCGAGAGCGTTCCTGGGCACCCTGGACCATCAGGACATCACGCTGGAGCGCATCGTCTCCGAGCTGGGCGTGCCCCGCGGCGGCTCGCGGATGCCGCTGTGCCAGGCGGTCGCGGACTGGGTGGACACCGAGGCAGGCGGCTGGTCGCTGGCGGGGGTCGCGGCCGAGCCGGTGCCCGTCGACCTCGGCTCGGTGAAGAACGACCTGATGCTCGTCGGCGTCGGCCGGGGCCCCGTGATCGAGTTCGAACTGATCGGGGAATCCGGGCTGTTCGAACCGGCGACGGTGGGAGTCCTGATGGACCACTTCCGGCAGGCCGTCGAGCAGGCCATCACCGATCCCGCGGTCGCGCCGGCGGGCCTGCGGCTGGATTCGGCCGCTGAAGCCGATCGGATCACCGCGTGGACGGGGTCGGTGCACTGGGACCGATCGACCGGGACCATCGGCGAGCTGTTCGCCGAGGCGGCGGCGCGGCACCCGGACGCCGTCGCCCTGACCGGGGCCGGTGGCACCTTCGGCTACGGCGAGCTCGACTCGCTGACGAACCGGCTGGCCCGGCTGCTACGCGGCCACGGAGTGAACGCGGATTCCGTCGTGGGGATCGCGGTTCCGCGATCGGCGCAGACGGTGGTCGCGTTGCTGGGGGCCCTGAAGGCCGGCGGTGCCTATCTCTTCCTGGACCCGGCCGGGCCGGCCGAGCGTGCCGCCGGCTACGCCGAGGCCAGCCGGACCGAGGTCATCGTGGCCACGACCGAGTCGCTGGCCGGGATCGGCGCGGCGGCGCATGGCCGCACGGTCGTCGTGCTCGATGATCCCGAGGTCCAGGCCGCGCTCGCCGCGGAATCCGCCGAGGCGTTGGCGATTGCCGCGCACCCGGACTCGCTCGCGTACGTCAGCTTCACCTCGGGTTCGACCGGGGTCCCGAAGTGCGTCGGCATCACGCATCGCAACATCCTGCGGCTGGCCTACCTGCCCGACTACCTGGCCCACGGCCGGGATGAGACGTTCATCCAGCTCGCGCCGCTCAGCTTCGACATCTCCGCCATGGAACTGTGGACGAGCCTGCTGCAGGGCGGGCGGCTCGTGATGCCGAGGGCAGGGCAGCTGGACATCCCCGAGATCGCGGCGCTGATCCGCGAGCACTCGGTGACCAGCCTGGTCACCACGACCGCACTGTTCAACCAGTTCGTCGAGCACGACCTCGAAGCGCTCGCCGGCCTTCGACAGATCGCGATCGGTGGCGACGTGGCCATGCCGAGCGCGTTCTCGGCGGCGCTCGCCGGCCCGGCGACCCGCGATGTGGCGCTGCTCCACTGCTACGGCCCGACCGAGAACACCGGTACGACGACCAGCGTCGTCATCAAGGACGCCGTCGATGCGCGGATACCGATCGGTGGTCCCATCTCGGGGACGTCGGTGTATGTGGTGGATGAGAACTTCGATCCGGTGCCGGTGGGTGTGGTGGGGCAGTTGTGTACGGGTGGTGCGGGGGTGTCGCGTGGGTATCTGAATGATCCGGGGTTGACGGCGGTGCGGTTCGTGCCGGATCCGTTCAGTCCGGTGGCGGGTGCGCGGATGTACTGCACGGGTGATGCGGTGCGGTGGCGTGCCGATGGGCAGTTGGACTTCGTGGGTCGGATCGACCGGCAGGTGAAGGTCCGTGGTTTCCGGATCGAGCCGGGTGAGGTGGAGGCGCGGTTGATCGCGCATCCGGAGATCGCGGAGGCGGTGGTGGTGGCGCGGGCCGATGGTGGTCACAAGCGCCTGGTGGCCTACCTGGTGGTGCGTGGTGGTGTCGAGGTGCCGGTGTCGGTGCTGCGTGCGCATGTGGGGCAGGCGTTGCCGGAGTACATGGTGCCGCAGGCGTTCGTGGTGGTGGAGCGGATCCCGTTGACCGCCAACGGCAAGGTCGACCGCAATGCGCTGCCGGCGCCGGTCCCGGCGGAGGAGGCCGGTGCGGATCGCCCCCGTCGGGCCCCGCGTACCCGGACCGAGAAGGTACTGGCCGAGGCGTGGTGCCAGGTGCTCGGCCTGGCCGAGGTGGGGATCGACGAGAACTTCTTCGAGCTCGGCGGCGACTCCATCATGGCGATCCGGGTGGCCTCCAAGGTCCGCCAGGCCGGCGTGACGCTCACCTCCGGTGAGGTGTTCGACCACCAGAGCATCGCGGAGCTCGCGCAGGCCGCCGGGGCCGGTGGCGCCCCGGTGCGGGCGCAGCAGGGAGCGGTGACCGGCGAAGTCCCGCTCACCCCGATCCAGCACTGGTTCCTCCAAACCCACGGTCCCGAAAGCCACTTCAACCAGTCGGTGCGGCTGGAGAGCGCCGAGCAACTGGACTCCACGTTGCTGAGCGACGCGCTGTCCGCGCTGGTCGGGCACCACGACGCGCTGCGGTTGCGGCTGGAGGAACGCGACGGCCGCTGGCACCAGTACCTCGCACCGGTCGACGACACCGACCTCCTCGACATCGTCGAGGGCGCCGGCCTGACCGCCGACGAGGCAGAACAGGCGCTGCTGGCCGCCGCCGAAGCCGCCCAGGCGTCCTTCGATCTCGCCACCGGACCGCTGCTGCGCGCGGTGCTGCTCGAAGCGGACCAAGGCCCCGACCAACTGGTGCTCGTCGTCCACCACTTGGCGGTGGACACGGTGTCCTGGGACATCCTGCTGCAGCACCTCGGCCTCGTCTACGGCCAGCTCGAAGCCGGTCGGCAGCCGAGCCTGCCCGCCAAGACGACCTCGTTCCAAGCCTGGGCGGGCGCGGTCGCGGCCCGAGCCCGATCCGAGGAGTTCGCCCCGGCGGCAGAACACTGGCGCGCGCTCGGCACCAGCCACGCGGGCGAACTGCCGCACGGTGAAGGCGCCGGCGGCAACCTGGCCGCCGACGCAAGGACCGTCTCCGGCACCTTGGACAGGGCGGCGACGGAAGCACTCGTGCGCCGATCGGCGGCGGTCCACCGCACCGACATCAAGTCCGTGCTGATGACCGTCCTCGTCCGGACCCTGGCGGACTGGACGGGGAGGCGGGAGTTCCGGATCGACACCGAAGGCCACGGCCGCGACGCCCTGGGCACAGACCTCGACGTGTCGGCCACGGTCGGGTGGTTCACCGCGGTCTACCCGGTGCACGTGCGCCTGCCGGAGGGAGACGACCCGGTCGCTCAACTGCTGGACGTCCACCGCCAGTTCTCCGGACAGCCGGTCGGCGCCGGGTACGGGATGACCAGGTACCTGCGCGACGGGTCCGAGCCCTGGACCGCGTCGGACCTCTGCTTCAACTACCACGGGCAACTCAGCTCGGGCTCGGAGGACGGCCTGCTCCGGCGGGCTCGGGGCGAACGCGGCGCGGAATTCGCGCCCGGTCTCCCGCGCCCCTACCGGTTCGACGTGACGGCGCTCGTCGCGGACGGCGAACTGCGACTGCACTGGGGGTATCCCGGCCGCGAATGGGAGGTGCCCGCCATCCAGGAGCTGGTCGACCGGTTCCTCGGGCACGCCCGCACCCTGGCGATGACTTGCGGGCTCGGCGCCGACCCGGAGGAGGAAGAAGCACCGTGACACCGCCCCGGACGCCGAATGCCCAAGCCAACGCTCAGGAAGGGACCATGACGAACCTCGTCCGGCTGTCCAAGAGCCAGCAGCAGCTGTGGTTCGCCGAGCAACTCGGTGCGCACCCGGCCGGATACCTCGTGCCACTGCCGCTCCGGTTGACGGGACCGCTCGACGTCGGCTCGCTGCGCTCCGCGCTGTCGGCCCTCGTCGCACGGCACGAACTGCTGCGGACCTCGTTCCGCCTCGTCGACGGCGAGCCGTGCGGCGTCGTGCGGTCGGCGGACCAGTTCAGTCTGGCCACCGAGGACGCCGCGGACGCGCCGGACCGCAGGAGCATCGAGGACCACGTGCTCGCCGAGGCGACGGCACCGCTGGACGTCGCCGACGGCCTGCCGATCCGCGCCCGGCTCATCCGCCTGGCCGACGAGCTCCACCTGCTGTTCGTCACCGTCCACCACCTGGCCTTCGACGACTGGTCGCGCAACGTCCTCTACGCCGAACTGGCAGAGCTCTACAACGCCGCCGTCACGGGCCGCGCGGCGGACCTGGCCCCGCTGGAGATCTCGTACGCGCAGTTCGCGGCGGCACAGGAGGACGCGGCCCGGGCCGAGAGCACCTCGGAACACCTCGACTACTGGCGCCAACAGCTCGCCGGCCTCGACCCGTTCGAACTGCTCCCGGAGCTGCCGCGGCCCGCGCACCGGTCCGGTGCCGGGGACGTCACCGGCTTCGTGATTCCGCGTCCGGAGGCCGAGCGGCTTGCCGAACTCGGCCGTTCCGTGGGCGCCACACCCGCCATGGTGCTGTTCGCGGCGTGCCAGATCGTACTCCGGCAGTACACCGGCCGAGACGACGTGACCGTGGGCACCGCCGCCGCGGCGCGGGAAGCAGCCGAGACGGCCTCGATGATCGGCCCGCTGCTCACCATGCTGGTGCTGCGCGGTGACACCTCCGGCGATCCGACCTTCGCCGAATCGGTCGAGCGGATGCGGGACCTCGTGCTCGACGCCTTCGAACACGCGGAGGTCCCGTTCCCGCTGCTCGTCGAGGAACTCGCCCCCGAGCGCGACCCCTCCCGCACACCGCTGTTCCAGATCATCGTCGGCTACGGCAGCGGCCGCCGCTTCGCGCCCGACCTGGCCGGCCTGACCGTCACCGAACTGCCGGTGCCCGGCGTGGGGTCCAAGTACGACCTCGGCATCTGGTTCGACCACCGCGTGGACGGCGCGATAGCCGTGGACGTCGCCTGGGACGTCAGCCTGTACCGGCCCGAGACGATGCGCCGGTTCGCCTCGCACCTGAAAACCGTGCTCTCCCAGGTCGCCGAGGACGCCCAGCGTCGGATCGGCGATCTGGCACCGGCCTTTGAGGCCCGACGAACCCTGGCGCGGTTCTCGGTGGGACCCGACAGGCCCGCCGCCGAGACCGCTCTGCACGAGCGCTTCTCCGCCCAGGCCGGTGACACACCGGACGCCGTCGCGCTGGTGCTCCCGGACGGCACGGCGACCACCTTCGCCCAGCTGAACCGGCAGGCCAACCGGATCGCGCACCGTCTGCGCGCCTCGGGTGTCGGCCCGGAGACACTGGTGGGCGTCCACGCGGAACGTTCGACGGAGCTGGTCGCCGCCCTGTACGGCGTCCTCAAGGCCGGGGGCGCCTACGTCCCCCTCGACCCCGAGCATCCGCGGGACCGCCTCGCCGATCTCATCGAGGACACGGCCGTGCCGGTGATCCTGACCCAGGGGCGGATCGCCGAAGCGCTCCCGCCCACGGACGCGCTGATCCTCGACCTCGACGATCCGGCGCAGTGGGCCGCCTGGCCGGACAGCGACCCGGCCGCACCCTGCGACCTCGACAACATCGCCTACACCATCTCCACCTCGGGCTCGACCGGGCGTCCCAAGAGCGTGGTGCTCTCCCACCGCAATGCGGTCGAGCGGCTGGACTGGTTGCAGGCGAGGTACCCGCTGCAGCCCGACGACGCCTTCCTGCAGCGGTCCTCGCTGAGCTTCGACGCCTCGGTCCTGGAGTTCTTCTGGCCGCTGACCGTCGGCGCGCGCCTGGTCCTCCCCAGCCGCGACGGCCACAAGGACACCGGCTACCTGCGCGACCTGATCCGCACCCAGGGCGTCACCGCAGCCCAGTTCGTGCCGTCCATGCTGAGCGTTCTCCTCACCGAGCGCGGTATCGAGGAATGCACGACACTGCGGCTCGCCGTGGCCTGCGGCGAAGAAGTGCCCGTCGCCACGGCGCAGGAGCTCCTTCGCACACTCCCGGGCTGCGAGCTGTACAACGGCTACGGCCCGACCGAGGCCACGGTCTGCGTCAACTGGTGGCAGTGCACGCCCGAAACGCTGACCGACCTGAGCGCGGTGCCGCTCGGAACGCCGTTCGGCAACACCGCCACCCACATCCTGGACGCCGATCTGCGGCCGGTTCCGCCGGGCGCCGTGGGCGAGTTGTTCATCGGCGGCACCGGCGTGGCCCGCGGCTACCTGAACCGCCCCGGCCTGACCGCCGAACGGTTCCTCCCCGACCCGTTCTCCGCCCGCCCCGGCGCACGGCTGTACCGCACCGGGGATCTGGTACGGCTGCGTCCCGACGGCGAGAGCCTGGACTTCCTCGGACGGGCCGACCACCAGGTGAAGGTCCGCGGGTTCCGCATCGAACTCGGCGAGATCGACGCGACCCTGTGCGCGCACCCCGGCGTCCGGGAATGCGCGACGACGGTTTCGGCGGTCCCGCCCGGCGACTCCAGGCTCGTCGCGTACGTGGTGGCCGCGGCCGGCGCTCTGCCGGAGCCCGATGCCCTGCGGTCCTTCGCGGAGCGGCGCCTGCCGGCCCACGCCGTGCCGAGCGCGGTCGTCATCCTGCCCGAGCTCCCCAGGATGGCCAGCGGCAAACTCAATCGGGCGGCGCTGCCCGCGCCCGACCTGTCGGCACCCGGCGCGGAAGACGGCGAACCGCGCAACGCGTTGGAGGAATGGCTCTGCGGCGTCTGGTGCGACGTACTCGGGATCGCGCACGTCGGAATCCACGACAACTTCTTCGGCCTCGGCGGCCATTCGCTGCTCGCGATGCGGATGGCGAACCGGATCCGTGACGACCTCGCCCTGGACTTCCCGATGAGCATGTTGTTCGAGAGCCGGACGGTGGCTGCCATGGCGCCCCGGCTGGCGGAGTTCCTGCTCGACGACGAGGCCGAGGCGCACGCATGAGCGACCTGCCCCGACGCCGCCGCTCCGGGTTGTCGGGCCACCGGGACTTCCGCTCGCTCTGGATCGCCGACACGGTCAGCCAGTTCGGGGTGCAGGTGTCCGTGCTGGCGATGCCGCTGGTGGCCGTGCTGTACCTGCACGCCGGGCCACCGGCTGTGGGTGTGCTGGTCGCGATGGAGTTCCTGGGGTCCCTGCTGATCGGGCTGCCGGCCGGGGTGTGGTGCGACCGCAGGCGGCGGCGCCCGATCATGGTGTGCGCCGACCTGGTGCGCGCCGGGCTGCTGGCGTCGGTACCGCTCGCGGCCTGGTGCGATGCGCTGACGATCTGGCAGCTCTACGCCGTGGCGCTGGCCCAGGGCTTCGCCACGGTCTTCTTCGACGTCGCGTATCAGAGTTATCTGCCCACCCTGATCCAACCCGGAGACCTGGTCGAAGGGAACACGAAGTTGCAGGCCAGCGCCTCGGTCGCGCAAATGGCCGGGCCGTCGGTGGCCGGTGTGCTGGTCCAAGTGCTCACCGCACCACTGGCGATCACGGCGAACGCGGTGAGTTTCGGCCTGTCGGGCCTGTTCATAGCGAACATCCGGCAGACCGAGCCCGCGCCGTCCCGCCCGGAGAAGCCCAGGCTGCTGCGGGACGTCCGGGAGGGACTGGGGCTGGTCCTGCGTGATCCGATCCTGCGCGCGCTCGCCGGGGCCACCGCCGTGGTCAACTTGTTCATGTCGGTGTTCGCGGCGGTCATCACCACGTTCCTGGCTCACGATCTGAGGCTGTCCGCCGGACTCATCGGCGTACTGATGACAGCGGGCAGTGCCGGCGGCCTCGCCGGGGCGCTCGCCGCCCCCGGCCTCATCCGACGGGTCGGCCTCGCCCGCGGGGTGTGGCTGCCGCCGCTCGTCGGCTTGCCGCTCGGGCTCCTCGTTCCCCTGACCCACGGCGGGATCGGGCTCATCGCGTTCGTGGTCGGGTGGTTCGGCTGCTCGTTCGCGATCGTGGCCTACAACATCGCCCAGGTGAGCCTGCGCCAGACGCTCTGCCCGGCCGGGGCGCTGGGCCGGATGAACGCCACCATGCGCTTCCTGACCTGGGGAGTCATGCCGCTGGGCGCGCTGCTGGGCGGAGCGCTCGGCGCCGGAGTCGGAGCACGGACGACGCTGGGGGCGGCTCAGCTCGGCGAGCTCCTGGTACCGCTGGTCCTGATCGCCTCCCCGCTGCGGCGAATCCGCGAGCTGCCGGCCGGTGAGCCGGAGCCGACCCCCTCCCGCGACCGGGAACCGTCCGCCGTTGACGGTGTCCGCCAGCCAGTCGCGCAGGGCGGCCATCCGAGCGGTAGCGGGTGACGGCGGGCCGCCGTCACCCGCTCCACGTACCACCGCCCCGGTTCTACGGGCGGTGTGCGACGGACATCGGGCGGATGTCGGCTGCTGCCAGGCTGGCCGGGAGGATCACCCGGTCGTCGCCGTCGCGGCAGGCGGCGGCCGCCCGGCGGCAGTGTTCGGCGGCCTCGCCCAGCCGGATGGCCTGGACGGCCAGGTTCCCGCGGATGAACTCGGCCCGGCCCGGCGAGTGCCGGTCGGCGCGGTCGGTGGCCGCGGCGGAGACCGCCGCCGCGGCCACCGCGAGCCGCTCGTGGCGCGGGTCCGCGTCGAACGGGCGGAGCGCGATCAGCAGGTCGGCGGCGGTGCGCAGGTCCTGTGCCGAGGTGGCGGCCGTCGTCGCGGCCAGCACCGCGGTGATCGCCGCGTCGAACTCCTCGGCCACCCAGCGGGCGGCCGCGCACGGGGTGTCGAAGCGCAGCCCGGGCACCACCGGAGTACGCAGCGCCGAGCTGATCGGGTCGCCGGGCACCATCTGCAGGAAGGCGGCGGTGGCGGTGGCGAGCAGGAAGTCCAGCTGCTTGCTCAGCGCGGTGGCGGACTCCACCGCGCCGCCCGGCGCACAGAGTTGGGAGGCGAAGACGCGCAGCAGCTCGTGGTAGCGGTACCGGCCGGCGTGGGTCTGGGTGACCATCCCCGCGTCGACCAGCGACTCCAGCAGGTCCTCGGCCCGGCGCCGGTCGACGCCCAGCACGGCCGCCGCGGCCGGTAGGCCGATGTCCGGTCGACTCACCGCGGCGACCACCCGGAATGCCGTCGCCTGGTCCGGCGTCAACTGCCGGTAGCCCCAGTCGAAGGCGCTGGCCACGGCGAGGTCGCCGAGGCTCAGTTCGGCCATCCGGTGCTGCTCGGCGGCCAGCCGGTCGGCGAGCCGGGCCACCGTCCAGGACGGGCGGGAGGCGAGCCGGGAGGCCACGATCCGGATGGCCAGCGGGAGCCGGCCGCAGTAGCGCAGCAGCTCGCCGGTGGCGGCCGGGTCGGCGCAGACCCGGCCGCCACCGGCGGCCTGCGCCAGCATCTCGGTGGCCTCGCCGACGCTGAACACATCGAGGTCGATCTGGGCGGCGGTGGCCAGACCGAACAGCCGGGCCCGGCTGGTGATCAGGACGGCGCAGTGCGCGGAGCCGGGCAGCAGCGGGCGGACCTGGGCGGTGTCCCGGGCGTTGTCCAGCAGGATCAGCACGCGCCGGCCGTCGAGCAGCGAGCGGAACAGCCGGGAGCGGTCCTCCAGCGTCTCGGGCACAGCGTTGGGGGCGATCCCCAGGGCGGTGAGGAAGCTGGCCAGGAGCACGCTGGGTTGAGCCGGTTTCGGTTGGTCGCCGCGCAGGTCGGCGTAGAGCTGGCCGTCGGGGAACCCGGCGCGCAGCCGGTGCGCGACGCGCAGGGCGACGGCGGTCTTGCCGACGCCGCCCATGCCGCAGACGGCCGCGATCGGCAGCACGGTGTGGTCGGCGGTGTCCTGCACGACCCGGCCGAGCACCGCTTGCAGCGCCGCGAGTTCCCTCTCGCGCCCGGTGAAGTCGGGTATGTCGGCCGGCAGTTGGGCCGGGACCGGGGTTGACCGGGCCGGGGTGGGCCGGGCGGGGGTGCGGCCACCGGCGGTCGGCTCGGGCTCGGGCGCGGCGGTGCCGACCAGAGCCGGGTCGTTGCGCAGGATGCGCTGGTGCATCGCGCGCAGTTCCGGCCCCGGGTCGATGCCGAGTTCGGCAGCGAGCAGCCGGCGGACCCGCTCGAAGACCGCGAGCGCGTCGGCCTGCCGTCCGCTCTGGTACAGCCCGCGCATCAGCAGCACGTACGGGCGCTCGCGCAGCGGGTGCTCGGCGGTCAGCTCGCGCAGCGCCGGGACGGCGCGGCTCTGGTCCCCCAACTCCAGCTCCAGGCCGCACTTCTCCTCGAGCAGGCTGATCCGCAGGTCCTCCAGGCGGGCCCGCTGCTGCTCGGCGAACGGCCCGGGCACCCCGGCCAGCGGCTCCCCGAACCAGAGGTCGAGCGCCTCGTCGAGCAGCCGCCGGGCCCGCGCGTGGTCCTCGCCCTTCCTGGCCGCGGCCAGCGCGGCGGCGGCGAGCGACTCCACCCGCACGGCGTCGACGTTCTCGGCGGGCAGCACCATGCGGTAGCCGTCGCCGAGCGAGGTGAGGATCGCCGGGGCGCTGCGGTCGCGTTCGAGTTCCTTGCGCCACCGCCAGGCGTACGTGCGCAGCATGGCCGAGGCACTGTTGGGCGGCGCCGCGCCCCACAGGGCCGCGATCAGCTCGCCCGCACTGGCGGCCCGTCCGTCCCGCAGCAACAGGGCTGCCATCATGGCCTGCTGCAACGGCGATCCGACCGGCAGCGCCATCTCCCCGTGATGGGCTGCCACGGGCCCGAGCATGAGGAATCGAATAGGTTGGGTCACCATTGACAGTCCCCTAAAATAGTGAATCACTGTGCGGCGCTCACGCCCCCGTCACCCCCGGACAGCGTTGGGCGCACAGGTACAAACGGATCGGCAAGAACTTCTGGTTCGGCGCCTCGTCCGGTCGTGAGGCGACCGAGGGCACCGCCGCCGACGGCGCAGTGCACGTGGTGGAGGGGCCGTGCCTGCGGCATCCCGACGAGCCGCCGGGCTCTTCCAGCAGCCGCTACTGAGGGGCCGTCGGATCGCTGCTGCCCGCTGTGTTGACGCCGGTCCGGAGCCCTGGGACCACAACTGGGCCTGCGTCGGCCGGCCTTGACCGTCCGTGGGGCCGATGGGTGTTCCGTGATCGGGGACTTGACACCTCGGATCACCGGGAGGCCGTGCCTGCCGCCGCACCCGGCCTCGAAAAGTCCGCCGTGGGGCGACGTTGTCCGATCGCCGCGGCAGCTGTGCGTGGCGATCGCCGAGCACGTCGTCTCGGCGATCGCCACGATCCGCACCTGCCCTGCGGCCAGGGGCGCCCCCGGCCACCGGGCTGGGTGCCCGTCGCCGTCGGAGCGTCAGACGGCCGGCTTGGCGGTGAGCAGGGCGGTGATCTCATCGGCGAGGTGCGGTCCGAGCTCGCCCCAGCCGTCCTTGTAGCCGTAGACGCCGGCCAGGGTGCGGGCCTCGTAGTCGCCGTTCATGATCTCGATGTCGTTGGCAGTGATGAGCCCCGGGTGGGCGACGCCGAGGGCTGCCGAGACCTTGGTCAGCTCCCTGCGCAGGGTGCGCAGGTAGACCGCGGCCCGGGTGGCCTTCGAGGTCGGGTCGAGGCCGCGGGCCAGCCAGGGGTTCTGGGTGGCGATGCCGGTGGGGCACTTGTCGGTGTGGCACTTCTGCGACTGGATGCAGCCGATCGACAGCATCGCCTCGCGGGCCACGTTGACCATGTCGGCGCCCAGGGCGAACGCGACCGCGGCGTTCTCGGGCAGGCCGAGCTTGCCGGAGCCGATGAAGGTCAGGTCGTCGGTCAGCCCCAGCTCGGCGAACGTCCCGTAGACCCGGGAGAAGCCCATCCGGAACGGCAGCGCCACCGAGTCGGCGAAGATCCGCGGCGCCGCTCCGGTGCCGCCCTCACCGCCGTCGATGGTCACGAAGTCGACACCGCGGTCACCACGTGCCATCAGCGTGGCCAGCTCCTGCCAGAAGCCCATTTCCCCGACCGCGCTCTTGACCCCGACCGGCAGACCGGTCTCGGTGGCCAGCAGCTCGACGAAGTCGAGCATCGAGTCGACGTCGCTGAACGCGGTGTGCCGTGACGGGGAGGCGCAGTCCTTGCCGACCGGGATGCCGCGGATCTCGGCGATCTCCGGGGTCACCTTGGCGCCCGGCAGCATCCCGCCCAGCCCCGGCTTGGCGCCCTGGGAGAGCTTGATCTCTATCGCCTTGACCGGCGCGCCGGCGACCACGTCCTTGAGCTTGTCGAGGTTGAAGGTGCCGTCCTCGTTGCGGCAGCCGAAGTACGCGGTGCCGATCTGGAGGACGATGTCACCGCCGCTGCGGTGGTACGGCGAGAGGCCGCCCTCGCCCGTGTTGTGCATCGCGCCGGCCAGCGCCGCCCCCTTGTTGAGCGCCGTGATGGCCGCGCCGGAGAGCGAGCCGAAGCTCATCGCCGAGATGTTCACCACGCTCGCCGGCCGGAACGCCTTGGCGCGCCCGCGCGGCCCGCCCAGCACCTTGGCCGAGGGAAGCGGGGCCTGCGGGTCGTGGGCGTCGGGCAGCGCGCCGGCGAACGTGCGCTGCTTCAGGTAGGCGTGCCCCTGCACGTGCTCGACGTCGACCTCGGTCCCGAATCCGAAGTAGTTGTTCTCCTCCTTCGCCGACGCGTAGATCCAGGTGCGCTGGTCACGACTGAAGGGGCGCTCCTCCTCGTTGGAGGTCACGATGTACTGCCGCAGCTCCGGCCCGATCGCCTCCAGCAGGTAGCGGGCGTGGCCGATCACCGGGAAGTTCCGGAGCAGTGCGTGCCGCTTCTGGATGAGGTCGCGGGCAGCCACCACGGCCACTGCTGTCGCGGCGACGGCGCCGATTCTCCGGGCGTGCATGAACGTTCCTCCTCGAGTCACGAGTCCACCGTCGTGCGGTGGACTCGTGGTGCCGTGTTGGGCGTGGCCTTGGGCGACGAGCACGGCCGATCAGGCGTCAGCGTCCCCCGAAGAATGCGGAACGATAGTAGGCGGCCACCCGGCTCGGCCCGTGGTCAGGGTGGTGGTCCGGTTCGCGCAGACCCGGATCGCCGAGCGGACCTACTCCCGGGCAGCCGTCCCCTGGTGGCGCAGGCGGTAGGCCACGGCGAGCCCCCACGGAATCGCGAAGAGCGCGACCAGGCTGACACCGAGCACCGGCGGTGCCGGGTGGGCCGCGCCGAGTGCGAGGCAGCCGAGGGCAGCCGCCGCGCAGGTCCGTGACAGCGGGCGGTACAGGTCCGGCTTGGTGCGCCAGGCCTGGAGGGCGGCGGCGACGAGCATGGTGCCGGCCAGCACGACGGCCGCGCCGCCGCACAGCACCCAGGAGGTGGCGGCGGGGGTGCGGGCGGCGTGGGCGTGCCCGACCAGGCTGACCATGGCCGTGCCCATGGCGGCGATCGCGGCCGTGAGCGGCAGATGGGCGAGCATCCATTGGGTGGTGGCCGCGGCTGACCGCCGGGGCTCGCGGTGCCCGGCGAAGTCGAAGTACGTCCACCAGGCGCCGAATCCGACCACGACGGCGATCAGCCCCACGGTCAGGGTGAGGGCGCTGACCGGTTCGGCCGCGAGGCCGCTCACCACGCCGGTCACGGTCTCGCCGAGGACGATGATGATGAGCAGCCCGAACCGTTCGATCAGCGCGTCGGTGATGCTGAGCGCGGCGACCGTGACCGGTGTGGCCGTCAGCAGCAAGGCGGCGAAGCCCGCCAGGTAGGCGGCATCGAGCAACCCCCAGGTCAGGACTCGCGTGGTGGCGGGGAGCGGGGCGCTCAGGACGAGGACCGCGGCGCACAGGGCGCTCCCGGTGATGTAGAGCCCGCTGGAGCGGCGGAATTCGGGGCTGTCGCCCAGGGAGGCCAGCAGCCACAGCAGCGTCAGCACCGCGAACAGGACTCCCGCCGTGACGGCGAAGGCCGCGCCCCGGGCGCCGCCCGCCTCGGGGATGAACGCACCCAGCGGGACCAGCACCAGGATCTGCAGCAGGAAGGTGCTGCGGGCGCGGGCGTCCTCATGCCCGTGCAGTTCGTGGTGGAGGCTCCCGTTGAGCCAGGTGATCCACACCAGTGCGAAGACGGCGCTGTACTCGCCGATCCCGCGCCAGGTGAGCTGACCCGCGAGGTGGTGGGCCGCCTGGGCGACCAGGGCGACCACGACCAGGTCGTAGAAGAGCTCGAGCGGGCCGACGACGCGTTCGCGCGGCTGCTCGCCGTGGGCGCGCGGCGGCTGCCACAGCTGGCGCCGCAACTGCCTCCAGAACGTCGGATTCCCGGCTGCGGCGCGGGCGTCGTCGTCCTTCATCCGCTGTCAACTCCCCGCCGGCGGCCACTGTTCGACCGCCTCGCAGCTTCAGGGCGCGCAGGGGCGGGTCTCGGTCCAGTCGACCATCAGGCGGCGCTCGGCGAAGTACCACTCGCCGCCCTGCTTGACGAATTCGTCGAGATAGCGGATGGACGCGATCATGATGGTGCGCTCGTCGTCCTCGCCGAACGAGACGTGGTGGGCGAGGCAGTAGCTTTCCCCGGTCGCACGGTCGCCGGCCAGGGAGACGGTGCTCTGGCCGTTGAAGTGGGTGGTGGCCCGGTAGCTGTTCAGGTTGTCGAAGACCGGGGCGAGGGCCGCGCGCCCGTGGAGCTCCTGGGTGGGTTCGGCCGCAGTGGCGTCCATGTACACGAGGAAGCGGGTGTCGTCGGTGAACAGCGCCATCTGGCCCTCGGCGTCGCGCCGGTCGGCGCAGTGCGCGTAGGCGTCGATCAGCTCACGGATGGCCAGCCGGTCAGCGGCTTCCTGGGGTGAGATCGAAGCGTGGGAGGACAAGGCAGCTCCCTCGAAGATCAGCGAGCGCCGGAAGCGGTCGGTGGTGGTGTTGGGCAGTGATCCGTGGACTGCGCTGCCGTGGAAGAACAGTACGTCGCCGGGCCGCATCTCGCTCTGCACGACCGGCAGGCCCGCCGGCGCCCGGACCAGCCCACTGGTGAACGACAGTTCCGCACCGCGACCGGCGGATGACCGGCGCGGGTGGACCGGCCCACGGGGTCGGGGGACCACCGGTGCCATGAGGGGTGAGGTGCCGTCACGGGAAGGCCGTCACGGTGGGCACCGCGCTGGGAGCACGGTCCCAGTCGGCGGCCGTCCTGGTCCTGCGGTCCCTCTCCGGTTCTCCTACCCCGCTCCGACGATCCGCGCTGGGCGCGCTGATGAGCTGGGGAGCAGAGAATCCAGCCACCGGAAGGAACCGTCCCTCATGGCCAAGCCGTCCCACCCGCGGTTCCGCGCCGCCCGTCGAACCGCGACGCTCATCGCCGCGTTCGCCGCGACCACCGCTGCCCTGAGCAGCCCCGCAGCCCTGGCCACCACCCCCGTCCCCGTCCAGCAGAGCCTGAACGCGCTGGTCCACGGCGACGGCATGCCCGCCGCACTGGCGGCCGTCACCGGCCGCGACGGCCGCAGCCACACCTACACCGCCGGCGTCGGCGACCTGGCCACCGGGGCTCCGGTCCCGCGCGACGGCCAGGTGCGGATCGGCAGCAACACCAAGACGTTCACCGCCACCGTGGTGCTCCAGCTGGTCGGGGAGGGCAAGGTAGGTCTCGACCAGCCGGTCGAGACCTACCTGCCGGGGCTGCTCCGCGGCGACGGGATCGACGGCCGCCGCATCACGGTGCGCCAACTCCTGCAGCACACCAGCGGATTGCCTGAGTACCTGGCGGCCATCGGCAACATCCTCGCCGACCCGCACCGCTACTACGAACCCCGTGACCTCCTCGACCTCGCCCTCACGCGGAAGGCCGATTTCGCCCCGGGCACGAAGTGGGAGTACTCCAACACCAACTACATCGTCGCGGGCCTGCTCATCGAGAAGGTGACCGGCCGGCCGCTGGGGGAGGAGATCACCACGCGGATCATCGACCGCCTAGGCCTGCGCCACACCTATGTCCCGGCCCAGGGGGACCTGACGGTGCGCGGGCCCCACCCGGAGGGCTCTACCCCACGGTGAAGACCGGCAGCGGCCCGATCGCCACCGGATCCGCCTCGGGTCCCTCGATCGTCGCCGGGGCCAGCGGCCCCATGGCCTCCGGTTGGCTGCTCACCCCGCCGGGCAACGGCCGGTTCGAGATCACCAGCGCCTTGAACGGTCTCGCGCTCACCGAGAGCACCAAGAGCTAATTCGCCGAGGCCAACGCCTGGACCGGCGCCGACCAGCAGAAGTGGCAGCTCGTCAACGAGGGCGACGGCCGGTACGAGATCCGGATCACCGATCAGGACTGCCTCACCTACGACGAGGACGCCAAGGCCCCGGGTGTCTGGACCTGCAGCAACGCTTGGAACCAGCAGTGGAAGCTCCAGTAGGAGCCACTTCCGGTTCGATGGCCGAGCCGTTACCGACGCACCCCTATTGATATGGGCCTGATCTCCATACCATCTCGCCATGGAGCTCGAACTCCGGCACCTTCGGATCATCTGCAGCATCGCGGACAGCGGCAGCCTGACGCGGGCCGCCGCGTCGTTGCGGCTGACCCAGCCCGGCCTCAGCGCCCAGTTGACGCGGATCGAGCGGGTGCTCGGTGGTGAGCTGTTCAGCCGTGCGCAGTCGGGTGTCGTCCCGACCGCGTTCGGGGAGGTGGTCCTCAGCCGGGCGCGAGCGGTGCTGCCGACCGTCGATGAGCTGCTGGAGGTCTCCGCTCTCGCCGCGCAGAAGGGCTGTTCGCCGCACCGGTTCCGGCTCGGCTCCGTCAACGCCCCCCTGCTCGGCGGGCTGATCACGGCGATCAGGTTGCACCATCCGGAGGCCGAGATCAGTTCGCGGGGCCAGGGCTGCACCGTCCCGCTCGTCGACGACATCGCCGGCGGCCGTCTCGAAGCGGCGGTGGTGGGCGACAGCCCCGGTTACGAGCTCGCGTTCCCCCCAGGAGTCACCGCCGAGCCGATCGCCACCGAGCCGCTCTTCGTGGCACTGCCGGCAGCCCATCCGCTGGCGGCCCTGGAGGAGGTCGGGCTGGCGGACCTTGAGGACGAGGACTGGGCCGCTCCCCGTCCGGACAACGACCGGATCCGTGAGTACTGGTCCAGGACCCTGCTCGTCCTGGGCCATCGCGTCCGCGTCGTCCACGAGGCGGAGGGCCGACTCCTCCTGGACGTCGTCCGCAACGGCCACGCGGTGAGCTTCTGCCAGGCCACGTTCGAGGAGGTGCCGGGCATCGCCGTGCGTCCGCTTGCCGGGAATCCGCTCTGGTACCGGCATTTGCTCGCCTGGCATGAGGAGGGGCCGCTGCAACTGTTGGGCCCCTCGCTCGTGCAGAACGTCATCGAGGCGTACCAAGTGGCCTGCGCCCGCAGCACGGTCTACCAGGCTTGGCTCGAAAGGCACGACGGCGCCGCACCTCCACAGCGCACGCAGCCGGCGAGTTGAGCGGAAGCGTCCCGGCGCTACCCGGTCACCACTTGTAGGTCCAGAGGGTGTCGCTGGACGCGTCGGAGGCGTTCACGTAGATCCGGATGCGGGCGGTGTCGTCCTGGAACCACTGGCCGGGCTGCCAGGTCTGCATGTCCAGCGTGGTGCAGTTCCCGGTGGGTGCGCCGGCGTTGGGGTTGGTGACCACCTGGATCGGCCCGTCGCCGGTGGTGATGGAGGTGTCGACCTTGTAGATGAGCACGCCGGTGGAGCAGGAGTTGGCGTCCCCGGCCATGGCCCGGCGGGATTCGGCGACGTACGCCGTGCTCCCACCGGTGCGGATCACGGCGATCTTGGTGCCGCCGGGGCGTTCGACGGCCTTCAGGCGGACGGTGCGGCTGCCGGTGGCCGGCAGGCAAGCGACCTGGGCGTCGTCGATCCAGCCGAACTTCCAGCGCTCCCAGCCGGTGTGCTGCGGTGCGGGGCCGGCGATGTTGCCCATCAGGTCCCAGCCGCCGACGTAGGGGTGCACGTCGGTGCCGGTGAAGGCGTACAGGTCGGGCAGGCCGAAGGTGTGGGAGGTCTCGTGGTCGGCGACCTTGTAGCCCCAGTGGTACATGTCCTGGCCGAAGGTGATCGCCCACTTGATCCGGGTGCCGTTGACGGTGATCCCGGCGGTGGTCGGGTCGTAGAGGTAGGTGGGGGAGAAGGCGATCGCGGAGGCGGACCTGGTGGGGACGATGTAGAGCATGTCGTACTTCGAGAAGTCCGTGTACGGTGCGGCGGCTTGGACGGCCTGCTTCACGTACAGCTCCTGCTGGTCGAACGTGATGCCGCGCTGGAATCCGTACGAGGCGGAGGTCTGCGGCATGGTGATCCACCGCTTCAGTGGATCGATCTCCAGGTGGAGTCTGCCGTAGGAGTCCTGCTTCATCCAGTCCTGCGCGGGGGCGAGTTCGCGGTAGTAGTCGTCGAGGGAGCCGCTAGCCGGTGCGTCCGGGAAGTCGACGAACAGCATCAGCACGTGCTTGGTGCCGAGCGGCTGCTGGAACTGCGTGTAGTCGGTGTTGTGGCCTTCGTCGGTCCAGCCGGTCTTTCCCGGCAGGGCGCAGTCGGAGGCCGGCGCGGTGGTGCCGGGCCGGGCGGTGTCCGCCAGGGCCGGGGTGGCGGCGGTCAGCGTGACGGTCAGCGCCAAGGCGGCGGTGAGCGGGCGGAGTTTCATGGCGTTCCCTTTCCGAGAATGTCTGACGATTCGTCAACTACGGCCGGTGGCAAGGTCCATCAGTTGGAAGAGGACCCGGTCGCCCGAGGCGGTGACCCCGTCGTGCTCCCACTCGTTGGTGACCCAGGCGCGCAGGGAGCCGACCGCGCGGGCGCTGCGCAGCGACAGGCCGGCGTCGACGTACATGTCGTCGTGATAGACGGCGGCGGCGACCGGAACCCGGTTGGCGGCGAGCCGGTCCGGGTCGTACAGGGCGGGCCAGTCGGTGCGCTCGGCGAGCAGGTGGACGGCCTCGGCGAACGGGCGCAGCCCGGTGATCTCCTCGAACATCCACGGGTAGAACATCTCGCCGGTGAACATCAGGGGGTCGGTGTCCTCGGCGAACTCGGGGCGCTCGGCCATGGCCCGGGCGGCGGCCCAGCCGGTGGCGGCTCCGGGGCGGCCGTAGATCGACTCCTGGAGGGCGGCGAAGAGCGGGTTGTCCGTGAAGCCGGTCAGGTTCGCCACCTGCTGAAGGAAGGTGGCCGAGAGTTCGCCGTCCGGGTCGAGGGCCTCGTCGAAGAGCCAGTGCAGGCGTTCGAAGCCGTCGCCCATGCCGAGGGCCAGTCCCAGGGTGCGCAGCCGCCGGACCGTCAGCCGGTCGCCGTCGGGGAGCTGGACGGCCCGCTGGTCGAGCAGGCCGGCGATCTGGCGGACCAGTCGGCGGTCCTCGGGGTAACGGGCGTAGTAGGAGCGCACCTTGTCCCGCACTCGGGGGTAGGTGGCGGCGTAGACGTCTTCGGCGGTGGCGTCGAGGCCGGGCAGGCCGCCGGTGACGTAGCAGGCACGCAGGCCTTCGGGGGCGAAGGAGAGGTAGCTGAGGGTGACGAAGCCTCCGTAGCTCTGCCCGAGGGTCTCCCACGGCTCGTCGCCGCACAGTTGGCGGCGGATCAGTTCCGCGTCGGCGACGATCGAATCGGCGCGGAAGTGGGAGAGGTGGTCGGCCAGCGCACCGCCCGAGGGGACCGGGCGGCGGCCCGGGCGGTGAGCGGCGTGGAGCGGCCGGTGCCGCGCTGGTCCAGCAGCAGCACCCGGTGGGTCCTGAGCGCGTGGCCGAGCCAGCCGGCCGTGGCGTTCAGCGGACGCGGCGACTTTCCGCCGGGCCCGCCCTGGAGGTAGAGCAGCCAGGGCAGCCGTTCGTCGGCCTGAACGGGGTCGACGACCTCCCGGGCGAACAGCTCGATGGTCCCCCGCCCGGGTTCGGTGTGGTTGAGCGGCACGTCGAAGACGTGGTCGGTCACGGCGAGTCCGGGCAGCCGGTACTGGGCGCGGATCACGGCGTCCTCTCTGGGTAGTGGCAGGCGACCTGCTGTCCGGGGGCGATCGTCCGCAGCTGCGGGCGTTCGGCGGCGCAGAGTTCGTCGGCCTTGGGGCAGCGGGTGCGGAACCCGCAGCCACTGGGCGGGTCGAGTGGGCTGGGCAGGTCGCCGTGGAGCACGATCCTCCCCCGGGAAGCCTCCAAGTCCGGGTCGGGCAGCGGCACGGCGGACAGCAGGGCGTGGGTGTACGGGTGCGCGGGGTGGGCGAACAGGGTGTCCCGGTCGGCGGTTTCGACGATCGAGCCGAGGTACATCACGGCGATCCGGCTGCTGATCTGGCGCACGGCGCCGAGATCGTGGGCGATGAACAGGTAGCTGAGTCCGTACTCGTCCTGCAGGTCCTTCAGCAGGTTGAGGATCTGCGCCTGGACCGACACGTCGAGTGCGGAGACCGGCTCGTCGCACACCACCAGCTTCGGGCGCAGGGCCAACGCCCGGGCGATGCCGATGCGTTGGGCCTGTCCGCCGGAGAACTCGTGGGGATGGCGGTCGGCGTGCTCCGGCCGCAGGCCGACCCGGCCCAGCAACTCCTCGGCCGGCTGGTCGGGCTCCAGCCCCTGGTAGCGGTAGGGGCCGGCGAGGATCTGACGGACGGTGTGCCGGGGGTTGAGCGAGGAGAATGGGTCCTGGAAGACCATCTGCAGGTCACGGCGGACCGGTCGCAGGGCTGCCGCGTCCAACTCGGCGAGATCGCGCCCGGCGAACTGGATACTGCCCGAGGTGGGCCGCTCCAGGCGCGTGATCAGTTTGGCGACGGTCGACTTCCCGCAGCCGGATTCGCCGACCAGACCGAGGGTTTCGCCGGGCCGGACGACCAGACAGACCCCGTCGACGGCCGTGACGTGGCCGGCCAGCCGTCGGGTCAGCCCGTGGCGCACCGGGAAGCGCTTGACCAGGTTCCGTACTTCGAGAAGGCTCATTCTGCGGCTCCCAGGGTGGGCAGTCGGTCCGGCAGGGGACCGTCGATGCGTGGCACGCAGGCCAGCAGGCCCCGGGTGTACGCCTGTTGCGGCCGGTGGAACACGTCCCGTACCGGACCGCGCTCGACCGCGCGGCCCTGGTGCATCACCGCGACCTGGTCGGCCAGTCCGGCCACCACGCCCATGTCATGGGTGATCAGCATGATGGCCGTGCCGGCCTCCTCCCGGAGCTCGCGCAGCAGTTGGAGGATCTGCGCCTGGACGGTGACGTCCAGCGCGGTGGTCGGCTCGTCGGCGATCAGCAGGTCGGGTTCCAGGCACAGGGCCATCGCGATCATCACGCGCTGCCGCATTCCGCCGGAGAACTCGTGCGGGTACGCCTTCGCTCGCCGTTCCGGCTCCGGGATGCCGACCCGCTCCAGCATGCGCACCGCGATCCGCTGCGCCTGCTTGCGTCCGGCGCGGTGGTGCGCCCGGTACGCCTCGGCGATCTGGAACGCAACGGAGTAGTACGGGTTGAGGCAGGACAGCGGGTCCTGGAAGATCATCGCGATCCGGTCGCCGCGCAGCCGGCGCAGCGAGCGCTGGTCGAGTGCCGTCAACTCCCGCCCGTCGAAGCGGATCTCGCCGCTGACCCGGGCGTCGCGCAGCAGGCCCAGCACGGCGAGGCTGGTGACCGACTTGCCGCTGCCGGACTCACCGACCACGCCGAGCACTTGGCCGGCGTCCAGGTCGAGGTCGAGCCCGTCCACGGCGCGAACGCCCGAGCGGAACTCCACGGCCAGGTCACGCACCGTCAGCAGGGTCATCCGAGTGCCCTCACCCTCGGGTCGAGGACGGCGTACACGAGGTCCACCAGCAGGTTGGCGAGGACCACGAAGGCGGCCGCGAACAGCGTCACCCCGAGGATCACCGGTTGGTCGGCGGAGGCGATCGCGTCAGCCGCGAGCTTGCCGACGCCCGGCAGACCGAACACCGACTCGGTGATCAGCGCGCCACCGAGCAGCGCGCCGAGGTCCATGCCGAAGATGGTCACGATCGGCATCAGGGCGGGCCGCAGGGCATGCCGACGCACCACCGTGATCTCGGGCAGGCCCTTGGCCCGGGCGGTGCGCACGTAGTTCTGCCCGAGGCTCTCCAACATCTCGCCGCGGGTGACCCTGGCGTAGATCCCGGCGTACAGCATGGCCAGCGTGATCCACGGCATCACCATCGACTGCGCCCAGCCGACCGGATCGGCGGTGAACGGCACGGCCTGCGGGTACGGCAGCAGCTCGAACTGCACAACCAGCAGGTACTGCAGCACCAGGGCGGTGAAGTAGATCGGCAGCGAGACCCCGCCGAGGGCGGCCGTCATCGCCGCCCGGTCCCACAGGCTGCCGCGCCGCAGGGCCGAGACCACGCCGGCACCGACGCCGACCGCGAGCCACAGCACCGCCGCGCCGATGGCGATCGAGAAGCTGACCGGCAGCCGGCCGGTGAGCAGCTGCCACACCGGCTGGTCGGTCTGGAAGCTGAACCCCAGGCACGGGAAAGGGCAGTTGACGGCCTGCGCGCCGCTGCCGTAGGTCCGCCCCGAGACGATGCCGGCCAGGTAGTCGCGGAACTGGACCAGCGGCGAGTGGTTCAGCCCGAGGGTGGTGCGGATCTCGGCGATCCGCTCCGGGCTGCACGCCTTGCCGCAGGCGCCCTGCGCCGGGTCGGCCGGCATCAGGTAGAAGATGGCGAAGGTGGCGGCGCAGACCACCAGCAGGATGGCCGTGGTGACGGCCAGTCTGCGCAGCAGGTAGAGGATCATCGTCGCTTGCTCCGGGGGTCGAGCGCGTCGCGGACGGCGTCACCGAGCACGTTGAAGGCGAGCACGGTGACGAACAGGAAGGCGCCGGGGATCAGGAAGTAGGCGGGGTCCGCGGCGTACCAGGGCACGGCGGTGGCGATCATCTGCCCCCAGGAGGGGGTGGGGGCCTGGACACCCACACCGAGGAAGGACAGGCCGGCCTCGGTGGCGATGTAGCCGGGGATCGACATCGTGGCCACCACCAGGACCGGCCCGGTCAGGTTGGGCAGCACCTCGCGCAGCAGCAGTGCCCGCCTTGAGGCGCCGAGCACCCGGGCGGCCGCGACGAACTCGCCCCGCGCGAGCACCATCGCCTGTCCGCGCACGATCCGGCCGACGTACGGCCAGCCGAAGAAGCCGAGGACCACGACCAGGAGCAGCCGGCGGTCCACACCGGGCGCCGCCGAGATCAGAGCGATCATGAAGATGAGACTGGGGAAGGACAGCAGCAGGTCCATGGTGCGTCCGATCGCGGTGTCGACCCACCCGCCGAAGAACCCGGCGACCAGGCCCAGCGCCGTTCCCAACACCACCGACAGCGCGGTGGCGAGCACGGCGATCAGCAGTGACACCTGTGCGCCGTACACCACCCGGGCGAGCACGTCCCGGCCGTTGACCGGCTCCACGCCCAGCCAGTGCCGGGTGCTGATCCCGCCTGCGGCACCGCGCGGCAGGCCGCCGAGCGCCGGGTCCACCGCGTCGCCGTGGAAGGCCGTCGGTGAACTCCCGGCGATCCAGGTGATCAGCGGCGCGGCAACCGCGACCAGGACCAGCCCGGCCACCACGGCCAGCGCGAGGGCCGCCGAGCGCTGGGCCAACAGTCGTCGCAGTACGGTCACTTGAGACAGTACGGTCACTTGCGCAACCCCAGGGAGACCAGGTCGAGTCGGCCGACGTAGGCGATGTGCCCGTACGCTCCGGCGACGTTCGGACCGACGAGGATCGGCGCCTTGTCCCACAGGAACGGCACCACCGGAGCGTCCTGCATGATCTGCTGGGCGAGCTGCCCGTACGCCGCCTGGGCCGCCGCCGGGTCGCCCATCGCGGCGATCCTGTCGATCTGCGCGTCCACGGCCGGAGAGTCGTACTGCGAGTAGTTGTTGTTGCCCTGACCGGTGATCAGACGGCCGTCGAACACGATCGGCAGGTACGTCGACGCGCCGGGCCAGTCCGGGGACCAGCCGGCGATCACCAGGTCGTGCTCCTGGGAGGTGTTGCCGACCGTGCTGTAGAAGGCCGAGGTGCTGATCTCGTTGATCTTCACGGTGATGCCGGCCCGGCCGAGCGAGGCCTGAACCGCCTCGGCCTGCGCCTTGCCGGCGGTCGAGGCCGGGGCGTCGAGGGTCAGGGTGAGGCCGGAAGCGCGGCCCGCCTCGGCGAGCAGCGCCTTGGCCCTGTCCGGATCACCCTTGCCGTCCTTGCTCGGATAGGGGTCCTCGGCCTGGTAGCCGAGGGACGGCGGCAGCAGGCTGGTCGCCAGGTCGCCGGCGATCGGACCGCCGCGAGTGGTGCGCAGGGCGTCCTTGTCCAGCGCGTACGCGATGGCCTGGCGCACCCGGACGTCGTCGAGCGGCTTGTGCTTGGTGTTGATGCTCAGGTAGCGGGTGTTGATCGAGTCGCCGGTGACCAGCCGGCTCTTCAACTGCGGATCGTTCAGCACCCGCCCGACCGAAGCGGGACCGATCGGCTCCAGCGCGACCGCGTTGGCGTCCTCTCCCTGCCCGGCGATCAGCCGCTGGTCGACCACCGCCGCGTCCAGGCCCAGGTCGATGACGACCTTGTCGGGCAGGCCCTTGCGGACGGTGTCGGTCGCCGGGTCCCAGCTGGTGTTGCGGACCAGGGTGAGCTGCTTCTTCGGCTCGAAGCTGTCGATCTTGTACGGGCCGGAGGAGAACGGCCTGGAGTCGTAGTTGACGCCGGTGTCCTTGTCCTGCGGCACCGGCGCGAACATCGGCAGCGACGCCGCCGAGCCGAAGTCGGCCACCGGGCGGTTGAGATGGAAGACGACGGTGCTGCTGTCCGGGGTCTCGATCGAGGCCAGCCCGGCGGGATCCTTGTAGGGCCCCTTGTACGACTCGCCGCCGGCCAGCCACGTTCGGGCGTACGGCGGACCCTCGGGCAGCTCGGCGGCAAAGGTCCGCTCCACACCGTACTTGACGTCCTTGCTGGTGATCGGGCGGCCGTCCTCGAACTTCACCCCCTGCTTGAGGGTGAAGGTCCAGGTCTTCGCGCCGTCGCTGGGCCGACCGGTGTCGGTGGCCAGATCCGGCACGATCTTCCCGCCGGCCTGGCCCGGTGCGGCGGCGAAGGTGGTCAGCGTCCGGTAGACCAGCCGGCTCACGTCCTGCGAGGACGTGACGTAGTTGCGTGCCGGGTCAAGGTGCTCCAGGTCGAGTGTGGACAGCACATGCAGCGTGCCGCCCTTCACCGCTGCCGCGCCCGTCACGGTGGCGCCGGCGCCACCGCCCGTACAACCGGCCGCCGACAGCAGCCCCAGGGCGGTGCCGAGGGCCAGCCCGACTCTTCGTTGTCTCACGTCTCCTCCATGCATGATGTGACATTTCATGCGTGAGAGAAGAGTGGCCGACCGAGGGGCTGCCCAGAAGATCCCAGCACCCCATCACACCGTGTTATGCAGGCCCGTCAAGGGAGGCGGCAGCACCTGTGCGGCCCTGCTGTGAACCCGTAACCGGCGGGCCTGAGCAGCACGGCCTTGGCGGTGGCGGTGGCGGAGGCCGAGGTGGCGGGGCGTCAGGTCGTCGTCAGGTGCGGTCAGGACGGGACGATGCGCCGTTCCCGGACCGATGAGCGAGGCAATCACACGTCAGGGAAGCCGAGTTGGACGAAACGGATACTGACACGGAAGGCTTCAGCATCAGGGGCCTCCTGTTACTCGGTTGGATTCGACACCCACGAGCTATGCGGGAGGCCCCCCTTTCATGCCTGGTCACCCGACCTGTTGTCAGCTGGTGCCGCCGACGGAGCCGGCGGCACCCTTCAGCATGCCGCTGAGGTCGGTGGTGTCGCCGGCCGGCGGCGCGGTGACGGTGACCGGGGTGGTGCCGTAGTCGGAGTAGTCGGCCGTCACGTCGAACTGCGCGGTGGCCGTCGACGGCGTGGACTCGTGCATGCGGACCGGGAGGCCCTGGCCGTTGACCCACAGGTCGACGTTCATCGTGGTGAGGACCGGTGGCGTGACTCGTCAACCTCCGTGCACAGTCACTCCGTTGCCCTTGCGCGCCCGGCGCCGGCGGCGAAGACGCCCGCCGGGAAGGCCCCGTTGGCCAGGCTCACCGCCGTCAGCTTGCCCGCGAGCTCGGTAAGCCGGGCCACGCCGTCCTCGCCGAGGGCACGGTAAGGGGACACGGCCAGGCGGTCGGTGCGATCCTCGATCTGCCGGCGCAGCCGCTCGCCGGCCTCGGTCAGCCGGCCCGCGCCGTCCAGCAGCCCGCGGGAGCGCAGCCGCTCTTCGCCGTCGGCCCACTCGTCCTCGCTCCAGCCGCGGGTGGCCCGCGCCGCCTCGGGCAGGAATCCCTTCCCGGTGGCAGTGTGGCTGATCAGCGCCTCCAGCCCGTCCAGCTCGGCGTCCAGCAGCGCGGCCAGATGCCCGTCGCCCCGGTGCTCGCGCAGCAGGGTGGCCGCGTGCCACAGCGCCGGGGCAGGCTCATCGGGCACCGGCTGCTCCGCGTGCGCCGCGTACAGCGGCCGCCCCGGAGCGGTGCACCCCTCGGCGGCCCGCAGCGCCAGCTCGGCTGCCTCGGCCAGCTCCGCCGACGCCAGCAACTCCGCGCCCAGGATTCGCTGTTGGGCCGCCACCACGGCGCGCAGCCTGGCCGCCAGCACGTCTTCGGGAGCGGCGATCTGCCAGAGTGCGGGGACGTGACGGGAGATCAGCGCCTTGTTGTAGTTGTAGAAGGTGGCCGCGACCACTCCGGGCCCGACCCGGCCCATCGCGGCCGCCCGTCCGGCGAAATAGCTCATCGCGCCCGGGGCCAGGCCCAGCGCGGTGAACTCCGCCTCGGCCTCCGGTGCGAAGTAGATCACCGAGTGCAGCGGGTTGAGGACGTTGTGGCAGTGCCTACCAGCGGCAAGTAGCGTCATGCGGCCACCGTACTCGCAGCGGTCCCGCACGGTCGCGGCTCACCCGAGTTCTCCTCACGATGACCCGCGCCATCGAGCCGCCGGACCAACCGAGTTGAGTTCCCGTCAGCGGGCCTGATGCGGCGCCGCCCACGGCTTCGGACCGGACAGGACGCGCGGCGGTCGAGGAGTGTTCGCCCGGCGGCATTCCAGGCGACTGCGCGTTCGCCGGACCAAGCGGTCACCGAGCTGCCAGGTCGGCCGTAGTCGCGCTGGCTTGTCTTAGAGTGCGCTCCAACTCCTATGGTGATCTTGGACCGGGCAGGAGTTGCCCGGTCGCCGGCGGATGCGTCGGGGATCTGACGCGGCGTCGGAGCGCGTCTCGATCGAGCAGATGGAACGGAGTACGGAATGACCGTCGGTGACATGGGAGCGGAGACCCGCCAGGACCGCTTCGAGCGGGGTTCGAGGGTGCTCGGTGCGGTGGACGGCGAGGCCGGTGAGAAGGTCATCGGCTCGCTCGCGGACATCTCGCCGGAGCTGGGCCACCAGGTGGTGGCGTGGGGCTTCGGGGAGATCTACAGCCGACCGGGCCTGGCGCCGCGGGACCGCCAGTTGGTCACGCTGGGCATGCTGACGGCGCTCGGCGGGTGCGAGCCCCAGCTGGAGGTGCACGTCAACGCGGCGCTCAATGTGGGGCTGAAGCCGACGGAGATCGTCGAGGCCCTGCTGCACTCGGCGGTGTACTGCGGCTTCCCCAAGGCCCTGAACGCGACGTTCGTGGCGAAGAAGGTCTTCGGCGAGCGCGGGCTGCTGCCCGTCGAAGCGGAAGGGGCGGCGAGCCCGGCATGAACGAGAAGACCGCGGTGGTGGACCGCCGGCTGACCGCTCACAACGCAGACGACCTGACGGGCGACTGGGTCGTCGACCACGAGATCGCCCACGGGGTGGCCGAGCAGCCGATCCGGGTGTCGGTGGGGTACCGGGTGCGGGACGGGCTGATCGACCTGGTCCGGTTCCTGGGCTGAGCCGTCCCGCAGGTCGGACTGCTCGTCGCCCTGGCCGGCCGCGGTCGCCTGGCGGTCACTGGCCGCTCAGGACCGGCTACAGGCGAATGACGACCAAGGCGGTGTCGTCGGTGGCGCCGGCGACGGGGAGCAGGTCGTGCAGGAGCGCGTCGGCCAGCCGCTCGGGTGCGAGCGCGCGGTGGGTGGCCAGGGAGCGGGCGAGGCGGCCCAGGCCGACATCGATGTCTTCACCACGGCGTTCGATCAGACCGTCGGTGTAGAGAACGAGGGTGTCCCCGCCGGCGAATTCCTGCCGTACCTGGGGCCGCGACCCGTGCTCGGGCCGGGCGCCCAGAGGTGGGTCGGTGGCCCGGTCCAGAAACGCCACCGCGCCACCCTCGCGCAGCAAAGCCGGTGGGGGATGGCCGGCGCTGCTGTAGGTGAGGGAGAGGGCGGGCCAGTCGATGTGCACGGACACCGCGGTGGTCGACTCGGCGCCGTTGACCGATCGGGCGTACAGGCCCAGCGCCTCCAGGGCCTGGGCAGGTCCGGCCGAGACCCGGGAGGCGGCGCTGAGCGCGCTGCGCAGCTGGCCCATGACGCCGGCGGCGGCCAGACCGTGGCCCACGACATCGCCCACGGCCACCGCCAGTCGCTCGCCGGGCAGCTCGACGAGGTCGTACCAGTCCCCGCACACGTTCAGTGCGCCGACGGCCGGCTGGTAGCGCACCGCGGTCTGGTGGTGATCGGCCAGGTGGGGGACGGGCAGCATCGCGTCCTGGAGCGCGAGGGCGACCTCCCGTTCGCGGGCGTGGGCCTGCCGTAGCCGCTCATTCACCTCCTGCAGCTCCCGGGAGCGGGTGTACAGCTCCGCCTCCAGCACCCGGGCCCGATCCCCAGCCGCCCGGCCGCGGGCGCGGATCAGCTCGGTGACCTCCTCCACCCGGTGAACCAGCAGCACGACCCGGCCCTCGGCGTCCAGCACCGGAGCGTTGATCGGACTCCAGTACCGCTGCTCCCATCTGCCCGGGCGTTGCAGCGACTCCACGTCGTAGCGCTGCAACGCCATCGTGTCGCGCTCCCCAGTGGCGATGACCCGGCGCAGGGACGCCTCGAGATTGCCGGCTCCCGTGGCGGCGGGATCGTTCGGGTTGTTCGGGAACACGTCGAAGAGATAGCGGCCGACCAAGTCCTCGCGGGTACGGCCGGAGTTGCGCATGTAGTCCGCATTGGCATCCACGTACACCAGCTCCGGCGTCAGCAGCGCCACCATTCCCGGCAGCGCCTGGAGCACCGCCCGGTAGTCGATAGCCGGTTCGCTCATGTCCACACCCAGTCCTCGCGTTCCACGCCTCCACCGTCGCACGCCCGGCCCCTGGCGGCCCCTGGTGCAAGTCGGCCCGGCGCGCTGCCGCTCGAACGAGGCAGTCGCCGGGACGCAGGATCGACTGGGGACTGCTGCGCGGCCGCCGGATACTGGAAGCAACGGGTAGATGGCCCGGTTCGGTCCGTGCCGGCCGGTTGGCGGCCGGCAGCGGGAGCCATGGGTGCTGAAGGCTGGTGGGACAGAATGAACGAGCAGACTAGTCCAGAACGCCGGATCGTAGTCGGCGTCGACGGTTCCCCCTCATCGAACCAGGCCCTGCGATGGGCGATCCGCCAGGCGGATCTCACCGGCGCCGCCGTGGACGCAATAGCCTGCTGGCACCCCACGACCGTGTACGACTGGATGCTGCACGCGAAGGACCCCCACCAGGACGCGACCGCCAGGAAGACGCTCGCCGCGACCGTGGCCGACGCCCTCCAGGACGCGCCCCCGGTGCAGGTGCGCCAGAGCGCCTTGCCCGGCAAGGCCGCCGAGGTGCTGGTGGAACGGTCAAGCAGTGCGGACCTGCTCGTTGTCGGCAGCCACGGTCATGGCGGCCTTCCCGACACCCGGCTCGGCTCCACCAGCCACAGCTGCGTCCAGCACGCCCACTGCCCGGTCGTCGTCGTCCGACCTTCCGAGTCCTGAAACAGAGTCAACCTGCCCGACGGTCCTCGTTCCTACCGCGCACACGTTCGCGTCGTCGTGCGTCATGACCTCAAGGTCCACGCGCTCAGCCGGTGGCGTCCTGGGCCGTCGGGCCCAGGACGCCACGGTAGGGGGCTCGTGGACCTGGGCCAGGCCCACGCACGCACCCTCGGCACACGGTGCTCAGCTGTCGCTGCCGCCGCGCCCGCGAGGTGACCGGGTGTGCGGGTCACCGGGGGATCGTGTCAGCCACTGCGCGATGGTGCTCCACAGGGGCTCCAGCATCTCGGGCCGCAGCATCGCGTCGTGATCGCAGGGCAGGCCGGCCGCGGTGATCGTTCCGGTGATGTGCGGCCGCCATGCCTGCGGATCCGCCTCGTCGGCACGCGGATCGTGCTCGGCCACGATGACCAGGGCATCGCAGTCGACCCGGCCGAACTCGTGTTCTGCGGGCAGGTGGAGGTGGTTGACGACCACCTGGGCGACAGCGGCGAGCTCCGAGTCGGTGAGGTCCCCGACGACGCCGGCGAGGCGCTCGCGGGCCTCGGCTTTCGCCCGGTCGATCTCGGCAGCCTGCTCGACCTGATCGGCCCGACCGCCCGGGGCGTTCCCGCCGCGGTCGGCGGACTGCGCGGCGGGTGCGGGGTAGGCGTCCAGGATGACCAGCGCCGCCACCTCTTCACCCGCCGCCCTCGCCTGCACCGCCATCTCGTGGGCGACCATCCCGCCGTACGACCAGCCGATCAGGTGGTAGGGACCGGTCGGCTGGACGGCGCGGACCTGCGCGAGGTAGTCCGCGGCCATCGCGCGGAGCGAGGGCGCGAGCCCCGATGCGCCGTCGAGCCCGCGGGCCTGCAAGCCGTAGAGCGGATGCTCCTGCGGAATGTGCCGGGCCAGCGGTGCATAGGACCAGCTCAGGCCTCCTCCCGGGTGGACGAAGAAGAACGGCGGCCGACTTCCGGAGGTCCGGATCGGCAGGAGCACCGCGAGTGCGTCGGCGATGGCCGGCCGGCCCAGGGACCGCATCAGCCGGGACACCGTCGGGGCCGCGACCACGTCGCGTACCGAGACCGAGACGCCGCGCAGGCGCAGCCGCTCCACCAGTGACATCGCCAGCAGCGAGTGGCCGCCCAGCGCGAAGAAGTCGTCGTCGAGGCCGACGGCGGGAAGCCCCAGCACCTCGGCGAAGGCCTCGCAGATGCCGGTCGCGAGCGCGCCCACCGGCCCCTGCTCGGTCGGCGGCTCGGCCGTGACGCCGTACTCCGGCGCGGGGAGCGCCCGGCGGTCCACCTTCCCGTTGACCGTCAGCGGCAGTGCGTCGAGCACCACCACGGCCGCCGGGACCAGATGGCCGGGCAGCCGTTCGGCCGCGAAGGCGCGAACGGCGCCGGCCAGGTCGCCCGCGTTCCCGGCCGGTGCCTGCACCCCGGCCGCCGGGACGACGTACCCGACCAGGTGCTTGCCGCCGGGGGCGCCCTCGCGGGCGATCACCGCGACCTGGGCCAGCGCCGGATGCTCGGCCAGAACCGCCTGGACCTCGCCGGGCTCGACCCGGAACCCGCGGATCTTCACCTGGTCGTCCCCGCGCACGACGAACACCAGCTCTCCGTCCGCGGTCCAGCGCACCAGGTCACCCGTGCGGTACATCCGGTCCGCCACTGCGAACGGGCAGGCCACGAATCGTTCGGCCGTCAGGGCGGGGCGCCCCGCGTACCCGCGTGCCAGACCCGCGCCGGCCACGTACAGCTCCCCGACCGCTCCGGCCGGCACCGGGTTCAGCGACCTGTCCAGCACGAACACCCGGGTCTCGGCGATCGGGCCGCCGATCGGGACGCCGCCCGCACCCGCCAGGTCCGCCGTCCGCACCAGGTGGCCCGTGGTGAAGGTGGTGTTCTCGGTCGGCCCGTAGACATGGCTGAGGCGTACCCCGGGCAGGCGCTCGAGCAGCTTGCGGAAGTGCGCCCCGGACAGCTGCTCCCCGCCGGTCAGCACCTGCCGCACCCCCTGCAGGGCCGTCACATCCCACTCGACCAGCTCGTTGAAGAGAGCAGTCGTCAGGAAGGCGACAGTGACCTGACGGACGGTCAGGAACTCCCGCAGCTCGGCGACGGACAGTACCCCGGCCGCAGGGATCGCGAGCGTCGCGCCGCCCGCCAGGGCGCCCCAGATCTCGAAGGTCGCCGCGTCGAAGGAGGCCGAGGCCAACTGCCCGACCACGTCGCCCGCACCCAGGTCGAGGTAGCCACCGCGGCGCACCAGGCGGTCGATGGCCCGATGCGGGATCACCGTGCCCTTCGGCCGCCCGGTCGAGCCGGAGGTGTAGACCAGGTAGGCCGCGTTGTCCACGGTCAGCCGGCCGGGCAACTCGGTCGCGCGCAGCGGGCCGTCGTCCATCCGCTCGAGGAGCCGGACCGTGCTGGGCGCCTCCAGCTCCACCAGGGGCAGGTCGGACGCCACGGTCGGCGCCCCCGCGCCCGTCACCAGCAGGACGGGCGCCGCGTCCTCGAGCATGAACGCGATCCGCTCGGCGGGGTAGTTCGGATCCACCGGCAGGTAGGCACCGTGCGCCTTCAACACCGCCAGCAGCGTCACCACCAGCTCGGCACCGCGCTCCATCGACACCGCGACCACGGCCTCCGGGCCGACGCCCCGGCCGATGAGCAGCCGCGCCAACCGGTTGGTCCGCGCGTCCAACTCCCGGTAGCTGAGCCGGATGCCATCAGCCACCAGGGCCACCGCGTCCGGCGTTCGCGAGGCCTGTGCGGCGAACAGCTCCGGCACGGTCGCCGCCGGCAGGCCGCGCCCCGTGGCGTTCCACTCGGTGAGCATCCGTCGGGCTTCCTCCGCGCCGAGGACCGGAACCGCGCTGAGCCTGGACCGGGGAGCCTCGGCCATCGCAGTGACGAGGTTGGTGACGGCCAGCCGCAGCAGCTCGCCGATCGCTTCCGGATCGGCCGGCGCCGCCGCTTCGGCGGTCACCGTGAACCCCGCTCGACGGTCGTCGACCGACACGGCGAGCGGGTAGTTGGTCAGGTCTCGCGAGGCCAGCACCGTGATGCCGTCCACTCCCGGGGCCGTGTTCGCACTCGGGGCATCGCTGTGCCGATAGTTGAAGATCGACGTGAACAGCGGCTCGCCGCCGGGCAGACCGCTGGCGCCCTGTGCCAGCGCGAGTGGCGCGTGCTCGTGCACCAGCAGCTCGGCCAACTGGTCCCGGACGCCCGTCAATGCCGAGGCCACACCGACCCGGTCGACCCGCACCCGCATCGGCAGGGTGTTGATGAACAGGCCGGGTGCCCGGTCCGAGCCCGCACCGGCGCTCATCCGGCCGAGCAGCACCGTGCCGAAGACGACGTCGTCGCGCCCCGACACCGCTGCCAGCAGCCGCGCCCAGGCCAGGTGGAAGACGGTGGCCGGGCTCACCCCGTACCGGCGGGCCGACTCGCGGATCAGACGGGCCTGCTCACCGTCGATGTCGAGCCGCGCCTGCCGGATGTCGCGACCGTCGCCGTGCACGTCCAGCAGGCCGAACGGTGCCGTCGTCTCCGTGACGTCCCCGAGCAGCTCGGCGAAGAAGCGCCGGTGCTCCTCGCGCGACACACCGAGGCGGGCCTGCGCCACGTAGTTGCGGAACGGCGACGGCTGCGGCAGCGCCCCGCCCCGCCCCGACATGAACGCGCGCACCTCGTCGAGCAGCACGGCCTCGGTCGTGTGGTCACCCACCATGTGGTGGATGCGCAGCAGGGCCAGCCAGCGTCCGCTGCCGGGCTCGGCGGCCGTGGTGACGCGGATCAGCGGGGCCTGGCGCAGGTCCATCCGGGTGTCGCCGGCGGCCAGCAACCGCTCCACCGGGTCCGTACCCGCGGTGCCCGGCTCCAGCTCCCGGACCGGCAGCTCCGCCCTGCGCAGCACCACCTGCACCGGCTCCCGCAGCCCCTCCCACACGATCGCCGTGCGGTAGACGTCATGCCGGTCCACCACCTGCTGCAGCGCCGCCAGGAGTGCGTCCAACCGCTCCCGGGTGTCGAAGCCGAGCACCGTCGGAGCGTCGTACACATCAGCCTCGCCACCGTCCTGACCGGACATCAGGTGGTGGAAGACCAGCCCCTCCTGCAGTGGCGCGAGCGGGTACACGTCCGCGACATTGGCCGCGCCGCCCGGTACCTGGGCGACCACCCGGTCGAGCTCGGCCGCGGTGAGCCCGGCCAGCGGCAGCATCTCGGGTGTGAGCTCCTCGGCGCCGTCGGGAACCAGGTTCGGCGGCACGACCAGTTGCGCCGGACCGGCCACCGCGGCGAGCCCCGCGGGTGTCGGGTTGCGCAGCAGGGCGCGGATGGAGATCGACATGCCGTAGGCCCGCAGGTACTCCATCAGTGCCACCGCCAGCAGCGAGTGGCCTCCGAGCGCGAAGAAGTTGTCGTCCACGGCGACGCCCTCCCGGCCCAGGACGTGCGCGAAGCCCTGGCACAGGATCTCCTCCTGCACGGTGGCGGGACCGCGCAGCCGTGCCGGTTCCGCTGCCGAGCGGGCGTCCGGTACGGGCAGCGCGGTGCGGTCCAGGCTCCCGTCCGGGGCCAACGGCAGCGAGTCCAGCACCGACAGCACCGCGGGCACCGCCTGCTCGGGCAACCGGTCGGCGGCATGCGCCCGCAGCTCCTCGAGTGCGGCGTCGTCGAGTGCGGCGCCGACGCCGGCCGGCACCACGTACCCGACCAGCGCTCCGTCCCGCTCGACCACCACCGCTTGGGCCACCGCGTGGTGACCGGTCAGCACGCCCCGAACCTGGCTCGGCTCGACCGGCACCGCGCGGATCACCACCCGCTCGTCCGCACCGCCGAGATGCTCCAGACGACCGTCCGCGGTCCACCGCACCCGCTCGCCCGTGCGGTGCATCCTTCCTCCTTGTTCGAACGGGCAGGCCACGAACCACTGCGCCGTCAGGGCGGCACCGCCCGTGAGCCCGCGCGCCAGGCCGGCACCCGCGACGTACAGCTCGCCCTCGACGCCGACCGGCACCGGCCGCAGCGCCGCGTCCAGCACGTAGACCCTGGTGTTGGCCAGCGGTCGGCCGATCGGCACCAGCGCGCCGTCGCCGGCCTCGCAGCGCGCGGCCGTCGCCCCGAGCAGGGTGGACAGCCGGGCACCGGAGCTTTCGAGGAACCGATCACGTGTCGCGGCCGTCGGCCCGTCACCGGCGCAGTACACCGCCCGCAGGCCCGGATACCGCGCGCCCGCGGGCTCGGTCACCAGCAGCTCCAGCAGCGGGCCGGTCAGGTGTGCGACCGTCACCCCCGTCTCGCGCAGCAGGGCCGCGAGGCGGGCCGGGGCCAGGTACCCGGCCGGTCGGGACAGCACCAGTGCGGCACCCTCGGCCAGCGGCCGCAGGAACTCGGGGGAGGAGGGGTCGACCGCGAACACCCGGTCCGACGACGACAGGCCGCACTCTTCTCCCAGCCAGGCCCACCTGTTCACCACACTGCGGTTCGCAGCCGCGGTCGCCGAGGTCCGCGCCGTCACCCGCAGGCAGGCCAGGTGCTCCGGCAGCGCCGCGGGGCGCGGCGCGCCGGAGTGCGGAGCGCCGTCCAGAACGGCTTGCAGCTGCGCCTCGTCCAGCACCAGCAGCGGGGTACCGGCGGCCGCGAGGTCGGCGAGGACCGACTCGGTCCGGTCCGCCGGGCCCTGCGGATCCAGCAGGAGGTAGGCAGCGCCGGTCTTCCAGGCCGCGAGCATCGCGATCGTCCGCCGAACCGGATGGTCCAGCGCCACCGCGACCACCGACTCGACACCCATCCCGCGGTCGGCCAACCCGCGCGCCACCTGCTCGGCCCGTGCGTTCAGCTCGGCGTACGAGAGCTCGGCACCCTCGAAGAGCAGGGCGGTGGCCATGGGTGTCCGGGCGACCTGCGCCTCGATCAACTGGTGTGGTGTCACATCGCTCTCGGGGTGGCTCGTTTCGTTCCACTCGGTGAGCAGCCGGTGCCGCGCTGCCGGGTCCAGCACCGGCAGATCGGCCACCCGGGTGTCCGGGGCGGCCTCCAGGGCGGTGGCCAGCCCGGCGAGGGCGGTGTGCAGCAGCACGCACACGTCGTCGGCGGCCACCCGGACCGCCTGGACGGTCAGCGAGAATCCCTCGCCGTCGTCGTCGACGGACACGCTCAGCGGATAGTTGGTGTGGTCGTCGGAGCTCAGCAGCGTGATGCCGGTGAGCCCGGCGCCGGGCTGCTCGACCACCTGCCGGTAGCGGTAGTTGAGGATGGAGGTGAACAGCGGACTGCCGCCTGGCACACCGCTGGCCTGTTGTGCGAGGGCGAGCGGGGCGTGCTCGTGCACCAGCAGCTCGGCCAGTTGGTCCCGCATCCCGGTCAATGCCGACGACACGCCCGCGTCGCCGGTCCGGGCCCGCACCGGCAGGGTGTTGATGAACAGGCCGGGCACCCGGTCCGAGCCGGCACCGGCGTTCATCCGGCCGAACAGCACCGTACCGAAGACCACGTCGTCGTGGCCCGACACCGCCGCCAGCACCCGCGCCCAGGCGAGGTGGAAGAGGGGGCCGCGCTCATTCCCAGTCGGCGGGCCAGGGCTCGCACCTGGTCGGCCAGGCGCTGGTCGACCGCCAGTCGTGCCAGGTCCACGCCGCTGCCGTCGCCGTGCACGTCCAGCAGGCCGAACGGGGCCGTGGTCTGCGTGACGTCCCCGAGCAGGCCGGCGAAGAACCGCTGGTGCTCCTCGCGCGACACGCCGAGGCGGGCCTGCGCCACGAAGTTGCGGAACGGCAGCGCCTGCGGCAGCCGGTCGGCGCGGCCGGTCATGAAGGCGGCCAGCTCGTCGAGGAGCACCTCCATCGTCGTGTGGTCCTGGACCATGTGGTGGATGCGCAGTAGGGCCAGCCAGCGTCCGCTGCCGGGCTCGGCGGCCGTGGTGACGCGGATCAGGGGGCCCGGCGCAGGTCCATCCGGGTCCCTCCGATGGCCGGCAACTGCTCCACCGGATCCGCACTCCCGGTGTCCAGGACCACCTCCCGGACCGGCAGCTCCGCCCTGCGCAGCACCACCTGCACCGGCTCCCGCAGCCCTTCCCACACGATCGCCGTGCGGTAGACGTCATGCCGGTCCACCACCTGCTGGAGCGCGGCGAGGAACGCGTCCAACCGCTCCCGCGCGTCGAAGCCGAGCACGAAGGGCACCGCGTACACATCGGCTCCGCCGCCGTGCGGATCGGCGGCGAGGTAGTGGTAGAAGAAGCCCTCCTGCAGCGGGGCGAGCGGGTACACGTCCGCGACGTTGGCCGCGCCGCCCGGTACCTGGGCCACCACCCGGTCGAGCTCGGCCGCGGTGAGCCCGGCCAGCGGCAGCATTTCGGGTGTGAGCTCCTCGGCGCCGTCGGGAACCAGGTTCGGCGGCGCCTCGACCTCGCTGGCTGCTGCGGCTGCCAGTCCCGCCGGAGTCGGAGTGCGGAACAGCGCCCGCACCGAGACCGGCACCCCCTGCGCCCGCAGGTGCTCCGCCAGCGCCACGGCCAGCAGCGAATGCCCGCCCAGTGCGAAGAAGTCGTCCTCCGCTCCGACGATGGGCAGCCCGAGGACCTCGGCGAAGGCCCGGCACATGATCTCCTCGCGGAGGGTGGCCGGGCCCCGGCCCCGTGCGGCGGTGTACTCGGGTGCGGGCAGCGCGTCGCGGTCGAGCTTGCCGTTGGCGGTGACCGGCAGCGCGTCGAGGACGACCACGGCCGACGGCACCAGGTGTTCCGGCAGGCTCAGCGCCGCGAACTCCCGCAGGCCCTCGGCGGTGATGCCGGGGTGGGCGGGGACCAGGTAGGCGACCAGCAGCCCGTCCCGCGCGACCACGGCGATCCGGTCGACCGCCGGGTGCGCGGCCAGCACCGCCTGCACCTCCCCGGGCTCGATCCGGACACCGCGGATCTTGACCTGGTCGTCCGTGCGGCCGAGGTAGACCAATCGCCCATCGGCCGTCCACTTCACCCGGTCACCGGTGCGGTACAGCCGGGCTCCCGCCTCGAACGGGCAGGCCACGAACCGCTCGGCCGTGAGCGCCGCCCGATCCGCGTACCCGCGCGCCAACTGCACGCCGGCCAGGTACAGTTCGCCCGCGACGCCCACCGGTACCGGGCTCAGCGAGCCGTCCAGCACGTACACCCGGGTGTTGGCCACCGGTCCGCCGATCGGCACCACCGCACCGTCGTCCGCGCGGCAGCGTGCGGCCGTCACGTCGACCGACGCCTCGGTCGGCCCGTAGAGGTTGAACAGCGGCACGCCGTCCAGCAGTTCGAGGAACCGGTCGCGCAAGGGCGCGGCCAGCGCCTCACCGCTGCAGAAGACCGCCCGCAGACCCGTGCAGCCGGCCGCGGCCGGCTCGCGCACGAACAGCTCCAGCACCGACGGCACGAAGTGGGCGACGGTCACGCCCTGTTCGCGCACCAAGGCCGCCAGGTACGCAGGATCCCGGTGCCCGCCCGGCCGGGCCAGTACCACCGCCGCCCCCTGGACCAGCGGCCAGAAGAACTCCCACACCGACACGTCGAACCCGAACGGCGTCTTCTGCAGCACCCGGTCCCCGGCACCGATGCCGGACAGCTCCTGCATCCACGCCAACCGGTTCACGATGCCCTCGTGCGGTACCACCACACCCTTGGGCCGCCCCGTCGAGCCGGAGGTGAAGATCACGTACGCCGGATGGGCCGGCAGCACCCGCACCTCGGGAGCCTCGGACGACTGCTCCGCGATCAGCGGATCGTCCACCGCCACCCGCGCCGCACCGGTGGGCAGCGCCCCGCCGCACGCATCCGTGGTCAGCACGCACACCGCACCCGCATCGGCGAGCGTCAGCGCGATCCGCTCGGCCGGATGCTCCGGATCCACCGGCAGGTACGCGCCACCCGCCTTGACCACGGCCAGCAGCGCCACCACCAGCTCCACCGACCGCTCCAGGCACACCCCCACCACCGACTCCGCACCCACACCGCACGCGATCAGGTGGCGCGCCAGCCGGTTCGCCCGGGCGTCCAGCTCCGCGTACGACACCCGCACCCCGTCGAACACCACGGCCACCGCATCCGGCGTCCGCGCCGCCTGCGCCGCGAACGACTCCGCCAGGGTCGTGTCCGGAACCACCGCGGCCGTGTCGTTCCACGCGGTCAGGATCTGCTGCCGCTCGGACCCGTCGAGTACCCGCACCGTGCTCAGCCGCTCCTGCGGCGCCGCGAGCAGCTGCTCCAGCACCCGCGCCAGCCCGGTGGCCAGGCGCTCGGCGGTCTCCGGTTCGAACAGGTCGGCCGAGGCGACCAGCGCACCGCGCAGGCCCGCCGGCGCACCGTCGGCGTCGAACTGCTCACCGAGGTTCAGATCCAGGTCGAACCTGGCCGTCGACCGGCTGACCGGCACCGCCTGTGCGTCGAGGCCGGCCAGCCGCAGGACGGCCCCGGCGTTGTCGTGCAGCGTCAGCATCACCTGGAACAGCGGATGACGGGCCATCGAGCGGTCCGGGGCGAGTTCCTCGACCAGCCGCTCGAACGGGACGTCCTGGTGGGCGAAGGCCGACAGGCTCGACTCGCGCACCCGGCGCAGCACCTCACGGAAGGTCGGATCCCCCGTCAGATCGGTGCGCAGCACCAGGGTGTTGACGAAACAGCCGACCAGTTCGTCGAGCGCCTCGTCGGTGCGACCGGCACTGGGTGATCCGATCGGTATGTCGCTGCCCGCGCCCCACCGCGACAGCAGCACCGCCAGCGCGCCCTGGAGCACCATGAACGTGGTCACGCCTTCGGAGCGGGTCAGCTCCACCAGGCGCGCGTGCACGTCGGCCGGGACGGCCACCGGTGCGGTGTGGCCGCGGTGGCCGGCCAGCGCGGGACGCACGTGGTCGGCGGGAAGCGCCAGCTCCTGCGGCACCCCGGCCAGCGCGGCGCGCCAGTAGGCCAACTGGTCGGCGAGGAGGTCGCTCGGCTCGCCGTCGTTCCCGAGCAGCTCGCGCTGCCACAGCGCGTAGTCCGCGTACTGCACGGGCAGCGGCTCCCAGCCGGGTGCCCGGCCCGCCGTCCGTGCGGCATAGGCGCGGGAGACGTCCCGGGTCAGCGGTGCCGTCGACCAGCCGTCGGTGGCGATGTGGTGGACGACGAGCAGCAGGACGTGGTCGGCCGGGCCCAGCCCGAACAGGCAGGCTCGCAGCGGGATCTCGGCTGCGAGGTCGAAGCCCCGGCCGGCCTCCAGGGTGAGCGCGGCGGGCAGCTCCTCCGCGCTCAGCTCGACCACCGGCAGCTCGAAGCCGGTCTCGTCGAGCGGCAGCACCCACTGGTACGGCTCGCCACCGGACAGCCGCAGCACCGTGCGCAGCACCTCGTGACGGCCGATCACATCCCGCAGCGCCGCGGCCAGCGCCGCACGGTCCAGCGTGCCGGTCAGCCGTACCGCCATCGGCACGTTGTACGTGGCGCTGGGCCCTTCGAGCCGGCCGATGAACCAGAGCCGGCGCTGCGCGAAGGAGAGCGGCGGCCGCTCGGGCCGCGCCACCGGTGTCAGTGCGGTACGGCCCCGGGCGGCCCCGGTGAGGTGGGCGGCGATGGCGGCAGGGGTGGGCCGCTCGAAGAGCACCCGGATCGGGAGCTCGACGCCGAGCACCGCACGCACCCTGCTGACCAGTCGGGTGGCCAGCAGTGACTGGCCGCCGAGGGCGAAGAAGTCGTCGTCGGCACCGACCGCCGCCAGCCCGAGGACCTGGGCGAAGGCCTGGCAGAGCAGTTCCTCCTGTGTGGTGAGCGGCGCCCGCCCGCCTGCCGGGGCGGCCGGCACCGGGGCGGGTAGCGCCGCCCGGTCCAGCTTGCCGTTCCTGGTGACCGGCAGCGTGTCGAGGACCACGACGGTGGAGGGCCTCATGTGCTCCGGCAGCCGCGCGGCGGCATGGTCGCGCACCGCGTCCGCCAGCCCCTCGCCGGCCCCGCCCGACGGAACCACGTAGGCGACCAGGCGCCGGTCACCGGGCACGTCCTCGCGGGCGATCACCGCGGCCTGCGCCACCGACCGGTGGCCGGCGATCACGGCCTGGACCTCGCCGGGCTCGATCCGGTAGCCACCCACCTTGACCTGTTCGTCCACCCGGCCGAGGTACTCCAGCAGGCCGTCCGCCGTCCAGCGCGCCAGGTCGCCCGAGCGGTACATCCTCCCCGCCCGCGCGCCACCGGGCAGGAGCCCGTCGCCGGCCCCGAACGGGTTCGCCACGAAGCGTTCCGCCGTCAGGTCCGGTCGGCCCAGGTAGCCGCGCGCCAACTGGGCGCCGGCGATGTAGACCTCCCCGGGCACGCCGATCGGAGCCGGCTGCAGGTGCTCGTCCAGCACGAACAGCCGGGTGTTGGCGATCGGACGGCCGATCGGCACCACGTCGCCGATCGCCTGACCCGCCGTCAGTTCATGGACGCAGCAGCCGACCACGGTCTCGGTCGGGCCGTACTCGTTCACCAGCACCGAGCCCGGTGCCCGCTCGAGCCAGGCGCGGACGTCCGCGCCGTGCAGGGCCTCGCCGCCCACGATCAGGCGGCGGGTCGACCGGGCCGCCGCCTCGTCCGGCAACAGCTCGGCGAGCAGCGGGAGATGACCGGGCACCACCTTCACCAAGCCGAACTCCGGCTCGCCGGCCATCAGGTCGGCCAGCCCCTCGGCGCCGCCGGCCTCGCTGACCACGACCGTCGAGCCGGTCACCAGCGGCACGAGCAGGCTGGTCACGGTGAGGTCGAAGGCCGGTGAGGAGTGCAGCGGGGCGCCGCCACCGGCCGCCATGCCGTAGGCGTCCGCCGCCCACAGCACGTAGTTCGCCAGCCCGCCGTGCGTGACCGCCACACCCTTGGGCCGGCCCGTGGACCCGGAGGTGTACATCACGTACGCCAACCGCTCGGCCGTCAGGCCGCCTTCCGGTGCCTCGGCGGACCGGTTCGCCAACTGGGCGGCCACCAGCGGCTCGTCCAGCGCGATGGTGCGCAGCAGTCCGGCCGGCAGCTCGTCCAGGCTGTCCAGGGTGCCGATCAGCGCCCCGGCCCTGCTGTCCCGCAGCATGAACGCCAGCCGATCGGCCGGGTACTGCGGATCCAGCGGGAGATAGGCCGCACCTGCCTGCCACACCCCCAGGATCACGGTCAGCAGCTCCACGCCGGCCGGAAGGCACAGGCCCACCACGGACTCGGGGCCCACGCCCTGCGCCCTCAGGTAGTGGGCCAGCTGGTTCGCCCGAGCCGCCAACTCGCCGAAGGTCGCCGTCCGTTCCCCGGACCTGACCGCGACGGCGTCCGGCGTCCGCGCCGCCTGTGCGGCGAACACCTCGGGCACCAGACCCGCGGGCAGCTCGGCCGCGGTGTCGTTCCACCGTGCCAGCACCTGGTCCCGCTGCTCGCGGTCCAGTGTCGGCACCGCCGCCAGGCGCGTCTGCGGCGCCGACTCCAGCGCTGTCACCAGGTGGCCGAGCGCCGTCTGCAGCAGCGCCCCGACCCGTACCGGCTCGGCCGCAGCCGTGGCCTCGATGGTGAGCCGGAACTCCGCGCCGTCGTCGTCGACGGTGACGTTGAGCGGGTAGTCGGACCGCTCCCGGGAGTACCGCACCTCGATTCCCTCGAGGCCGCCGGCTGCCCGCGTGGCCGCCTGCTGGTGGCGGTAGTTGAAGATCGCGGCGAACAGCGGACTGCCGGCGGGCAGAGCGCTGGCCTGGCGGGCGAGCGCGAGCGGGGCGTGTTCGTGCACCAGCAGCTCGGCCAGCCGGTCCCGGGTGGCGGCCAGCGCCTCGGTCACGGTGAGCGCACCGATCCGCATCCGCATCGGCAGGGTGTTGAGGAAGAGCCCGGGCACCCGGTCCGACCCCGCACCGGCGTTCATCCGGCCGAACAGCACCGTGCCGAAGACCACGTCGTCCTGGCCGCTGACCGCGGCCAGCACCCGGATCCACGCCAGGTGGAAGACAGTGGCCGCACTCACTCCCAGCCGGCGCGCCAGCTCCCTGGTCCGTGCCGCGAGCGCGCTGTCGAGGGTGAGTCGGGCCCGTTCGCCGGCGTCCCCGCCGGGAACGTCCACGGCGCCGAACGGCGCGGTGGTCTGGGTCAGGTCGCCGAGCAACTCGCGGAAGTAGCGCGCGTGCTCAGCCTGCGGCACCCCGCCACGTGCCTGGGCCACGAAGGTTCGGAACGGCAGTGGTCGCGGCAGCCGGTCGCCCCGGCCGGCCATCAGCGCGGCCACCTCCGTGATCATCACCTCCATCGACGTGTGGTCCTGGATCAGGTGGTGGAACCGCAGCATCGCCAACCATCGGTCGCTGCCCGGTTCGGCGGCGATGTGCAGGTCCATCAGCGGCGCCCGGCGCAGATCCAGCCACGAAGGCGTGACCGCCAGCAGCTGGTCCACCGGGTCCGGGCCCTCGGGGGCCAGGACCACCGGCACGATCGGAAGCCGGGCATGACGCAGTACGACCTGCGCCGGCTCGCGCAGCCCCTCCCAGACGATCGCGGTGCGGTAGATGTCGTGCCGGTCCACGACCTGCTGGAGCGCCGCCAGGAAGCCGTCGAGCCGCTTCCTGGTGTCGAACGCCAGAACGGTCGGCGCCACGTAGACGTCGGAGTCCGCACCGTCCTGCCGTGCCATCAGATGGTGGAAGAAGAATCCCTCCTGCAGTGGCGCCAGCGGGTACACGTCCGCGATGTTGGCCGCACCGCCGTCGACCTGCGCCACCAGAGCGGCGAGTTCGGACTCGTCCAGCTCGATCAGCGGCAGCATCGCGGGGGTGAGTTCGGTGGCATCCGCCGGGATCAGGTTCGGTTCCACGACCACCTGCTCGGCGGCCGCCGAGCAGGCCAGCCCGGCCGGGGTCGGGGTCTGGAACAGCGCCCCCACCGAAACCGACACGCCCCGCACCCGCAGAGCCTCCACCAACGACACCACCAGCAGCGAGTGACCACCCAGCTCGAAGAAGTCGTCGTCGACCCCCACCCGCTCCAGGCCCAGCACCTCGGCGAACGCCGCGCAGAGGATCTCCTCCCGCACGGTCTCCGGCCCCCGACCGGCGGCCGCCCCGGCCTGGTCCGGAGCCGGCAGCGCCGCTCGGTCCAGCTTGCCGTTGGGGGTCAGCGGAAGCGTGTCGAGTGCCACGAAGGCCGCGGGTACCAGGTACTCGGGCAGCCGCCTGGCCGTGAACTCCCGCAGGTCCTCGGGAACCGAGCCGGGGGTGGTGGGCACCAGGTAGGCGACGAGCGCCCCCTCCCGGGCCACCACGGCGGTCCTGGCCACCCCGGGATGGCCGGCCAGCACGGCCTGGACCTCGCCCGGCTCGACCCGGAAGCCGCGGATCTTCAGCTGCTCGTCCGCCCGGCCGGTGAACACCAGCCGGCCGTCCGCCGTCCACTTCACCCGGTCTCCGGTGCGGTACATGCGCCCTCCTTGCCCGCCGCCGGGCTGGGGGTACCTCCCGGCCGTCAGGCTGGGGGCGAGGGGCCCATGCCCTTCGGGGCCGAACGGGCAGGCGACGAACCGCTCCGCCGTCGAATCCGGGCGGCCCAGGTAGCCGCGGGCCAGGCCGGGGCCCGCCACGTAGAGGTCACCTGCGACTCCCGGCGGCAGCACGCCGAGCTGCTCGTCCAGCACGTACACCCGGGCGTTGGCGATCGGGCCGCCGATGGTCGGCAGGTCTCCGGGCGCCAGCGGAGCCGACATCGTCGCGCAGACCGTGGTCTCCGTCGGCCCGTAGGCGTTGACGAACCTCCGGCCGGCAGCCCACCTGTCGACCAGGTCGGCGCCCAGCGCCTCACCGGCCGACACCAGCGTGCGCACCGACGGCAGGCTCGCCGGGTCCAGGACCGCCAGAACGGCCGGCGGCAGCGTCAGGTGCGTCACCCCGTGCCGTGCCACCAACTCCACCAGACCGGCCCCCGGCACCAGCTCCGCCGCGTCGGCCAGCACCAGGGCGGCACCGCTGGACAGCGCCACCAGCAGGTCCGACACCGCGGCATCGAAACTGACGGACGCGAACTGCAGCAGCCGGCTCCCACCGTCCACCGCGAAGCGCTCCGCCTGGGCGGCCGCCAGCGAGGCCACGCCCGTGTGGGTGACCGCCACGCCCTTCGGCCGACCCGTCGACCCCGAGGTGTAGATCACGTAGGCCAGCCCGCTCGGCGACCCGGCTGCTCCCGGCGACCCGGCTGCTCCCGGCTCCTGAGGCGCCCGCGGCGGCCACGGCCCGTCCAGGGTGGCCAGGGGGTGCCCGCCGCGGACAGCGTGCCCAGGAGCTCCGGGGTCGTCAGCGTCAGCACCGGATCAGCGTCGCGCAGCATGAACTCCAGCCGCTCGGCCGGGTATCCGGGGTCCAGCGGCAGATACGCCGCCCCCGCCTTCCAGACCGCCAGGATCGCGGCCAGCTGGTCGGCGCCGCGCGGCAGGCAGATGCCCACCAGCGATTCGGCGGCCACTGCGTGCGCCGTCAGCCGGCGCGCCAACCGGTCCGCCCGCTCGTCGAGTTCGGCATAGGTCAGGGACAGGCCGTCCGCCAGGACGGCGAGCGCGTGCGGAGTCCGTGCGACCTGCGCCTCGAACAGCGCGGAGGCCGACAGCGGGGGCGCCGCGAGCGCCGTGCTGTTCCACAGCTCCAGCACCTGGTGGCGCTCGGTGGCCCCGAGCACGTCCACCGAGGCCAGCCGGGCCTGCGGATCGCCGACCATCGCCTGCAGTACCCGGATCAACCGGTCCGCCAGCCGCTGGACCGTCGCCGCCTCGAACAGGTCGGCCGCCGCGGTGGCCACACCGGTGATCCCCGCCGGAGCGCCCTCGGGGTCGAACGCCTCCCGCAGGCTGAGTTCGAGATCCTCCTTGGCCCCGGGCGCCCGCACGCCGAACGGCTCGACCAGGAGGCCGGCCAGCTCCGGCAGCGCGCCGCCGTCCGACTGGGCCGCCGCGGTGTTCTGCAGGGTCAGCGCCACCTGGTACAGCGGGTTGCGGCCCAGCGAACGGGCCGGGGCGAGCTCCTCGACCAGGTGCTCGAACGGTAGCTCCTGGTGGGCGAGGGCGCCCAGGCTCCGCTCCCGGACCCGGTGCAGCACCTCAGCCAGGGTGGGGTTGCCGGACAGGTCGGTTCGGATCACCAAGGTGTTGACGAAGGAACCGACCAGCTCCGCCAGCGCCTCGTCGGTGCGCCCGGCGACGGCCGTCCCGATCGGGATGTCGGTGCCGGCGCCGGACCGGTTGAGGGTCACGGCCAGGGCCGCCTGCAGCACCATGAACAGGGTCACGCCGTGCACGCGCGCGAGGTCCAGCAGGCCGCGGTGCAGGTCCGCCGGGGTGGACAGCTCCACCGCGAGGGCACGGCGGCTAGCGACCGCCGGGCGCGGACGGTCGGCCGGCAGCTCCAGCTCCTCCGGAGCGCCGGCCAGGTCCGTGCGCCAGTAAGCGAGTTGACGGGTGCCGAGGCTGTCCGGATCCGCCGAGTCGCCCAGCACCGCACGCTGCCACAGCGCGTAGTCCGCGTACTGCACCGGCAGCGGCGCCCAGTCCGGCTGCCGGCCCGTGAGCCGTGCTGCGTAGGCGGCCGAGAGGTCGCGCGCCAGCGGTCCGGCCGACCAGCCGTCGGTGGCGATGTGGTGGGCCACCAGGAGCAGCACGTGCTCGGTCGCACTCACCGCGAACAGACTCGCCCGCAGCGGGAGTTCGCCCGCGAGGTCGAAGGCGTGCCCGGCCTCGGCCACGACCGCGGCGGCCAGCCGGTCCGGAGTCGTCGGCAGCACCGCGAGCTCGAAGCCGCTCCGCTCGACCGGGAGCACCCGCTGACCCGGCTGCCCGTCGACCGTCTCGACGACCGTGCGCAGCACCTCGTGGCGGCCGAGCAGATCGCGCAGCGCGGCCGCGAGGGCCTCGCGGTCCAGCTCACCGGTCAGACGCAGGGCCATCGGCACGTTGTAGGCCGGGCTCGGTCCCTCCAGCTCACCGAGGAACCACAGCCTGCGCTGGGCGAAGGAGAGCGGCAGGTGCCGCGGCCGCGGCACAGCCGCCGTCAGGGGCACGGCGGGTTGCCCGGCTCCGGCGAGCCGGCCCGCCAGCGCGGCCGGCGTCGGCGCCTCGAACACCATGCGGACCGGCAGCTCCACTCCGAGCGCCGCCCGCACCCGGCTCAGCAGGCGCATGGCCAGCAACGAGTGCCCGCCCAGCTCGAAGAAGTCGTCTTCGGCGCCGACCCGTTCGAGGCCGAGCACGTCGGCGAAGGCCTGGCAGACCAGCACCTCCTGGGCAGTGGCCGGTGCCCGGCCGGCGCCGGTCCCGAACTGCGGCTCCGGCAGCGCCGTGCGGTCCAGCTTTCCGTTGGCCGTCAGCGGCAGCGCGTCCAGGACCATCAGCGCCGAGGGCACCATGTAGTCCGGCAGCGCCTGGCCCAGCCGGCTGCGCAACTCGGCCGGGTCGAGGGCGGCGCCGCTGCGGGGCACCACGTATCCGGCCAACCGGCCTTCACCAACGGAGTTCTGACGGACCGCCACAGCCGCCCGCAGCACCAGCGGGTGGCTCTCCAGCGCGGCCTCGACCTCGCCGAGCTCGATCCGGTACCCGCGCACCTTCACCTGCTCGTCGATGCGGCCGAGGCACTCCAGGGTCCCGTCGCGGCGCCAGCGGGCCAGGTCACCGGTGCGGTACATCCGGGCCCCGTCCTCGAACGGGCAGGCCGTGAACCGCTCGGCGGTCAGTGCGCTGCGACCCAGGTAGCCGCGCGCCAGCTGCCCGCCCACCAGGTACAACTCCCCGGCCACACCCGGGGCGACCGGGCGCAGCGCCGCATCCAGCACATAGGCACGGGTGTTGGCGAACGGCCGGCCGATCGTCACCGGGCCCGCGCCGAGCTCGGCCGAGGCAGCCCAGATCGCGGTCTCGGTCGGACCGTACAGGTTCACCGCCCGTTCACCCGACTCGCGGATCCGCGCCGCCAGTTCCTCGGGCAACGCCTCGCCGCCGACCAGCATCCGCAGGCCGCGCGCCCAGTCGGCCGGCTCGGCCAGCAGCTCCCGCCACAGCGAAGGCACGGCCTGGAGCACCGTCGTACCGCTGCGCCGCACCAACTGCCGCAGCGCCCACGGGTCGCGCACCGTGTCCCGATCGGCGAGCACCACGGACGCGCCGTGCACCAACGGCAGGAACAGCTCCAGGGCCGCGATGTCGAAGGAGACCGTCGTCACCGCCAGCAGGCGGTCCTCCGGTGCCAGCGGCACCCGCTCGGCCACCGCCCGCAGGTGCTGCACCAGCGCCCCGTGCGGGACGACGACTCCCTTGGGGCGCCCGGTCGAACCCGAGGTGTGGATGACGTAGGCCGGGTGCTCGGGCCGCAGCGCCGCGCGGGACGGCGGTGCGCCGGTCCCGGCTCCGACAGCCGCCGGCTCAGCCGACTCCGCCGGGTCCAGCACCGGCACACCGGCCGGCACGGGCACCGCCGACCCGGCCGCCGAGGACGTCAGCACGCACACCGGCGCCGCGTCCTGGAGCATGAACGCGATCCGCTGCGCCGGGTACTCCGGGTCCACCGGAAGATACGCGCCGCCCGCCTTCACGACCGCCAGCAGGGCCACCACCAGGTCGACGCCGCGCTCCAGCAGCACCGCGACCACCGACTCGGGGCCGACTCCCCGGTCCGCCAGCAGCACCGCCAACCGGCTCGCCCTGGCGTCCAGTTCCGCGTACGACAGCTGCACACCGCCGCAGACCAGGGCGGTCGCGTCCGGCGTGCGCGCCACCTGGGCCTCGAACAGCTCGGCCAGGGTGGCGTCCGGCAGCTCGGCCGCCGTCCCGCTCCACTCCCGGAGGATCCGCCAGCGCTCCGGCGCGTCCAGCACCTCCACCGCGCCCACCCGCGTGCCGGGCTCGGCGCAGACCTGTTCCAGCACCCGCCGCAGCCGCGCGACCAGCAGTTCGGCCGACTCCGCGTCGAACAGGTCCGCCGCCGCGACCAGCGTCCCGGTCAGGCCCGCGGGCACCCCCTGGGCGTCGAACATCTCCCGCAGCGACAGCTCCAGGTCGACCTTGGCCGCCGGTGCCACCGTCGGGATCCGCGCGGCCCGCACGCCCGACAGCTCCAGGCCGTCCGGCGCCACGGTGTTCTGCAGGGTCAGCATCACCTGGAACAGCGGATGCCGCGCCATGGAGCGGGCCGGCGCGAGCTCCTCCACCAGCCGCTCGAACGGCACGTCCTGGTGGGCCAGGGCGCCGAGGCTGCGCTCGCGGACCCGGTCGAGCAGCTGCTCGAAGGTCGGGTCCCCGGACAGGTCGGTGCGGATGACCAGGGTGTTGACGAAGAAGCCGATCAGCTCGTCCAGCGCCTCGTCGGTGCGTCCGGCCACCGCCGAACCGATCGGGATGTCCTCCCCGGCGCCGAGCGCACGGAGCAGCACCGCCAGGCCCGCCTGCAGGACCATGAAGAGGGTGACGCCCCGTTCCCGGGCCAGCCCGGCCAGCCGCGCGTGCAGCTCGGTGGGCAGCTCCAGCGCCACCGTGTGCCCGCGGTGCGAGGCCAGCCGCGGCCGCGGCCGGTCGGCCGGCAGCGCGAGCTCGGCCGGCGCGCCCGCCAACTCCTCGCGCCAGTAGTCCAGCTGGCGCGCCAGGAGGCTGCTCGGGTCGTCCTCCTCGCCCAGCACCGCACGCTGCCACAGCGCGTAGTCCGCGTACTGCACCGGCAGTTCGGCCCAGCGCGGCTCATGCCCCTGCGCCCGGGCGGCGTAGGCGGCCGTGAGGTCGCGGGTCAGCGGGCCGGCCGACCAGCCGTCGGCGGCGATGTGGTGCACCGTCAGCACCAGGACGTGGTCGACCGCGCTCAGCGCGAGCAGCGTCGCCCGCAGCGGCAGGCGGTCGCCGGGCTCGAACGGACGGCCCGCCGAGTCGGCGATCGCGGCCGTCAGCTCTGCCTGGGTCACCGTCAGCACCGGGAGTTCGAGGCGGGCCTCCTCGATGGGAAGGACCCGCTGGTAGGGCTCGCCGTCCAGGGATTCGAAGACCGTGCGCAGCACCTCGTGCCGGCCGACCACGTCGCGCAGGGCGGCCGCGAGGGCCTCGCGGTCCAGCTCCCCGGTCAGCCGCAGGACCAGCGGAATGGTGTAGGTGGTGCTCGCGCCTTCGAGCTGCCCGATGAACCAGAGCCGGCGCTGTGCGAAGGACAGCGGCAGGTGCTCGGGGCGAGCCATCGGCACCAGGGCGGCCCGGCCTGCGGCGGCCCCGTCCAGCCGGGCGGCCAGCGCGGCCGGAGTCGGCGTGTCGAACAACTGGCGGACCGGCAGCTCCACGCCGAGCACCGCCCGCACCCGGCTGACCAGTCGCATCGCCATCAGCGAGTGACCGCCCATCGCGAAGAAGTCGTCGTCGACGCCGACCCGGTCAAGGCCGAGGACGTCGGCGAACGCCTGGCACATCAGCACCTCATGGGTGGTGGCCGGGGCCCGGCCCGCGCCGGTGGCGGCCTGCTCCGGGGCGGGCAGCGCCCGGCGGTCCAGCTTTCCGTTCACCGTCAGCGGCAGCGCGTCCAGCACCACCACCGCCGACGGCACCAGATGCGCCGGCAGCCGCTCGGCCGCGACCTCGCGGACCAACTGCGCGAGCCCGTCGGCCGCACCCTCGGCCGGCACCGCGTAGGCGACCAGGCGCGGGTCACCGGGCACGTCCTCCCGCGCGACCACCGCGACCTGGGCGAGGCGCGGATGCCCGGTCAGCGCCGCGGCCACCTCGTCGGGCTCGATCCGGAAACCGCGGATCTTCACCTGGTCGTCCGCGCGCCCGGCGAACACCAGTCGGCCGTCGGCCGTCCACCGCGCCCGGTCACCCGTGCGGTACATGAGCTGTCCGCTCTCGAACGGGCACGCCACGAACCGCTCCGCCGTCAGCCCGGCACGCCCCAGGTAGCCGCGCGCCAACTGGCCGCCGGCGACGTACAGTTCAC